>CAVRUP010000017.1:0-188256 GCA_963724335.1 uncultured Alphaproteobacteria bacterium | reverse complement strand
TCACCCCGATGGTCATGCATTCGCCCAACACCTGAGTCATCGCCGCACCGGCGAGGTTATGCACCAGCTTGGCTATGGAGCCCGCGCCGATGTCGCCGACATAGCGCGCTTGATCGGCCATGGCGTCCAGCGTCGGTTTGAACCGGTCGAAGACCGCCCGTTCGCCGCCGACCCAGATCGCGAGCTTGCCGGTCGCCGCGCCAGCGGGCCCTCCGGACACCGGCGCGTCCAGGAAATGCGCCCCTTGCCGGGCCAACCGCGCATGGAGGTGGCGCACCGCGTCCACGGCGTTGGTCGACAGGTCGAACCAAGCCGTCCCGGGTCGCAACCCCGCACCAAGCCCGGTCTCGCCGCCGGTCACCGCCTCGACATCAACGGGCTTCGGCAGTGAGGTGAAGATAACCTCCGACGCCTCAGCGAGGGCTTTCGGCGTATCGGCCCAGGAAGCGCCCCTTTCAAGCAGGGGCGCGGCGGACTCGCAGCGCAGATCGTGAACCGTCAGCTCATGGCCCGCTTTCTGCAAATTCGCCGCAATGCCGCGGCCCATCAAACCCAGACCGATGAATCCGATTTTCACGCAGGTCTCCCGCCATCATTCGGTAGACATCATCTATCGGGAACCGCCCGCAGCCAACGGCCCGCCCTTCCGCCGAAGGATCCGCCGATGGGCGAATGAGCCTTGGCCGATTGCCGCCTCCCGCCGGAGACGGCTCCAGCTCAGAGGTATTCCTCGGTCAGCGCCTCGTCTCGGATTTCGGCTACGGTCCCGGTGCGCCGGACCTCGCCGCCGCGCATGACGTAGGCGCGATCCACCAACTTGAGCGCCGGGCGAGCCATCTGTTCCGTCATGAGGATGGTCGTACCTCGTCCTACTAACTCGCGGATCGCTTGACTGACGCGACCGATCCAGACCGGCGCCAGTCCAAGAAACGGCTCGTCGAGCAGAAGAAGCTTCGGCATGGTGACCGCCGCCCTGGCGATGGCGACGATCTGCTGCTCGCCGCCGCTTAACTGATTTGCCGGCTGGTTGCCCCTTTCCTCTAAAAGCGGGAACGTCTGGAATAGCCAGTCAAGGTTCTTGCGCGCTTCCGCCACCGGAATGCTGACCGATCCCGATAGGATATTCTCGGTCACGGTAAGGGAGTTGAAGACCCGGCGGCCTTCAGGAGAATAACCGATCCCGAGGCGCGCACGCGATGCGCAAGGGATGCCGGAAAGGTCTTTGCCATCGAAGACGATCCGCCCTCCCGCATTCGCAACCAGGCCGATGATCGTGTTGATCAAGCTGGATTTCCCGGCGCCATTCGAACCCACAAGCAGCACGGCGTCTCCCTGGTTGACCTCGACGTCGACCTCGTTGAGGGCCAGGATCCCCCCGTAGCGGACGCTAAGCTTCTCGATCTTCAACATGTTCATTCCGCGTCGGCGCCGAGATAAGCGTCCATGACCTCCGGCCGCGATAGAACATCGTCAGGCGCCCCTCGGCCAGAAGCCGGCCGGCCTCGAGAACAAGGATGTGCGGGCAAAGCCGGCGGACAAGATCCATGTCGTGTTCGACGATCACAGTTCCGCAGCCGAGCGTATCGCGAGCATGTTGCACAAAGCGGTCAACGCGAGTCCTTTCCTTGCGCTCGAGCCCCGCGGCCGGTTCGTCGAGCAGCAGGAACTTTGGCTTCGGCGCTAGCGCCATCAGCAAGCCGAGCATTTTCTGAAGGCCGTAGGGCAGCGAGTTGCTGCGATCGTTCAGGTGCCGGTCGAGACCGAATTCCCCTAGTAAGACATCGAGGTTGACCTGACGTCCCGGCCGTTCTCGGCTGAAGAGATGCGCGCGGTGCAGGTTTTCTTCGACCGATGCGGCGCGAAACGTGTTAGTCTGCTGAAAGCTGCGCAGCAGCCCCATCCGGCTAATGATATGGAACGGCTTGCCGGAAATTCTGTTCTCGCCCAGCCACACCTTGCCGCCAGATGGCGGAAGCATGCCACAGATCACGTTTATCAGGGTCGTTTTACCCGCGCCGTTGGGTCCGATCACGCCGACGACGCTGCCAGGCTCGACTTCGAAGCTGATGCCATCGAAGACCAGCAGGCCACCGAAGCGTTTCGTCAAGTTCTCGACGCGCAGTTTCATCGAGGAAGGCGGGGCGCGACCGATTGTGTTTGAACTGCGGTCGTTCATTTCCTGTGCCCCCGCTGGGCCCGAGAACGCTTTTCCATAAGCCTGCGCATTTCGCCGACGATCCCACCCGGGGCGACCATGACGACCGACATCAGCAGCAAGCCGAAGAGGGCCGACGCATAGGCGCCCTGGCTGCTGAAGTAGTTCGACATCAGGATCAGCAGGGTCGCGCCCACCACCGAGCCCAACATCGTGCCTTTCCCGCCAACGAAGGCATAGGCAACATAGTTGATAGCCGAGAATGAAGTGAACTCGCTCGGATGGGCCGTCGACAACTGGTTGACGACGGCGAAGCCGCCAAGGCCGGCGACACCGGCAGAAGCGACGAAGCCGACGGTACGATACTTCCAGACAGCGACCCCGAGGCTCTCGGCAAGGGTCTCGTTCTCGTCGATCGCAGCGAATTCCGCACGGAACCGCTGGGTCACCGCAAGCGTTGCAGCGGCGGCGATGATACCCGTGATCACAGTGACAAGAACAAGATAATTCTGCTGGTCGAGCGCGATCGCCAAGAACGTCACAGGCGGGATCCCGGCGATGCCGTTGGAGCCACCCGTCAGGCTCGGCGTCTCGAAGATCACCACCTGGGCCACTTCGTTCAGGATGAACGTGAAGAAGATGAAGTAGACCCCCTTCAGGCGAAGAACCAGCACGCCGAGCGGGATCGCAATAAGGACCGGCATCACAAAAGCCCCGGCAAGCAGGAACAGCAGGTTCGTCGCTCCATGGGTCGATATGATCGCAGCCGTGTACCCGCCCACGGCCATGAATGTCGGCACGGTAAACGACAACAGATTTATGCGAAGCATGATGTAGACCGCCAGCGACGCGACGATGCCGACGACGATTTGATTGGTGAGGGAAAAATAGAGCGGGTTTGTAGTCGTGAACGGCGCCGCGAGGAGCGGGGCCAACACGATCAGACCGCAGGTATCGAGTTCGAAATCGCGGACACGTTTCGGCGTCATTCGCTCAGGCCCTTCGGGTCTCGCGGCCGAGCAGGCCCGCGGGCCTGACGAGCAGGATCAGAAGGACCACGAGGAACAGCACCAACGCGCCGCGCGATCCCCCAAGATAGACGCTGGAATAGGCCTCGAGCATGGCGACCAGAAACGCCGCTATCGTAGCGCCGCCGACGCTGCCGAGCCCCCCCAGGATCACGACGATGAAGGCCTTGAGGAGTTGACCCTCGCCGAGGTTAGGCTCCAGTGTTAGGATTGGGGTCACGAGAGCGCCCGTCAGCCCCGCCAGCGCCATCGCAAGAGCGAAAGCTATCGGGAACATGCGACCGGGCCGAATGCCCTGCGCCGTCGCGCAGTCGCGATCGTCCGCCATCGCCCGCAGCGTGATGCCATACCGGGTGCGGTAGATCATCCAGTACATGCCTGCGATCGCCAATGCGCACACTGCCATCCCCCTCGATGGGCGAAACTCTGGGGGTTCGCCTGCTCAATTCAATACTGCAATCAGTGCAAGCTTCAAAAAATGTCCAACCCCGATTTTTTTCGTAAAGAATTGGTCCTCATGAGGATTCTTTTATTTCAAAAAATGAGGGGATGGCTGAGGTTCGACCAATAATCATGGGAGCAAGCAAAGAAGGCCACGTTTTTCCATCCCTTGAACTCTCTCGCATATATCTCGCAAACAGTCGAATACGCCTCATTTTTTTGATTATTTTCTAGAACAAGAATACCCTTTCGCACCACCGTCGAGCTGCTGACCACCAGACAAGAAACAGAAAGGCGGTTATGTCGCCAGGGGCGTGATCTGGACGGCATAGCCGAGGTTCTGAAGTCTGGCGACGAGATGCATGCGGGTAGAGCGCCGTTTGCCGGCACTCTCGTCATTTTTGGGGCATAGGCCGGCCCAGGAGATGAGATGCGCTGCGGTAGCAAATCGGCTCATGTCGTTGCCGATTTCAGCCGCAATGACGCGTGGTTGGGGGCGATCGATGGAGCTCGGGCGATTCGGGCCGATGACGATGTCGGCGGTCGCCGGCGCAGCGACGTACGGGGTCGCCGGTTGATCGCCGGGCTGTTGCGCGCAGCGGCGGGGAATCGGAGCCGCGCTCGTCGCGGCGGGCTATGCTGACTACCCGCTTATTGCGTTTCATTTCCAACGCAGCGGAACGGTCACCGGCGACTGGGTCGCAATCTTCTATTCAATTGCCATGGCTGTAAGTGGCATGGGGTCTTTGGTCTTGGGGCGGCTTTTCGATCGGTTTGGATTTGCCGTGTTGGTCGTTCTGACACTGGTGTCCGCGCTGTTTGCGCCGCTGATGTTCCTTGGCGGCTTTTGGCCGGCGCTCATTGGCGCGGCGATTTGGGGACTTGGGATGGGGGTGCACGAATCGATTATTCCGGCGGCCGTGACGCCGATGGCGCCGCCCGATCGCCGCGCGTCCGCATTCGGAATCTTCACGGCCGGATACGGCATTTTCTGGTTTATTGGCAGTGCAGCAATCGGGATTCTGTACGATGTCTCACTGCCGGCTGTCATCGCTTTCTGCGTCGTCACCCAACTCGCCGCTGTTCCGATTTTCGTCTGGATCGGGCGTCGCACGAAGCGAACTTGATGGAGCGCCTTAGGTGCGGGAGTGTTACGCCGTTCCACAATAGAGCATCGCATATGCGTTCGAGGCTGTCGGTCTCTGTAAGCCAGAAACGGCCGAGAATTCACTGAATGCAATGATGCCTTCCATGCAGTTGCCAAACGGTTACGTGCGTGTTATATGCGCTAATGCGCATTAGCATATATTAGGCTTAAGCTCATGATGCCATTCACGATTTTATCGGCCCTTGCCGAACCGACGCGGCTCGAAGCGCTGCGACTGGTTTGGGACGGCCATGAGCACTGCGTCTGCGAATTGATGCGGGCGCTCGGCGCCACCCAGTCGCGCATGTCGCGCCACATGGCGGCGCTCAAATCCGCGGGCCTCGTCACCGACCGGCGCGATGCGCAGTGGGTGCGTTACCGCCGCGCGCCGAATTTGCCGCGCGAGGTCGTCGCGCTTGTCGACGCGGCGCTGGCGCTGCCGCCAGACCGGGAAAGGTATGCCGCATGACAATCCATTCCATCGGCGAACGTACGGCACGCACCGATGCCGCAACCGTAAAATGGATCGGCTGGACTATTGCCGCGCTGATCCTGTGGGGCGTCCTCTACAGCCAATTGCAGCCGTTCGCGGACTGGGTCATCGCCATGCTGCCGGTCAAGCCGGACAGCCAGCTCGGCGAGGCGATCAGCTTCTTTGCCTACGATATGCCGAAGGTGCTGCTGCTGCTCACTTTGGTGGTGTTCGCCATGGGTGTCATTCGCAGCTTCTTCTCAGCGGAAAAGACGCGTGCACTGCTGGTCGGGAAACGCGAAGGCGTCGGCAACGTGTTGGCTGCCGCGCTCGGTATCGGCACCCCCTTCTGCTCCTGCTCGGCCGTGCCATTGTTCATCGGGTTCGTAAGCGCAGGCGTACCGCTCGGCGTGACATTCTCATTCCTGATCTCCGCACCGATGGTGAATGAGGTGGCGCTCGGCCTTCTGTTCGGGCTGGTCGGGTGGAAGGTTGCGCTCACCTATCTAGGTTTCGGTCTTGCCGTCGCCATCGTCTCGGGCTGGGTCATCGGCCGGCTGCACCTAGAACACTGGCTCGAACAATGGGTGCGCGACATCCGCGCCACGGCCGCCACGGTGCCGTCAACCAATCTCTCGGCTGTCGACCGGATCAAGGCGGGGATCGACTCCGTGCGCGACATCGTCGGCAAGGTCTGGCCGTGGATGATTGCCGGGATCGCCGTCGGCGCCTTCATCCATGGCTACGTGCCGGCAAGCCTGTTGGCCTCGCTCATGGGGCATGACGCGTGGTGGTCTGTGCCGAGCGCGGTCCTGATCGGCATTCCGATGTATTCGAATGCTGCCGGAATCATCCCCGTGGTCGAGGCGCTCCTCGACAAGGGCGCCGCACTCGGCACCGTGCTGGCATTCATGATGTCGGTGATCGCACTCTCGCTGCCGGAGATGATCATTCTGCGCAAGGTGCTGTCGATCCGGCTGATCGCCGTGTTCGTCGGCGTCGTCGCAAGCGGCATTCTGGCCGTCGGTTTCCTGTTCAACGCGCTATTTTCATAAATCCAACGGAGCAGATCCATGAGAGACGTGAAAGTGCTGGGCCCTGCCTGCAAAAGCTGCACGACGACGGCCACGACGGCTGCGCTGGTGCAGAGCGCCGCCGACAAGCTCGGCGTCCCGGTCAAGATCGAGACGGTCACCGACTATGCAGCGATCGCCGGCTACGGCGTCGCATCGACGCCGGGCATCGTCATCGACGGCAAGGTGGTGCATGCCGGCAGCATGCCGAAGGCGGACGATCTCGCGCGGTGGCTGGCAGGCTGAAACGGAGCCGAACTGAAAAGCGAAACCCCGGGGAACGACTCTCCCCGGGGCGGTGATGAGTCCATCAGGCGCTATCCGGCCGTGTAATCCAGCGACTTGAAGCTCAAGTGCTCCACGCCCGCCGGCGCGTCGGCAAGCTTACGAATTGCACCCCAAGTCTGTTTGTAGTTCGGGATGATCAGTTCATTGACTCCCGGCGAAACGACATTGCCTTGCACGCCGTTCGGATTGGCAAACAGCATGAAGGCCTGTTTGCGCTTGGCGGTTGTCGTCGGATAGGCCATCGCCTGCGTCGAGCCATTCTCGTTGTAGATTTCAACGAGATCGCCCTGCTTGAGTTTGAGCTCGGTCATGTCCGCCGGGTTCAACTGAATGAGCGGATAGGGCATGCGGTCCATGACGAACTCGTTGTCCTGATCGAGATAGGCGTTCTGCCAGATGACGTTGCTGCGGCCGTTGTTGATCAGGAACGGCCACTTGTCCTTCTCCGCCTGCTTGCCGGGCGCCTCAAGGCCCCGCCATTTGGTCTCCATGAATGTGGCCTTGCCGTCCTTGGTGTTGAACTTGCCGTCGGCGAACAGGCGCTTGGTGCCGATGATTTTGCCGTCCTTGAAGTCGGTCGCCGGTTCTTGGACGCCATTGGTGCCCATTGCCCGCAGCCGCTCATAGGTGACGAACTGCCCGCCCTTCTCATGGCCGTGATAGCCGTCCATGAAGGCATCTTCCTCGGTCTTCCAGTCGAAGCCCTTGAACTTGTCGGCCTCCTTGGCCTTGCCCTGCTCGCGCAGCACGCGCTCCATGTGGTTGGCGATGCGCGCCGCGATCAGGCAGTCGGCCATGGCCTGCCCGGGCGGGTCCATGTAGCGCTCGGTAAGCCGCATGCGCCGCTCGCCGTTCATCGAGGTCAGATTGGCCTCGCCCGAGGTCGCCGCCGGCAGCCAGACGTGGCAGGCCTCGCCGATCTTGGTCGGCACGATATCGACATCGACCGCGAACAGGCCGCCTTGCTTGATCGCGGCCATGATGGCCTTCACCATCGCGTCGCGGTCGCCGTAGGGCACCGCCGACATGGCGTCCTTCACGAGGTCGGTGCGCTTCTTGTAGGCCTGCTTGAACTTGAAGGCGTTGAGCGTGGTCTTGTAGTGGTCGCAGCCCCAGATGTGGTGCACGCCGCCCTTGCCGTTCCAGATAGCAGCTTGTCGATATAGGGCGCTGGCCGCGGCCCCGGATAATCGGGCCGCGAATAGCCTTCCTGATGGCCGCCCATGCGGACGCAGCCGCCGCCGGGTCGACCGACATTGCCGGTCGCCAGCGCGACGTTCACCAGCGCGCCGTTGGTGCGGTAGTTGTCGTTGCCCCAGATCAGTCCCTTCTCGTAGGCAAACATCGTGCGCCGGCGGGCGCCGCCCTGCTTGGGCTGGGCGATCCATTCGGCGGATTGCCGTATTTGGTCGACAGTGAGGCCGGTGAGGCGCGCCGCCTCTTCGAGGCTCGTCTTGTTGCCGGCGACCGCCTTGTCGAAGTCCTTGGTCGAAGCAGAGATGAACGCCTTATCGGTCCAGCCCTTTTCGGCGATGTAGGTGAGCCAAGCGTTGAACAGCGCCAGATCGGTACCGGAATTGATGGCGAGATGCATCACGCGATCCTTGCCGGCCTCCACCTCGCAGGCGTTGACCGTCACGGTGCGGCGCGGATCGACGATGACGATGCGGCCTTGCTCGACCGGCTCAGAGCCGAACTCGGCCTTCTTCTTGTCCACCGAGGTGCCGCGCAGATTCGGCACCCAATGATTGAGGAAATAATTGGTCTGGGTCTCCAGCGCATTGGTGCCGACGGCAACGATGGTGTCGGCAAGTTCGGCATCCTCGTAACAGTTGTTGAGCTCGCCCACGCCCATGTCGCGCGTGGCATGGACCTCGGAGTTGTAGGCCGGGCGATTGTGGATGCGGATGTTCTTGACCTTCATGGCGCCGAAATAGAGCTTGCCGGTGCCCCAAGTATTCTCGTAGCCGCCGCCGGCGCCGCCGTGGTCGATAGGCGGAGACGAACAGACCGTCCTCGCCCATGTCATTGATGACGCCGACGGTCACGCGGGCGACGAGATCGAGCGCGTCGTCCCAGCTGGTCGGCTGCATCTGCCCGTAGCGCCAGACCATGGGATCCGTGAGACGCTGAAGCTGCGTATTGCGCTGGCGCGAATAGCTCATCTCGGCGATGCGGGCGCCGCGCACCGAGCCGAGACCCGAATTCACCACGCATTTGTCGTCGGGCTTGATGACGATGTGCACGTCCTCGCCGTTCTGCTTCACGATGTTGTACATCGATGGCGCGTACCAGTTTGGCGTTTCGGCGCTCTGCTGCTTGCCGAGATCGACGCCGAATGCGTTCTGATCCGGCGCGGTGCCGCCCTGCTTGTTGGTGGGCCACGTGTAGGCATGGTAGCCGCAGCCGACGATGCAGTAGTGGCAGACGACGTTGAATTCCTTTGCATCCTTGGGGACGATCGGAAGCCGGTCGATTTGTCGCTTGTAAGCCATTGTTTCCTCCCTCAGAGAACGTTGGACAGCCGCCCGTACAAAAGCTCGTCGACGCCTTCGGCGTAGATGTCGCCTTTGGCGTCGACGCGCAGTACGTACTGCGGGAGGTTTTGCGTTGCGTGACCCCACGTCTGCTGGCCGCCGGCCTCGCAGTCGAAGCGGGAGTAGTGGCCGGGACAGTTCAGGGTGCGGTCGGATTTGTTGTAAGGCGAGCGGGAAGCCCTTATGCGGACAGACGGTCGTGAAGCCGACGATGTCGCCATCGGGACCGACGCCGGTCGCGACGCGCTTGCCGAACTTGAGCAGGACGCCCGGAGCGTCGGCATCCGGATAGGCGACCTGCAGAGGCTCGTCGACTTTCAGATCGCCGACATTGGCGAGCCGGTTCGACGGATAATCGACCCGAGCGGCGGGCGGCGCGGCCTTGGCCGGTGTTGTCAGGACAGTTGCCGCAGCTGCACCTGCAGCAGCGAAGCCGGCGCCGGCCAGAAACTTGCGCCGGCCAGCATCAACCATAGCGTTGCATCGCTTCATGGACGTCCTCCCTTGTGTTTCGGTTCCGGCGTCCGAATTGTTTTCGGATCGTGAATGGGCCGGACCTAGCGGCGTAGCTGCGAGAATTCTCGATTGTCACACGGGCGTAATACGTCTAAGTGACAATATGTCGAGAAATCTGGACAGAACGGTAATACGGGATTGCTGTTTTGTCACCTCACGTCGGACGTTAAAATCGAAAGAATCGGGGGTGACTTTGATGCACAAGGGAAATCTGGCCGTGGTCGGCCATATCGGCCCGACGCTGACAGGGAACTCCATGTCGGCCCCGCATGCGCTGGCGGCATTGGCGGCGCTTGGCCAGCAGACGCGACTTGCGATTTTTCGTCTGCTGATGGGCACCGAACCCAAGGGCCTGTCGGCCGGCGCCATCGCGGACAAAATTGGATGTCCGCACAACACGTTGTCGTCGCATCTGAGCATTCTTGCCCGGTCAGGCCTCATCCGTGGCGCTCGCGACGGCCGCTCGATCATCTACCGCGCCGATGTAGAAGGCATCCGCACCCTGATCGGCTTTCTTGTAACCGACTGCTGCCACGGTCACCCGGAACTGTGCGATCTGCAGGATGCGATCTCCGAGGCGGGCTGCTGCCTCCCGGCCGGGAAGGGCAAAAAGCGGAGGAACCGACCATGAGCGATGCCGGCGAAAAGAAAGTCTACAACGTCCTGTTTCTCTGCACGGGAAACTCGGCCCGTTCGATCATGGCCGAGGCGATCCTCAATCGAGCAGGACAAGGAAACTTCCGCGCCTTCTCGGCCGGTAGCCATCCAAAGGGCAAGGTGCATCCGAACACACTCGCGCTGCTACGGAAGCTACATTACGACGTGAGCGGCGCGCGTTCTAAAAGCTGGCTTGAGTTCTCGCAACCGGATTCGCCAAAACTCGATTTCGTGTTCACCGTTTGCGACAACGCTGCCGGCGAGGCCTGCCCGTACTGGCCGGGTCAGCCGATGACGGCGCATTGGGGCGTTCCCGATCCGGCGGCGGCAGAGGGAACCGATGCCGAAATCGGCTTTGCCTTTGCCGACACAATGCGGATGCTGGCTAACCGCATCAATATCTTTGTCAGCCTGCCGCTGAAAAAGCTTGATCACCTGAGCCTGCAAAAGCAGCTCGACGCCATCGGCAAGACCAAGGATGCCGGGTCGCCGGCAACCGCAGCCGAATGAGCGGTGCGGCCGCGCCATTATCGCGACGCTCCTCACGCAGAGCCAGTCCAAACAAGCGAGTCTAACCATGTCGACTTTCGAACGTTACCTCACCATTTGGGTTGCTCTCTGCATCGTGGTCGGAATCGCGCTCGGGCACTTCTTTCCTACGGTATTCCACGTCATCGGTTCGGCTGAGATCGCCAAGGTCAACATGCCGGTGGCAGTTCTGATCTGGCTGATGATCATTCCCATGTTGGTGAAGATCGATTTCGCTGCCCTTGCGCAGGTCAAGGAGCATTGGCGGGGTATTGGCGTCACGCTATTCATCAACTGGGCCGTGAAGCCGTTCTCCATGGCGTTCCTTGGCTGGCTTTTCATCGGTTGGCTGTTCAAGCCCTATCTACCGGCGGACCAGATCAGCAGCTACATCGCCGGCCTCATCTTGCTTGCGGCTGCGCCTTGCACGGCGATGGTCTTCGTCTGGAGCAACCTCTCCGATGGCGAGCCGCATTTCACGCTGAGCCAAGTTGCCCTCAACGACGTGATCATGGTGTTCGCCTTCGCGCCGATCGTTGGACTTCTGCTCGGTCTTTCTGCGATCACTGTGCCATGGGAGACATTGCTGCTCTCGGTCGTCCTGTACATCGTGGTGCCGGTCATCATCGCGCAGATTGTTCGACGAGGCGTGATCGCCAGCGGCGGGAGCCAAGCGCTGACGCGACTTTTGGCCACCCTGCAGCCGGTATCATTGGTGGCGCTGCTTGCGACGCTGGTTCTTTTGTTCGGCTTCCAAGGCGAGCAGATTCTCGCCCAGCCGCTGATTATCGCAATCCTGGCCGTACCGATCCTGATTCAGGTCTATTTCAACGCAGGACTTGCCTACATCCTGAATCGCGCAGCCGGGGAGGCGCATTGCGTTGCCGCGCCATCTGCGCTGATCGGCGCCAGCAACTTCTTCGAACTGGCCGTCGCAGCCGCGATCAGCCTCTTCGGCTTCAACTCGGGTGCAGCGCTTGCGACCGTGGTCGGCGTTCTGATCGAGGTTCCGGTCATGCTTTCCGTGGTGAAGATCGTAAACAGCACCCGCGGCTGGTATGAAGCAGGTGCCACGCGGCAGCGTGTCGCCAGCGGGAAGGCGGGCGGTTGAGTGGACGTCGTCATCCACCA
Source organism: uncultured Alphaproteobacteria bacterium (assembly GCA_963724335.1). Taxonomy (GTDB): domain Bacteria; phylum Pseudomonadota; class Alphaproteobacteria; order Rhizobiales; family Xanthobacteraceae; genus Pseudolabrys. The sequence continues at coordinate 176,283 of CAVRUP010000017.1, read as the reverse complement.
CAATCCCGACTGCGGCACGTCGCGCAATGTTCTCGCCATCATCGAAGCCGCAGGCTACAGGCCGACTGTCATCGAGTATCTGAAGACGGGATGGACGAAACCCCCGCTGCTAGGTCTCTTCGCAGCCGCGGGCCTCACGCCGCGTACCGCGCTTCTCGAGACAAAGTCGCCTGCTGGGGAGTTGGGCCTCGTGAATGAAGATGTGTCGAACGATGCGATCCTCGACGCAATGATCGAATACCCTATCCTTGTGAATCGTCCGATAGTCTGCTCGCCCAAGGGCGTTCCGCGCCAAACCGCAAAAAAATGGAACCGTGTTCAATCGCCTACCCCGTTGTTCACGGTCGGCTATCCAGCATCGCGTAGTTGCGCAGTGCGCGGCGGCACGTCGGCTTGAGCGCTGGGTTAGGTTGCTGGTTTGACAGCCTCGATGGCTGCGGAAACGACATAGTCCGTGACGGGCGTCTCAGGCGCCCAGTCTCGAATGAATGACTTACTCTCGTCCTTGGGGGCAACGCGCACCCGCGCAAATCCGGTCGAACGCAACATCGCCGTGACTTCGGAAACCAAGGAGGCGCCGGCCATGCAGCCAATATAAAGCGCCATGTCCCGCCGAATGTCCTCGGGCAACTCGGCGAACGCGACAATATCGGAAATTGCCAAGCGTCCACCCGGCTTCAATACGCGATACGCTTCGGCGAACACGCGAGGCTTGTCGGGCGACAGATTGATGACGCAGTTTGAAATGATCGCGTCTTTGGCAAGCTGTATTGCCTTCCGGAGGACTTCACGTCGAGCGGCCGGCTCTAACGCTCGGAGCTTGTCTAAGTACTCGTCGGCGATATCATAATTTCCGTATGTGGCGCAGCTAACAACGATTCCACGAAATCCGGGAGGAGTGCGGTCCCTTGCCAAGCCATCACAAACTGGGCACTGACACTGCATGTCCTCTTCTCTTAGACTCCGTCCTAAGACTTCTTTATGGAGCGGCGTCGAATGGGTTCGCACCAGCCGTTCCAGCGCTTCGCGCTGTTCGGGCAAAACGGTCACCGGGGCGGCGGCCAGTAGGGGCATGGCAACCTCCTGTTCCAGCTCCGGATTCGTCTTGCCACAACACAGCCGATTCGACTCCTCAAATCTGTTTGCCGCAAGCGGAGTCAAAACTTCCGCTCGGCTGTACTAGTCATGTCCAGTCGCGGCAAGTCTTGTCGCGGCCACTCAAGGCGAAACATCTAGCCTTAGAAGGGGCGGCAGCAATGTCGCCCCTTCGCAGTGCGGCCCGCTAGAACCCGATCTTGTCAATCCACTTGCGGAGCATGGGCACCGGGAAGCCCTCGCCGTAGCCCGCCGCAACCGTTTCCTCTTCATGGCCTAGAATTGCCCAGCGTACATCTTCGGGGCAACCAGCGGCCCGCAACCGATCTTGCGCGCGGTGCCGTAACGAATGAACCACCTTGCGCGGGTCTGCGATGCCGCAGTCATCAAGGAATTTATTGAGGCGTTTCGACGCCGCGTCCGAAGGGTCTTTGTACTTTGTCCGATCAAAGAGCGGCCCCTTGATGGACTTCGGCAGGAATGGCAGTGCAGCGGCCGGTAGTGGGACGCGGCGCATTGATTGCTCAGTCTTTCGCCCGACGACGACATAGCGCACGCCGCGCTCTTTTTCTTCGCCGTCAATCTCGAATGCCTCGCTAAGCCGCATTCCCGTTGACGCCAGCAGGCGGACCAACAGTTGATCGGCCTTATCGAGGTTGCTGAAATTCAGCTTGCTCTCCTTGTCGCGGCTCAGCTTGATCGCCTTCATATCAGCGTCGCTCAACGGTAAGCGCCGTTCACTGTCATCCATGTCAGGCACAACACCGGAGAATGGGTTGAACTTCAACTTGCCTTCCTCGATTGCCAAATGCACGGCGGCATTTAGCCAACCGACTTTCTTCTTAACGGTGGCGCTCTTGAGTCCTTGATCAATGAAGTGCTTGACGAGCAATCGGCCGTCGTCGCGGTCGCAATCTTTCAACGGCTTGTTGCACAGCGACTTGAATAGCGACCACACGGCGCGAGCTTCGCGTTCAAAATAGCCAGCGACGCTGCGGTGCGCCAAGTAGGTCTCTAGAAGTTCATCATCGCCGTTCTTCTTCGGCACATTCGGGCGCTCATCATAGGCCGCATCGAACATTTCGAATTCGCTCTTCGCCGATTGCGGGGAGCCTATAAGCTGGCGTCCCCAAAAGCCGTTAGGCTCGATCCTGACGGGCACCTCGTCTAGATAGTGCAGTTCCCGATCCGTAGCGTAAATCCGCTCGCCATCGAGGACGGTATGGAGGCCGGGCTCATACTCGCGCGTCCACATCGTCTCTACGCGGGGCCGCGCGGCCAGCAGCGCAGCTTTGTGCGCGGTTACCAATGGCCCGGCCAGCACTTCAGCTTTTCGGCGGTCGGGCGTGTGTAGGGACTTCTCTACGCGACCGGCGGGAGATCGAAGTTTGACGTACCAGTTCTCCGACCCGGGCCGCTGGAAAATGTAGCTTCCGTGTTTTGCTCTTGTCATGCGGCAGAATATAGCTGGCGGCAGGCATCGGCGACAGGGGATTGGCGACAAAGATTGGCGACATGGTAAACACGCAGGAAAGGCCACTTTCATTGGGGAAAATCGTTGCGGACGGCGGATCGAAATCTTTGGCTTTCCCTCCTCTCGGGACCGCCACCTCGTTGTAGCGGAGACGCTGGGAGCCAATCACGAGCAAGAAACGCTGCCGATGCCCGCTCTCGTGAAGCGCGGTGATCATGAGCCTACAATTCGTCCTACAAGACACGCGCCCGAGCTGGCGTCGTGCGAGTATCCTCGTTTTGCGGCATCCAGGTAGGTAGGGGGCGGCAGGCAACCCTAGTCGAATTGCCGCCGTATCACTACGGCGCGATCTTCGGAAAGGCATAGAGGCTATCCCATTTCAAATGGATGGATGACGAGCCAAGGCGACGATGCGCGGGCGACCATGCCTATTGCTTCGGGGCAGTGCACGTCGCGCAAGGCAACGCGGATCGGAAATTGCCTCTAATTTTAAGCAATATTGATGAGCATTTTAGATGCGTTCGCCTCAAATTGAACTTTGTGATTTAGCGGCGATGCAAATTGTTTTTGCGATGAATGGCCCAACAAAACGGGCAGGGGCCATTCATGTTGCGTGTCACGTTCGCGGCTTGCCGTGCCGTATTGTCACTAGCGATAGTTCTCGCATTTCTCACTGGCCACGCTGGCGAAGCAACCGCAGCGGAGCTTTACGCTGTCGTCGGTGCGCGTACACAGTTGCCTCCCATCGGGTGGGTGCAATTCTGCCAGACATATGCAACGGAATGCAACACTAAGCCTTTGACGCCGCGCGATGTCGTTCTTAGCGAGAAAGCTTGGAATGACCTCAATCGCGTCAACCTGTGGGCTAACCACAACATCAAGCCTGAAACCGATATAGATCATTACGGAATGATCCAATGGTGGCGCTATCCTGACGACGGTGCGGGGGCTTGTCACAGCTTCGCTCTTTTGAAGCGCCGGATGCTTATGCAGGCCGGTTGGCCGCGTCAGGCGTTACTGATGACAATTGTGCATGAAGCCAATGGCGACGGGCATGCGATATTGACCGTCAAGACTGATCGGGGAGAATTCATCCTCGACAATCTGACCGACAACATTCTGCTATGGTCGAAAACACCGTATCGCTACTACAAGCGTCAATCGCAGGCGGACCCGAACGCATGGGTGTGGCTAGACGACTTTCATTCGGACGTTCCCACCTCCGCTATCAGCACACGGTAATTCGTCGGCGGTCTGTATAGCGCGCTCAAATTGGGTGAATTGCGTAAACGGCAATAGCAACAATTATAATCAGCATCAGAGCGGCAATGAGGCTAAGACCTACAATGTGTTTCATTGGCTCGGTTGCTTTCAAGCGTCACGAGAGTGATCCCATCGCAACACCGGCGAGGATGATGATCCCGAGCAGGAAACGATAGACAACGAAAGGCCAGGTCGAGAACCGCTCAAGCACCCGCATCAATCCCCAGATCGCAAAGAAGGCTGACACAGAACCAACGACCAGACCAACGAAAAGAACAGCCCATGCGTGCGCGTCGAGGTGAATTTTGTAAAGCTCCCATAGCTCTTTGAGCCCGGCTAGGGCGATTGCAGGCAGCCCGAGAAGAAAGGACAAACGTGCCGCTTCGTATCTCTTGAACCCGAGAGCAAGCGCCGCGGTCAAGGTTGAGCCTGAAAGAGATACTCCTGGAATTAGTGCGCCGACCTGCGCGAGCCCTACGAGCATCGCATCCACGAAAGAAGCCTTATCGATTGTTCGTCGGTGGCGAGCATAAATTTCCGCGATGGCTAGAAGAAGTGCCATCGCTACACATGCCCAACCGATGACAGTCACACTGCGCACTGGCGAACTACAGGTGTTGAGAAGCTTCGACGCCAGCAATCCGGCGATCCCGATTGGATTGTGGCGAGGACGATCCACACCGAAAAACGCAAGTGTCGATCTTGAAAATGACCGCGCGCAATTGCGTGGAGCGAATTCATCGTCAGGTCCCGCACGTCGCTCCAGAAATAGCTTACGACCGCGGCGAGAGCCGCAAGCTGCATGGCGGCGGAGAAAGCCGAACCGGGATCGGGCCAGCCGAGAAACGCAGGAACCAGACGCATGTGCGCTGTCGAGGAAATTGGCAGCAATTCGGTGATGCCTTGCACCACACCCAGGACGGCTACCTTGACGTAGCCTAGCGCTACAAATCCCGTATCGACGCCGCGCGTACATACCTCAATCATCGCGTAAATTTCTACTATTGGGCGCCTGCAGCTGTCCCGCATATCACAGTGATGGCTTTTCAGGCGCCCTTAGACGAATTGATTAGCCTTACAGATATTAAACCCAATTTGACATGCGAGGCTGATGGACTGTTCAATCCGACTGCTAACTTGCGACTGTAGCTGGGCTGGGCGATAACTAGTCCGGGGGCGATAAAGCTCTGGGCCGGAAAAAGGGGCCAGCCATGAGGTGGCTGCATTGGCTCGATTGCGTGATCGCGGCCATTATTTCGATAGCGCAATGGTTGGCACTGCCGCTTATACTTGCTATTATTCCTACAGTGGCCGCTGCGCGACCTAATTCACGCCTATTCGACCCAAGCAAACGATCTTGGCCAGATTGCTTTTGCTTTGTTAGTCGCAGTGAGCATCACAGCCGCGACGAGAGCTAGTACGCATTTGGCCGCCGATACGCTGGCGCAACACTACTCGGTCCGGACGCGCGCGTTGCTGAAGCGGCTCGGAGCCGGCGTCGCGCTGCTGCCTTGGATGTTTTTCGTGCTTTTCGCCAGCAAGGCTTTCGTGGTGCCGTCCGTGCGCGAATTGGAGGCGTTTCCCGAGACCGATGATCCCGGTTATTTCATCATTAAGTGCGCTTTGTGGCTCATGGCTATCACGATGATCGCGCAGGCACTCGTGGATATTTTTCGCCCGATGCCAACGGATGACGTCTGATGGAATGGACCGGGTTCGCGATGCTGATGCTGATGCTGATGCTAGTGGGCGTTGGCATCATCTCCACCGGTTTGCCGGCCGCGTTCGTTCTTATCATTGTTGCGACATTTGGCGCGATCTTCGGCATTGCGACCGGTACGTTTCCATTCTTGCTGTTGTGGGCGCTGCCCGGCCGGCTAATCAATCTGTTTGAGAACGACCTGCTACAAGCATTGCCACTTTACGTGACGATGGGGCTGCTGCTCGGCCGCTTGCCTGTGGCGAATGCGCTCTATCGAGCTAGTCTCGCGGTCCTGCCTAAGAACGCATCAGCGCCGCTCGTCTCCGGCATGCTGCTCGGCGCTCTGCTAGGGCCAATGAACGGCTCAGTTGGCGCTAGCGTGCTTGGCCTCTCGCGCGTGGTATCGCCGAAGTTAACGGCGGAAGGCGTGCCGGCGGCGACACGCGATGCTATCATTGCCGTTGCCTCGACGCTCGGCGTGCTAGTGCCGCCCTCGCTGGTACTCATTTTGCTTGGCGACGCCCTGCTAAACGCGCATACTTATGCGGTGACGGAAAGCGGGCGCACTGACCGCGTCATCAATACGCAGGACGTGTTCCATGCGGCGCTGGCGCCGGCCTTGATCTTCATTGTGTTGTGTCTTGTGCTCGCCTGGCTTGCTGGTCGCCGCCAGCCAATAGCCAGTAAACGCGAACCTCTGACGCGACAGGAAGGTGTTCTTGCTGCGTTCGCGCTGACCGCACTGCTGGTTCTACTCGGCGGCGTCGCCACTGGTTATTTCTATGCCGTTGAAGCGGCGGCGGTTGGCGCCTTCACACTGCTCTGCGCTGGTCTCCTCACTGGACAGCTACCTTTCAAGATATTGCGCGAACTCCTGCACGACGCAATCGCCATTACTGGTGCGCTATTCTCGCTGCTAATCGCGGCAACAACCTTCACCCTGGTGCTCCGACTACTAGGCACTGACCGGTTGGTAAACAATTTGGTCGCCGGGATACCCGGCGGCGACATCCCGGCAGCGGCAGTCGTCCTTGCCGTGATTGGGCTTTGCGCGTTCGTACTCGACGCCTTCGAGATCATTTTCGTCATCATACCGATTGTCATTCCGCCATTGCTGGTCCGCGTAGCTGATGCACGCTGGGTGGCGGTGCTAGTATTGCTTACCTTGCAATCGAGCTTTCTGCTGCCACCGTTTGGTTATGCGCTGATGATGGTGCGCGGCGTGGCGAAAAATCCGGCGCCGTTCCGCCCCTTCGTGCGGGCCCTTGTCCCGTTCCTAGTCGCGCAATGGATACTACTCACTCTCGTGCTGTTCGTGCCCAAGCTCGTCCACTTCGGCGAGAACGCCGCCGAAAATAGCCGCCTCCCCTCGGCGCCAGTCTCAAACGCGACTATCGATAAGCTCATGCGGGAGATGGTGCCGCCTCTCCCACCACCACCGGCTTTAGATCAAAAATAATGAGGCCAAAGTTGTCGCTGTTTTCGCCGAACATTCAGGCAAACAGCGAGTTGGATCACATTCTGTCGGCTTGACTAGACTTGTAGGGTAACCTGTAGGCTCGAAAAATAGCGAACCTGAAAACCTTTAAATATCAGCTGTTTGGGTTGTATTATGGCGTCTCCCTCTCCGCCAAAACAGCCCTATGCGCCAGCGGCGCGTAGGGCTGTTTTGCATGGAGAGGCGGGGGATATCGAAGCCCCGATTTTCCTCGCTCCTCGCATTTGCCGTCGACGAAGCGGGGAGCGAAAAGAACGCGCTCGCTTAAGCCAGCGCTATGGGTTTGAATCCCTTCGTCGAGGCCCTTGTTGACGCGATCAATCAACTCCCGCTATCGCGGCCTTAATCGGCTCCACCGAAAATGAATTCGTCGCCGACGTGTTCGGCGAAAACGGTTCTCTGCTGGCCCACAAAAGCTGACGAGCCAAGCTACGTTGCAGCCAAGGTCAGCTTAAAGCCGCTGGCCGTAATCGGTCAGCGGCTGAAATTGCAGATTGCGGATTCTGACAGACCGAAGCCGATATTACCGTTGGTCGACGGCGCGCATTTATTCTATTTTTCCTGCCGTTTTACTGCTGCGCGGATAAGACCAAGCTGGCGATCGATCTCGCTTTGCACTTGTCGCATCTGGCATTCGGGAACTTGACGCGCGGCCCGTGCGCTGACCAGCGCATCGATTGCCCGCGCCAAACGCGCCAACAGCGTCCGCAGGCCCTTCGCACGGGCCGGCAGGGCGGCGAGGTTTTCAAGCACAAGGGCAGTCATCGAAGTCGCTCCTTATTATTGTTGCGGAAGCTCGCTTAGCCTCCGTGCCGCCTATGTGTGTACCGTGCCATAGGAATTCGATTGGGAAATCAAGCCCGCTGCATAAACGCGTCATAAAGGGCGGAAAAAGCGAAGATTCGCGTCAGCCAACGGCTGCCAGATGGCGCCTAAGTTCCGGTTCGCACAGGTTACCGATCGCGTAGTCGGCATAGTCTTCGCAGACCTGTCGCATTGCCAAAGCGATCTCGCCCTTGGTCTGGGCGGTCAATTCAACCAATGGCAAGCGAACTTTGGGCGACATGAGGCCAAGCAGGCTCAACGCGTATTTGAGCGGAGCCGGACTGGTCTCGCGGAACAGCGCGGCGGTCAATTTCGCGACCGCAGCAGCCCAGCGCTGCGCACTGGTGATCTGCCCCTGCCGGCAGGCCAGAAACATATTCCGGCACAAGCCCGGCGCGACATTGGACGTGACGGAGATGCAGCCGTTGCCGCCTTGCGCAATGAAGGCCAACGCAGTCGCGTCGTCGCCTGTAAGAAGTCTGAATTCCGGCCCGAGCAACGGCCTCAGCCGCATCGGCCGGGTCATATCGCCGGTGGCGTCCTTGAGTCCGATGATTTTAGGTATCTCGGCCAGCCGGGCAATCGTTTCATCGGCCAGGCCGCACGCGGTTCGCGACGGCACATCATAGAGGATGATCGGTAGTCCGCTCGACTGAGCGATGGCGCGAAAGTGCTCATACAAACCAATTTGGGTCGGCTTGTTGTAGTACGGCACGACGGACAAGATAGCGTCAGCCCCCGCAGTCTCGGCCTCCCTGGTCAATTCGATGGCGTGAGCGGTCGAATTCGATCCGGCGCCCGCGATGACCGGCACCCGGCCGCGCGCAATAGCAACCGCGATTTGAATAAGCGTGCAATGTTCTGTGGGCCGTAGCGTGGGTGCTTCGCCGGTGGTTCCGCAGACGACCAGTGCGGTAGCACCGGCGCGGATCTGGCGATCGCAGAATTGTTCGAATGCCGTAACGTCGATGTCACCGTCGTCGCCGAACGGTGTCGGCAGGGCGGGCGCATAACCCGAGAGTTTTGAAACGTGGCGGCCGATGGAGACCATCGTCGTTGCCTCAAAAAACCGACCTGACGGCGAGGACGGCGAGCCAGACCGCAAGCCGCAGCACGATCGTCGCGCTGAAGGCGGTGGCGAAGAGTCCGAGCAGGAGAGCAGCCGGATGCGCGCGCTTCGCAATTGCGACGGCCCACGGGGCCATGCGCTGCGCAAGTTGCGACACGATCCGCCGTGCTGCGGCAAGGTGAGCGACGAGTGGATTGCCTTGGTTCGCGACGTTGAGTTCGAAACGTTCGGATAGAAACATTAAAGCGCATCCTCCTGGCTGGGCGCTTCTCTTGGCGAACCGCAGGGCCGACTGCTTGCGCAGGAAAATGCCGCCAGTCCGTCCGTTAGATTCGCGCGCAACCCAGAACCCGTCTTCGTTGCGGCCGATGAAAAATAGTGGGATTGCCTCATTGAGGATTCCGGGATCAGGCCGCGGCGGCAGTTCAGTCTGGTGCGCCATGATCGTCGCCGCATCGAACGATATCGGCGGCGCGGGCGTGTAATCCAAGAGCTTTGAAACGTGCCGGCCGATGCTGACCATCGGAATGCCTCAAGCCACCTGCCGCAATTGTCCGGCGTTCGATGGCTGGCGATGTTGCGGACTAGGCTTGCGGCTCATATCGAGCTCGAGAACCCCCGGAACCATAATGACCGCTTGCGGTCGATTGCCATTTTCAAACATTGCGAAGCGGAGGGCCTCGGCGCGATTGACGAAAAGTCCGCCACAAATGCCTTGCTGGTCTTGCACGACCCAATTCCCCCGGCTGTCTTTTCCGACCATGAAGAGCGGAATGCGCGAACTCGGTTCGGGGGAGGGAGGCTCGACATGTTTCATGACACTTCTCCTTCAAGGTGGATGGTTGCTTTCCGGCCACGCGTTTAGTGGCGGAAGTAGAGCGGGAGCCAGATCGCCAGCCGGAGCGCGATCGTCGCGGCAACAAGAGCCGCAAAAATCGCGAGCACGAGAATTACCGGGTATATTTGCTTGGCCGTCGCAACGATCCGGCGGGCCGCGCGCGACCGAACTCTGCCGAAGGCCGCGCGCCATGCGGGCGGACGTGCGATTTGCGGTTCAGCGCAGTGACGAAAAGTGATTGTCATGGCAAATCCCCGCTCATTGCCCGGTCAACCGACGATCGGGAGATCGTCGTCGTTCTTGGACGAGTGCCGGTAGCGCTTTTGGTAGAGCTCAGCCTCGATCGCCACCCTGTGCAGGTGCGCTTCGGCAATGACCTCCGCGACGCGCGTGAGCAGGCTTGTGCCGCTCCTAATCGCCTTGCGCAGGAAGCTGACGGTTGCCGACACCGGTGAGACGACTGCTGCGCGATCCGCTTGGCCAGCTGCAGCCGAAATCTCAGCGCTTTTTCTATGTGCGATGACCGACATTTTCGACTCCTCTAGAGGCGAGCCGGTGCCGACTGGCCGTAACCGCGAGGCCGCTTGCGGTGCGCCGGCTTGGCCTTCGCGCCATTGAAGTGCGAAAGACCAATGATGGAGCCGATCAGCAAGGCGAGCATGATGAGCTTGAGGTTTTCGATCAGAAAGGCAGTCATCGAAATCTCTCTTTGTTGTTTTTGCGGAAGCCTGTCCGGCCGCCGTGTGCGCAATGTGTGAGGCGGCGCATAGGAATTCGATTGGGAAATCAAGCCCGCTGCATAAACGCGTCATAAAGAGCGGTGGCGGGCGACGGCCGCGACTCTGCCGGCCGCGATCTTTATTTCTTCTTGATGTAGCGCAATGACAATTCGCATCGTTTCTTTATCGTTTGCACTTTATTTGCGAGCTCGCTCCGGATCATTTGAAAGGGGGCCGTACATGCTCGACTTCATCATGCTGGCCATGGGGGCCATCTTCTTCGCGCTGGCGATTGGCTACAGCTACGCCTGCGATCGGCTCTAAAGGGGGGCTGCGATGATCTTCGACTATTCACTCGCCGGCCTCGTGACCGCGGGGCTGCTGTTCTACCTCACCTACGCTCTGCTGCGGCCCGAGCGGTTCTGACCTGCATGATTCCGAAAAGCCTGTCCCGGATATGATCGGGGATAGGGATCGGTTTCCGGGAAATAACATGCGCCAAATGAGAGATGTGCCATGACTGCGATTGGCTGGATCCAAATCCTGCTTTACTGCGCCATCATCGTCGCGATAACGCCGGTGCTCGGCGCATATATGACGCGCGTCTTCAACGGCGAGCGCACGTTCCTGTCCCCGGTGCTACGGCCGGTTGAGGCGGCAATCTATTGGGCCGGCGGCGTCGATGAGAAACGTGAACAAACTTGGCTCATGTACGTCGTCGGCATGCTGCTGTTTCACGTCGGCGGCTTTCTCATACTCTACATATTGATGCGCGTGCAGGCGTTGCTGCCGTTCAACCCGGCCGAACAGACGGCCGTGGCGCCGGATCTCGCCTTCAACACGGCGATCAGCTTCATCACCAATACCAACTGGCAGAACTACGGCGGCGAGGGCACGATGTCGTACCTCACGCAGATGCTCGGCCTCACGCATCAGAATTTCTTGTCGGCGGCGACCGGCATCGTGCTCGCGGTGGCGCTCATTCGCGGATTCGCGCGGGCCTCGGCCAAGACTGTCGGCAATTTCTGGGTCGATATCACCCGCTGCACGCTTTACATCCTCATCCCTATCTGTGTGCCCTACGCGCTGTTCCTGGTCTGGCAGGGTATGCCGCAGACGCTCGGCGCCTATGTCGACGCGACCACGCTGGAAGGCGCCAAGCAGACCATCGCGGTCGGCCCGGTAGCCTCCCAAGTAGCGATGAAGATGCTCGGCACCAACGGCGGCGGCTTCTTCAATGCGAATGCTGCGCATCCGTTCGAAAACCCGACCGCGCTGTCGAACTATGTACAAATCATCTCGATCTTCGCCATCGGCGCTTCACTGACCAACGTGTTCGGCCGCATGGTCGGCAACCAGCGCCAGGGCTGGGCCATCCTCGCCGTCATGGGCGTGCTGTTCATCGCCGGCGTGATCGTCTGCTACTGGGCCGAAGCCAACGGCACGACCGCGCTCAACGCGCTTGGCCTCACCGGCGGCAACATGGAAGGCAAGGAGGTCCGCTTCGGCATCGTCGCCTCGGCGCTGTTCGCGGTGATTACCACCGCGGCCTCCTGCGGCGCCGTCAACGCCATGCACGACTCGTTCACCGCGCTCGGCGGCATGATCCCGCTGATCAACATCCAGCTCGGCGAGATCATCGTCGGCGGCGTCGGCGCCGGCCTCTACGGCATGCTGCTGTTCGTCATCATCTCGATCTTCGTCGCCGGCCTGATGGTCGGCCGCACGCCGGAATATGTCGGCAAGAAAATCGAGGCGAAAGAAGTCAAGATGGCCATGCTCGCCATATTGGTCCTGCCGCTAATGTATCTCGGCTGGACGGCAGTTGGTGTCGTTTACCCGCCTGCTGTTGCCTCCATGAACAATGCCGGGCCGCACGGCTTCACCGAGGTGCTGTACGCTTACACCTCGCAGACCGGCAATAATGGCTCGGCTTTCGCGGGGCTCAACGGCAATACGCTGTTCTACAATCTCACTGGCGCTGTCGCGATGTTCGTCGGCCGCTTCTTCATGATTATTCCCGCCATAGCGATAGCGGGCTCGCTCGCGGAGAAGAAATCGGTTCCGCCGTCGGCCGGCACGTTCCCGACCACCGGCGGCTTGTTCGTCGGGCTGGTTGTCGGCGTGATCGTGATCGTCGGCGGCCTCACCTTCTTCCCCGCGCTCGCACTCGGGCCCCTCGTCGAACACCTCGCGATGACCGCGGGCACGCTGTTCTAAGACGGATTCATTCGGAGTTACGGCAATGGACACTTCCAAACTGCGCAAACGGATGCCTGTTTCCACGCTCTTCGACCCGAAGATCGTGGTCCCGGCGATCGGCCAGGCCTTCGTCAAGCTCAACCCGGCCACTCTGATGAAGAATCCGGTGATCTTTGTGCTTGAGGTTGTCACCGCGTTGACCACCGTATTGTTGGTGCGCGACCTGATGCAGCATAACGCGGGCACTGGCTTCACCTTCCAGATCGTTCTTTGGCTGTGGTTCACCGTGCTGTTCGCGAATTTCGCCGAAGCGGTGGCGGAAGGGCGCGGCAAGGCGCAGGCCGATAGTCTGCGCAAGACCCGCACCGAGACCCGCGCCAAGCGCATCCTGATGCCGGACAATTACGAAGTCTATGAAGGCGTATCGGCTGAAGACCTGCAGGCCGGCGATCTGGTGGTGTGCGAGGCCGGCGACGTCATCCCCGGCGATGGCGACGTGATCCAAGGCATCGCCTCGGTCAACGAAGCCGCCATTACCGGCGAATCCGCGCCGGTGATCCGTGAATCCGGCGGCGACCGCTCGGCGGTGACCGGCGGCACCACCGTCATTTCCGACCGCATTGTGATCCGCATCACGTCCTCGCCGGGCTCCTCGTTCCTCGACCGCATGATCAAGCTGGTCGAAGGCGCCGAGCGGCAGAAGACGCCGAACGAGATCGCGCTGAACATTCTGCTGATCGGGCTGACCATCATCTTCGTGTTCGCGACCGCGACTATCCCGAGCTATGCGACTTATGCCGGCGGAGCGATCTCCGTTATCATTCTGGTGGCCTTGTTCGTGACGCTGATCCCGACCACCATCGGCGCGCTTGCTGTCGGCCATCGGCATCGCTGGCATGGACCGGCTGGTGCGCTTCAACGTGCTGGCGATGTCCGGCCGCGCGGTCGAGGCCGCCGGCGACGTCGATACCCTGCTGCTTGACAAGACCGGCACCGTCACCTTCGGTGATCGGCAGGCGACCGAGATCATTCCGGTCCCTGGCGTAACCGAGCGCGAAGCCGCGGAGGCGGCATTGCTCGCCAGTGACGCCGATGAGACGGCGGAAGGCCGCTCTATTATCGCGCTGATGCAGGAAAAATATAACGTGAAGCGCCAGCCGGCGCCGGCCGGCGCCAAATTCATCGAATTCTCGGCCATGACACGGATGTCTGGTGTCGATATCGGCACCCGCAAGGTACGCAAGGGCGCGATCGATTCCGTACTGAAATTCGCGCGCGAGCAGGCCAGCCAGAATATTCCCGAGCCGCCCGCGTTTCGTGCGGCGGTGGACAAGATCGGGCGTTCCGGCGGCACCCCGCTCGGCCTGGTCGACGGCGGCCGCATCCTCGGCGTGATTCACCTCAAGGACGTCATCAAGCCGGACGTGAAGGATCGCTTCGCCGCGCTACGCCGCATGGGCATCAAGACCGTGATGATCACCGGCGACAATCCGGTGACGGCGGCTGCGATCGCCTCGGAAGCCGGCGTCGACGATTTCATCGCCCAGGCCACGCCCGAGGACAAGCTGCGCTACATTCGCGGCGAGCAGACGCAGGGACGGCTGATCGCCATGTGCGGCGACGGCACCAACGACGCGCCGGCGCTTGCTCAAGCTGACGTCGGCGTTTGCATGCAGACCGGCACGCAGGCCGCGCGCGAGGCCGGCAACATGGTCGATCTCGATTCCGACCCAACCAAGCTGATCGAAGTGGTCGAGATCGGAAAACAGCTGCTGATGACGCGCGGCGCGCTCACCACCTTCTCGATCGCCAACGACGTGGCGAAATACTTCGCCATCATCCCGGCGATCTTCCTCGCCTTCTATCCGCAGCTGGCCGTGCTCAACATCATGCATCTGGCCACGCCGCAAAGCGCGATCCTTTCCGCAATTATCTTCAATGCGTGGATTATCATCGCGCTGATTCCGCTGGCGTTGAAGGGCGTGGCCTATCGTCCGATCGGTGCCGGGGCGCTGCTGCGGCGCAACCTGCTGATCTATGGGCTCGGCGGCATCGTGCTGCCGTTCGTCGGCATTAAGGCCATCGACCTCGTGGTCAATGCCTTGCACCTGGTTTGAGGAGACAGTGCCATGCTCAAAGAAATCCGCCCGGCCATCATCCTGGTCGTCGCCCTGACGCTGATCACCGGCTTGGTGTACCCGCTCGTCATGACCGGAATTGCCGGCGTGATCTTTCCGTACCAGGCGCAAGGCAGCCTGATCGAGAAAAACGGCAAGGTGGTCGGCTCTGCTCTGATCGGGCAGGTGTTCGCCGACGACAAGTATTTCCACGGCCGGCCTTCCGCGACCAATGCGCCGGATCCCAAGGATGCGACCAAGACCATCGACGCGCCCTACAATGCCGTGAACTCTATGGGCTCGAACCTCGGTCCGACCAGCAAGGCGCTGGTCGACCGCGTCAAAGCCGATGTGGATAAGCTGAAGAAGGAGAACCCGTCGGCAGCGATCCCGGTCGATTTGGTGACGACCTCTGGCAGCGGTCTTGACCCGGATATCTCGCCGGAAGCCGCTCTTTTCCAGGTGCCGCGCGTGGCCAAGGCCCGTGGACTGCCGGCTGAGCGCGTGCGCGCCCTGGTGGAAACCCAGGTCGAGGGACGCACCTTCGGGCTCCTGGGCGAGCCCCGGGTCAACGTGCTTAAGCTCAATCTCGCGCTCGACGGGCTGAAGTCGTAGATTGGCTCCTGTAAAGGAGCCACATGCCCGGCGACGAAGCGCAACGAGCTTCGCCTGACGCCCTGCTCGCCCTCGCCAAGAAAGAAGGGCGCGGGCACCTGAAGATTTTTCTCGGCGCCGCGCCCGGCGTTGGCAAGACCTTTGCCATGCTCACCGCCGCGCAAGCCGAAAAGGCGGGCGGG
Organism: uncultured Alphaproteobacteria bacterium; assembly: GCA_963724335.1. Lineage (GTDB taxonomy): Bacteria > Pseudomonadota > Alphaproteobacteria > Rhizobiales > Xanthobacteraceae > Pseudolabrys. The sequence goes on along the minus strand of CAVRUP010000017.1, from coordinate 160,684 downwards.
CGGGACGTGGTCGCCGGGCTGATCGAGACCCACGGCCGCCGCGAAACCGAGCGCTTGACCGAAGGCTTCGACGTGCTCGCGCGCAAGCCGATCGTCTATCGCAACCAGGTCATGAAGGAGTTCGATCTGGACGCGGCGCTGGTGCGGCGGCCGAGCTTGCTGCTGGTCGATGAATACGCCCACACCAACGTTCCCGGCAGCCGGCACCCCAAGCGCTGGCAGGACATCGACGAATTGCTGGCGGCCGGCATCGATGTGTGGACCACGCTCAACATCCAGCACCTCGAAAGCCTCAACGATGTGGTGCTGAAGATCACCAAGGTGCGCGTGCGCGAAACCGTGCCCGATACGGTGTTCGACAAGGCCGACGAGATCGTGCTGGTCGATTTTCCGCCCGACGAGCTGCTCAAGCGCCTGGCCGAGGGCAAGGTCTATGTTCAGGACACCGCCGCCCGTGCCGTCGAAAGCTTTTTCAAGACGCAAAATCTGACCGCCTTGCGCGAACTCGCGCTGCGGCGTGCGGCCGAGCGGATCGATGCCGATCTCATTTCACGCATGCAGGCGCAGGCGATCGAAGGGCCGTGGGCGGCAGGCGAGCGCATCCTCGCCTGCATCGGACCGGATACGATCTCGCCGACCGTGGTGCGCACCGCCAAGCGCCTCGCCGACCTGATGGACGCGCCCTGGCTGGCGGTTACGGTCGAACGCCCGGGCACGAACCTCGACGACGCCGCGCGCCTGCGGTTGGACGACGCCATGAAGCTCGCGCAGGCACTCGGCGCCGAGACCCAGACGCTGACCGGCAGCGATCTGCCGGCCGAACTGCTGCGTTTCGCCAAATTCGAGAATGTCACCCAGATCGTGATCGGCCGCTCGCATGGCGGGTTCTTCAGCGAGCTGCTGCGCCGCTCGTTGCCGCACGAGTTGGTACGCCGGACCCAGGACATCGCGATCCATGTGGTGACGCGGCAAGTCGAGACGGCACCACCGGCGGTCACGCGGCGAAGCGCTCGCTTTGTCTTGCAGCCGCTGCCGTTCCTCTATGCCACACTTGCCATAGCCGCTGCGCTGGCGATTGGCGAAGGCCTGACCGCGCTGACGCCGATCCCGAACCTGTCGATGCTGTTCCTGGTGGCGGTTCTGTTGATTGCCGTGAATTTTGGCATCTGGCCGGCGATTTATGCGTCGGTCTTGTCGTTCTTGGTCTACAATTTCTTCTTCATCCCGCCGCTCTACACGTTCACCATCGCCGAACCGTACGAACTGCTGGCGCTGGTCATCTTTCTCGTTGTCGCGGTGATTACTTCGGCGCTCGCCGGGCGGGTGCGCGAACAGGCGACAATTTCGGCTGACCGTATGCGCGCGATGCGGCGGCTCTATGAATTCACCCGCCGCCTGTCGGGACTGGCGTCATTCGATGCGGTTGCCGAAGGCGCGGCCAGCGAAATCAATGCAAGCCTTGGCCGTGCGGTGGTGGTGCTATTGGAGCAGGACGGCGATCTGGCGCTAATCGCCGCCTGGCCGCCGGAAGATGCGCTCGACGCTGCACCGATGACAGCGGCGCGTTGGGCCTTCAGCCATGGCGAGCCGGCCGGCGCCGACACCGGCACGCTGCCGATCGTGCCGTGGTACTTCATGCCGTTGCGGATCGGTGAAAAGAAGCTGGGCGTGATCGGCGTCGCCAAGCCGGAAGGGGCGACCCCGCTCGATTCGGAAGCGCGCGCGCTGCTCGATACTTTATCGGAGCAGACCGCCGCCGCGCTGGAACGCGCCTCGCTCGCGCGCGACATGGTGAGCGCCAAGACGGCGACCGAAACCGAACGCGTTCGCAATACGTTGTTGGCGTCGATTTCGCACGATTTTCGCACGCCGCTGTCGTCGATCCTCGGTTCGGCGACTAGTCTCATCGACTACGGCGATAAGCTTGATGCGGCTGCAAAAAAAGACCTGCTAGCGCAGATCAAACAAGAGACCGAGAGCCTCGATGAGATGGTGCGCAATCTGCTGGCGATTACCCGTATCGATGCGGGAGCTTTGGAGCTTCGGCGCGACTGGATCGACCTGCGCGAAATCGTCGATCGTGTCGCCAATGCCGCCCGCCGGCGCGGGGCCAAACAGCGGATCGAGGTCGTCTTGCCCGCGGATTTGCCTTTGCTGCGCGCCGACGCCACGCTGGTGGAGCAGGTGATCGGCAATGTGATTGGCAACGCCATCGTCCACACCCCGCCGCAGACCCGCGTGCAAGTCGATGCGCTGGTCGGCGCGCGCGAAATCGCGCTGCGCGTCACCGATGACGGCCCCGGCATTCCGGCGCAGGCGCTGCCGCAGATATTCGACAAGTTCGTCAAGGCCGATACGACACAGGCCGATGGCGGACAGGGAACCGGTCTTGGGCTTGCCATCGCCAAGGGCATCATGGAGGCGCATGGCGGCTCGATCGCCGCCGAAAGCCCGCATGCGAACGGGCGCGGCACGCGCATCGTGCTGACATTTCCGCGCCAGGACGTGCCGGCATGAGCGCGAAGACGCAGGTTCTGGTCGTGGATGACGAGGCGGCGATCCTGCGCTTCCTCAAGCCGGCGCTTGAGGCGAATGGCTATGAGATGGCGACCGCCGGCAGTGTCGCCGAGGCGACCAAGCGCATCGCCGCTGAGTCCCCCGATATCGTGCTGCTCGACCTCGGTCTGCCTGACGGCGACGGCAAGGATGTCATCAAACGCGCGCGCGAATGGTCGGATGTTCCGATCATCGTCTTGTCGGCGCGCGAGCGCGAAACCGAGAAAATCGAGGCCCTCGATCTCGGCGCCGACGACTACATCAATAAGCCGTTCAATGTCGGTGAACTTTTGGCGCGCATGCGCACGGCGCTGCGCCATCGCATGCAGCGCAAGGCGGAAATCCCAGTCTTGAAGGTCGGCGGGCTCGAAGTCGATTCCATCCGTCACCGCGCGACGCGCGCGGGCGATGAGATCAAACTGACGCCCAAGGAATTCGAGCTACTGTCGTTTCTCGCCCGGCACGCCGGCCGCGTGGTCACGCACAAGCAGATTCTGACCGCCGTCTGGGGGCCGGCGCACACCGAAGACACGCAATATCTGCGCGTCTACGTTGGTCAACTCCGGCAGAAGATCGAAGAACACGCCGATGATCCGCGCATCATTCTGACCGAGCCTGGGATCGGGTATCGCATTGCCGAGAGTTAAGCCAGGTTCGGCACGGCCGCGCGTCGGCTCATTCTGCGATTGAAAAGCCCTGACCGTGGTGGCGGCAGTGACGGCGCCCTCAGGCTCGGCGTGATCGTGACCCGCCAAAACAGCCTTATGTGCGGCCGGCGCATAAGGCTGTTTTGCGCGGTGGGGACTCTCCGAATTTCCCGTCACCGCGCCGACCGTTTGTGGCGCCCGGTTCGCTTCTCCCGCGCCGCAAGTTGCGAGCCAAGCTGTGTCTTTTGATCGCGATGCCTGCGCGCGGATAACCCGGGCCCGACGAGACAGTCCGCCAGCGTAAAGTTATCAAGATGCTGGTAAAATGCATTCTTGGCGGCGTCGAGCATGCCGCGCAGGCGGCAGCGCGGCAGCAGGTTGCAAGCTCCCCCATCGGCGCGGAAACATTCCACCAGAGCCTGATCGTGTTCGTGGCTGCGGATCACTTCGCCCACTTTGATCTCGCTCGCCGGCCGCGCCAGCATCACACCGCCGTGCGCGCCGCGGATCGTGCGCACAAGTCCGGCCTCGGTGAGGTACTGGACGATTTTGTGCAAATGGTGCCGCGAAATAACCAATTCGCGCGCGAGTGCGTCGGTACTGACGTGGGTATCGGGCGTCGCCGACAACCGCATGAGGACGCGCAAGGCGAAATCGGTCGAGGTTAGCAGTCGCATGACGATCCTCCAGAATTGGTATTGACGATACCACATTGCGGACGTAGCTAACCAGCGTTTTGATGCAAGGAGAATCCATCATGGTCGCCAGAATTTCGCTTTACGTCATTGCCGCTCTGCTCATCGCCGCCCACTTCCTCCGCGTCGGCAATATGATTGGCGTCGTATTGTGTCTGGCGACGCCGCTTTTGTTTTTCGTGCGGCAGCGCTGGAGCTTGCTGCTTCTGCAAGCCTTGGCTTATGTCGCAGCCGCCGTCTGGCTCGTGACCGCCTGGCAAATTGCCGCCGAGCGTTTGTCCTTTGGGCAGCCTTGGTTGCGCGCCACCCTCATTTTGGTTGCCGTTGCTGCCGTTAGTACGCTGGCTGGCGGCCTTCTGCGCAGCCGGAGCCTGCATGCGCGCTATGGCGAGCGCTGAAGCGTCGGCGCCGGCAGGCGGCCGTCGATCATGTGCCGGATCGCCAGCACGGGATGGCGCCAGAGCATGCGCGGGCCCGCCCATCGCATGCCTCTTTAACGCGCTCGCGCATGCTCGCCTTGTAGCAATGCACCGTGCAGTTGGCGCAAGTCGGCTTGATCTCGCCGAAGACGCATCGTTCCAGCCGCCGGCGAGAGTAATCGTGCAATTCGGCACATTGCAAACAAAGCGCGCGTCCTTTGCGCCGTGATAGGCGCGGCAATACATGCGTAGCATGGCGGCGATCATCTTGAACTCGCGCGCGCGCCGGCCGCGCTGCTCCGCGTGAATGTCCGCTCCCGATACCGCCACTCGCTTGCGCCTTATATTGGTATTGACGTTACCATATTCCTAGCGTACTGGTAATTAAAATACCAGTATGTCGCAAAGGAGAATTTCCATGAGCGGGAATGGATCTCAATCGGTGGCATCGCGCAGCCTGGGCGATATCGCTGCCAGCCTGCCGGGGGCGACCGCCGTTTTCCGCCGGCATAAGCTCGACTTCTGCTGCGGCGGATCGCAAAGTCTCCAGGACGCCGCGCGCCACCGCGACATCGACCCGGCTGCGATTGAAGCCGAACTCGAGACGCTCGCTCCCGAACCGAATACCGTGCCGGACGACGTCGACGGGCTGATCCAGTGCATTCTCGACCGCTATCATCAAGTGCACCGGCAAGAGATGCCGGAATTGCGCGCGCTCGCGCTACGCGTCGAGACGGTGCACGCGCAACATCCTGCCGTGCCCAAGGGGCTTTCTGACCTCCTGGCGCGCATGTATGGCGAGATGGAATCGCACATGCAGAAGGAGGAGCAAGATTCTGTTCCCGATGATGCGTTCGCCGGCGGTAACCCGATGATCGTGCATCCCATCGGCATGATGCGTCACGAGCACGACTCGCACGGCGAAGAGCTTGAAGCCCTCGCCAAGCTGACCGGCGACCTGACGCTTCCAGCGGACGCCTGCAACACGTGGCGCGCGCTCTATGCGGGGCTCGGCAAATTTCGCGACGACCTCACCGAGCACATCCACATCGAGAACAACATCCTGTTCCCGAAATTCGAGGCTTGAGACGAGCCTTGGCCCAGAGGCCTGGGCCTGTCACTCGCCATGCAGTGCGGGTTGATAAATATCAACTGAAAGAAACTCTAAAGTCAAATGAGGCATAGATATAAGTAAAGCAAAATTGTCGCGGGAGACATAAGTATTATTGATCAGCGTCAAAGCATTGTTGGAGCCGCCGCGTAAATCCCCCTGACACTTTGCGCATGACAGGAGCGGCGTCACCATCAAGCCAAAACAGCCACCGCGGTCCCGGGCCAAGGCCGTGCACTCTGGATGTCGACCATTGCATTCACCGTGTGCTTCGCGGTGTGGACCATCTTCGCCATCATCGGCATCCAGATTAAGCAGCAGCTCGGCCTCAACGAGACGCAATTTGTCTCTTGGTCGGCACGCCGATCCTGGCGGGGTGGTTGACGCGGCTCTTATTCGATGACGCGGCCGCGGCCGGTTTCGGACACGGCGACGCACCACTCGCACACCGAACTTATCAACCCCATTCAAGGATTGACGTGCAATGTCCCAGACAACCGAAGCGGTTGCTGCGCAGCCGCAAATTTCCTATCGCCTATCCGGTAGCCCGACCACCGGCCTCGTGATGGGGACGTGGGGTTTCTTCATCGGGTTCGCCGCGGTGTCGCTTTACGGACCTGCTGCGAAATATTTCCAAGAGCAGATGCATCTCGGCGGGCTTGCGCTCGGACTGCTTGGTCGCGGCGCCGCAGCTGACCGGCTCGCTGCTGCGCATCCCGTTCGGCGCCTGGGTCGACCGCGTCGGCGGCCGGCTGCCCATGATCACTTTGTTCTGCCTATCGCTTGGTCGGCATGTGGGGGCTGGTGTTCATTCTGCTGACCGCCAAGACCCTTACTGTCTCCGCCTATCCGATCATTGTCATGTTCGGTTTCTTGAGCGGTTGCGGCGTCGCGTCTTTCTCGGTCGGCATTCCGCAAGTCTCGTATTGGTATCCGCAGTCGCGTCAGGGCACGGTGCTCGGCGCCTATGGTGGGATCGGCAATCTGGCGCCGGGCATCTTCACGCTGATGCTTGCCCTATGCCATCGCGGCATGGGGTCTCGCCGGCTCCTATTTTGCCTGGTTCACCTTCCTGCTTGCTCGGCACCGCGATCTATGCCTGGCTGGCGCGCGACGCCTATTTTTTCCAGCTCCGCCAGCAGGGCTTCGACGCCAATGCGAGCCGCAAGATTGCCCGCGAGAAGGGCCAGGAGTTGTTCCCCAATGAACAGGTCTGGCAGGCGGTCATCACCGCCGCCGAAGATCCGCGCACCTGGGGTCTGGTCGCGCTCTACTTCGTCTCCTTCGGCGGCTTCCTGGCGTTGACCGCCTGGTTTCCGACCTACTGGATCAACCTTCACCATATGGACGTGAAGTCCGCCGGCGATGCTCGGCGGGCTCGGCTTCTCGCTGCTCGCGGCGATCATTCGCGTGTTCGGCGGCATGCTCTCCGAACGCATCGGCGGCGAGCGAACGGCGATCCTTGCGTTTGTGGTTGTTCTGGTCGGCGCCGTCATCCTCACCTTCGTCGAGGACTTCTATCAAGCTCTTGCCGGCGAATTGCTGATCGCTCTTGGCATGGGTGTCGGCAATGCGGCGGTGTTCAAGATGGTGCCGAAATATGTGCCTGAGGCGGTCGGCGGCGCGGCGGGCCTGGTCGGCGGACTGGGCGCGCTCGGCGGCTTCGTCATTCCGCCGTTTCTCGGCGCCGTCGTCGATGCGCTCGGGACGCACGGTTACGCCGGCGGCTTCTTCGCCTATGTCGTGCTTGGCGGTGATGGCGATCGGCGTTTCCGTGTATTTCTGGCATCTCGATCGCGGGGCCAAACGGAAAACGGCGAGCCGGGCCGGCAGCTCGTTCAGACGCGGTAGAGGTCGCACATCATGAGCCATTTTCTCGATCGTCTGACGTTCTTCAACCGCGATCGTCGGATGATTTCTCCGACGGCCACGGCATCGTGACCAGCGAGGACCGGCGCTGGGAGGACGGCTACCGCAAGCGTTGGCAGCACGATAAGATCGTGCGCTCGACGCACGGCGCCAATTGCACCGGCTCGTGCTCGTGGAAAATCTACGTCAAGGGCGGCATCGTCACTTGGGAGACGCAGCAGACCGACTATCCGCGCACGCGGCCTGATCTGCCCAACCACGAGCCGCGCGGCTGTTCGCGCGGCGCGAGCTACTCCTGGTATCTCTATTCCGGCAACCGGGTGAAATATCCGCTGGTGCGCTCGCGGCTGTTGAAGCTGTGGCGCGAGGCGCGGGCGCTGCGCACGCCGGTGGCGGCCTGGGCCATCGATCGTCGACGATCCGAAGAAGCGCGCGGCTTACACGACCAAGCGCGGCCTCGGCGGTTTCGTGCGCGCGACCTGGGACGAGGTGACCGAAATCATCGCCGCCGCCAACGCCTACACGGTCAAAACAGCACGGCCCCGACCGCGTCATCGGCTTCTCGCCGATCCCGGCGATGTCGATGGTCTCCTATGCGGCCGGCTCGCGTTATCTGTCGCTGCTCGGCGGCGTCTGCATGTCGTTCTACGACTGGTATTGCGACCTGCCGCCGTCCTCGCCCGCAGACCTGGGGCGAGCAGACCGACGTGCCCGAGAGCGCCGACTGGTACAATTCCGGCTTTCTCATTCTGTGGGGCTCGAACGTCCCGCAGACGCGCACGCCCGATGCGCATTTCTACACCGAGGCGCGCTATCGCGGCGCGAAAAGCGTCGTCGATTTGCCCGGACTATTCGGAGGCCTCGAAATTCGCCGACCTGTGGATCTCGGTGAAGCAGGGCACCGATGCGGCGCTCGCCATGGCGATGGGTCACGTCATCCTGCGCGAGTTCCATATCGACCGGCAGGCGAAATATTTCGACGACTACGTCCGCCAATACACCGACATGCCGATGCTGGTGCGGCTCACCAGGCAGGGCGACCATCTCGTTCCCGACCGGCAGCTGCGCGCCTCCGATTTTGCGGACAATCTCGGCGAAAGCAACAATCCGGAGTGGAAAACGGTCGCCTATGACGGGACCGCAAAGAAGGTCGTCGTGCCGCGCGGTTCGGTTGGATTCCGTTGGGGCGAAAAGGGCAAATGGAATCTGGAGGAGAAGGAATCGCAGGGCCACGACACGCGGCTGCAACTCTCGCTCGCAAATGAACGGGACGAGCTCGCGGACGTCGCATTCCCATACTTCGGCAATCGCGAGCACGACCACTTCGCCGGCACCGATCATCCGAGCGTCCTGGTGCGCAAGGTGCCTGCCAAGCGCGTGCAACTGAAGGACGGCGAAGCGCTGGTCGCGTCGGTGTACGACCTGTTCGTCGCCAATTACGGCGTCGACCGCGGTTTCGGCGGCGATCACGTCGCCAAGTCCTATGACGACAACGTGCCCTATACGCCGGCCTGGGCGGAAAAGATTAGTGGCGTGCCGCGCGATCAGATCGTCACGGTGGCGCGCGAATTCGCGCTCAACGCCGAAAAGACCAAGGGCCGCTCCATGGTCATCATCGGCGCAGCGATGAACCATTGGTACCACTGCGATATGAACTACCGTGGCGTCATCAACATGCTGGTGATGTGCGGCTGCGTCGGCCAGTCGGGCGGTGGCTGGTCGCATTATGTCGGGCAAGAGAAGCTGCGGCCGCAATCGGGCTGGCTGCCGCTCGCTTTTGCGCTCGACTGGGGGCGTCCGCCGCGGCAGCAGAACTCGACCTCGTTCTTCTACGCGCACACCGACCAATGGCGCTACGAGCAGATCGGCATCGACGAAATCCTGTCGCCGACCGCTCCCGCCGGGCCGTGGGACGGCGCGCTGATCGACTACAACGTGCGCGCCGAACGCATGGGCTGGCTGCCGTCGGCTCCCCAGTTACGGCAGAACCCGCTCGATCTTGCCAAGCAGGCGCAAGCCGCCGGGCTCGAGCCAAAGGACTATGTCGCCAAGGCGCTCAAGTCGGGCGAACTGCAACTCGCCTGCGAGGACCCCGACCATCCCGACAACTGGCCGCGCAACATGTTCGTGTGGCGCTCCAATATTCTTGGCTCGTCCGGCAAGGGACACGAATACTTCCTCAAGCATCTGCTCGGCGCCACGCACGGCGTGCAGGGCAAGGACCTGGGCGAGACCGGCAAGAAGAAGCCGCAGGAAGTCGCCTGGCACGACGACGCGCCGACCGCAAAACTCGACCTCCTGGTCACGCTCGATTTCCGCATGTCCACAACTTGCGTCTATTCCGACATCGTGCTGCCGACGGCGACCTGGTACGAGAAGAACGACCTCAACACCTCCGACATGCATCCGTTCATCCATCCGCTCTCGGCAGCGGTCGATCCGGTGTGGGAGTGCAAGAGCGACTGGGAAATCTACAAGGCGATCGCCAAGAAATTCTCCGCGGTCGCGCCCGAGGTGCTCGGCGTCGAAAAAGACGTGGTGATGACACCGATCATGCACGATACGCCGGCCGAGATCGCACAGGCACTCAACGTCAAGGATTGGAAGAAGGGCGAGGTCGAGCCGATCCCCGGCAAGACCATGCCGGCGGTCACCGTGATCGAGCGCGACTATCCCAATCTCTACAAGCGCTTCACCTCGCTCGGCCCGCTCATGCAGAAGCTCGGCAATGGCGGCAAGGGCATGAGCTGGAACACCGAGCACGAGGTCGACTTCCTCAAAAAGCTCAACGGCGTCGTCACCGAGGACGGCCCGACCAAAGGCCTGGCGCGCATCGACAGCGATATCGATGCGACCGAAGTGATCCTCTCACTGGCGCCGGAGACCAACGGCGAGGTCGCGGTGAAAGCCTGGGAGTCGCTCGGCGGCTTCACTGGGCTCGACCACACCCATCTCGCCATCCCGAAGGAGGACGAGAAAATCCGCTTCCGCGACGTGGTGGCGCAGCCGCGCAAGATCATCTCGTCGCCGATCTGGTCGGGCCTGGAGTCGGAGAAGGTCTGCTATAACGCCGGCTACACCAACGTGCACGAATTGATCCCCTGGCGCACGCTGACCGGTCGTCAGCAGCTCTATCAGGATCATCTGTGGATGCGTGCCTTCGGCGAGGGCTTCTGCGTCTATCGCCCGCCGGTCGATCTCAAGGCGGTCAAGCCGATCATCGACCGCAAGCCGAACGGCAACAAACAGGTGGTGCTCAACTTCATCACCCCGCATCAGAAGTGGGGCATCCACTCCACCTACACCGACAACCTCTTGATGCTCACGCTGTCGCGCGGCGGGCCGATCGTCTGGATCAGCGAGGTCGACGCGCAAAAGGCCGGCATCGTCGATAACGACTGGATCGAAGCCTACAACCTCAATGGCGCGCTGACCGCGCGCGCCGTGGTGTCGCAACGCGTGAAGGAGGGCATGTGCCTAATGTATCACGCGCAGGAGAAGATCGTGAACGTGCCCGGCTCGGAAGTGACCGGGCAGCGCGGCGGCATCCACAATTCGGTGACGCGCACCGTGGTCAAGCCGACGCACATGATCGGCGGCTACGCCCAGCAGTCCTACGGCTTCAACTACTACGGCACGATCGGCACCAACCGCGACGAATTCGTCATCGTGCGCAAGATGTCGAAGGTCGACTGGCTCGATAAACCGGCCGCCGATCAGCCCGAGCCGCTCCCCGTCGCGCCCAAAATGGAGGCCGCAGAATGAAAGTCCGCGCGCAAATCGCGATGGTGCTCAATCTCGACAAGTGCATCGGGTGTCACACCTGTTCGGTCACCTGCAAGAACGTGTGGACCAGCCGCGAAGGCATGGAATATGCCTGGTTCAACAACGTCGAGACCAAGCCCGGCATCGGTTACCCGAAGGATTGGGAAAACCAGAAGCGCTGGAACGGCGGCTGGCGCCGCAAGAAGAACGGCAAGATCGAGCCGCGCATCGGCTCGAAATGGCGGGTTCTGGCGAACATCTTCGCCAATCCGGATTTGCCGGAGATCGACGACTACTACGAGCCGTTCACCTTCGACTACGAGCACCTGCAGAAGGCGCCCGAAATGTCCGCGTTCCCGACCGCGCGGCCGCGCTCGCTCATCAGCGGAGAGCGCATGGAGAAGATCGAGTGGGGCCCGAACTGGGAGGAAATCCTCGGCGGCGAATTCGCCAAGCGCTCGCAGGACTACAATTTCGAGGGCGTGCAGAAGGACATCTACGGCCAGTTCGAAAACACCTTCATGATGTATCTGCCGCGGCTTTGCGAGCACTGCCTCAATCCGGCCTGCGTCGCCGCCTGTCCGTCCGGCGCGATCTACAAGCGCGAGGAAGACGGCATCGTGCTCATCGACCAGGACAAGTGCCGCGGCTGGCGCATGTGCGTGTCCGGCTGCCCGTACAAGAAGGTCTATTACAACTGGTCGAGCGGGAAATCCGAGAAGTGCATCATGTGCTACCCGCGCATCGAGGCAGGCCAGCCGACAGTGTGCTCGGAGACCTGCGTCGGGCGCATCCGCTATCTCGGCGTCGTGCTCTATGACGCCGATCGCATCGAGGAAGCGGCGAGCGCCAAGGACGAACAGGACCTCTACCAGGCGCAACTCGACATCTTCCTCAATCCGCACGACGAGGCGGTGATCGCGCAGGCGCGCGCCGACGGCATCGCGGAGAACTGGCTGGAAGGCGCACGGCGTTCGCCGATCTGGAAAATGGCGATGGAATGGAAGGTCGCGTTCCCGCTGCACCCCGAATACCGCACGCTGCCGATGGTCTGGTACGTGCCGCCGCTCTCGCCGATCCAGTCGGCGGCGCAGGCCGGCAAGATCGGCCATGACGGCGAAATGCCGGACGTGCGCTCTTTGCGCATCCCGCTGAAATACCTCGCCAACCTGTTGACCGCCGGCAAAGAAGAGCCGGTCGCGCTCGGCCTCGAGCGCATGCTGGCGATGCGCGCCTATATGCGCGCGAAGACCGTGGACGGCGTGATCGACGAGGCGATCGCGAAACGGGTGGGCCTCACCGCGCTCGCGATCGAGGACATGTACCAGACCATGGCGATCGCCAATTACGAGGACCGCTTCGTCATCCCGACCGCGCACCGCGAAACCAACGAGGACGCCTACGACCTGCGCGGCTCTTGCGGCTTCTCGTTCGGCAATGGCTGCTCGGGCGGCACCAGCGAAGCCAATCTGTTCGGCACGCCCAAACGCGCCAAGACGCCGATGGAGGTCGTGTGATGATCAAGGCCCTGAAGGCGCTTTCGGCCCTGCTGACCTATCCCACCACTGAGCTGCAACAGGCAGCGGGCGAAATCAGCGAGGCGATTGAAAACGAACCGGCAATCTCTTTCGCCCTGCGCGAACAACTGCACAAATTGCTGAGCGAACTCGCCGGCGGCGATATCTACGATTTGCAGGAGCGTTACGTGCTGCTGTTCGACCGCACGCGCTCGCTGTCGCTGCATCTGTTCGAGCACGTACATGGCGAAAGCCGCGACCGCGGCCAGGCCATGGTCGATCTCAAGGCGCAATACGAGAAAGCCGGACTGGAACAGGACACGCCCGAACTGCCGGATTTCCTGCCGCTGTTCCTCGAATATGCCTCGACGCTGCCGGCCGCGGAGGCGCGCGACGCGTTGGCGCAGCCGGCGCACATCTTTGCCGCGCTGGCGGAGCGGCTGCGCAAGCGCCGCTCGGCTTACGAAGCGGTGTTGCGCGCGCTGGTCGCGCTCTCGGCTACGAAGCCGAAAGCAGACGACGTCACCGCGCTGCTCGCGCTGCCCGATCCGGATGCCGGCGACCTGACGGCGCTCGATGCCGCCTGGGAGGACGAGGAGGTCCGCTTCGGTCCCACCGCCAGCGACGGCTGCAAAGACGGGCTGATCGCGCGCATTCGCGGGGGCTTAAGGCCTGCGCCGGACATGCCGGCGCCCCCACGCGCACGTTAAGGGGATAGCGTCATGAACGATCTGATTACTTACATCGTCTTCGGCTGGTATCCCTATCTCTGCCTGACCGTGTTCCTGCTCGGCAGCGTGCTGCGCTTCGACCGCGAGCAATACACCTGGCGCAGCGGATCGAGCCAGCTGTTGCGCCGGCGCCAGCTGACCTGGGGCTCCAACCTGTTCCATGTCGGCATCCTGGTCATCTTCCTCGGCCATTTCGGCGGACTGCTGACGCCGATCTGGATCTTCGAGGCGCTCGGCATCTCGCACACCTTCAAGCAGTGGATGGCGATCGGTATCGGCGGCGTCGCCGGCGTGATGTGCTTCATCGGAATCACGCTCTTGGTGCATCGCCGGCTGTTCGACGCGCGCATCCGCACCACCTCGTCGTTCGGCGATATCGCGATCCTGCTGATCCTTTATGTCCAGCTCACGCTCGGCCTCGCCACCATCCCGATCTCGCTGCAGCATCTCGACGGCCACGTGATGGTCACCTTCATGACCTGGGCGCAGGGCATCCTGCGGCTGCAGCCGGGCGTCTCCGCGCTGATTGCCGACGTGCCGCTCTTGTTCAAGCTGCATCTTACGCTCGGCATGACGATCTTCCTCCTGTTCCCGTTCACCCGCCTGGTGCACGTCTGGAGCGCGCCGATTTGGTATCTCGGCCGGCGCGGCTATCAGGTGGTGCGCACGCGGGCAGTGCGCGGGCTGGAACCGGCGGAGTAGGACGATGACAACCTGCTCTGCCCACGCGCAAATGCCGGCCGGAAAGCCGGCGGCCGTCAGCGTTAACGGCGTTGCGATCGCCCGTGACGCCATCGTGCGCGAGATGCAGCATCATGCGGCGGCAAAGCCGATCGCGGCCTGGCAGCAAGCCGCGCGCGCATTGGTGATCCGCGAGCTGCTGATGCAGCGGGCGCGCCATCTCGGCGTTGAGCCCGAGCCGATCGGCGATGCCGACGGCCGGCGCGAGACCGACGATGAGGCCATCATGCGGGCGCTGGTCGAGCGGGAGGTGACGGTTCCGGAACCGGACGACGCGACCTGCCGGCGCTTCTACGAGACCAACCGAAGCCGTTTCCGCTCGCCCGACATCTACGAGGCCTCGCATATCCTGTTCGCGGCGTTGCCGGCGGATCGCGAGGCGCATGCCCAGGCGCGCGCGGATGCCGCCGGCGTGCTGGCGACGCTGCAGGAAAATCCGGACTGCTTCGCCACGCTGGCGCGAGCCTATTCGCGCTGCCCCTCGGCGGCGCAAGGCGGCAATCTCGGCCAGATCACGCGCGGCCAGACTACGCCGGAGTTCGAGCAAGCGCTCATGGCGCTGACACCCGGCGAACTGTGCGCGGAGCCGGTGGCGACCCGCTACGGCTTCCACGTCATCAGGCTCGATCGCAAACATGAAGGCCGGACGCTGCCGTTATGAAATCGTCGCCGACCGTATCGCCGACTATCTGCGCGAGAGCGTGCGGCGGCGGGCGGATGCGCAATACGTCGCGCGCCTGGTATCGGCGGCGCGCATCGAGGGCATCGAGCTTGCCGGCGCCGACGCGCTGCGCGTCCATTGAGGAGTGCCAACCGTCATGCTCGGTGACCTGCTGGCCCGGTTGACCGACGAGAGCGCCGCGGTCGAGACCCTACTGCAACTCGGCGATCTGACGCTCTTGGAAACGGCGCGCGCGAAAGCCGCCGTCGAGGGGATCGATCTCGCCGCCTGCGTGGCGCAAACCGTGCAGCGCTATGCGGCGACCGCCTCCGACGAGGAATGGGTCACGCTGATGGGACTGCTGAACCGTTCGCCGGATCCCGGCGCGATCTGCCTCCAGCGCGCCTTCGCCTACGCGCTGCCATGAGCCCGGTCCCGCGCTTAAAGGACTATCGCGGACCGGCGCTGCTGTCCTACGGCTTCCGCCCGTTCTTTCTGCTCGGCGCCGTTTATGCAGGGTTTGCCATCCTGGCCTGGCTGCCGATGTTCAGCGGCGAGCTGACATTGTCGACGGGTTTCGGCCCGATCGACTGGCACGTGCATGAAATGCTCTACGGCTACCTGCCGGCGGTGGTGACTGGGTTTCTGCTCACCGCGATCCCCAATTGGACCGGCCGGCTGCCGATCCAGGGCGTGCCGCTGCTCGTGCTGGTCTTCGTCTGGCTCGCGGGCCGCGCGGCGGTGACGTTTTCCGCCGCCATCGGCTGGTTGCCGGCCGCGATCGTGGACGTCGCCTTCCTCGTCTTGGTCGTCGCCGCCGCCGCGCGCGAGATCGTCGCCGGCAAGAATTGGCGCAACCTGCGCGTCATCGGCCTGGTCACGCTGCTGCTCGCCGGCAATATCGCCTTTCATCTCGAGGCGCATATCAACGGCGGCGCCGAATATGGCGTGCGCCTCGGCATCGCCGCGACGGTGCTGCTGATCGTGGTGATCGGCGGTCGCATCATTCCGAGCTTCACCCGCAACTGGCTGGCGCGGGAGAATCCGGGCCGGCTGCCGGCGCCGTTCGCGCGCTTTGACGTGGCGGTCATCGGCTTTAGCGCCGCGACCTTGGCGCTGTGGATCGCGCAGCCCTCGGCAAAGGCCACCGGGGTGGCGCTCGGCGTCGCGGGCGTGCTGCATATCGTGCGGCTGGCGCGATGGGCCGGCGACCGCACCTTTCGCGATCGTCTCGTGCTGATCCTGCACGTCGGCTACGCCTTCGTGCCGTTCGGGTTTCTGCTCGTCGGTGCGGCCGTGTTCGGCCTCGGTGAGCAAAGCGCCGGAATTCACGCCTGGATGGTCGGCGCCGCCGGGGTGATGACGCTGGCGGTGATGACGCGCGCCAGCCTCGGTCATACCGGCAATGCGCTTGCCGCCTCGGCGGGCACGCAGGCGATCTACGCGGCCGTCGTCATCGCCGCGCTGGCGCGCATCTGTGCCTCGCTGCAGCCGGACTGGAGCGAGCCGCTGCTGCAAATCTCGGTGCTTGGCTGGGTCGCCGCCTATTTCGGCTTCGCCGCTGTCTACGGGCCATTGCTCGTCCGGGCCAAGCGATGACCGCGATCGACCTCAGCCTGGCCCGATTTCTCTCGTTCGCCGGCCGTGCGCTGCCTTAGCTGGCGGCGGCGAGATTGCTCGCCTTCGGGCTGGGGCCGTGCTGAGCTTCGCGGCTCACGGGCTCGTGCTTCCCAGCGCCAATTCAAGTCACCTCTGCGATCCGCGTCTCGCGCTCCGCAAGCGCCGCTGCAAACGTGCGATGCAGACGCGCAACATCCGGCTCGACCCCGACAAACAACCGGAAGGCTTCCGCCGCTTGGTGCACACACATGCCGCTGCCGTTCAGCACGCGCGCGCCTTTGGCCGCCGCGGCCTTGATGAAATCGGTCTCTATCGGCGTGTAGATGACGTCGGCGGCCCAGTGACCCGCACGCAAGGCCGAAGCCGGCACTGGATTACCGGGAAAGCCGCGCATGCCGACTTGCGTCGCATTGACGACCCCGTCGGCCGCCGCGATGTCGGCTTCTAGATCGCCTGTGACGCGGCAGTGCGATGCGCCGTAATGCTTCGCAATGGACGCCTTGAGCGCATTGGCGCGCGCTACGTCACGGTCATGGACGATGAGGACGCCAACGCCCATATCCATCAAGGCAAAAGCGACCGCGTGCCCGGCGCCACCCGTGCCGACCAGCACGACCGTCGCGCCCTCCGCGGTGCTGCGCCCGAACGTCTCCTCGAAGCTGTGGCGCCACCCGCGGCGATCGAAATTATAGCCGGTCGTACGACCGTCCGGCGCAATCGCAACCGTATTGACCGCTCCGGTCTGTTCCGCCTCGGGATCCACGGTATCGAGCAGCGGGATGACGTCTTGCTTGAAGGGATAGGTGATGTTCGCTCCGGCGAAGCCGGCGGTCTTTAGCGCGTCAAGCAATTGCGGGAGCCGGCGTCCCGGCAGCCGATCGACATCGATGAGATGATAGAAGCCATCGATTCCGGCGGCCGCGAAGGCGTCGGCAAAAAGGGCCGGCGATAGCGATCCCATGATGTTCGCGCCGATCAGGCCGATCAGAACCCTTCGCTCGCTCATAACGTGCCAATGAGGCGATCCATCTATTTGACGGCGCCGCCAGTGATGCCGGAAATAAAGCGATCGAGGAACAGGTTATAGGCGATCGCCACCGGGATGCTGGCGATCAACGCGCCGGCCATGATCTCGCCCCAGTAGAAGATGTCGCCGCGAATGAGATCGGTCGCCACACCGAGCGTGATCGGCTTCTGGTTTGACGAGGAAATGAAGGTCAGCGCGTAGACGAATTCCTGCAGGGTCAAAGTGAAGGTGAAGATCACCACCGTCAGAATCCCCGGCAGCGACAGTGGGATCGCCATCCTGATGAAAGCGCCGAACAGGCTGCAACCGTCGACGATTGCCGCCTCCTCGATCTCGGGCGGCAGCGCCTTGAAGAAGCCCATCAGCAGCCAGGTGCAGAACGGGATGGTGAAGGTCGGGTAGATCAGCACCAGCGACCACATCGAATTCTGCAAGCCCAGATCGGCGATCACCCGCGACAACGGCAGGAACAGAAGCGTCGGCGGCACCAAGTAGGTCAGGAAGATGCCGATCCCCAAGGCCTCGCCGTTGCGGCCGGTCATCCGCGCCAGGCTATAGGCGGCGGGCAGCGCGGTGACGAGCGTAATGGCGACGACGCAGAGGCCGATGATCAGGGAATTCAGCAGCCAGGTCGCGAACAGGGTCTTCTCGAACAGATAGCGGAAATGCTCGAGCGTGGGCGGATCGTTGAACCAGAAGGGGATATGGGTGACGTTGTAAAGATCGGCATTGCTTTTGAACGAGGTGATCACCATCCAATAGAATGGAAACGCGGCGAGGATGAAGAAAAACGCGACCGCTCCACAGAATGAGGTCTCTTGCACGGCTTTGGCGATGGTGGCGCGCGGCATGTCAGATCTCCCGCCGCCGGATAAAGCGGAGCATGAAGATCACCACGACGAGCAGCACCGGCAGCATGAACAGCGAGATGGCGGCGCCATGCGACACGTCGCCGGAGACGATGCCGGTCTGGAAGCCCTGGAAGCCCAAGCACCGAGGTTGCGCCCACCGGACCGCCCATGGTCAGCAGAAAGACGATGGAAAGGTCGGTAAAGGTAAACACGATGCCGAAAATCAGGCCGATGGCCACGATCGGCAGGATCATCGGCAGGATGATCTGGTAGTTGCGGCGCCAGAAACCGGCGCCATCGACCGTCGCGGCGTCGAGCACGTCCTGCGGGATCGCGGTGATGCCGGCGAGGAAGATGACGATGGCGAACGGGAAGAAACGCCAGGCATTGACGACGATCACCGAGATCATCGCCAGATCCGGATTGCCAAGCCAGTTCGGCGCCTGCGAACGGGTGTAAACGCCGAGCGCGATCATCGTCCAGTTGATGACGCTGTAGAGCGAATCGAACATCCATTCCCAGGCGACCGTGGCGAGCGCAATCGGCACCGCCCATGGCAATATGATCATTGCCCTGACGAACTTGCGGCCGGGGAACGGCCGCAACAGAATCAGCGCGCCAAACTTGCCGAGGATGAGGCCGAGGATCTGCGATCCGAACGTGAAGATGAAGGTGTTGCTCAGCGTTTGGCGGAAAGTGGGGTCCTCAACGATCTGCTCGAAATTCGCCAAGCCGACGAATTGCCATGACGGATTGTAGATCGTGTAGGCGCTGACCGAGTAATACACCGCGAGCAGGAACGGCACGCCGACCAGCAACAGCACGTAGAGGATCGCCGGCGTGACCATGAGCGAGCCGAGCACGTCGCGCCGGTCGAGGATAAACCGGAAGCGGGAGGCCGGTTTGGGAACTGATTCAGCGATCGCGACCATCGGATAATGCCCGTTTAGTGGCGGCTGGTTCGTTTGCCGTCTTTGTCGAAATTGCGCAGCGCGCTATTGCGCACGGCGAAGGGATGCCACTCGCCGGGCCGGATGCTTTCCTCGGCGACATGCGCCGGCGGCAATTTCGCCGTGATCACCTGGCTCTCATCGAAGCCCTCGAGCGCGCCGTACACGATGCGTTCGGAGCCGAGATATTCGGAACGATCGACGCGGAAGGAAAATTCGGTGAAGGCTTCGCCGTCGATCATATCCTTGGGCAGGAAATTCTCCGGGCGGAAGCCGAGATAGCCGCCATTGCGCGCAACGATATTCATCGGCGGCGTGCCGACAAAGGTTGCGACGAAGCGGTCGGCGGGGTCGTCGTAGATTTCCGCCGGCGTCCCCACCTGCCGCACCCGCCCACCGTCGATCACGGCGATGCGGTCGCCCATGCCCATCGCCTCGACCTGATCGTGGGTCACGTAAATCGTGGTGATGCCGACCCGCTGCTGGAACTGCTTGATCTCCTGGCGGGCGGAAGCGCGCAATTTGGCGTCGAGGTTCGAGAGCGGCTCGTCGAGCAGCAGCGCGGTCGGCTCGCGAACGAGCGCGCGTGCGAGCGCGACACGCTGGCGCTCGCCGCCGGAGAGCTGGCGCGGCCGCCGGTCGAGAAGATGGCCGATGCCGAGCAGTTGCGAGGCCCACTCGACTTTCTTCTCGATTTCGGCGCGGGGAACGCTCTGCGTCTTCAGCGGAAAGGCGATGTTATTGCGCACCGTGAAGTGCGGATAAAGGCCGTAGCTCTGGAACATCATCGCCACGCCGCGGGCGCGCGGCGGAATATCGTTGACGATGTCGCCACCGATCAACAAATCGCCGCTCGTTTGTCGCTCGAGCCCGCAGATGATGCGCAGAAACGTCGTCTTGCCGCAGCCCGATGGGCCGAGCAGCACCATGAATTCGCCGTTCGGCACCGTCAGCGAAATGCCGTTGACGGCGGGGACATCGCCGAATTTCTTGACGATGTCCCTGGTCAATACCGCAGCCATTGAACCTCCCAGAATTCAACGTGAGGCGTCCGACCCGCCGCCCCCACGGCGGCGCGTCGTTTGTGTCTGCCCCCTTAGCCGATAACCAACCGAGCAGCCATAGCCCGGACCGCGCGCGAGCGCGGTCCGGGATTACGCGATCAGGCCTTGCCGGCCCACTTCTTGAAGATGGCCTCGCATTGCTGCGTGGCCCACTTGACCGAGTCTTCGGCGCTCAATCGACCCGTCGCCGCCTTCGCCATCATGTCGGAGATGATGAAGGCGTAGTAGATCTCGTCCATCGCGGGCGTGGCCGGTCCCGGATAGCCCGGGATGGCGGACCACTGGTCCGAGTCCTGCAGGATCGACAGCTTGTCGTGCGGGGTCGAGGTCGGATCGTTCGACAGGATCGGCATCGGCTTGGGCACAAGATTGGCGAAGCACGGATTGTTGTAGCCCTCGCTCGCCTTGAAGGCTTCCGGCCAGTTTGCCGAATAGTGCCTGAGGAACTCGATCGCCGCTTCCTTGTTCTTGGCGAATTTCCAGATGCCGTAGAATTCGGACGCGGCGCCCATGATCTGCTTCACCGGGCCTTTGGGCGGCTTGATGACGAAGATGTCGTCGGCCAACTTCTTGTTGAGCGTCTGCGCCGTCCGATAGGCCGAGATCGGGTTGATGATGTAGCGAGCCGACGCCGGAGTCGATGTACTGGTTGTTGCTGGCGTCGTTCCACGACAGCACGTCCGCCGTCATCGCTTCCTTGTAGAGCGCGGCAACGTACTTGACCGCTTCGACCGCCTCCTTGCTGTTGAGAACGATTTTCTTGCCGGCCTCGTCCTGAACGGAAGCGCCATAGCTCCACAGCAGGCCGCGCCAGGTCGTGTTCGGGTCGTTGCTGTGACCGAGCGAGATGCCGACCGGATGGCCTTTCGCCTTCAGCTTGGCGCCGCCGATGCGCAGATTGTCCCACGTATCCGGCAGCATCCCGATTCCGTCCCACAGGCTCTTTTGATACATGCCCGGGAAGTTGATGTAGAAATCGGGGAAGGCGGACCAGGTCCCGTCGTCCGGGTTGTAGCCGAGCTGCTTGCCGATGGTGGTGACCTTGCCGTACTTTTTCTCGGTTTCCTTCACGAGATCGGCGACGTCGATAAAAAACTTACGGTAGAGATGCGCGCCGCCGGAGCCGTTGAACCCGAAAAGATCGTGTCCCGATCCGGCCGACGCCTCGGCGGCCGCGCGTGCCGGAATGTTCTGCACGGGAACGTGGTCGACCGTGACCGCGATCTTGTTCTTCTCGCCCCAGTCCTTGGCGAATTTGTCGAACCAGGTGTCGTATGCCGGGACGAAGTGGACTCCACTGCACGATCGACAGCGACTTGTTGTCGGCCAAGGCGCGCGACACGAATGGCGCCGAAAGCATTGGTGCCGAGCCGGCAGCGGCAAGGGTGAGGCCCGTTTCCCGCAGGAAACGGCGTCGCGTGATACGCGGAAGTCTGTTCGTACTCATCTTCGTTTCCTCCTCTGTTCGATCAGTTGGATGAGGCGGGCCCAGATGAGAGATTTGCCCCGTCCACTGCATTATGTTTTTAGGCGGCCAGCATAGCGCGCAAAAGCCCCGCCGAGCTAGCGTCTTTAGATTACAAATCGATCACGTAAACGGATGCTGCCAGCCGGATTCTTATTTGGCAGTGCACAATCAGACAACAAAGTCCAAGTCGCTGGTGCGCTCGCGCGTATGTCTATGTCGTTTTGAGGTCACTCGCGGACTTGACGCCCTTTAATTGCGATGTCCGCTATCGCCCTCATTTGCGGGGCATTTTCTGAGCCGTAACGACTTCAAGCTTGACGCTACATGCTTACAAGATATCTGAAATTGCCGTTCTAGTTGGCGCGCCCAGGAAGAAATTCGTCGAAACTCCTTGGCCCCCAGAAATCTCTGTAATCTGGTGCTCCATGCAGATGAAGATCAGCTGCCTCGGAGGGGCATGCTCTTGCGCGGCTCGCGGTGTCCGCGCCCCGCCTTCATCCGCGATGCCGGGATCGTTCATATTGCGTTGTCGAAGTCGATCTCTTCCCGCACCTTTAGGGCATATTTCCAGGCACAGGCCGGCACATCGATCTTTGCTGCCGCAATTTAGTGAGCCGGTGCAGGGCGGCGGGCAGCCGCTATCTGCGTCAGCTGCTGCAAATAGGCGATCTTTTCATCAACCGTGCCCTGGATATGGCTGACCTGCTCCTCGCTCAAATGGCGATACTTGCCGATCAATTTGAGATACTCGGCAACCGGTTCCGGTCTTTCAACCGGATGGGTGAAGCGCAGCCCGTTTCCGGGATCGTACTCCCACAGCGCAATGAAGTTGGTGCGGACCTGCATCCGACACACCTCGGTAGTCATGCCCGACGGGAAGCGCCAGCCGGTCGGACAGGGGGCGTAGACATGCAGATAGGCCATGCCGGTCTTCGCGACTTCGATCGCCTTTTCTAGCTTGGCGTAATAGTCCTCGAGAAATGCGGTCGATGCAGTGGCGACGTAGGAACAATTGTGCATGGTCATGATCACCGGGAGATTCTTCGCCTCGGTGCGCTTGCCCTGCATTTCGCCGCCAACCGGCGTGGTCGAAGTCCACGAACCATAGGGCGTTACGCCGGACGACTGCATGCCGGTGTTCATGTAGCCTTCGTTATCGACACAGATGAATAAAATCGGATCGTTGCGCTCCGCCGCACCCGAGACCGATTGGAATCCGGCGTCGGAGGTGCCGCCATCGCCTGCGAGCGCGATCGCTGTGACCTTCCGCCCGACGCGATTGTACTGCATCTTGACTCCGGCCAGCATGGTGGCGGTGTTGGTCAAGAGCGAATGAAAGATCGGCACCTTGGCGCCGGTCTGGCCATTGTAGCCGACCGTTCCCATGCCAGGGATGCAGCCGGGCGGCGCGGCAACGACCGCGTCCGGCCCCACCATGCGCATGGTGTGGCGGATCAAGAGCTCGGAGTTGCAGCCATGGCAGGCGGCGAGCCCACGGCAGAACATATCCTCTTTGTCGGCATAGGCGTTGAAGATGCGTGCCGCGGTGCGATACTCGATCGCCTCGTTCGCACACGCCTTTACACAGGCCGGGTCGCCATCGCACAAATCGCATTTGGTGACGTGGCCGATCTCGGATTCATAGACGATGCCGGCATAGGCACAGCCGGCCGTGCAGAGCAGACAGTTGACGCATTTGCTCTCGGCCCAGTCGATGACCCCGCTGTCGCTATTTTTCGACAGCGCGCCGGACGGACAATTCATCACGCAGATCGGATCGGCGCATTGCCGGCAAAGCGCGAGTTCGACGCCGTCGCCGGCGGCCTTGGGAAGAATGCGGATGCGCGAATATGTCTGATCGCCGGTATTCGCTTTGGCTTGCGCGCAGGCGGTCATGCAGTCGCCGCAACCGTCGCAGCGGTCGGCATGGAATTGCAGGGTGCTAAAGCATTTACCCACGGTGCGCCCCTATCGCCAGATCTGCGACATCAATTGTCGCCCGGTCAGCTGTGGATTGGCGATGAACTCGGCTTTGACCGGGGACAGATCGGTGCCCCTGAGGATGAGCTGCCACATGATGCCAGCATCGATGAAATCGTTGATCGTCGCGATGCCGACCAACCGCCCGTCCTTGAGGACGATGCGCCGATAGACGCTCTCGTCGCCGCTCTCTTCAATCTCAAACCCGCTGCCGGCACTGCCGCGGCCAACGGAAATCGCCTGTTGTCCGAAGAAGCTATAGGTGTTGAGCGGCACCGCGCCTGGAAATGGCGTAATGCCGGCATCATCGGCCATGCCGAGGCCAGCTAGGCGGCCTTGCTCGACCGCATTTGGCAGAATGCCGTTGACGACCTTGTCACCCCAAAATCCGCGCGCCTGCGCCACGTCGCCGGCGGCCCAGACATTCGGCAGGTTTGTGCGCATCCAATCGTCGACCAGGATACCGGCGTCGACCTCGATGCCAGATCCGCTCAGGAATCCGATGTTGGGCCTAACCCCGGTGCAAACCAGCAGCAGATCGGCCGCAATCGTCTTGCCGTCCGCGAGCGTAGCGAGACAGCCATCGCCTTGCCGCTCGACGCTGTTCAGCGTTTGCCCCATCAGCATGCGGATGCCGTTACGGGCGAATGTGTGCTCAATGATCGCCGAGGCGTTCGGTTCGAAATACCCGGAGAGCGCGTGCGGCTGCAGTTCAACCACGGTGACCGCGATCTTGGCCTTGGCCATGTTTTCGGCAGCGTGCATACCGATAAGACCGGCACCTAACACGATCGCCGACTTGGCTTGACCGATCGCTTGCCGCAGTCCGACGGCGTCATCCATCGACCGCAATACGTGAAACGGGACGCCGGTCAGGCCGCGAACCGGTGGCAGCATGGGTGCCGCGCCACTGGCGATCAGCAGCCGGTCGTACTGCCAGGTCTCGCCGGAGGCGAGGCGCAAGCTCGACTGCGGCGTGTCGATCGAGACGGCGGTTTTGCCGGTAACGAATGCGATGGCGTTGTCGCGGAAATAGCTCTCGTCGCGCAGAACCACGTTGTCCGGCTGCGAGCGTCCCGACACCACGTAGGGCAGGATGGTCGGCGAATAGGGAAGATGCACGTCACGCGTCAACAGCGTCAGTGCGCCGTCGGCGTCGATCAGGCGGATCGCGGTTGCCGCTTCCAGCGCCGCATGGCTGCTGCCAACGATGAGGTATTTGCTGTGCATGATGCTCTCAATCGTTCTCGTTCAGCCAGACCGGCTCGTCGGCGGCGCCGCCCCAATTCGCCTCGCGCGTAAGCGCGATGGCGCGAGCGAAATGCTCGACGGTAATGTCGGCCCCGGCAAGACCGCCGATGAAGCTGATGG
The DNA here is from genome assembly GCA_963724335.1 of uncultured Alphaproteobacteria bacterium. Classification (GTDB taxonomy): domain Bacteria; phylum Pseudomonadota; class Alphaproteobacteria; order Rhizobiales; family Xanthobacteraceae; genus Pseudolabrys. The sequence continues at coordinate 135,641 of CAVRUP010000017.1, read as the reverse complement.
CGGGAATCGATCTGCCGGTGTGATAGAGCGCGCCCAATGTCTCCTGGTAGACGGGGCCGGAATTCCAGCCGAAGCTCACCGAGCGATCGACAATGCCAACACGGCTAACCTTGGCGAGTGCGGCCACCATCGCCTGGAGCGGGAACGGCCGGAAGGTCTTGACCTTGATGAGGCCGGCCGCTTCGCCCTTGCTGCGGGCGATGTCGATCGCATCCTTGGCGGCGCCCGACATGCTGCCGATGGTGACCAGCGCATAGTCGGCGTCGTCGAGCCGATATTCTTCGACCAGCGGGGCATGATAGCGGCCGAACCGCTCGCCCCAGGCGGCGTGCACCTCGCGGATCACCTGAAGTGCATTCTGCATGCCGCGGCATTGACCCTTGCGATAACGCACAAAGTTGCGTGGACCGGCGCCGCCGGCGCCGCCGGTCAGCGGATCGACTCCCATCGGCCGCAATGGATCGAGCGCGATGTGCCAATTGGTGGCCGGCGGCCCGAGGAATTCATCGACGTCTTGCTGATCCGGCAGCTCGACGCGGGTGACGCCAAAGGAAAGATAATTGCCATCATGACAGACATTGACCGGCAACATCACGTCGCGGTGCTCGGCGATCTTGTAGGCCATGACGGTGGTATCGAGGATCTCCTGCACCGTCTCGCAATACATTTGAATCCAGCCGGCTTCGCGAACGACCATGGCGTCCTGTTGCCCGCCCCAGACGCACTGTGGACTCAGCAGATCGCGCGTGACCAGCGACGCCACCATCGGCAGCCGCAAGCCGGGCGTGCGGACATAAGGTTCGAACATGAACGCAATCCCCGGCCCGCACGTCGCGGTGAAGGTCCGGCCGCCGGCCAGTGCCACGCCCTGCAACCCGCACATCACCGCGTGTTCTCCCTCGACATTCATGAGGTCGGCCTTTAAGCGGCCGTCCGCGATCATTTGCGAAAGATGCTCCACCAGGGAAGATTGCGGCGTGATGGGATAAACGGCGACGACGTCCGGCCGCGCCAGACCGACCCCGATAGCCGCCGCCTCATTGCCTTCGCATACGACGAAGCGGGGCTTATTGGAGATCGAACGAGATGTATCGGTGACTGTCATCGGCCGGCCTCTTCAACCATGCGGATAGCGCGGTGCGGGCACTCCTGCGCGCAAACCCCACATCCCTTGCACACGGCCAGATCGAACTCGAACCAACGCGGCCTCTCGACCACGCATTGCACGGGGCAATAAAGCCAGCACAGCCCGCATTTGACGCATTTGAGCCGATTGATCAGCGGCCGCATGCTGCGCCAATCGCCGGGCAGCATTCCACTCAACACGGTGGCGATCGGGGCCAGATCGTCGGGAATGGTCGAAGCGTCGAAATGATCACGCGACTGCCGCTGCATGAGCCACCTTCCTCAGTTCGTGCACGTCAGTCTCATTGAAGCCGCGCTCGACCGCCGAAAGGTTTTCGGTCAATCCGGCGTCGCGAAAATCCATTTGTTGCAGCGCCTCCTTGAGCGAGGCAAGTGTCAGCAGCCCGGTTGTGTGCGCGAACGCACCGAGCATGACCGCATTGGTGACCGGCTTTTGATAGATCGAGAGCGCTATGCCAACTGCATCGCACAGGCCGACGCGGGAAACAGAATCGGGGAACCGGAGTTCTTCAAACTTTGCATTTGACGTTAGCACCACGGTGCCGCCGGGCTTCATGCCGGCAAAAATATCGACCGAACGCGGAACCGTGGGATCGATGCAGACAACGCAATCGGGATGATAGACGTTCGTCATGGCGCGGATCGGCTCGTTGCCGAAGCGCAGAAAGGCTGCGACCGGGGCGCCGCGCCGTTCGAATCCGAACGACGGGATCGCGACCGCATGTTTGCCCTCGTCAATCAGTGCTTGCGCGAGAATCGAACATGCCAGGACGGCGCCTTGGCCACCCCGCCCATGGATGCGCACCTCGTGTGTTTCGTGCACGGACATGCTCCGAAATTCACTAAAACCGCAGGTTCTTAAAGTTGCTTGGGCGCGCGATCAGCCTGGAAATTAGCCCATATTTCCGTTTGTAATGCCTTGATTTTGATCAATCTCCTGGTCCGGGCGCGAACTGCTTTTGTGGTGCTTCGAAAGTGCGGCAGAAATTTACTCACAGCTTGTCAATAGTTGGCGCCGGCTTCAGCCGCCGGACGATCGGCAGAGCGACATGGGGCCATTTTACCGGGGCTTTCGAGTGGGGCGATCAACGGGGGCGGGGAGTTCCCGCCTCTCCGCCAGCCGTCTTGCAGATCCCATGGCTACCCGTCGATGAGGGCGTTGGGCTTGGCGAAGCGTTGCAGGGCCGATGAATCCTCGATGACGATCTCGCGCCCGCAACTGCTCACGCCGTATTTGGCCAGCAGCGCCAGGTTGCGCGACAGGTTCTCCGGCGTCATCCCCAGACGCGAGGCCAGCGTGCGCTTGTCGAACGCCAGCTCGATGCGCTGATGATCGCCTTGCTGGTGATTGGCGTTCAGGATCCAGTTGGCCAGCCGCTCCGCGCTGGTGCGCAATTTCTCGTTCTTGAGCGAGCGCACGACCTCGCGATAGCGCTCGGCGAGCTCGCTCACGATGGCGCGCGCGAAGGCGGCATCGCGGTCGAACACGTCGCGCACGGTCTGCGCCGGGATCATCAGGATCTGCGCCGGCGTCAGCGTGCGCGCCGACTTCAGATAAACCGCGTCGCGGATCACCGCCGCCAGAATGAACGTCGTCACCGGCCGCATGATCTCGATCGTGGTCTCGTGCCCGTTATGGGCGCTGAACATTTCGACCGAGCCCTCGACCACGATATGCAGAAAGTCCGGCAAATCGCCCTCGTTGATCAAGGTGGTGTGCAGGGGAAAGCGTTGCAGAAAGGCGGCGCCGAGCAGTTTCTCGAAATTGGCGTCGCTCATGGCGCGAAACAGCGGCAGCGCGCGGATCAGCTTGCAGTCGGATTGGCGCATGATTTTCTCCCCCGGCGGGGCCTTGCGGCGAAGGCTAGCAAGCTAGGCCCCCGCCGTCATTGGCAACTTGATAAAAATCAAATTGTGCCGCTCAGGGAATTTGATAAACCGTCATTCTATCCGACACGCCGCGCAAGGCCGCGACCTGTTCGGTCAGATGGAGGTTGCTCGCCTCCAGCATCTTCGACACTTGCGAATTCTCCACCACGGATTTAGTCGCAAAGATCGCGCGCGAGTCGGCAAGACTCTGCACGCGGGCGGCAATGTTGACGGTCTGACCGAAGTAATCGAGCCGGTCGTTGAGCGTGACCGCAAGGCACGGCCCCTCGTGAATGCCGATCTTGATCAGCAGATCGTTCTTGAGGACCTGCACCGAGTCGCGCATGCGCAGCGCGGCGGCAAGCGCGCGATCGGGGGTCGAAAATGTCGCCATAACGGCATCGCCGATGGTCTTGACCACCGCGCCGGTCTCGGAGGCGACGATCTCATTCAGAATGCGGAAATGTTCGCGCACGAGATCGTAGGCGACGACATCGCCGACGCGGTCGTAAAGCGCGGTCGAGCCCTTGAGGTCGGTGAACAGGAAGGTGAGGCTGGTGATCTTCAAGCCTTGATCGACGTCGAGCGTGTCGGTGCGATAGATGTCGCGGAAGGTCTGGTTGGTCAAAAGCCGCTTGGCGGTCAGGAACGGCCGCCGCTTGCCGAGCAGATCGTGCAAGTGATGAGCGGCGATCCAGACCGTCGGCAGCGCGCGCACGTCGCTTTTATTCTCCATCGAAATGCGTAGCGGACCCGGCTGCATTTCGGTGGTGACGGTCGGCGAATGCGCCTTGTTGAAGATCAATGAAAGACTTTGCCGCTCCTTGACCGGCCCGCCCTTGACGTCGATGAAATGCGCGAAATGGGTCACCGGCTCGAACAGAATGACAAAATCGGCCGGCAGGGTGAGAGACAATTGTGCCTTTTCGCCCGGCCCGATCTCCATCGAATCGATGGTGAACTCCTCCATCTGCTCAACGAAGTTTTCTTCCGGCAGATCGATGCCGGTTCCCCAAAAAATCTGCCGGAAGTATTCCCAGAGCGGCAACAAGTGCGGATCGTGCGCCGCAATCTTGCGCACGCGCGGGCTGACGGTGAATACGACCTCGACCATCTCGTCCAGCGTCGGCTCGTAGGCGCGCGAGCACAGCGCGCAGTCGTAGGCCTCCTTGTGCACCGATTTGAGCTGCTGGCTTGAGTCGAGCACGCCGCCGCAGCCTGGGCACAGCACATTCCAGTTCATTTCGAACAAACCCAACCGCGAGGCGTGCAGAAAGCCGCTGATGGCTTTTTCCTCGTCGAGCTTATGTTCGGCGGCGAAGTTCAGGACGTTGATACGGCACAATTTGCGGTCGCTGCCGTCGCGGATCGCCGTTTCGAAGGCGGCAACGACATCGGGAGCGGCCGAATTGCGCAACGCATCGAACAGCGGTTTCGTGTCGCTCATGACGTTAAACTACGCCAAAACCGGCGGTCTGACAGTGGCGGCGCGACTATTAAACGCGCAAATCCCTGTGAGGATCGAACCGAGGCTGAGTAAACGACCCGTGAAGGCGCCGTAAACTCGCTGCCGATTATTCGCCGTGTCGGAAACTACGGCGAGGTCCATGAGTGCAACGTCGGGGCCGGCTCGAAGCTCGGCATTCCGCGCGGCCTCAATCAATTGTGGATTGCCGGCGGCATTCTCTACGCACCGCCGATCCGCTAGCCATCGCTCACGAGTTCAAGAGGAGGGGCCGGATTTCGACCGGCTGCTCCACATCTCCTTCTGCGCCTTCATGAACTCGCTATAATCCGTGGCCTTGAAATCGAGCAGCGTGCCACCCGACTCGAAGTGCTCGATGAAAGCCATGCCGATTGCGTAAGTGGCGCCGGCAGATAGCGCCGGCATCGCCAGCGCGCTGATGAGCGTCCCAACGAACGGCACGCCTTTCATCACACTGGCGGTGCCGAGCGCGCTGGTCGCCGGGATCATCGATCCTGCTAGGCCAGCGACGATCGATTTGCCCTGATTCTTGGAAAACGGCACCCCGTAGATCTGCGAAAGGCGGCGCAGCATCTGAATTTGCACGCCGCCGACGGTCGCTAGATCGACGAACGGCACCGGAATAAGTCCGGCGCCTCCCGCCCACAGAGAGAACCGCTCGACCAGTTTCACCGCCATTGCACGGCGACGCTCCGGGGTCATCTCGGTCGCGTCAACCGAAGCCGCTTCCTGTTCCATCGTTGCCTCCGCCATGTCGTCCGGGTCGTGACGCGCCGTTTCGGTCGCGCCCGCCGCGGGGCCGGCTCCGCTTGTCGCGTCCGGCCTGATTGCCTTTGGGAGCTTCTTCTTGTTCATCGTCACGCAGCTTGCCTGATGCCGACGATGCTGTCGACCTCATCGGCAATGGCGGCGATTTCGCGCGCGGCGGCCCCCGCCCGCTCGATCAGGCTCGGGGTTGCGCCCCAGAGCGCGGCTTCCGCATAGCCGACGCGGTTGGTCATCTCGTTTTTGAGCACCGGGAAACCGGCCTCGATCAGTTCGGCGCGGATCTGCTTGGCAATCACCGAATCCCGCGTCGTCTGCGTCAGCACGCAGCGGAAGAAGCGCCGCTCGCCCTCGTCGCCCTCAAGCAGCGAATTGAGCGTATCGAGCATGCGGTCGATGTCGAGCGGCGAGGCCTTGACCGGGACCAGCAGGAAGTCGGCCGCAGCGATGCAGGCGAGCGTCGCCAGCGAGCGGAAGCCGGGGGTGTCGATGATAATCGGGCCGGTCGAAGCGAGGTTACGCGCGGTCTTCCAGGCGTTCTCTGTGGCGTCCTCCACCACTTTCACGCCGCCGAGCGCCTTTTCGCGCGCGGCGAGGCGCGCGATCGAGCGTTGCGGATCGGCATCGATGATGGTCGCGGGCCGGCCGCACAAATGCCAATGCACCGCAAGGCAGCTTGCAAGCGTGCTCTTGCCGCTGCCACCTTTCATTGTTGCAACCGTGATGATCTGCCGCATCACCCACCTGCCTCTCTGTCGAGTATCCGTAGGGCGAATCGCTTGCCGCGCATGGTATCGGATTTTGGCCGCGGATTCCGCAGGGTGACGCGGGATTTGATGTGAATATTCGCATTTTCCGGCCGCTCGGCTGCGGCCAGCCCGAGCGGCGCCTAGGGACTGAGCTGCCCATTCGATTGCAGTTTCAAGGCGAACCGGTCGATGCCCGGTCAAGAACGCGCTGTCGCGGCTCCCTAGATCATGCCAGAGCGTATGGAGGGACCGGATTTAGAGGCGGGGGGCGCTTTTAGCGGCGGCGGATGCCGATCGATTGCTCCACATTTCCTTCTGAGCATTGATGAACTCGCGATAGTCCCGGGCGTTGAAATCAAGCAGTGTCCCGCCGGTCGCGAAGTGCTGGATGAAAGCCATGCCGATCGCGTAAGTGGCGCCGGCAGACAACACCGGCATCGCAATCGCGCTGATTGCCGTTCCGATGAATGGCACGCTCTTGACGATGCTCGCGGCCCCTATCCCGCTGCTCGCCGGGATCATCGATCCTGCCAGGCCGGCGATGAGCGCTTTGCCTCGGTTTTCTGAAAACGGAACGCCGTAAATCTTCGAAATGCGGCGCAGCATTTGAATTTGGACGCCGCCGATGGCGGCCAGGTCGACGATCGGCACCGGAATGAGTCCGGCAGCCCCAGACCACAAAGAAAAGCGTTCGACCAATTTCACCGCTCGGGCGCGGCGGTCGTCCGGCGGCGTCTCGACCACATCGGGTGAAGCCGCTTCCATCGCCACGATCGGACCTTCATTGCCAATTTGCTCGGACCCGGTCGCCTCCGTCGCCATCGCCGCCTCGGACGTGCCGGCCGAGTTATCCGAATCCGGCGGATTTGCCGGGGGCGTTTTGTCTGGCGCAATTGTAGCCGGCGAAGGAGCCCCTGCACTTGTATCCACGCCCGCCGCTAGCAGCTTGGCTTTGTACTGTTCAATGGTTCCTTCGAGGCGCGCATTGTTTTGCAGCAGGCGATCGGCGGCAAGGCGGAGAAAATAATAGCCAAAATCCGGATATCCAAAGTAGACCTCGAGCAGCCGGTCATAGCTGATGGTGAGCACCGCTCCATCCTCAAGGCATTCGACCGTTGCCGTCCGTTTGTTGTTGGGCGTGAGAAAGCCAAGTTCTCCCACCAAACGTCCCGGCGGAAGTTCAACGCCAATTTCAGTCACCAGATATTTTCCTGTGGTGGTGAGGAACATCTCTTTGGCTACCTGCCCTTTCCGAAACAGGACATCGCCTTTGCGGTAGGCGCGCTTGTCCATGAACGGCTTGAGCCAATCGATTGCCAGATCGCCTTGCACCGCGATGCGCGCTTTCTTGACGAGTTTGACAATCTGGTAAAGACGCACGCTGTTGATCGGCAACAAACATAAATACATCAAAAAAGTCGAGATCGCTCCACCAAGCGCGCCATAGGCCATGAAAAACAATGCGCTCATAATGCCAAAAACGCGCAGCGGTACCATCGTTCGCATCAGAAACGTTGCAGCATAGAAACCCGCAGCGATCAGCGCGCACATATTTGGAATATTGATGTTGACCAGAATGATCTCGACCAATCGATGGAATATCGCGGCGAACGTAATATTGTTGGGATCAAGATGAAGTTGAAGCAGCAGCTTTTCAATCGTAAGATTTTGCGCTGCACGTTCTACAAATCGATCTAATATCGCGACCATATCCATATGTTGGCTATTCATTTCCCCTCCTGCAAAAATCTTCCTTTAGCGATTGATGTTAGAGGTTACGGATCTGCGCTTTCGCCGAGTACCCCTGCGCGCAAACGGCACGGCCTAAGGCGTGTTCCGCCGTTTGCGAATGGTACTTTCGGTGTTCATGGCGCATCGCGCCCCGCACCAAGTTTTTATCGCAGTTCCCATCGATTGAGAAGGCCGTGGCCAGTCGAGATGTTCTCGATAAACGCCCGCGGGCGTCATCAATTCGTGCAAGATCACTTGGCCTTGATGTACCGGTGCGTGACAACGATGATTAAAGCCGCAACAACAAGCCCCGCGATCACGAGAATTGCGCGCTGCTCTGCGCTTGCGCCGGTAAATTGAAGCGCCATTGCGAGCAGCACACCGGGGAACACGTGAGCCGGCGCCCAAGTGACCGCCGAGAGGATATTTGCGGTATAAAACTGCCGCGGCGACATTTGCAGGATGCCGGATATCAACGGCACAAAAGCGCGCACGACCGCCGTGAAGCGCGCAAGAAAGACGCTTGCCACGCCGTATCGAGTTATGAATTTTTCACTCCGGGCAATGAATTGCGGATACCGATTGAGCGGCCAGGTGCCTAAAATCGTCAGGCTATAGTGCTGGCCTAACCAGAACGAAAATCCATCTCCGACAATCGCGCCTGTGACCGCGGCAACAAGAAGCATCCACGGATTCACATCGGCGCTGGTCGCCAAAGCGCTGATGCCGATGATCAGCGTTGAACCGGGAACAACAGTACCGACAACAGGAATAGCCTCCGATAAGGCCAACAGAAAAATTGTAATATGCGCGTAATGCGGATGCGCGGAAACGAAGTCCACCAGTGCGGAAAAATAAGATTCCATCCTGAGGCAACCGCTTGCAGCTGAGGCGCGCGTGTTCGGGAACTGAAGCGCCAAGCCCGGATTGAAGAAGCTAAGTCAAACTTCGGGCTAACGCCACTTTTGAATCGACCGCTCGCTGATCCGCTGCGCCACATGGGACCTGGTTCTGCAGATCGTGTTGACCAATCGCTTGAGCGGCCTGCAAGCGGCTACCGCGCCATCGAAACCGCGCCGCGGTACCCCCCTGTGAACGCGGCGCCACATCGGCATGCGCTGGCGCTGACACATATTCCGAGCGGCTCGCTAGCTGCCCGCGCACTCACTCGACACATGCAGATACGTCAAAAGCCGAACGCTTGGCAGCGGCTACCCTGCATGATAGGCTTTACGAGCCCACGTGAATTTCGCTGGTAAATAAGCACAAATCGACCGTGTGGTGGGCCCGGCCCGGGGAAGACGAGAAAGGATCCGCTATGGCTGAGCAACCGACTGAGTCCGTAACTCCTGAGAAAAACGAAGCCATTGCGGACACGCCCGAGCATCGCGCAGAAGTGGCTTCGAAGTTGGTCGACCGGTTTGCGATTTGGTCCGGCGTGGCCGGGCTTCTCCCGCTGCCGGTTGTCGACACCATTGCGGTCGGCGGACTTCAGCTCCAGATGTTGCGGCGCATTTCGCAAATCTATGGGGTGGCGTTCTCCGAAAATAGCGGCAAAGCGCTGATCGCGAGCACGGCGGGATCGATGATCCCGGCGACCAGCGGCATCGGCGCCGCCAGTGTGCTCAAGGCCGTGCCGGTATTCGGAACGATCGTATCGGGATTTGTGATGCCGGTGCTTTCTGCCGGCGCCACCTATGCCATCGGCAAGGCCTTCATTCAGCACTTCTCGACGGGCGGGACTCTGCTTGATTTCAACCCGCCGGACTATCGTGAATTCATCAAGGCCCAAAAGGAGAAATGGGACTCACGAAAGGCTGGTTCGAAGGCTTCTCAATCCTAGCTCTGAGCGCGCTGAAGCGACCACGGGGGCGGCAACGGCCAGCTCTTAATTCGCTCGGGCCCGTGCCGACCAATCCGGGAATGGTCCCGCCCGCCAAAACGCAACAGCCGTGGATCGGCGAGACCGAGCCCCATGCTCGAACCTATCGTCTACATAAATCTGTGCGCTCTCACAGGACTTTGCGGCAGCCAACGGCGAATGGGTTATTTCGGGACATTTTTCCTCGCGCCGCTCACCACGCCGCAGGTGGTGCTGCCTGTGCTGCCGCTCACCGGTCCATCACGGCGCGCCGAATGGCGTCGCCGTACGTAAAGCAAGTGTTTTATCGGGGTCCGCGAGCGCGTCCCGCGTTGAATCGGCGGCAGCGTCTTGTGCAAGCGTAGACAGAAGACATCATACCAATGACCTTCCTTCAGCTCGTTCGCCGCGAAATGCACGGTTCGCTGCCGAAGCTGTTGTTCATGTCCGCGCTTGGAGGGATCAGCACCGCGACCATCCTCGCCTCCATCAATGCGGGGATGCAAGGCACCGGCGAGGGAAATAAGCCCAGTCTGTGGGCGGCCATTCTCTTTCTGGTTTCGCTTTTTCTATTCATCAAAACTCAGTTCTACGTGACTATCACGGCTACCGCCGAGATCGAGGCGATCATCCACAAGCTCCGCCTGCGCGTCATGGATCTGGTAAGGCGGTCCGAGCTTCTGGCGATGGAGGCGATCGGGCGTTCGCGTATCGTTGCCGCGATCACCAGCGATACCGCGGTGCTGACGCAGGCGAGCAATACGCTCAGCTTTACGGTGCAAGGCGCGGTCCTCATCTTTTTTGTCGGGATCTATGTGGCGTACCTGTCGATTGCGGCATTCGCCATGACCGTTCTTATCGTCACCGCAGCGGCAGCCATATTCCACGTTAAGAATCGTCAGCTGATCGTCGAGAAACGGGAATCGGCGGAGTGGGAACGCCGGTTGTACGATCGGCTGACCGATTTCATGGACGGGTTCAAGGAGGTGAGGCTTAACCGCGCGCGGAGCAACGATTTGTTCGACGATTCCGTCAACGTGTCGCGAACCGCCGCCAACATCAAAATTCGCAGCCAGGCCGAAACTTTCAAGCTGATCGTGACGTCGCAGGTCGCCATGTATGTATTGCTCGGCGCGGTCGTCTTCGCGGCTCCCCAATTCAGCGATACCTTGGGCGGTGCGTCCCTGACCAAGACCACGACGGCCCTCATGTTCGTTGTCGGGGCGTGTTTCGGACTGGTGCAATCGATCCCGATCCTGCTGATCGCGAATGCCGCGGCGGACCGAATCGACCAATTGGAAAACGCTCTGCGAACTACCGCCGCCTCAACCGAGGAGCGCGAAATAAAGGTTCCGAAGCGCTTCGATAAGATCGAGTTGCGCAACATTGTGTTCCGTTACGTCGATAAACATTCCGACGCGACCTTCCAGATCGGGCCACTAGATTTCAGTTTGCAATCGGGTGAGCTCGTCTTCATCACCGGCGGGAACGGCTCGGGCAAATCAACGTTTATGCGGGTGTTCGCCGGACTTTATGCTCCTGATTCCGGCGAAATCACGCTCGACGGGATGCGCGTCACTGATGAAACGCGCGACGCCTATCGCGCGTTAATATCGGCTATTTTCTTCGATAACCATTTGTTCCGGAAGCTTTATGGAATTCCCGAACCGGAACCAGGCGAAGTCGATCGTCTGCTGAAGCAATTCCGATTAGCCGACAAAACCTCGCTGTCGGACGGCGAGTTTAGCACGCTCGAGCTTTCCGGCGGTCAACGCAGACGTCTCGCGCTCATCGTAAGTTTGCTCGAGAAACGCCCGATCCTCCTGCTGGACGAATGGACGGCCGAACAAGATCCCGAATTCCGGCGCAAATTCTATGACGAACTGCTGCCACAAATGAAGCAAGCCGGCTTGACCGTCGTGGTGATCACCCACGATGACCGCTATCTCGACGAGCTCGATTTGCCCGCGCGCAGGATTCGCATGGAGGAAGGGCGTATTGTCGAGCAGCGTTCGATGGAGAACGGCTGATGGTAAAGTATCCAGAGCTCCTAGACGAAATGCCGCCTCCGCCGAAGAAGCGCAGGTGGTTGCGTTTTCTCGCACGCCACCTGCCGGGCCTATCCGTCGTGTTGATGGTGGTGACGCTGACTGCCACCGTGCTTTATCCTTACGTCGTGATTACGGTTCCGAGCGGGCAGGTCGGTGTCCTCTGGAAGCGGTTTAACGGTTTTGACAGTTACTGCTGGTGCTTTGTCGGTCGCGGCACACTCCTGAATCCCCGCGAACTGAGGGATGAAGGCCTCCACATCATTTGGCCTTGGGACGAGTTATTCCTTTATAACCTGAGGCTGCAATCCACGACGCAGACGTTCAACGCCATTTCCAAAGACGGTGTGAGCGTGACCGCTCAGATCAGCATACGGTTTCAACTGCTGCATAACTCGGTCGCCGTGCTCCACAAATTTATCGGTCCGAATTACTTTGCATCGGTCGTCAATCCCGAGATCGGCAGCCAAGCGCGTGAAGTCATTTCTCAGTACACGGCGCAAGAGGTTTACACGTCACGCGAGGCGATTCAGGAAAAAATCAGAAGTAATGCGCAAAAGAGCCTGGGCACCCACCTCAACAACTTGATCCAGCCCGAAGCCATGGAAGTGCCGGACCCGAAGCACTACAACGACTTCCTGCAAAACTCGATCCAAATTCTCGATACGCTTGTGCTCAGCATCGAACTACCGCCGTCAGTCGTCGCAGCCATCAATCGCCAGACCGAGCAATACTACCAGATCCAGGAGTTCAAATTCCGGGTCGAGCGCGAGGCGCAGGAGTCAAAACGCAAGCAGATCGAGGCGAACGGCATCGCCGCCTTCCAGCGTACGGTCAGCCAAGGCATTTCGGATTCGTACCTGCGTTGGCGCGGCATTGAAGCCACGCTTTTGCTCGCGCAGTCTCCGAATACAAAAATAGTAATCATTGGCAGCGGCAAGGATGGCCTGCCGATCATTCTCGGCAATGTCGACACTCCCGCATCGCCAGTCTTGGGACCGAAACCCGCTGACGGCAATACCGCACCGAACGATAAGACGCCTGCGACTTTACCAGCTCCGACCGGCAGTCCGCCGGCGGGTTCGCCATCGACGGCGCCGCCCGCGGACACGCATAGTGGCGGCGCATCAACGGAGGCCGACAAGAAGACAGCTTCTGCTGCCCCCGCCAGTTCGGACAAGCAGCCGAACTCATCCATTCCGTTCGATCTCACCGATATTAGGGCCATTCTTTCCCGGCTCTCCGGGGGGGTGCTCACGACCGGACCGGGGACAAGTCCTGGGGCAGGAGCGCAACCGAAACCGTAGTCGACGGCCGCGTGCCGGAGTCCGAGTAACGATATGAGTCACTTCGCTTTTCGAATTGCTATGGCGTCTGCAAATCGGCAATCATGTCGACGCACGTCCGGTGGTCGCGCGGGCGCCATGCGAAGGAACTAGGAAGGAATTGCAAAGTGACCGAAAGGATGGAAACAACGCGCCCGGACCAGAATATCCCTCGACTGTACGTCTTGTTGACGGGACGAGGCGGCCAGGTCCTGCTGATCCTGGTTATTGCGATCCTCACGGTGGGCGGCGCAGTTGGGGGCTACATGTTCGGTCTGAATTTGACCTACCGGGACCTTGCAGGCGTCCGCGAGCGGGTCCAGCAGCTCGAGCCCGAAAACCAGAGGCTGAAGAAGGCGATTATTGACCAAAACGCAAAACTCGTTGACGTGCAGAGCCAGCTGACACGTGTTGAGACCACGTTGCACGCGATCCTGCCGGCGGCGAACACATATAATATCGGTCCCAATCAATCGATGATCGTTGCCGACGGTCATTTGACCATTGGATTAATCGGTTCCCCCGCGAACGATAGCATCACCATCAACATCAACGGCAAGCAGCAGAAGATGGCTACGGGTGACGTCATTCACATCGCCCTCGATGCGTCGACGAGCTGTCAGGTGGGAGTCCAGTCCTTTGACATGTTCAAGGCTGTCATCACCGCATCGTGCGCAGCCGTGAAGCCTCAATAGACTCCCGCTTCAGGATTTGACTGGCCTGGCTATTCCCAGATGATGACGTTGGGAAGCGAGCCATCGACCTGACGCAACGAAGTATAGCCAACGCCGGCAAGGCCGCGAAACAAACCCAAATTGAACTGCCGATCTCCGCTGTTCCACCGGTAATCGCCGGTTGATCTCGCGGCCTGCAAGAGGCTCATCAGCCGCCGCGCAGCAAGCTCACGAAGATCGTTCCGTCCAAGGGCGGTTCCCGCCTCGCAGAAGAATTCGATGCTGCCGAGCGTGCCACAGCAGAGCGTATCCAGGGGGCCGGGCCAGCCGCGCTCCACGCCCGCGAGCGCGTTCCGGATATCCGTTGCCAAGAGCTTGGAATCCAATCCTCCCCGTCTGGCCGTGGCGATGCGCGCAAGACCGATACCGGGTGCGCCGTGACACCACTGGCACGGCCAGCTCGGTTCGCCGTCGCCGCGCAAATCGGGCCAGTTGTTGCGTCCCGCGTCGAAGCTCGAATTCTCGAATGCGATGCATTCCGACGCGGCCTTTGCGAAGTCGTCGCGTCCCGTTGCCGCCGACAGTGAAGCGAGCGCATAGGCAAAGCCTGCCGCGCCGTGCGACATGCCGTTCAGGCCGTGCGGGGGCGAACCTTGTCCGCTCCAACCGCGGCGGCCTTCCGGGCCAACCCGAGGCTGGCGAAGCAGGTGTTCGCCGCACTTTATCGCGCGCCTGAGCACGTCGCTGGATTGCGAATCACGATAAAGTCGAAGCAGAGCCGAGAATCGCCCCGGCACTGCCGCCCATGACGTCCAACTGTTTGTCTGCCGCAATCAGGTCGTCGGTGCAAAGCTGGGCCGCCACCTGGGCGTCTGCGAGCAAGTTCTCGTCATGCAGGCTCTTCGACGATACGGTGAGGGCGTAGACGATGGAGCCCAAGCCGGTGGCGCCGCCGATACCCAAGGATCGGGCCATGCGCGCCGCGTTGCGGCTTTTCAATTCCTTGCGCAAATGCGCCATCCCCGCCAGCGCAAGTTCGCCCGATGACTTGCGACCCGTCACCGCCGCATGCGCGGCGAGAAACACCGCAATGCCGGACACGCCATTGTAAAGGTCGGGGCCCAGGCAAACGAGCTGGAAAACCTCGGAGTCTCCCAGCCAGTCGAGCCCAATCCAAGCGGCGCTTGGGCCCCGGCGAATGGCATAACGCGACAGCTCTTCGGCGATCTTGTCGGCTTCCGCGACGAAAATCTGCTTTGTCGGCGCGACATCTACGTCCGAGCGCAAAGGTTTCAGTTCCGCGCTTCTCGCCGGCAGCCCGGCCGATCTGGAGATCGAGCTGGTATTCTGCGTGATGACCGTAATCTGCCAGGCGATGTCCTGTTCATCGAGGCTCTGAACACGCGCCCGTGCGCGATCCAAACCCGAGCCGACCCCGGCGTGAATCGAAATGCCGGTCGCATCGCGTATCTCGTTTCCATCGCTCGGCGAGACGAAATGCGGCACGTTCAACGTGACGAGGGCCGACCGTTCGGCCCGCTGCAACGGCCAAAAAAGATCGGAATCTTTGTCCCAATCCGCCAGCCGGGCGACGAAGTCGGCTTGTGCGGACCAGATCACGCCGTCATCCATGCTCCGATGATTTTTGAGGCGCTGGAGCAGCATGTAATAGAATCGGGTGGCACGAATGACCTTGCGGACCGAAACGCCGGCAAAACCGTCGAACAGTCCTCCCTGCTTTGCCTCCCTGGTCCGACGCAGCAGGAATTTCGCGTAGTCGGCGAAACCTGAAATGAAGTCGTCGATATGGTCGCCAAACTTGGCGTAACGGCCATCGATATGCGGCAGGTTCGGCGTAGGCTTGCCGATCTCCTTCGACTTTGTCGGCCGCATATCGTCGGAGTTTATGTTGTTCCACCTGACCAATATCTTTGAATTCCAGTCCGCGGTCATCCCGCCAATCGCAAAGACATTGTTGTCGGGAGATCGTCCGTAGGCCGGAAGCAAGCCGACCATCATGACCGAGTTGGCGATGGTTTCGATGGCGGCGTCAAAGGCCTGGTCCGCGGGCTCTTGAGTCTCGTGCTCCTCGGCGGATGCTTGAAGGATCGTTTCCAAATCGATCGGCACCGGGTGATCGCCGGCCGCGATCATGTTCTCCTGATGCATGTCGTTGGCCGCGAAGCAGTGGAGCAGTGCAAGCCAGGCGCCGGCCCGCCGGAAAAACCGCTTGCAGGCTTCCTGATCGGCGCATCCCGTATGATCGATGAACTCGACCCAGCCGTACCCGTCGCGCGAAATCGTGTGCACCGCCTTCAGGTCGACCGGGGGCTCAGCCCGGTTCAGTCGCTCGATCAAGGCATACCAGGCGACGTCCAGTCGCAAATCCTTCGGCTTGTACACAACGCGCGAGCCGTCCTCGAAGCCGACAATCTGCACTGCATGGCCGCCATTGTGCGGATCGGAGAGGTTGCCTTCAATCCTGGCAACCGGGCTACCGGTGCCGGACGGGAGGATGGCACGACGGATCGTCGCCAGATCCGCATCAAGGCGCAGGACGAATTCGCGCGACGTATCGATCCACTGCCGCGTGATCGTGGCGATCAATCGCAAAAGCACAGGCTTGTCTTCGAACAATTGCCGGAAACCACCGGCCTTCATTTCGGCGACGAATTGATCGTAAAGCAATGTGCCGGCGCCTTGTTGCGGCTTCGCCGCATCGGACGATATTTCACCAGTCCTCCGCGCCTTGACGAAGCGCTCATAGATTGCCGGAGTGCAAAGACCGGACAGTTCCTTGAGCAATGCAAGGCGCAGACAAGCGCGCGCAGATTCGTTCAGATTGCCTGACACGCGTGCATCGATACCCGACCAAAGCAACGTCTCGGCCTGGTCGACCAGCGGCGTGAACAGCTCTTCAAACGCACAAGGCTCGGCCTGGTCAAGCGCAGCAATTGGCGTGGCGGGTTTGGTCGGGTTTTGCAACGCCGCCTCGATCCAGATTGCGTCGTCGATCCACGCCGGCGGAGAAGCGGAAGCCTTGCGGCGGACACTGGAAAATCTCGCCAGCACCCGATCGATCGTCCAACCGTCCCGGCCGAGCCGGCGGCCGAACAGCGACCAGTCGCCGCTGGCGCACGACCGGCACCAGGCGGCGAGGCGCCGGGTGGCCAAATCGGCATCGCCCTTCTGGCCGGGCAACGGCTCGAAATCATCGGACAGAAGTTCGTCGATGGTTGCGGCGCGAACGATCAAGCGCTCGTAAAAGGCATCCATACGATTTTTTCCGGTCGGGTTTCTCAATTTGTTCCGCGGCCGCGGTCATTCTATGTCCGAGGAGACTAATGTCATCTCCCGTCCGGAGCTTTCGGCCCGGTCTACCGCTGGCCACGCCGGGGCTGCCGGCCGTCTGAGCGGACGTTTGGGGGAGGATCAGGCCGGATCTTTTTGGCGTCTCGAGTGCCAAATAACAAGGCAGGAACTGGACGAGCGCAGCGGGTGCGCCGGGGGCGATCCTGCGGCTCGGCGATATGTGGAAAATGGGCCGATTTATCCGCATAAATCAACCATCTGTCACATTAACTGTATTGAGCGGAGTGTATTTAGATTGGACTTTACACCCTTAATAGCCGATGATTTAATCATGGCTGGCGGGGGGGTTATCCGAATTTCTCTGACTGCCTGCTGACTGCCGGCGCCGCTGGCGAACGAAAGGACCATAGCCATGAGCGACACTACAAGACTCGACCAGATTGACGAAGAGATCCTCAGCTACGAAGTCTCCGACGAGGCGCTGGAGACTGCGGCGGGCGCGGGGAAGGAGAAAGCCGGGAACTACACACTCGGATTTCTGCAGCGGGCTTTCGGTCTGCCCGTCGCCGTGACCATCTAGATTGGTCATGGCTTCTTAGTTTCGTCCCTGACCGCCAGACTATCGAAAGTCTCTGACGAGGCGCCGGATATTGCGGCGCCTCGTCATTTCTTTGTCTTTTCGTTTAATTAGTTCTACTGCCTGTTGCCCGGCACGGCAGATTGTAATTTGCCTCCATTCAGGGGCTGCCTCTTCTCGCTGTTGCAGCGCATTGCAACGACATCAAGCAATAAATCAGTCGCGCGACAAATTCGCGCAACTTGGTGATGTCCGATTCAGTCCGCACAGCTGCCGAAATTCCGCATCGCAGCAGACAGCCAGTTAGTGTTATGAGCGGACTGTCGGCATAACTGAGGAGTAGGCAACGAGGCACAGGCGTGTTATCGTTCCGCGCCAAAGCTGCTAAAGGGTTTAATCGCCGGCATTGGTCGCTCGCGGGGTTGCGAGCTTCATTGGAGTATCAGATGAATCGCCGATCCCTGCTCAAATCCGCTCTGCTCCTGCTTGCCGCGCGGCAGCTTCGGCTGCCCGCCTGGATTAGCCGCGCTGAAGCACAAGAAAAAACGGCAAGCCTGGCTTGGCAACATGGCACGTCGCTGTTCGGTGACCTGAAATATCCGGCCGGATTCAAGCAATTCGAATACGTCAATCCCAATCCGCCGAAAGGCGGCGCGGCGTGTCAGGTCGCGCTCGGTACCTTCGACAATTTCAACGTGGCGGTCTCCGGCGTCAAAGGTAACCCGCCGCTCGGCATCGAACTCATCAACGAGACGCTTTTCGTGCCGTCGCTGGACGAAGTGTCGAGCGAGTACGGGCTGCTTGCCGAAGCGGTGAGCTATCCGGACGACTTTCTCCTCCGCCACGTTCCGGCTGCGGGCGGAGGCAAAATGGAACGACGGCAAACCTGTCACGCCCGAAGACGTGATCTTCTCGTTCAATGCATTCAATAAATTCAATCCGCAGCTCGCCGCCTCGTACCGCCACGTGGCCAAGGTCGAGCAGACTGGCGATCGCGAAATCGCCTTCACCTTCAACGCGTCGGGCGACCGCAAGCTGCCGCAGATCATTGGCGAGCTCACCATCATGCCAAAGGCATGGTGGGAGGGCGCTGACAAGAGCGGCAAGAAACGCAGCGTGAGTGAAACCACGCTCGAGCCGCCGCTGGGCAGCGGGCCCTACCGCATCAAGGAATTCTCACCCGGCCGCAACATCGTCTACGAGCGCGTCAAGGACTATTGGGGCAGGAACATCAACGTCAATATCGGCCGCGACAATTTCGACGAGTTGCGATTCGAATATTTCCGCGACGCGACGGTCGCCATCGAAGCGTTCAAGGCGAACACCGTCGACTGGCGTACCGAGAACAGCGCCAAGAATTGGGCCACCGCCTACGACTTCCCGGCCGTCGCCGAAAAGCGCGTCATCCTCGAGGAATTCCCGATCAATAACGTCGGCATTATGCAGGCCTTCGCCTTCAATATCCGTCGCGACAAGTTCAAGGATCCGCGCATCCGGCTCGCCTTCAACTACGCGTTCGATTTTGAGCAGCTCAACAAGCAGATGTTCTTCGGCCAGTACAAGCGCATCACCAGCTATTTCGAAGGCACGGAACTCGCGGCCACTGGGTTGCCCACCGGCCGGGAGCTCGCGCTCTTGGAAACGGTGCGCGACAAGGTTCCCCCCGAGGTGTTTACGACGCCCTATGCCAATCCGACCGACAGCAAACACGGGGCGGTCCGCAACAATCTGCGTGAGGCTGTAAAGCTATGCCGGGAGGCCGGCTATGAGGTGCGCGAACAGCAACTCGTCAACAACAAGACCGGTGAACCTTTCACGGTCGAATTCCTCTCCAATGCTCCGAACTTCGAGCGCGTCTTCTTGTACTACAAGGCATCGCTCGAACGCCTCGGCATCGCCGTGTCGGTGCGTACGGTCGACGAGGCGCAGTACGAGAATCGGCTGCGCAACTGGGACTTCGACATCATCACCTTTGCCTGGGGGGAATCGCTCGTGCCCGGCAACGAGCAGCGCGGCTATTGGGGATCGCAGGCGGCCGATCAAGCCGGCTCGTACAACGTTATCGGCATCAAAAATCCGGCGGTTGATGCGATGATCGAGAAGATCGTCTACGCCAAGACCCGCGATGATCTCGTCGCCGCCACCAAGGCGCTCGACCGCATCCTGTTGTGGAACTATTACGTCGTGCCGCAATGGGCTTACAATAAATTGCGCACCGCGCGCTGGGACCGCTTCAGCCGTCCGAAGGCGTTGCCGAAATACGGCATGTCAGCGTTCCCGACCGTGTGGTGGTGGGACGAGGCCAAGGCGGCCAAGGCGGGTAACCGGCAGTAATTTCAGTAAGGTGGCGCCGTTCAACCGGCTGCCGGCTTCTTGAACGGCCTGACCTTGAGCCGCGTGCGATGGTCGGCGGCGCCGACCGCTTCGCCGTCGGGCATGACGCCGCGGTGGTATAGTTTCTGCCACTTCTCGGCCTGCGCTTCGCTGCCCGGCTGCTGGAGATCGACATTGAATCGATTGCGGCTGGCGCCCCACGCAGCGTGCTCGCGTTTCAATTCGGGATTGTCCGACAGCGAACGAAGTTCGGGCTCGACCGCTTCGATCTCGCCCCGGCGCACCGGCATGATGTGACAGTACGGCTCGCCTTTTTCGAAGCGCACCGCCGTTTGCGGCCGCGTGAATTGCCAGTTCATGGTGAAGCTATACGGCGACCAGTCGGTCTCGATCAGGCCGGTCAGCGGGGCAATGGCATCCTTCGGCCGGTTGATAGGGCCCGAAACCATCAGGTCGATGCCCGCTTCGGTGTGAAACAGGCATGGTACGTGAAACGTCAGCACGCCTGAGCCGAAATGACTGAGTGCGGGCGCAATGCCCCCTTCGTCAGTGGTAACCGTCACCGCGTCCAAGCCTCGGCCACCGTCCCAGACCGCGGTGAAGCCCGCGGCGCAAAGAATTTCCCAACCATGGGCGTTAGCGATGCTCAGCGGCAGACAGCGGTAGGCGAAGCGCTGACCGGTGTTGTCCATCCAATCGCGGTCGACTGGCGCGGGTCGAATGTCGATGGTGTGGCCATCGACGATGTAGGCGGTGAGTTTCATGGTGCTTTCCACGGAAATGCGGCCAGTCTAGTCGAGCGCGACGTGGAGCGGAACAGCCACCCGGCAATACCGGCTGCTGCGCACATACCGCGTGCGGCCAGCTGTCGCGCCGCCGGCAGGCGTAATCAATCAGCCGTCCCAATACGGTACTGAAATACGTATGTCAGAATTCCTGACCATATGATGCTAGGATACAAGGCGGCTCAAGCGAGGCCGCGCGCTGTCATTTTTTGGCAACGCACAGTTCACTATACTCCCGCGCGGCGCCGCATTTCATCATAACTTAGTGCAGAACCGTCAGGCAAAGGAGCCGGAAACGAGTGGCAACCGATATGGGAAAGGCAGATGTATTGAGCTCACCTCGCCTCACGAAAACCATCATCATTGCCGGATCGGGCGCACTGGCTGCCGGTCTATTGCTCGCGGGATTGGCGATTGCTCCTCGATCCGCTGCAGCACTGCCGACATACTCCCAACGCGAAAACAAGCCTTGCGGATATTGTCACGTGGATCCGGAGGGCGGCGGTGTGCGAAATGCGGTCGGGAAGCAATACGAAGAGAATGGCCACACATTCAAAAAATAGCGAGATGGCGACGAATATTTAGGGCGCGTCAGCTGCCTTGTCCTTGATAGCGCTCGCACGGCGCTTGGCCTCCGCTTTAACGGTCTGCGCAAGATCCGGATGCAGCGCCGTAAAAGCGTGGAAGTCGGAAACGTCTAGAATCAGTAACGTGGAGGGCGCCGTCGTCACAACGGTTGCCGTGCGTAGGCCCCGTTCGAGTAACGCCATTTCGCCAAAGAAAGACCCTGGGCCGAGGCGGACGGGCCGCGGCTCCAGTTTCACCTCGACCTCGCCAGAAGCGATGAAATACATACAATCACCGGGCCGTCCGCGCCGCACCACGACCGTTCTCTCCGCCAAGTCCAGCCTTCGTAGCATGCGCGTGAGCTCGACGATCGCGGCAGGATAGAGATTGCGAAAAAACGGCACGCGCGTCACGAGATCCCAGGTGCGGATGAAATCGCGGCGCCGATGCTCGGCCGAGAAGCCGGTGGCCAGAATGCCGGTCCACAGCCCGAACACGCCGAGTCCGCAAATCATCACCATGCCGGCGATCAAACGACCAAGGAAAGTTTCCGGAACCGCGTCGCCGTAGCCGGTGGTCGTCAGCGTTGTCACCGCCCACCAAAGCGACAAGGGCAGGCTGCCGAACTGTTCGGGCTGCTCTACGCCCTCGATCACATGAAGCGCCACGGCAGCCAACAGCAAAACGATCAAAAAGATGACGAACACGCTCGCCAGCGCTCTCGATTCCAATGCAATGACGCGCCACAGCAGGGACAAACCTGGGATGGAGGTCGCGAGCTTGAGCAGCCATAACGATCCCAGCAACCAGGCCGTTTCGGGCGGAACCCCCGCAAGCAAAGCGATCGGAATCGGCAGCACCGCCAGTGCATCAATCGCGCCAGCGGCAGAGAACAAGTAACTGAAATGCCGTTCTGGAACCCGCCTCGTCCAGAGTCTGATCGCCAGCTCAAAGGTGAAGAAGCCGAGGCAACACCAAAGGCCGACGGTAAGCCAGGTCCGCAATTCCGGCCGAATATCGGGAACGGTTGCCGCGCACATCGCGGCAAGTCCGCCGGTCAGAAAGAAATATTGCAAAACCCCATAGCCGCGGCTTCGAATGAGCCCGAAACGGGAAGTCATGTCTTCAATGCGGTGCTTTGGCATGACACACGGTTGAAGTCGGTCCAGTCGGCATCGGCGCTCCACGGCGGGCGGAGTGCACGATAGCTATATTACAAATATAACTTAAGTAGCTGCCCGAATTCACCAAAAGCGTCCTACAAAGATCACCTCACAATAACGGTAAACGGCGTATTCACTGCCCAACGGTAATTTGCGCTCTGCGCGATGCGACGCGCCACCGGCACCCGCGACTGGCTGCTATTTGGAGCCGCCGCCGCCGAACAGGATGCGTTGCGGGTTTTTCGCCAGATCCGTCACCGCCTTGTCGATATCCGTCACCGCCCTGTCGACATGAAGTATGGTGCGATGCGCATCGCCCCCGACGATGTCGATCTGCTTGGTGGCAGCGTCCGTCATCTTGTTGATGCCAGTCGTGATATCGTCGGTCCGCTTGTCGAGATGGTCGGCGAGATCGCGAATCGAGGCGGTTGCCTGCTTGGTATTATTCACGACGTCGTCGATGCTGTCGGAATTGCGCGCCAGCGCGCTGGTGAAAACGGACAAGTCCTGGATCGCCTTATGCAGCGCCTCGCGATTTTCGGCGATGACCGCGTTGGCGTTGTTCAAGGCATCGTGCACCGCCTGCATCATATCCTGGCTGGCGCTCAGGTCGGCCTTCAAGGTGGGCGGCTCGCCCTCCTCGCGTTCGATGAGCGGAGTTGTTGCCGAGACGCCTTTGAGCGACACCGAGGCGACGCCGGTCAAGCCGGCGAATTCCAGGCCGACGCGCGTGTCCGAGCGGATCGGTGTCGCCTTGTTGACTTGCAGCGTGGCGGTAACCTGCGACGGTTTGTCGGGGCTGAGCTGAAGATCGGTCACCTCACCGACGCGAATGCCGTTGAACAGCACCGGCGCCCCGCGGCGCAGCCCGGACACCGAAGTGTCGAAGATCACGCGGTAAAGCACGCTTTGTTTCTTACCGGCCGTATGATGGATCCAGAACACGAAGCCGAAGGCGCCAGCGACGACGGCGACTGTGAACAAACCGATCAGGACGTAATTCGCCTTGCGCTCCATCACTCAACTCCGCTGTTAAGTCTCTACCACAGCTTGCCGGCCAGCACGCCCTCGCGCGCCGTGGAAATAGGCCCGCAGCCACGGGTGCTGCGAGGCCAGCATCGTCGCCATCGTGCCCGCTTCGCCGATCTTGCCGTCGCTCAGCACCGCGATCCGGTCGCAGATCGTATGCAGGCTGTCGAGATCGTGCGTCACCATGAAAACCGCCATTTTCGACGTTCGCTGCAGCGTCAAAATGAGCTGGTCGAAGTCGCCGGCACTGATCGGGTCGAGGCCGGAAGTGGGTTCGTCCAAGAACAGAATCTCGGGATCGAGCGCCAGCGCACGCGCAAGCGCAACACGCTTGATCATGCCACCCGAAAGCTCCGAGGGATATTTCCGATAGACGTCCGGTTTTAGGCCGACCATTTCCAGTTTGGTGATCGCCATCTCAGTCATCAGGCGATCCGAAAGATCGAGATATTCGTTGATCGGAAATTCGACGTTTTGGCCGGCGGTCAGCGAGGAGAACAGCGCGCCTTGCTGGAACAGGATGCCCCAGCGCCGCTCGATCGCCTGCCGCTGATCCTCGTCGGCCTGATCGAGGTCGACATTAAGCACTTCGATGCGTCCCTGCTGCTTTGGCAGCAATCCGATGATTGTGCGCAACAGCACCGACTTGCCCGCGCCGGAGGCGCCGACGAAGCCAAGGATCTCGCCGTGATACACGTCGAGATTGACCCCGTTGAGAACCCGATGCGCCTTCAGGTCGACGACCAGATCGCGCACGCGGATGACGGTTTCGGGCGTTGTGGTTGCCATCGATCACATTCCGATCGAAGCAAAGAACATGGCGAAAACGCCGTCGAGCACGATGACGAGAAAGATCGACTTGACCACCGAATTGGTGGTCTGCTCGCCGAGCGACTCGGCGCTGCCTTGCACCTGCAGTCCTTCGACGCAAGCGACAACGCCGATGACCAGAGCCATGAACGGAGCCTTGAGGATCCCGACTTCGAACGTCTGCACCGAGATCGCTTCCTGCAGCCGCGACAGAAATACCGGCGGCTCGATGCCCCCGTAAGCCCAGGACACCACGCCGCCGCCATAAAGCGCGGCCATTGAGCCGAGAAAGGTTAAAATCGGCACCGCGATGACGAGCGCGACGATGCGCGGGAGGATCAGTACTTCGACCGGGTCGAAACCCATCGTGCGCAAGGCATCGACCTCCTCGCGCATTTTCATCGCGCCGAGCTCGGCGGTGTAGGAGCTGCCGGAACGGCCGGCCACCATGATGCAGACGATCAGCACGCCGACTTCGCGCAGCACCAACACGCCGACCATGTCGATGACGTAAATATCGGCGCCGAATTTGCGGAAGTGAAAGATGCCTTGCTGGGCGAGGATGGCGCCGATGAGCACGGTAATCAGTAGGATGATCGGCACGGCTTGCCATCCCACGCGCTCGAGATGGTTGACCATCGAGGTGAGGCGGAAGGTCCAAGGGCGCAATGCCACCCTCTTAACGGCGACCATCAGCGCCCCGATCATCTGGGCCAGCGCGATAAGGTCGCCGCCAACCCCCACCATGGTACGGCCAATCCTCTCCAAGCTCGCGATGATCGAGTTCGGCTTTGGCGGCTCGGGCGTCAGAATGTGAGTCCCGGCACGGACTTTTTCGAACAGGCCGCGATAATCGTCGCGCAGGCCGATCAGTCTGGTCGCGCATCCCTTGCCGGTCCAGGTGCGGATCGCGCGTTCCAGAAGCCAGGCGCCGAAAGTGTCGAGCTGGTCGATCCGCGCCACGTCAATGGCGACGCTGCGCACGCGCGAATCGACCTGGGTAGCGGCGTCGACCAGCGGCTCGAGCGTGCGCGCATGCTCGGCAGTCCACGCTCCGGCGGCGGCCAGGCTGAGGCCATCGCCGCGTGATTGGCCGCTAATCAAGGTCCCCACCGTCACCATACCGCTCCTTCGTCGATGCAAAAGCGTGCCGAATGCTTGTGCACAGCCCTGTTCGGGCCAGAATATTCAGCAGACCGGAGTAGGCGATAAGGCAGGACGAGGAAACCGGTAGAAGTGTTGCCGTAGAACTCTGCGGTTGCGCCGCCGGTCGATCGGCAAGCAAGGGCCATGAGCCACGGCCATATCCTGCATCCTGCGCAAATTGTTGCCCGCCCGATGTCCTCCGCGCACCTCAAGGGTTAAATTAACAAATTGGTAAGATTCTTAAATGCCGTTTGACTGTTAACCTTAACGGAACGTTTAAGCCAATTTTATGCTCATCGGAGCGGCAAATTTCTGGGAACGAGCCGGAACTTAGCGGCGAGGAAGTCGCAATGCCGCAGCGGCGCGTGTTTGGCTTTCTGGCTCTCCCGCCGTCTGCTATCGTCCACGGTGTCGCAGGGTTCGTCTGGGGGAACGCCAACACATGCCCGTCATTCGGAGCAAGAAGTCGGGGACGCAAATAAGCATTCGTGTCGCTGTTGCACTGGGTTGCTTGGTTGCCGGCAGCGGATTTGCTCCTTTGGCGGCATTCGAAGTACCCAAGGATCGAAGCGCGGCGACTTACCTTGGCGCGCTTACCGAGGGCAATAACTATCACGTCACCGCGAGAGTGCGCAGCGACGGAAACATGCTGATCTTTGTCGTCGATACCAAATACGGAAAATTCCAAGTAGATGGTATCGAACTCACAATGGTCTTTATTCAGGAACTCAGGGCGCTTGACGCGCTCGAAAAGATTTCGCAGTCCGATACGTTTATGAAAGCGCTGGGAAATTCCGCTACCGCACCCATCCGTTACGGCGCCAATCTCATCGTCAATCCGGTCGGCACGGTCAAGGACTCCCTCTCGGGCGTTGCCAACATGTTTGACCGCGCTGGCGCAAGTCTCTCCGACCCCAATGCCGATCGCGCAACGACAGCCGATAGCCTGTTGGGTGTCGACGATGCGCGCCGTCAGCTTGCCGTCGCGCTTGGCGTCGATCCCTATACGAATTTCCCGCCGTTGGCGCAAAAGCTGACGGATGTCGCGAGCGCTACCGCGGCCGGCGGTCTTTCGGTGAAGGCGGCCTTGGCGGTCATTCCTGGCGGCGTCGCCGTGATTGCCGTCTCCTCGGTGGCGACAGTCCAATCCATAAACGACACGCTTCGTGACAAGACCTCGGCGCAAATCGCGCAGGAAGTCAAAGCCACGCTGCTGCATCTCGACGTGTCCCCCGAAACAGCGGCCCAGTTTATCAATAACCGAGCTTATACTCCCGCCGACCTGCTCGTGACCGCAAAGGCACTGGCGCGCCTGAATGCCGATAATACGCAGGCGTTTATCGATCGGGCGGCCGCGACCAGTTCTCGTAGTGTCGCGTTTTTCGAACGCCGGCGGGCTGAACTTCTGTCCCAACGAAGCGGCGAACTTGGCGGCATAACGGATTTTATAAACGTCGGAGGCTTTGCGCTAAATCGGAATCGGGTCGGCAATGTGGTCGCTTTGTTTCCTTGCGATGACATCGCTTGGACGGCAATCACCGAAAGAGCGGCAAGCGCTATAACAAACGATTTACCGCGTGACGGTGCCGCTGCGCGCAAACCGATTTTGGCGACTAATGGCGCGGTTACGCCGATGGCCACGCATGAGTTCCAGGAACTTGGCTGGCAAGTCGTGCATCTTAAGTAATGTATTTATCTGATCTACTGTACGCCGTAGCGTGCGAAGTCATCGCCAATCTTCGCTACATATCGGCATCGGCCATTATAATCGTCGATGGCCGCCTCGAATTGGCCCATCTTCAAATAGACCTTCGCGCACTTATTCCCTGCCAAAGTGATGCAGCTGCAGCGCAATCCACGCGACAAGAAGCAACAAAGCACCAACGCCAATGACTGTTTTCAGCAGCAATTTTTCAATGGACACCAGCCGTTCATGAATATTCACCCCTGCTAACATTGGCTGTTGTTGAAGTTGATCGGTCGCACCGCCCCCTTCTTGCGTCAACCTCATTCCACAATGGCGGCAAAATTTATCGGTCGGGGCAACTTCCCCTTTACATGACCAACATTGATGCGGGGCCGCAGTAAGGTTGTTTGAGTTGTTTGTCATGAGCCGGTGCCCCATTGACGCGAGAAAAATTCAAGCCAAGGGAATCGATTTTCCCACAGTATGATCGCCCTCTCGCGATTGGGCAACACGAGCAACAAACGAGTGCAAGGCTAAAAATATTGCGTCAAAAACGGCAGACCGTGCCGCTGCAAGCGGCCAGTACGCCGCGATGGTCGTTGTCGTAGGCTTTACCCCTTACGCCGCGACGACCACGGCATTGCGTTCAACGCTCGCAGCGTTGCAACGTTCGGGCAATAGTCTTCCCATGCTGGGTCGCTCGAATCGCGCAAAAGATCGCGCGCGCACTGCCGGTGACTTTCACACAGCGTACAAATGCGCTGCAGATCCCGGAAAGTTTGCGGTTCGACCTGAGCAACCTTTTTGCGGTCGAGATCGAGCGCCGCCATGCGACGCAGCAGGAGTTCGGCGGATTCGGGACCGAGACTTGCGAGCCTGCGGATTTCGGACGCGGGCATGCCGATATCTCTCGCAATCCGTTCGACTTCGCCCTCTGCGCAGCAGGTAAAGTCCGCAGCGGGAGCATTGCCGGTCCAAACTTGCCACCACTGCAATATGACTTCGACCGGCGACCGGCGTTTTCGTGCATTGGGCAGGGC
This sequence comes from uncultured Alphaproteobacteria bacterium, assembly GCA_963724335.1. Classification (GTDB taxonomy): domain Bacteria; phylum Pseudomonadota; class Alphaproteobacteria; order Rhizobiales; family Xanthobacteraceae; genus Pseudolabrys. Next base: position 107,537 of record CAVRUP010000017.1, on the reverse strand, counting down.
CGACATTTCCCCCTCCTCTTGTCGCGCTTGCCGTCATGCGGCTCGGCGACACTCCATACATAAATACTACCGGTCGACCTTTGACCTAGGTCAACGCATCTGGCAGCTCACGGCCGGGTATTAAACGGCCACCGAATGCCTGGACTTCGCGCCCGGCAAATACGTATCGAAAGCCGACGCCACCAGGCGCAGATAAGGACGACCTTTTTCGGTGATCCGGATGCGACGGCCGTCGATTAGCACGCTGCCGTTTTCCTGAAATGGCTGCAATGCATCCAATTCGTCGGAAAAGTCAGTGCCGATATCGAAACCGGATTTGTCTGCGATCGCGTCTAAATCCACGGCCATGTCGCACATCAGCCGTTCAATAATGTTGCCGCGCAAGCGATCGTCGTCGGACAGCACAATGCCTTTCACGGTGGCCAGCTTGCCTTCGGCAACCGCGCGCGAATAATTTCCAACGGCGGGGGCATTCTGCGCGAAGCCCTGCGGCAGGCGGCTGATCGCCGAGGCGCCCAAGCCGATCAAGGCATCGGCATCGTCGTCGGTATAGCCCTGGAAATTCCGTTGCAGGCGTCCGCTATTCGCCGCCAGCTGATCGTCCGGTTGTGCGTAGTGGTCGAGCCCGACTGGCTGATAGCCGAATTGCACCAAGGTTTCGTGCGCGGCCTCGGCTTGCGCCAGCCGCTCCGGCGACGACGGTAAATCGGATTGATCGATCAGCCGCTGCTGCGGCCGAAACCAGGGCACGTGGGCGTAACCGAAGACCGCGACGCGCTGCGGTTTCAACGTATGGGCCAAAGTGGCGGTCTGCCGCACATCGGAGACGGTCTGCTTGGGCAGGCCGTACATTAAATCGATATTGAGTCGGTCGATCCCGGCTTCGTTCAGCAGGTCGACCGCGTTCTTGACCGTCTCGAAAGGCTGGATGCGGCCGGCCGCCTGCTGCACATGCGCGCTGAAGTCCTGCACGCCGAGACTGGCGCGGTTGACTCCGATACCGCGCAGCGCCTGCGCTAGCGGCCGCGTGAGATAGCGCGGATCCAATTCAATTGCGTGTTCGCGTAGCGCCGAGAGATCGAAACGTTGCGCGAGATCGTCGGCGATAAATTCAAGCAAATCGGCGTCCAGGATCGATGGCGTCCCGCCGCCCCAATGTATGTGAGTGACCCTGCGTCTACCGGTCTGGTTGGCGACGAGCGCGATCTCTTCAGCGAGACGCTGCGCGTAGGCCTCGATCGGCTCGTCACGTAGCGTCGCCTTGGTATGACAGCCGCAGTAGTGGCAAAGCTCCCGACAAAACGGAACGTGCAAGTATAATGAGAGCGTGGCCTCGCTGGGGAGGCCGGCAAGCCACGAGCGATAGACAACTGCATCGACCGCCGGACTAAAGTTCGGGGCGGTTGGATACGATGTGTATCGCGGGACCGCTCTTTCGAGCATGTTTGCCATTCAAGCTACTCGCATGGGCTGATCGGTCAGTCGCAGTAAAATATACCGCCCCGGCGCGGGCCGATTGACTTATGTCAATCGAATGGCACGCGATGCAAAATGCCCGCCAGAGTGCCGCACGACCAAGTCTTCAACGGGGCCAAACCGCGGGATAGGGACCGCTCGACGGCCGCGCATGCTTTTCGTCATCGCGGCCGATCTGCGTCGTTCTTGCGACGTGCTGGTCGTCCGGCGCAAGCATGCATTGTTCACTGCGGTCGCGATCATCGGGGTTACCGCCGGACGGTCGTCGCACACCTGCGATGCCGCCCGCGATCGTGGCGCAAAACTTTGAGAATTGATCGAGCGCGCGCATGGCTATCTTACGGCCTGCCGGCCGCCCCGCATTTTTCAGCGAGCGTTCGCGGCTTCGCTCTGCAGTGCGCTGAGCGTGCCGGCATTCGGACAATATTGCCGCCAATTTGGATCGTCGGGAACGAGCAAGAGATCGTGCTGACAGCGCTTTTTGCTGATGCAGCGCGAACACAGCCGCTGCAAATCGCGCATCGTGCTCGGGTCGCTCTTGGCTAGCGCGTCGGCATCCAAGTGCAGCGCGGACATTCGATCCAGCAATTGCTGCGCCGCATCGGGCCCGAGTTCCGCCATTTGACGCAGGTCGCTCGGCGACAGGCCGACGTCTCTCGCGATCCGCGCGATTTCATTCTTATCGCAGGCGGCGAGTTGCTGGCGGCACTGGCGGATCAGCTTGCGCTTGCGCACCCACTCGCGAAATGCCGCAATGAGTGAACTGAAAGCCGGAAATGCCTTGACCGGATTCGATGCGAGCATGGAAGCCTCCTCCCGCAAGCTACAATTATTAAAATGCCGGTTTTTAGGGGCCTTGATCCATATCAATCGGCAAACGCGATTTTTGCCGGCGCAGCACGGCTTTCGCATATGCGAAAGATCAAAACGGCAGGGCCCTTTTTGCCGTTCAATCCGCGCGCAGCCGCTACCGATTTCCGGCCCGCGGCAACGGCGGTGGCGCATGTCGGCCGATCTCATCTCCTGGCTTCCATTGGCGGCAAAATTGATCGCAACGGCGGCTATCGTGGTCGCCGCTTCGGTGATTGCCGAGCGGGTAGGGGCACTGACCGGAGCGCTGGTCGCCACCCTGCCGGTCACGATCTGGCCCGCCTATGTATTCCTCTCGCTCGATCATGACGGCGCCTATATCGCGCAGGCCGCGCTGAGCGGCCTGGTCATCAATGCCGCCACCGGTTTGTTCTTGTTGGTTTATGCCGTGCTGGCGCAAAAGCGCGGGACCTTGATCAGCCTCGCGCTGGCCGTCGCATGCTGGGTTGCGCTCGCGCTGCTGGCGCGTTTGACGCAATGGACCTTCGCGGCCGCCGCTCTGCTGAACTTGCTCGTCTATCCTGCCTGTCTGTGGCTTGGCCGCACGATGCGAACGGCCGCGATGCCGCAGCTAGCACATGCCTGGTACGACTTGCCGCTGCGCACGATCCTGGTTTGCGGCTTGATGGCGGCGATCATCGAGGTCAGCCACTGGGCGGGACCGATGCTGACCGGCCTGCTCGCCGTCTTTCCGATCTCGAGCACCAGCCTGGCACTCATCCTGCAGCCGCGCATCGGCGGCCGCGCCGCCGCTGCGGTGATTGCCAACAGCGTGTGGAGCCTGTTCGGGATCAGCTTCGGTCTCGCGGCCATCAATCTCGCGGTGGTGCCGCTCGGCGCGGCGTTTGCGCTCGCCGCAGCGCTGGCTATTCCCATCGTATGGAACCTGACCGTCTGGGTCGTTCACCGGCGCGCCGCATTCGCCGTCAACGAGAGCGGGACGGCGTGAATTTCAGCCGCAGCCGTACAACCGCCAATAGAACCCGCGGCCGTCATTGCCGGATCGCGTGGAAAATGCTCTTGCGGGTCGCCGCCAGCTCTGCCAAATCGTGATCCATCCGTCTATACCGCCCGCCGCGTGGCACCACCTCGAAAGACAGCGGGTCCCACCATTGACTTCAATCAAGAAACCCTTTGTCGACAGTGGTTATGTAAGGTTAGATTCGGCAAACTCGGTCGAATTCTTTACCATGATTGGGGTGTCCGTTTGTCATCGACCCGCCAGGGCAGAGTAATTATGACCGAGCTGTACGAAAGCACCGCCGCCAAAGATTTTGGCGTGGCGGGGGTGCCTGTTGCCCGTGTCGCGACCCGGATTGCGGTCGGCCTCGTTTGCGCTATCGCAGCGGCCGGCTTGTGGGCGTCGAATGCCGGCGCGCAAACCGCGTCGGCCGACCAGGCCGCGCCCAAGCTTACCAGCGAAATGTGCCTCAGCTGTCACGGCCTGGAAGGCTTCGCACCGCCGGCGACGCCCGGCGAGAAGCAATTCCCGATGGTGCTGAAGGACCGCTTCCTCGGCAGCGTGCATGGCAAGCTGCAATGCGTCCAGTGCCACACCAACGTCACCAAGATTCCGCACGATCCGGTCACCGTGCAGGTGAGCTGCGTGACCTGTCACGAAAGCCAGTTGGAGGACGCCAAGGAAAACAACAAGACCGCTGAGGTCGCCAAGCTGACCAACGTGATCAACATGATCGGCCGCTACATGAAGTCGATCCACGCGCAGCCGAGCGCCGTCGATCAGTCGCACACCAATGCGACCTGCTACAACTGCCACGACGCCCACTACGTCTATCCGCCGAACACGCCGAACTATAACTGGTGGCGGCTCAATCTGCCTTATGCCTGCGGCGCCTGCCACAAGTCGGAACTCGCCGAATACAAGACCTCGGTGCATGGCGTGGAAGTCTTGCAGGGCGGCAACCCGAAGGCGGCGATCTGCTCCGACTGCCACACCACGCACGACATTCAGGACCCCTTCCTCGACAGGACCCAGCTCCTGATCACCAAGAACTGCGGTAGCTGCCATAAGGAGCAGTTGGCATCCTACCAGGGGACCTACCACGGCCAGGTCAACACGCTCGGCTTCGCCTACACCGCCAAGTGCTTCGACTGCCACGGCTACCACACGATCCAGCGCGTCAACGATCCGCGCTCGACCGTCTATCCGACCAACCGCCTGCAGACCTGCCAGAAGTGCCATCTCGACGCGACCAAGGGCTTCCTCAGCTTCGAGCCGCACGCGACTACGCACAACTTCCACGAATATCCGCGCACCTGGATCGCCTCGAAGTTCATGCTGCTGTTGCTCGGCGGCACCTTCTCGTTCTTCTGGGCGCATTCGGCGCTGTGGTTCTTCCGCGAATTTCGCGACCACCAGCAGCACAAGAACCGGCCGCATGTGCGCGCCGAGGCGCTCAACAACGGCGACGGCAAGCCGGTCGTCTACTACCGACGCTGGCCGGCGATCTGGCGGCTCGCCCATCTGTGTTTTGCCATCTGCACCATCATGCTGGTGCTCACCGGAATGACGCTGTTCAATTCCGAGACAACGTGGGCACAGATCATCAGCCATCTGTTCGGCGGTCCGCGCGTCACCGGCAATGTGCACCGCTTCTTCGCCGTCGGCTTCCTCGGCATCTTCTTCTGGCACATCAGCTACATATTTTTGCGGATCGGGCGCAGCTGGAAGACCTTCCGCTGGTTCGGTCCCGATTCGATGATCCCCAGCTGGTCCGACCTCAACGACGCCATCGGCATGTTCAAGTGGTTCTTTGGTCTCGCGCCGAAGCCGCTACTCGACCGCTGGACCTATTGGGAAAAGTTCGACTACTGGGCGCCGTTCTGGGGCGTCACCATCATCGGCGGCAGCGGCGCCATGCTGTGGTTCAAGGGCTTTGTCGCCACCTATCTGCCGGGCTGGGTGTTCAACGTCGCCACCATCTTCCACGGCGAGGAGGCGGTGCTCGCCGCCGGCTTCCTGTTCACCGTGCACTTCTTCAACAATCACTGGCGGCCGGACAAATTCCCGCTCGATATCCTGATGTTCACCGGCAAGATGCCGCTCGAGGAATTCAAGCGCGAGCATACGGTCGAATACAAACGCCTTGTCGACAACAGCGAGCTCGACAAATTCCTGGTCGATGCGCCGTCGCGGCCGATGACGCTCGCCTCCACGGTGCTTGGCTTCACCTTGATGGGCTCCGGCCTGTTCCTGCTCGTCTTCGTCCTATACGGTTTCACCCGCCACCTTTTCTTCGGAGGTTGATCGGACCATGAGAGCGAAACCAACAAATCAAAAACCGGGGTTTCCCATGAGACACCTCCTGCTCGCCTTGGCCGCTTCTGTGGCGTTGATCGGTTGCTCGGACGAAGGCGTGCCGCAGAAGCAAATGGCGGCGGATATTGCCGCCGGCAAAGTCGTGGCCGACAAGGAGTGCAAGGCCTGTCACGGCCTCGATGGCAAGGGTGCGGCTCCCGGCATACCCAATCTCGCCGGACAGCGCGGGCGCTACATCATGGCCGCGTTGCAGGAATACAAGGAAGGCCGGCGCGTACACGCCGCTTTGCGGACGATTGCGACCGACTTGAGCGACGACCAGACCCGCGGAGTCGCCACCTTCTATGCCAGCCTGCCGCCAATCCCGCCGGAAAAGGGCGCCGTCTTCTCTCCTTACAAGAATGGCGAGGCGGTGGCAGTGGCTTGTGCCCCCTGCCACGGGGCCGACGGCAACAGCAAGACCGCCGGTACGCCCAACCTTGCCGGCCAGCAGCCGATCTATTTCGTCGCGGCTACGCAGGAATATCTGACCGGCAAGCGCGAGTCGGCGCCGATGGATCCAATGCTGCGCAAGTTGAGCAAGCTCGATATTGAAAGCGTCGCACTGTATTTCGCCTCGCAGACGCCGACGCCGCGCAGCGCGCCGCCGGTCGGCGACGCGGCGGTGGGCGAACCGCGCACCGCGGTTTGCGGCGGATGTCACGGCTCGAACGGCGTGAGCACCGACGCGGCAACGCCTAGCCTTGCCGCCCAGGATCCGGAATACTTGGCACACGCCATCAAGGGATACCGCACCACGCGCAAGAACGACACGATGGCGCGCGTCGTCTCCGGTCTTAGCGATCAGGAGATCAACGACATCGTCGCGTTCTATGCGACGCAGAAGTCGAAGCCCGCGGAAGACGGGCAGAATCTGCTGAGTGATATTACGGACAAGTGCAATCGCTGCCACGCCGGCGACATCGACAATCCGGCGCTGGCGATCCCGATCATCAACGCGCAGGACAAGGATTATCTGGTCCTGGCGCTGCGGGCCTATCGCGACGGCAAGCGCGGGAACTCGCTGATGCACAATATGAGCGTGCCCTATGGCGATTCCATCATTGAAAGCCTCGCGTCGTATTACGCGAGCCTGCCGGCGAAGTAGGTGCGAAAGTCGGGATTTGTGCGGGAGATCAAGATGCAGAAACTGAAGCGGGCAATCTTGCTGCGCTCGGTTCGAAGTTGGCGCGCAGGCAAAAACAAAAACGGTTTCGACACATTTTAAACGGATTCACGGTAAGGAATAGCGAGCGTTGGAGATGCAAAGCAGCTTGAAGAGTCTTCTGATATTCACGGCCGTCGCTAGCGCTGTGATCGTAAGTTGCCGGCTCAACGCGATAGCACAGACTGCACCAATCGCGCCGGGCGACGAGCTGCGCGCGCTCCAAGCGTCGCCAATGGATGTCGACGAAGGGAAGCGACTCGCGACGGCCTCCTGCGCCGGTTGCCACGGTGCGAACGGCATCAACACCAACCCCGGCGTGCCTTATCTTGCAGGTCAGCGCGCGGCGTATCTCTATATTGAGCTGAAGGCCTACCAATCCGGCGCCCGCGGCGACAGCGCCATGAACAATGCCGTCAAGTTCCTGAGCGACGACGCGTTGATCAAAGTGGCGGCTTATTTTGCGAGCCTCGATCCCCCATCGCCGCCGGCCTCGGCCACCGGGCCCGTCAATTTCGATCCCGTGCAGGCTGGCAAGGCTTTGGCGGCGGCGGTATGCGCCGGCTGCCATGGCGATACCGGTATCAGCCAGATCCCCAATACGCCGAGCCTGGTTGGGCTCGACCCGAAATACCTGGTCGGGGCCATGAAGGCGTACAAGAATGGCGAGCGTAAAAACGACACCATGAAGGCGATGCTGGCGTCGGTGAACGAAGGGGCGATGAACAATATTGCGCTATTCTACGCGCTGCAGAAGCCGGCGCGCGCCAAGACCCCGGCCGTCGGCGATGCGGCTGCCGGCAAGGCCGCCGCGGCAAGCTGCGGCGGATGCCACGGCGAAGACGGCGTGAGCGGAAGTCCGACGACGCCGAGCCTAGCCGGACAGGACGCCCATTACATCGCGGCGGCGCTGCTTGCCTACAAGAATGGATCGCGTGCCAATGACACGATGAAGGGTCTTGCCGCGTCGCTCGATGACAATGCGATGAAGAATCTAGCGGCTTATTTTGCGGCGCAGGAACCGAAGGCGCCAAATGTGCGCAAGCCGCTGACGACCGAGGAATGGACCCAGCGTTGCGACCGTTGCCATGGAATCAATGGAAACAGTACCAATCCACGAATACCGGCCCTGGCCGGGCAGCGGGTAGACTATATGGAGAAGGTGCTGAACGATTATAAGACGGGCGCTCGCAAGAGCCCGCAAATGGGTCCAATGGCCGACGTGCTGTCCGACCAGGTTATTGAGAGCCTTGCGGCCCACTATGCGCACCAAAAAGCGCGCGCCATCGTGTTCCTGCCGTTGCCGAGCAAGTGAAGTGGGGCAAGATCATCAATGGAACAGACTATGAATGAACTGCCACTGCACCGGCATTATCTTCATTACTCGGAGCTGCCGTACAGCCAGCGCGTACTTTATACGGCGACGCTTCTCATCCTTGGCATGGGCTATCTGTTCGCCTTGCTCAATGTGTATTTTACCTATGCTGGCCGCGCCGGGGGAAACCCGATGATGCTGTCATACGAGGACATCGTCGTTGCTTATTCCGGCAGCGGAAAGGGCTCGCGCTTGGAATCGGCCCTGCGCGGACCGATGCAGACCATGTTGCCGGCCGACGACCGCAATACCGTACTTACCTGGGCGGCGGAAGGCGGCCCGCATCCGGCCTATGACAAATCGGTCCGGCCGCTGCTCGACAAGTATTGCATGCAGTGCCACGACGGCAGCAATCCGCATCTGCCCAATCTCAACGGCTACGATAATTTGAAAAAGGTGACGGAGAAGGATACCGGCGCCTCAATCGCCACGCTAGTCCGCGTATCGCACATTCATCTGTTCGGTCTGACCTTCATCTTTTTCATCGTCGGCCTCATGTTCAGCCATGCCTATGTGCGGCCGGTCTGGTTGAAATGCACCATCGTCGCATTGCCCTTCGTCGCTATCGTTTTCGACGTCAGCTCCTGGTATTTCACTAAGATCTATCATCCGTTTGCCTGGGTCGTGATCGCGGCCGGCGGTCTAATGGGCAGCTGCTTCGCTTTCATGTGGGCTGTGACCATGTATCAACTGTGGTTCTCCCCGCCTCCATCGATGGTCCGGGAGAGAGACCACGTCGACATTCCGACCGTTGGCTGAAGCCCGCCGGACAGGACGCGTGGTTTGCCCATAATTGCAAGATTTTCACGCAATTGAGGTCGCACATCGCCGCCTTCCGGCGATGCTGCGGTTTCTTTCAGAACGGGCAACCACGCCCCTTCGACCGGTAAAGTTCGCTGCAAATTGCAGGCTAACCGGCTTTAGGCGCCTATTAGATGTTGAATCGGAAACGGAACGAAATTAGCGCGCCAAAAGACTATTTCTTGAACGAGTGGCCGCCCGCTTCATATTTTTTGCCCATGGCATTGCGTGGGCCGCCGCCGGCTGGATTCACATGGCAATATCCGCACGCCTTGCCTTCCTTTGCTGCATAGGCCGGCAATGCCGAGGCATGTTGGGGGGCGACGACGATCGCCGCGGCCGCGACTAACATCCCAACGGCCAGCGCGCCTAACCCTCCAGCAATAATCGTCCTGGTCGGGCTTGAAGTCATGCTCGCGTCTCTCATGGCGTTTTCTCCATCATCATTATTACGGTTTCATCACAAAAATAATTGTCTCCCAGAGCTAAGGATTCGGGCTTGACGTAAGTCAATTTCAGTACCTTTTCGAAGCAGCGTCTTAGCCGCAGACATCTTCGTCCAATAGATTGCAATTGTCGCGCGCTGTTGCATGTGCAAATTAATAGCCGCGCTTCGCCATGACATCCGCGTCAATCTCGCCATGCCATCAAACACAGCTCGTCGTCGCCAATTCGGGCGAGCTGTGAGCGAGTGTGTCCAATCGATTGACTCCTTGACCTAAATCAAACTCGGCCAATTGTTTTGCATTGATAATGCATCAACTGTCGGCGAAGCCTTTCGGCAAAGGAAAAGGTCACGACAGCTGCTACGAATTCGCTTTGCGCTTGCTTTCCCGATGACGGCACAATTTGCGGGAAGGCCAACAAAAAAAGTTTTGGGGTTGATCGGAAACGCAAAGGAACGGGCACGCTATGCCGCGTCATATCTTTCGAGTCTTGGCCCTTATTGTGGCCTTTGGCGTGCTGGCATACGGAGCAAAACGATTTTTCACTGCCGATTCGTTTTATGAATATGGCCACTACCGCGGACTATCGGTGGCCGAAATTGCCGCCGAGAAGCCGAGATACAAAGGCACGGCCTATTGCACCTCGTGCCACGCACAGCAGGTCGCAGAATGGTCCAATGGCGTCCACAACAGGCCCGATATCGGCAAGGTCGTAAAGTGTGAAGTCTGCCACGGACCGGGTGGCGGGCGAGACCCAGAGACGACGTATTTGCCGCCGACGACCGGCCCGGATCATCCGAAAAATCTGAAAATGATCGTACCAACCGACACACGGCAGTTGTGTACGCTGTGCCATGAGCGAATGACCGGCAGACCATTACAACAGCGTCAGATCGTCGTTGCCGATCATGCTGGCACACAACAGTGCACCGTTTGCCATAATCCCCACTCGCCCAGGCTCAATCTGGTATCGGCCGCGTCGACGGCACAGGCAGGCGATGTGGCCGCGGGCAAGGTAAAGGCTGCGGCTTGCGTGGGATGCCACGGCGCCGAAGGCGTGAGCGTAAACCTTCCAGGCCCCACACTCGCGGGACAGCGCGAGGCCTATCTACAAGATGCGCTCAAGGCCTACATCGCGGGCGGGCGTAGCGATCCGATGATGAGCGCGGGCGTGCAGGGGCTAAGCAATGACGATGCGGCGAATGTCGCGGCTTATTTCGCCGGTGCGAAGTGCGTAAGTGCTTTGGATGCGGAAAAGCAAGCCACGCTGCCAGGCAAGGCGACAGCAACCAAGTGTACAGCCTGCCATGGTGCTGACGGAAACAGCACCAATCCTTCGTGGCCGAACCTCGTCGGGCAATCCAAAGATTATCTCGTCAAGGCCCTGAAATCATACAAGGGCGGAGTTCGCAAGAATGGCATCATGGCCGGGATCGCGAAGGGCTTAAGCGATGCCGATATCGAAAATGTAGCAGCCTATTACGCCGCCGCGACTTGCAAGTAAGGCACGGCAAGCAACGATTTTGCCAGGAGCGCTGCAATGGACGAGAACAAAAAGCTTGAGCACCACGAAAAAGGGCGGCGCGAATTTCTAGGCTGTCTTGGAAGCGTGATTGCAAGCGGCGTGGCGGCAGTGGCTGCAAACTCGGTATCCTCGCAGGCAACGGCGGCGACCCAAGAAGCAACAACGGCCAGCCCGCCACCTGCGATCCCGGGATATGATTGGTCAAAGCATCAATGGGCATTCGGCGTCGACGCCGAAAAATGCATCGGCTGTCTGCGCTGCGTTGAGGCGTGCAAGCAGGAAAACAATGTTGCCCCGGACGCCCACCACTTCCGCACGTGGGTCGAGCGCTACGTGACGTTGGAGGGAGAAGATAAGGCCCGCATCGACAGCCAAGCGGACCCCGTGAACATCGCGGCTTCCGGAAGCGAGGCACACTATCGATTCGCCAATCGCTACAAGGATGCCAAGGTCGAGAAAGCCTTTTTCGTCCCCAAACTGTGCAATCACTGCACGCATCCGGCTTGTGTGCAGGTGTGCCCGACCGGCGCAACCTACAAGACCGAAGATGGTGTGGTCGTCATCGATCACACTTATTGCATCGGCTGCCAATACTGCGTGCAGGCCTGTCCATATGGCGCGCGATTTTTTAACGAGGAAAAGAAGGTAACGGACAAGTGCACTTGGTGTTATCACCGCATCACTAAAGGCTTGCAACCTGCTTGCGTCGAGGTTTGTCCGGTCGGTGCGCGTATTTTCGGCGACCGCAACGACAAACAAAGCGTCATAAGCCAGTTCATCCAAAACAATCGGGTCCACGTGCTTAGACCAGAGACGGGCAATGGCCCGAACGTCTTCTACGTTGGCACAGACAAGGACGTGATCTAATGGAAGCGCTGTTTCACGCCTCGCCGTTCACGGGTTACGTTTACCCCAATGAAACGGTCATTCCATGGACCGTGTTGATCGTAGTTTATCCCTATCTCACGGGATTGGTCGCCGGTGCCTTTACGATTTCAAGTCTGTACCAAGTGTTTGGCTTCAAGCAATTGCGGCCGGTGGCGCATTTTGCGCTGCTCGTCTCGCTCTGTTGTATGATTACTGTTCCGCTGCCTTTGCTGTTGCATCTTGGCCACCCCGAGCGTGCGTTCAATGCAATGATAACGCCGCATACGACGTCTGCCTTTGCGGTCTTTGGCTATGCAGCGGCATTTTACGTCATTCTGCTGACCATTGAAACATGGTTTGTTTTTCGACCGCAGATCGTACAAAAGTCACTGCAATTGACCGGGGTATCGCGTTGGTTTTATCGTGTCTTGTCGCTCGGATCGGATGATGTTTCCGAAAAGGCGATGAGCTACGATCAAAAATGGCTATTCGCTTTGGCGATTATCGGTATTCCCGGCGCGCACGGCTTGCATGGATACGTCGGGTTTGTGTTCGGCTCTTTGAAGTCGCGAGAGTGGTGGTCCTCCGATCTTATGCCCGTCATATTTCTGTTGTCTGCGATCATCTCCGGTACGGCATTAGTGATCATTCTCTACGTTTTATCTTGTAAGCTGCGCAAAGTATCGGTTGATCTGGCGTGTCTGAAGATCATGGCATATTCGCTATGGGGCTTCATGATGTTCACGCTGGTCATAGAAGGCGTGGAATTCTTGAGCCTGGTCTATCGCGGCCGCGAAGGCATCGAAGTCATTATGGAGTTTGTCAAAGGGCCGCTCATCGTTCCGTTCTTCATTTTGCAATTCGGCTGCGGTTCCGCGCTGCCGCTCGCCATCATTACGTTCATGATTTGGCGCGGCACCAGCGGAACGGCGCTGATTGTCGGAATTACCGGATGCTCGATCCTTGTCCTGCTCGCGGTGCTGATGATGCGCTATAATGTCGTCATTGGCGGACAGGAAATTTCAAAGACCGGAAAAGGATTGCTCGCGTATCATCCGCCCATTTTCGGTCGGGATGGGCTTGTTGGCGGCAGGCATAGTGCTGGCCATCCCGATGATCATGTTGTCGGTGTTGGTCCGCATATTTTCACCCTGGCATGATGCAGCCCAGGCGGCATGAAACGGCGATCAAATGCGCCGTTGCAGCTCGGCAATCCGCGCGGCGAATTCGTCGACCGCCGGCCATGACGTATATTCAACGCTGGTGTCCGGGGCGGTTGGCCCCCCCGTCAGCAGCATGATGAAGCGGATGATCTGGCGATCCCGCCAACCGTAGCGGCGATAGTCGAGCCGCCCGCCAAAGGCGACCGCCAAAGCGGGCGCCAAGCGATGACGCGCGATGGTCTTGCGCAGATAGGCATTGCCGGTCGCCGTCGTCTTGGCGGGCTTGCGGGCGGTGAGGTTGACCGAGGCCAGCGCCAGCGGCGGCGGCGAGACAAGCGACCGGTAGGTCGCGAGGAACCGATCCGCCTCCGGCAAGTGCTTGCCATAACGCACGGCGGCCACCAGCACGATCAACGAGGCGGCGGTTAAGTCTTCCGGCGACGGTCGCGCCACCGCCAGGTCCTGTGGCGGAGCGAGCCTTTCGCTCTCGGCTAGACGGCCGAAAATACGCTCGGCAATGCGGCGCGCTTGTCCATCGCGCGTCGCATAATAAAGCGCAGCACCCCGGCGGCGGTTAATCGTCGGCATCGCGCCCTATATATGCCAGACCGGTCTCGATCCGGCTCAAATTAGATTTCCGCCGAACCCGATCGCCATCATGACGAGCAGGGCCAGCCCGACGGCGACCAAGCCAAAGCCCAAAATCTTGGCGCCGAGCGTCAGCGGCCGCGACGGCGCGTGCACCAGAAATTGTTGCAGCTCTCCGGTCACCGCCAGCCGGGCATACTCCACGGCGTAGTCGCGCTTGAATTCATCGAGCGGCATCGCGCCGGTGAAGATGACGGTGTCGAGCGGGAACTTGTCCGGCCGCCAGTGATTTACGAAATAATGCACCGTGAACAGATAGGCGGCGGCGAGCAAGGCTTCGTCGCCGTGGGCGACGGTTGCGACATTGAACGCCCAGCCCGGGAGATAAGCCGCGGTCAGCGTCTTGAACCACAGCACCGCGCCGGTCGCGACCAGCATAGCAATGCCCCAGAACGGCGCCCAGTAATCGACCTTCTGCTGATAATTCCAATGGTCGAAGCTCGGCCGTGCGCGCCGGCCGAAGAACCATTTGAACATGGCGGCGAAGTCGGCGGCGTCCTGCCAGTTCGGCATCAGAGAGTACGGACCGAACACTTTAAACGTTTTCCAGTTCCGCGCGATGTGAATGGCGGCATAAAGAATATGCCAGGCGAACACCGCCACCATCACCACGGCGGAAGCGCGATGCACGATGCCGGCGATTTCCGGCCCGCCCATGGCGCGCTCGAGCACCGGCGCCCAGGTCGTGTTCGGATAGAGCAAAGTCACGCCGGTCGCCACCAGCAGGATGATGCTGACGGCGAACAGCAAATGGGCCCATCGCCACATCGCGCTCCAGCGCTCGACATAGCGGGTTTCACCCGGCGGCAGCGCCTCGGCGCGCACATGCGGGCGCGGCTTTTGCTGTTGGCGGTCGCGATATTCGCGATAGAACCACAGCGCCGAATGGATCCAGAAGAACACCAGCACGCCGCCGACCGCCAGGTTGACGAATTTCGAGGCAAGCCACGTGTAGGGATAATGCGCGAAGTCGTCGGTCGTGGCGTGCGGCTGGAACGTCGCGAAGCCCGCCGTCGCGTCCTGATGGCACTTGCGGCAAGTGTTCAGCAGATTGGCCGGCGCCACGCTCGAGGCCGGATTGCTGGCGCGCAAGATGTCGTGGCTACCATGGCAGTCGGAACAGGTCGCGCCATGATCAAAACCCATGACGATAACCTGGCCGTGATAGGTCTCGGTGTAGCCTTGCGCGGCCTTGGCATGGCAAGCGATGCAGTTCTTGGCGATGGCGATGCGCGTGCGGTCCCAGTCGGCGGCGGTCTTTGCCACGTTCTTATGCGGCAACTCGGTGATGGTCGTATGGCAATCGACGCAGCGCAGCGCCTTGCCGTGCACGCTCTCGGCAAAATGATCCGCCGAAACGAACAGCGAGCGTGTCGTTGCGTCGGCGCGCGGCGCCGAAAATCCCGATACGCCGTGACAGTCGAGGCAGGTCGCGTTGTCGAGATTGGCGACGCCTTGCGCGCTCGCGGCTTGCACCCAGACGAGGGTCGCCATCAGCACGATCGCCCGCAGCGCAAGTTTGCCGACGCCCATGGCTCGCTCTCCAAATGTCTTCCGAACGACGAACGCGCGGCACTCAGTGCCGCGCGCTCCATTATTCGACCCGCAGACCGTGACGCGGCTTTATTTAATCGAAAGCGATCATGCCGTCGAACGTAAGTCCACGCCTATCGATGCAACGCAGACTAAGTCGATTCGCAGACCGCCATCGCGTGGCGGCTACAGCTTGTGGCCATTCGCTTTGAATTTTTCGCCGGCCGCCTTGAGCTTGCCGCCGCCGCCCGGGTTCTCGTGACAAAATCCGCAGGGTTTGCCGGTTTGCTGGGCATAGGCCGGCAAGGCATTCGCCGGACGAGAGGCAGTCACTGAAAATGCGACTGCGATCAGTATTGCGGCCGCCGTGCCACAGACAAACGCGACGAGATTTTTTGTATTCACTTGCATAACCGTCTTCTCCCATGACCGAGATGTTTGCAGACAACTTCTTTGTTCGCGATCGACTAGCTTCGCGAGTGTGATGTTATCAACACAGTCGGGAAAAAAACAACTTGAGCCCCTTGATCGGTATTAAAAATTTGATCTTGATCAAAGTCCGAATTGCTCTTGCATCGATAAGCAAATTCGAGTGATATCTGTATAAGCGAGGGCTGGGGAAGTAGTAACGGAATACGGTGTGTAGTTCTCGGCACATCTTGTTTCGATCGGGCGCCTGAAGACCAACTGACGGGCTGCGGTTACCAGGCGAGGCGCTGTAAGTATTACCGAGCTTCCCCCACGCAAGGCGTTCACCTGATCAGCGTCATGTCGACGCTGGTTATAGAATTGTTAGCGGTGGCGGGGGTCGATAAGTGAAACACTATAGTCGTACGACGGTCGAATTCGGGCTCACCGGGGCTTTGTCGACGGGTGTTCCGGACAAGCCGAAGTTTAGATTATGCAAGAAGTTCATATTGCTTGCGGCATCGGCGCTACTCTGTTGCGCCGCTTTTGGTCTATCTCAGCCGGCCAAAGCCGACGGCGCTTTTACTGTCGCGGGCGTCAATTCGACATTGCCGGCCTGGTCGCAGACCGGCCAAGCGCAAGCCGCCAAGTCCCAGGATGACCAGACCATTGCCGCGCTGCAGTCGTTCGCGCAGAGCCTCGGCTCCGACCAGCCGGTATCGCTCAAAGGCCAGCCGAAATTGGCCGAGGCCGACAATCTGATGGATTGGTTGAGCCAACCGAAGGGCGCCACTCCGGCTCCGGCCCCCAAGTCGGGCGCGGTCGTGAAAGGCAAGCGCCCGCCGCCTGAAGCCCACTTCGTCGGCGACAAGGCCTGCCTGACCTGCCACTCGAGCCAGACCGCGGAATTCCAAAAGACCCTGATGGGCCGCATCAGCATGACGCAGCCCGGCAAGTTCTCCTGCGAGAACTGCCACGGTCCGGGTTCGGCGCACGTGAAGGCGGGCGGTGGACGCGGCGTCGGCGGCATCATGTCGTTCGAGGCCGGACGACCCGCGCACTTCGGAAGAAAAGAACGCGATCTGTCTCGCCTGCCATGAGCGCGGCGACCGCACCAATTGGCAGGGCAGCACGCACGAAGACGCGTGGTCTCGCCTGCGTGAACTGCCACACGATCATGAAGAGCGTGTCGCGCAAGAATCAGTTGAAGACCGCGTGGGAGCCCGACACCTGCTTCCAGTGCCACAAGGATCGGCGCGCGCAGATGTTCCGCTCCTCACACATGCCGCTGCGCGAAGGCAAGATCGTGTGCTCGGATTGCCACAATCCGCACGGCAGCTTCACCGAATCGCTGTTGCGCGCCAGACTTCGATCAACGACACTTGCTACAAGTGTCACGCCGAGAAGCGCGGACCGTTCCTGTTCGAACACGAGCCGGTGCGCGAGAACTGCGACAACTGTCACGATCCGCACGGCACCGTGAACGAGTATTCGCTGAAGCTCATGCGCCCGCGGTTGTGCTTCGAGTGCCATAGCTTCGGCCACGGCAACACCATTGGACCCGGTTCGGTATTCACGATGGGCCGCTCCTGCCAGAACTGCCACACGGCAATTCACGGCAGCAACAGTCCAGCCGGCGGTGCGCTGCAAAGGTGAGCCAGAGTCCGGGGCTAAATAGAGCAGAAACGTAGGTCAAAGTTTGCTTAGGGGCGGGTCAATGAAACGGCGAAATGGACTGGTGCGGACGTTCGTGATCGGGGCTTTGCTGAGCAGCGTGGCATGGGCAGTGCCCGGCATGCAGGCTCAAGCGGCGGACATTCCGCTGAAGGCTCCGGCGGCGGGTGAGGCCCCAGCGCTTTGGTGGTTCCACGGCGACGTTGAAGTGGGCGGTCGCGTCTTCCTCAACGATCCGCAGCGGAACGGCTCGGCCTATCTGGGGCAGAACAGCCTGGCCAAGTATTATGAATACAGCGACGTCAAGCCGGGCCCCTTCTCGAATATCTGGCTGTCCACCGGCAGCAGCGACGGCCTCTACCGGATCGACGTCGGCGGCAAGAACATCGGCTACGACGACCAGAGCTACTATCTTGACGCGTCGAAGGCCGGCCAGGCCTACTTCAACTTCGGCTGGGACCAGACGCCGCATCTCTACAGCACCAGCGCGCAGACTTTCTATCAACGGGGTCGGCACCACCGCCCTGACGCTGCCGCCCGGTTTCGTCCGGGCCGCGACCGCCGCTGCAATTCCTGGAAGCATCACGCCGTTTCTCAATCAGTTCGATCTTGGCATCAGGCGCGATACCGGCATCCGCTCAAGTTCGTTGGACCCCGGATGATGCCTGGGACATCAAGGCGGACTACTCCCATATGCACCGCTCCGGCACGCAGGTTGACGGCGTGGTCGGCTTTGGCAACACCGCCACGCTTCGGTTATGGAGGCACGCAGGTCCCGCGGCCGGTGGACGACGTCACGCAGAATTACGGCGTGAACGGCGAATATGTCGGCACCTCGCCTTGGGGCAAAGCGGTTCAATTTCAAATTGGCCTATAACGGCTCGACCTATACCGACGACTTCACCTCCTATACGATCGCAGACCCGATCACTGGCGTTGCCTCAAATCCGGGGACTTCGCTCGGGAATTGACCTGGCCCAGCAACAACGCCAATGCCTTCAGCGGAACGCTCGGCGCCGATTTGCCGTGGAAGAGCCGCTATGTCGGCACGATCAGCTACACGATGATGCGGCAGAACGAAGCGTTCATCCCGATGTCGACGCAGCTGCCGGCGTTTCCGCTTCCGGCATCGAGCCTGAACGGCGCCATCAACACGCTGTTGAGCAATAACATCCTCACCACGCAGCTCACGTCCGATCTCACGTCGAAACTGAGCTATCGCTACTACAACTTCGATAACCAGACGCCGCAGATCTTTTTCCCGTGTATGCCTGCTGGCAGCTGCGAATTGCGGCACCGCCTGGGCTAGCTACGATCAGGCCACGGCTGCCGAAAAGCAGATCCAAAGCCTGACGATGCAATACACCAAGCAAAACGCCGCCGCGGACTTGAATTGGCGGCCGACGCAGCGAATGGAACATCGGCGCCGGTTATGGCTTCGAGCGCTATGACTGGACGCAAGCCGACGTCGACTACACCAACGAGAATTCCGCCAAGGCGCATGTCGACTGGAAGCCGATGAGCTGGTTCGGCGTTGCGCACGAGCGCCATGTACTCCGAACGGCGCTACGGCACCTACGATTACGTGGATTTCGTGGGGAATATCCAGTTCCCCAAGCACCACGGTCGCAGGCAATAGCTTCTATTATAACCCGGCCTATCGCCAGTTGATGATCGACAATCGCGACCGCTGGAAAGCCAACGTCTCCGTCGATGTCGTCGTTCTACCCGGAGTGACCGTCACCCCGACGTTCAAATACGAGGACAACGAATATCCGGGGGTCGACGGCATCACCACCCTGGGATTGTCGTATAGCCGCTCCTGGAGCGCGGGCGTCGACGCCACTTATGTGATCAACCCCGACACCTCGTTGATGGTCGGCTACATGAGAGAGGACTATCACCAGTTCCTGTACGGCTCCAGCAGCACCTCCAACACGGCGGTGATTGGGGTCGGCGGCGTCTACTCGGTGCAAACGGACGATGTCACCACCGTGGACACCTTCACGGCCGGCGTGAGATATGCGGCCATCCCCGACAAGCTCAACCTCAGCCTGCGCTATGCGGCGTCGCATGGCGTCGACAGCATGCGGCTCAATCTGGCTACCGGCGCTCTCCCGACGGGCGGCCAGTTCCCGGATTCGACGACCTGGTTCCAGCGCGTGGATGCGATCGCGGCCTACAAGCTCGATAAAGAGCTCATTAGCCAACTCGGCTGGAAGGGCGACGTCGTTGCCAAGCTGCATTACGCCTGGGAGAGCAATTCGGTCGCCAACTGGCAGAACGATCCGCTGGCGCCGTATAATATTCCGGCGCTTGCCAGCGGTAACAGCGCGATCTTCATGGCCTACGACAACCCGAACTACAACGTCCACATGCTCATGGGATCGCTGGCCTTTAAGTGGTAACGGCACCGCAAAGACACTGACGCAATACGATACGGGGAGCGGCCTTCGGGCCGCTCCTTTCAATTTGCGCCGCCGGCTCGCGCTATGCGATGCCTTGGACATTGAAAGAGACGTAACTGCCCAAATCGTGATCCCGATAGCTGACGAGATCGGGTTCGTGGAGAAGAGAGGGAATTTGGTTGCGCATCAATTGGCTTCGTTCGGTGATTTGCTCGCGTCTCGCTGCAGGGGCGGCTGCGGTGGATCCGAGGGCGTTTGCAGCGGCGGTGATTGAACTACCGTCGGAAGAATCTTCCTCCGACTTTTCTCCCAAAGCCCCTTGGCAATCTCCAGGGCGTTGATTTTCAGATCCTGCCACCAGGCCACTTCATTGCCGGCCTGATGCAGTTGCCGGTGATGCCCGCGGCAGAGCGGGACCGTGAACTCATCGCTGACTTTGAGACCGAGGCTCTGGGTTGCGCAAAACGCAGATGATGCGGATCGGACGGCTGCCGCCCGCAGACCAGACAAGGTTGTGAGGCGACGAACTTGAGATGGTCCTTGTCCCGCAGCCGTTTCGGCTCGGCAATGGCCAGAACGCTCTTGTCGATTTGACCTGGGACGAGGGCGGGCGAGGCGCGGGACAATCGAGGTCTCAGCTGTCGGCTGGACTTGCAGTTCACGTCGCCCTTGCGCCCGCTCCCGGGTGACCAGATCCTGGCGGCGACCATAGTAGGTGGACGGCCGCGGGATCGGGGTTGTGTCGTCCGGCGGGAGCCTGACCGGCTGCCGGTTTTGATCAATCGCCTCTGGTTCAGGCGCTGAAATCCGCGGCGAGGGGACTGCCTTGCCACTCCCATATAGTGCTAGCCCAAATGGCTTACCGAACGTGGCCAGCGCCCGTTTGGTGGCATCGGTTTCCGCGGCTTTGAGGGCAATGTCGTGCACCTCACCGGGGGATGTTCCATGCCCTTCGCCCGTGCCATGGCCTTCCCGGATGACGGTTGCGCCATTGGCCTGCACGGTAATCCGCACCCTGGCGATATAGACGGCGAGGAAGGTGCCGCGGTTCTCCCGGGCCAGGACGCATTTGGAGTCGATGGTCTCCCGGCTCCAGCCGTCGAAGCCGAAGATCCGGTTGGCCTCCGAAATGGCGTACCAGCCCTCGATATAGGAGAGCTCGCGACCATGGAGCTCACGGGTGCGGACCTGCCGGTGATCGAGATTGCGCCGCAGCGCCAGTGTCTGTCTTGCTGAAAAGCCCATCACCGTGTCCTCACGCTCAAAACCGGTTCCGGATTGGAGAGGGTGGCACCGGCGACCTCGGCGCCCCCTTTGAGGTCGCTGGCCAGGACTTGGCGCCTCAGGCGTGGCTCGCCCGGCTCCCAATAGGTCTTGGGCACGGCATCCTCATTGAGCACCACCAGGGCGGGCATTCCGGGCCGCAAGGAAGCGGAAAAGTCCGGTGCGGTTATCTTTTTCAGGTCGAGCTCGACCATCACGTCTTTGGCGATCTGGCGGCGTTTGGCGGCCCGGTCCTGCAGCCGGTCCAGCCGGCCCTGCATGTCGGAAATCCGGCATTTGAGGCCCCTTGCCATGGCCTCATCGGCCAGCGCCGCGCGGATGACCGCCTGCAGGATTTCATGCAGGTCGGTGAGGCCCTCGACGGTATCGGCCAGGGTTTGCTCGTCGATCTGGGGGTCTTGCGCCCGGATGCGGTCGCGGATGGCGCGGTAGGTGGTGGCGGCGAAATTCAGTTGGTCCATCGGGTGTTTCCTTTCGAAAAACTCAAAGGCGTGTTAATCGCCAACAATGCGATCTGGTCGAAGTGATAGAAATACTATTAATTCGTCTAGGAGTGCCGAGTCAATAGAAATTCTATCAATAAAGATCGGAGCCAAAATGGTAACCACTCGGCAAATCAAAGCGGCCCGTGCCCTGCTTGGATGGTCTCAAGCCGATTTGGCGCGACATTCAGGGGTTTCTGAGCCGACGATCGCTCGTTTGGAGGCCAGCCGACGGCGACCTTGGTGGCCGGGAAAATACCGGACAAAAAATTAACGACGCCATCGAGGCTGCTGGCGTTCAATTCTTCGACGAAAACGGCGGAGGGGAGGGCGCACGCCTTCGAAAGCCGAGAAAGCGCAGGTAGCCAGCATGCCGCTGGCGTCGAATTCATCGATGAGAATGGCGGCAGCCCCGTTACGTAATCAACAGCCGACAAAATCGGTGAAATAAGTTGGTCTTTGACCCTAGTCCTCATTTTGGCAGAACGAACCCAAATTTGTCTTTATATTGCAATGATGCAAGTCCGTGAGCGGCGTATGTCGGGCCAATGTCGAATTTATCGACGAAAACGGCGGTAGCGCCGGAGTGCACCTCAGCAACCGCCAACGAGCAAAACGATCCAAATAGCCTTGCCGCAGCAATCCATTCGGCACAGGCTGACACTATGAGAACTAGGTTTGTTGCGACTTGGATTTCCCTCTATTTTCCCTCTACTTTAGAGCCAGCATAGTCGAGTGGAGTCGCCCAGCAAATCCGCGCAAGCATATTTGCGGGTAGTTGTCGGTGTAGAATTCATCGACGAGAACTGTGACAATACGGCCGCGCGGCGTCATGGCCTAAACAGGCAATAGGCTACACCGTTGATATTCGTCAAAAGGCGAACATCATTTTATCGTAAAAAGACCATGCCGAATGGCGGGGGCCCGACTATTATATTACAAAGACTGTGGAATCGAAGGAGACCCTCTATGAAGCGGCAACGTCTTTTGTTCGCAGCGGCGGCCATGGGCCTCGTCGCCCTGGCGGTGGCCAGCATGCAGATCACCACCTCATCCACCGCCTATTGCGCGCCGCAAGACAAGCCGGCGAAGAGGGTATTCCCCGCCAACAGTCAGTCGAAGAAGAGCTTCAAAGAAGACGTGATGCCGATTTTCGTCGGCCGCTGCGTAAGCTGCCATCAGCCGGGCGGCGAAGGCTACGGCAAAAGCGGGCTCGATCTCACCAGCTATGCCGGTGTCATGAAGGGAACCAAGTTCGGGCCCATGGTCATCCCGGGCGATCCGGAAAGCAGCAATCTGATGCTGCTGCTCGATTGGCGCGCCTCGCCGGAACTGCGCATGCCGCACGGCATGAAGCAGCTGAATTCCTGCGACCGCAACGACATCCGCGCCTGGATCCGCGAAGGCGCCAAGGACAATTGATCGCCGGACCTTGTTCACCTCTCTCATGGCGAGAGGTCGCCCGCCGAAGCTTTAGCGAAGGCGGGCGGCTGAGCGGTTATGGCCTATCGGGAGTCTTTCAACTCGCTCGCTCCAACCCGAACCTTAGACCTTGAGGTCCTTGATCACTTCGTCGAGGCGGCGAAGCTTGTCGGGGTCGCCGGCCAGCGCCTTGCGCGCATCGGCGGCGGCGGCCAGCGCCTTGTCGTGGTCGCCGAGCACCATATAGGCGCGCAACAGCCGCTCCCATCCGGCGACGTCGGAGCCGTCCTGTTTGAGCCGGTCGGCGAGCCGCGCCACCATGGTGCGGATCATCTGATTTTGCTGGTCCGGTGCCATCTGCTGGGCGGCCGCGATGTCGGCCGCGCTGGGTCCCGGCACGCCGGCTGCCGGCGCCACCGGTGCGGCGGGTGCCATGGGCGGCGCCGCCGCGCCGGCCTCGCTGCCTTCGGCGAACTGCCGCAGTTTGTCGGGATCGTTCGCCAGCGCTTTGCGGGCGTCGGCGATGGCGGCCTGCATCTTGTCGGTCTGGCCGAGCACACGGTAGGAGCGCACCAGCTGCAGCCAGCCCTGCACGTCGGAGCCGTCCTTTTTCAGCCGGTCGGCCAAGCGCTGAACCATATTTTCGACCGACCCCTCGTGCTCGGGCGCCGGCTGCGCGGCCACGCCCGGTACTGGCGTTGCTGCCGGCGCGGCGGACGAGGCGGCTGCCTCGCCTTCGGCGAATTGCCGCAGCTTGTCGGGATCGTTCGGTCAGCGCTTTGCGGGCGTCGGCGATGGCGGCCTGCATCTTCTCGGTCTGGCCGAGCACACGGTAGGAACGTACCAGCTGCAGCCAGCCCGGCACGTCGGAGCCGTCCTTTTTCAGCCGGTCGGCCAGGCGCTCGACCATGGCGTTGAGGTCATGATCGGCGGGTGGCGTGGCAGAGTCGCCGGTGGGGGCAGGCGTTGCGGCAGCCGCGGAGGCTGCCGGCGCATTGCGCGCCAAAGCATGGCGAACCACCTCAACCCAGGGCGCGCCCGGCGGGGCACTGGCCAGCAGGTCGCCCCAGATCTTCTCGGCGTCGGCGCGCCGGCCATCCTGATCGGCCGCCATGCCCATGTAGAAGCGCGCCATGACGTTCTTGGCGTCCTCCGCCAGCGCACGCTCGAAAGCGGCTTTGGCCTCGCCGG
The DNA here is from genome assembly GCA_963724335.1 of uncultured Alphaproteobacteria bacterium. Taxonomy (GTDB): domain Bacteria; phylum Pseudomonadota; class Alphaproteobacteria; order Rhizobiales; family Xanthobacteraceae; genus Pseudolabrys. The sequence continues at coordinate 83,480 of CAVRUP010000017.1, read as the reverse complement.
TGACGACGCCATTGGCGGCGGCCACCACGGCCTCGCCGAAATTGGCCTCGCGCTCGGCATTGCTGCCGTTCAGGCTGATGACATTGCGCCAGGCCCTGACCGCATCGTCAAAACGGCCGAGGCGCATATAGACCGGCGCCAGCACCTCCCAGGCGCGGCCATCTTTGGGGTTGCGCGCGACGTGATCTTCCACTTGCGCGACCATATTTTCGACCTTGCGGGTCTCGCTCTGCGTCTGCGTCCGGCTCGCCAGCGCGGCGCCCGGCAAATCCGGCGAACCCAGCACCAGGTAGAGCGCGAAGGCGCCAACCGGCAGCAGGACAAGACCGGCGATGGCGGTGACGCGGCGGTGCAAGAGCGATGATCCCTCCAGCGCGGGCTTTTCGAATTCTGCGGCATCGGCGGCGGCAATGAGCCGGCGCGATACCTCGACACGGGCGGCTTCGGCCTCGGCGTCCCCGATCAGGCCGACGGAACGATCGCGCTGGATTTCGTCCAGTTGGTCGCGGTAGACGGCGACGTCGCTGCCGGGACGCAAGGGCTTGCGCCGCGCCAGCGGCCACAGCACGGCGAGCACCGCCGCCGCCGTCATCAGTGCAAACACCAGCCACAGGATCATGGGAACTATTCTACCAGCTAAACCGTTGGAATTGCTGCCCGAAAAGCCATCTGACGGGCAAAAAACGTCAGAACGAAGACCTACGTCCCCAAAGCCAGTTTCTCGATCGGCGGGCGTCCTAACCCATTGATACATATCAAGGCGGCGAAGATTTAGATGGCAAAATATTCAGCCAATTTGAAGAGGAGAAGGGGAAAATGAAAGCCGCCGACGTCATGGTCACCAACGTCATTACGGTTCACCAGGACACGCCCGTCGCGAAAATCGCGGAGACGTTGCTGGCGAACCGCATCAGCGCCGTGCCGGTGGTCAATGACAAGGACGGCCTCGTCGGCATCGTCAGCGAAGGCGACCTCATTCACCGCGTGGAAGCCGGCACCGAACGGCACCGCTCATGGTGGCTCGAACTTCTCAGCGGAAAAGAACTGCTGGCCCATGAGTTCGTCAAGTCGCACGCCCGCAAGGCCGCCGACGTGATGACGCGCCCGGTGGTCAGCGTGCAGCCGGACACGCCACTCGGCGACATTGCCTCGCTGCTCGAAAAGCATCGCATCAAACGCGTGCCGGTCGTGAACAACGGAAAGATTATCGGCATCGTCAGCCGCGCCAATCTCATCCAGGCGCTGGTGAGCGACGCGAACGCATCGGATCAAGCGATTGACGATCTGACCCTGCACAGCAACATCCTCGAACAATTGCGATCGAAGCCGTGGGTCGATTCGTCCACGATCAATGTCGTGGTCAACAACGGGGCGGTCGAACTCTGGGGCATCGTCGACTCGGAGACCGAGAAGAACGCGATCAGGGTCGCGGTCGAGGTGACGCCCGGCGTGCGCCAGGTGTCGAACAGGCTCGTGGTCGAACATATGATGAGCGCGCAGTGACGATCTGCGTGTTCCGCTCTGTTCTTTATTGCCACTAAGTAGCGTTGCCAGACCGGAACAGTTGCAGCACAAGCAACGAACGCGGCCGGGTGGGTAGATTTAAATACCGTCGTCCGCGCGGCGCTAGTCGTTTGCCGTCCGATCGAGCGCCGCCGCGATGAGATGCTGCATGGCCCGCGCGGCATCAAGCCGCTCGCGACCGATGCCATAGGCGGAAAGCACCGCTTGCAGGTTGGCGACGACGGCGTCGCCGGCTTTGCCGCGCGGCCATGCCGCCAGCCGCGCATTGGCCCAGCGCTCAAGCATCGTTTGCTCGATGCGTTCGGATTCCAACTCAGCGGCTTTCACTTGCATGCGCAATTTCTCCGCTGCCGTTGTGGTCTCTGCATCCTGCAATTTGATTGTCTTGAGATGGCGGCGCGCAGCGCGCAGCGTGCGCACGATTTGTTCGTGCCATTGGCCGACTTCCTGGCGGATCGATGCAATGTCGTCGGCTGTCAGAGTAACGCCATGGGCCGCTCCGAGAAACGCGCACAGCAGCACCAAATTCACATCGAGGCCGAACTGATCCTGCAGATGGAGACACTCGTCTTGCACGGCGCTCGCACGATAGACCGCGATGGAGAAATTCCAGAACGGCGAGCCCATGCGGCGTCCCTCAGCGGCCGGAGAAATTCGGCAGCCGCCGCTCGGCCATCGGCCTTGACGCCTTCCTTGAAGTCGTCGGTCTTGCGCAGCCAGGTCTGCTCCTTGAGTTCGTGCTCGGTCGCGGCGCGCACACGGTCGGCGAGATCGCCGCGCATGCTCGCGCGCGTCGAGATCAGGCCGAGCGGCGAATTCTCGGCGATCTCGGCGGCGAGCTTGACGGCCGCGTCGCGCACCTCTGCCTGCGGCACCAGCACGTCGGCAAGGCCCATGGCGTAGGCTTCCTCGCCGGGCACGCGGCGGCTGGTGTAGAACATCATCGCCGCCTTGGTCGCGCCGATCGCCAGCGGCAGCGTCACGGTGAGGCCGAAGCCGGGATGAAAGCCGAGCCGGGTGAAATTGGCGCAAAAGCGCGTCTCCGGGCAGGCGACGCGGAAATCCGCCACCATCGCAAGCCCGAGCCCGCCGCCGACCGCCGCGCCGTGCACGGCCGCGATGATCGGCTTCTTGGTGCGGAACAGCCGGTTGCCCTCGAGATAGAGATGCTGCACCGCCGCTTCGCGGTTGAGCTCGCCCGGCCGCTGGCCTGTTTTGTCGAGCGTCGAGCCGTCGCCGAAATTGGCGCCGGCGCAGAACGCCTTACCCTGCGCGGCCAGCACCACCGCGCGGCAATCGGCGTCCGTATCGAGCGCTTCGAGCGCGGCCGCGATTTCCTGGATCAGGGCGATGTCGAAGAAATTATTCGGCGGCCGCCTTATCTCGATCAGGGCCACGTGGCCGTGTTTTTCGACGCCGATATCCTTGAACGGGCCCATGGCATTATTCCTTTACTCGGCCGCGCGGTGCTGTGCCGGCGGCGATTGCTTGACGATCAGAGCGTCCACGACCGAAACGCCTTGCCCCTTGGGATGCACGATCACCGGATTGAGGTCGATCTCGGCGATTTCTTCGGCGTAGTCGGCGGCGAATTGCGACAGCCGCACGATCAAGTCGATCAGCGCCTCGCGGTCGGCTTCCGGCGCGCCGCGATAAGGCCCGAGAATGGCCGCACCCCTGAGGCGGCCGAGCAAGGCGCGCGCCGCCGCGTGGTCGAGCGGCACCGGCGAAAGCGCCACGTCGCCGAGCGCCTCCACCAGCACGCCGCCCAGGCCCACCATCAGCAGCGGACCCCAGAGCGGATCGCGACTGACGCCGAGGATGACTTCGCGTCCGGGCGCCGCCATCGGCTGCACCAAGACGCCGTCGATGCGCGCGGCGGGGCGTGAATTTCTTCGCCGCGGCGAGTGACGCGCTCGTAAGCGGCGCGCGCGCCGTCGCCCGATATGTTGAGCGCCACCGCGCCGGCTTCGGTTTTGTGCGGAATATCGGCCGATTGCACCTTGAGCGCTACCGGGCGGCCAAGAGTCGTTGCGGCCTTTTCTGCCTCGGCCGCGGACGACACAAGCGCACCAGGCGGATGTTCGATGCCGATTCCGTAGCAAGCAAGGAAGGGGCGAGCATGCCATTCGCATAAGACGGACGGGGCGGCAGCAAACTCGGCGCGAACCTTGCCGGGCGCCGGGCGCGCCGGCGCCTCGGCCGGCTGTTGCAAACGTTGCTCGCGCACGATCCGGTAATCGGCCATCGCCCGCATGGTGCGCGCGCAACCGTCGGCCGTGGTGAATAGCGGATAGCCTGCTTCGTTGAGGATTTCGACGCTGCGGGCGGCGGGCAGCGTGTAGGTCCACATGAACACCGGCTTCTTTGAGTTGCGCGCAAGTGCCTGCAGCTTCGGCAGATCGTTTTCCAGAAAGGCCGAGCGGCGCGCCGTCACCACCACCATGACGCCGTCGATCAGCGGCGAGAGGCCGACGAGCCGCGCGAACTCCGCGTAACCGAGCTTGTGCACGCCTTGCGCGGTGGAATCGACCGGGTTCTGCGAGGTGCCGTAAGACGGCAGGTGTACGTCGATCGCCTTGCGCGTCGCAGCGTCCAGCACCGGCACCTCAAGGCCGGCCGCCGCGCAGGCGTCGGCCATCCACACGCCGGCGCCGCCCGACGAGGTGCAAACGCCCATCCGCCTGCCGGCCGGCAGCTTGTCGCCACAGGCGAGGAATCCGACCGCGAGATCGATCATCTCGTCGAAGTCGCGCCCTTCGATGACGCCGTGATGCTGGAAGATCGCGCGATAGGCGGCGTGCGCGCCGGCGAGCGCGGCGGTATGCGAGGCGACCGCGCGCCGCCCCGGTTCGGTGCGGCCGATCTTGGCGACGATCAGCGGCTTGCCCGACGCCAAGGCCTTGTCGGCGGCGCGGCGGAATTTCGCCGGCGTTTTTACGTCTTCAAGCAGCAGCAAAAACACGTCGGTCTGGCCTTCCTCGAGCATGTAATCGAGGAAATCGGAACTTTCGAGAACGGCTTCGTTGCCGGTGCTGACGATGTGGCGGAACGCCAGATTGCGCCCGCGCGCGCGGTCGAAGAACGCAAAACCCAGCCCGCCGCTTTGCGAAATCACCGAGACCTGGCCGCCGAGCGGCCGCGCCGGTCTGAGCGGGCCGACGCTTGCGTCCATCGTCGGGCTGAAAGTCGGGCTGAACGCGGCGGCGATATTGGCGAAGCCTTCCGAATTGGGCCCGCACACCGCCATGTCGTAGCGGCGCGCGGTCGCGGCGATCTCCGCCTGCATGCGGTGGCCTGCCTCGCCGGGCTCCTCGGCGAAGCCGGAGGAAAGAATGACGGCGGCCTTGACGCCGGCGCGGCCGCAGCGCTCCAGCTCGTCCGCCACATATTGCGCCGGAATGATCAGCACCGCGAGATCGGCCGGCTGCGGCAGGTCGGCAACCGATGCGTAAGCCTTGCGGCCTTGCACTTCGCCCGCGCTGCGGCTCACCGGATAGATGGTGCCGGCGTAGGGGTGGCTGAGCATCACTTCCAGGATGCGGCCGCGCAGGCCCTTGGTGTCGGACGAGGCGCCGACGACGGCGACCGTTTTCGGCCAAAGCAATTTTCCGATGTCCGGCACCGCGCGCCCCTTTTTCACCGCAACCCAAGCCCGCGCGCGATGATGCCGCGCAGGATCTCGGTGGTGCCGCCTTGGATCGTGAGCTTGGGCGCGACCGTCATGGCGAAGGCGATCTGCTCGTCCAGCATTACCCGGTTGCTCGCCGTTGGCTCTAGAAATGCGCTCAGATCGCGCACGCGCTCGGGCAGTTTCTGCTCCCAGATAGTGCCGACGTCCTTGACGATCGACGCCTCCACCACCGGTTCCTGGCCGGCTTGCAGCATGCCGGCCACCGACACCGACATCCGCCGTAATGTGTGCAGTTGCGCCACCAGGCGGCCGAGGCCTTCCGCGCTGCGCAGATCGGGATCGGGACCGAGCGCGTGCACCAGCGCGGCCAGCACGTAATAAGTTTCCAGGAAACGCTCGGGGCCGCTGCGTTCGTAAGCGAGTTCGCTGGTCGCCTGTTTCCAGGCGCCGTCGATTTCGCCCAGCAGGTGATCATCGGGAACGAAGGCGTCGTCGAACACGACTTCGTTGAAATCGTGCTGGCCTGTCATCTGATAGATCGGATTGACCGTAATGCCGGGCGACTTCATGTCGACTAAAAATTGCGTAAGGCCGTGGCGGCGGTTTTCTTTGGTCGGCGGCGAGGTGCGGAACAGGCCGAGCATGTAGTCGGCGATATGGGCATTGCTGGTCCAGATCTTCGAGCCGTTGATGCGCCAGCCGCCGTCGGTCTTGGTCGCCTTGGTTTTGGCTGCGAACAGGTCGGAGCCGGAGCCGGACTCGCTCATGCCGATGACAAAGCACAATTCGCCGCGGCAGATGCGGGGAAGAATATCTTGCTTGATGTGCTCGGGCGCGTATTTGAGCAGGATCGGGCCGCTCTGCCGGTCCGCCACGAAATGCAGGCGCACCGGCGCGTTGGCGACGCGGAATTCTTCGGTGACGACGTAGCGTTCGAGAAAACTGCGTTCGTGCCCGCCATATTTCTTCGGCCAGGTCATGCCGATCCAGCCCCTGGCGCCGACCCGCTGGCTGAACGCGCGATTGTGGCTGTCGCCGTGACCGGGCCGGTCGGGGACGAAGGTCCCTGCCGCGACCTCCTCGGCGATGAAGGCGCGCACCTCGGCGCGCAGCCTCTCGCATTCGGGCGGCAGCCGGATCTGATCGAAACGAAGTTGGTTGGTCATGACCGATCCTAACGCGCCGCCAGCATGGGCCAGAATTGATTGGCGCCACGCTTGGCGACCATATCGCCCAGCGCGGCCGCCCAATAGCTCTCGCTGCCGAAGTCGTCGCGCCACGACAGCAGGCGCAGCGTGAAACGGTGCAGCACATGCTCGTTGGTGAAGCCGATCGCGCCGTGCACCTGGTGCGCGATTGCCGCGCCTTCCGCGGCGGCCTCGCCGGAGCGGATTTTCGCAGAGGCCGCTTCGAGCAGGACGGTGTCGTCGAACGCCTGCGCTTGCGCAATCGTATCGGCGGCCGAACCGGCGGCGGCAAGTGCTGCGGCGGTTTCGCCGGCAAGGCGCGCGAGGTTCTGCTGCACGGCCTGGAATTTGCCGATTTTGCGCTCGAACGCCACGCGCTCATTGGCGTAACCGACGCTGAGCGACAGGATTGCCTCGAGCGCGCCGGCGGCCTGTACGCTGCGCACGGCCGCGCCCATCAGCATCAGCGCGGATTGGTCGAAACCGGCTGGCGTCGGCGCCCAGCGGATGACCTTGGTGCGCTCGAAGGTCACATTGTCGGACGATTCGCCGGCGAGATTTTGGCCTTCGCTGACGCGACAGTCGGCGGTCTTGACCAAAGCGACCGCCGCGCCTTTGTCGCCGGCGGCCACGACCGCGATATGTTCGCAATCCCTGGCGAAGGGAATTCCGCCGGCACGTCCGCTTAAACGTCCGCCGGCGTCGAACGCAATGCTGTCGCGCGGGCGGGCAGGGGCAACGGTCATCGCGCCGCTTGGCGCTTCAATGCCGGCGCGCGCCAGCAGCCATGCAGCGACCAGCGTTTCGGCGAGCGGCACCGGCAGCGCGTAGCGGCCGGCGGCGCCGAGGATGGCGAAGCCATCGGCCAAACTGGCGCCCGCGCCGCCCAGGTTCTCCGGCACCCAGGCGAGCGGCAGGCCGGCGTCGGACAACGCGCGCCAAAGCTCTTCTTTCCAGCTTGGGTCGAGGGCGCGGTTGATCGTCTGAGGATCGGCAAGGTCGGCAAATATCCGCGCCGCCGTTTCGGCGACGATGTTATCGCTCTCGTTCACCATTACCGCTCCCCGACTTCTCAATCCGTGCATGGTGGGGCGCGCCCGCAATGTTGGCAAGCGGCAGCACTTTTGCGCCGGAATAGCGGGCCTAGGCTTGCCTTTGTCGAGTTGATCGGGGTTACCATACCGGGTAGCGTTGTCGTCATAACAAGCAAAAAACGGCTGCCGGCCAGCCACGGCCGCTTCAGCCGCGCATCCCCGGGGAGGATCCAATGGGAACCAAATGGGTCGCACTGGCGACGGCTCTGCTGTCAGGTCTGACGATCTGCACCGCGCAGGCGGCGGAGCCCAAACACGGCGGCATTCTGAAAATTTATCACCGCGAAACGCCGCCCAGCCTTTCCATCCACGAGGAGGCGACCTTCTCGGTGAACGTCCCGGCCATGGGTATCTTCAACAACCTCGTCATCTACGACCAGCACATCCCGCAAGCCAGCCTGGATACGATCCGGCCTGAATTGGCGACGAGCTGGGCCTGGGACAAATCGAACACCGCGCTCACCTTCAAGCTGCGCTCGGGCGTCAAATGGCACGACGGCGTGCCGTTCACCGCCAAGGACGTGAAGTGCACCTTCGACCTCCTGCAAGGCAAGGCGCAGGATAAGTTCCGCAAGAATCCGCGCAAGGATTGGTACGAGTTCGTCTCCGACGTCTCGATCAACGGCGATAACGAAGTAACCTTCCATCTTAAGCGGCCGCAGCCGTCGCTGCTGGCGATGCTCGCTTCCGGCTATACGCCGATCTATCCCTGCCACGTCCCCGCCGCGCAGATGCGCACGCATCCGATCGGTACCGGTCCGTTCAAGTTCGTCGAGATGAAGCAGAACGAGTCGATCAAGCTCGTGAAGAATCCGGACTACTGGAAAAAGGGCCTGCCCTATCTCGACGGCATCGAATACACCATCATCAAGAACCGCGCGACCGCGGTGCTCGCCTTCGTCGCCGGCAAGGTCGACATGACCTTCCCGACCGAGATGACCGCCGCGCTGGTCAAGGATATCAAGTCGCAGGACCCGACCGCGATCTGCGAGATCAAGCCGATCAACGTCAACACCAACCTGATCGTCAATCGCGATGCGCCGCCGTTCAACAATCTGGAACTGCGCAAGGCGATGGCGATGGCGCTCGACCGCAAGGCGTTCATCGACATCATCTTGCAGGGGCAGGGCGACATCGGCGGCTCCCTGCTGCCGCCGCCGGAAGGCGTGTGGGGCATGCCGCCGGACATCCTCAAGACGATCCCCGGCTATGGCGACGTGAAGAAGGACCGCGAAGTAGGCGCGCGCCATCATGACCAAGCTCGGCTATTCCGCCGACAAGCCGCTCAAGATCAAGGTATCGACCCGCAATCTTGCCACCTATCGCGACCCGGCCGCGGTGCTCATCGATCAGCTCAAGAGCATCTATATCGACGCCGAGCTGGAACCGGTGGAATCGAGCCAATGGTTCGCCAAGGTGGCGCGCAAGGATTACCAGGTCGGGCTTAACCTCACCGGCAACGGCATCGACGACCCCGATCAGGCGTTCTACGAGAACTACTCCTGCGGATCCGAGCGCAACTATACGCACTACTGCAACAAGGACCTGGAGAAGCTGTTCGATCAGCAATCGGCGGAGACCGATATCGCCAAGCGCAAGAAGCTGGTCTGGGAGATCGACAAGAAGATCCAGGAGGACGTGGCGCGGCCGATCCTGTTCCACGCCCGCACCGGCACCTGCTGGAAGCCGTATGTGAAGAACATGACGATCATGAGCAACAACGCCTACAACGGCTACCGCTTCGAGGACATCTGGCTGGATAAGTAATCGCCAGCCCCGGCGCGCCTGGCCGTGAGGGGCGGCCGGGCGCGCCTTCCCCCGCGCACCATGGGAGGACTTGGTGGGGAGTTACCTGATCAGGCGCTTCTTATTGATGCTCCTGACGCTGTTCGGAATTTCCGTGCTGATCTTCACGATGCTGCGGGTGGTGCCCGGCAACATCGCGGATATCCTGTTCGACGCGGCCGGCATGATCGACACCGCCGAGAAGGGCAAGCTGGAAAAGGAACTGGGGCTCGATAAGCCGATCGTCGTGCAATATGTCGCCTGGATCGGCGGGCTGGCGCACGGCGATCTCGGCTATTCCTACGTGTCGGAGAAGCCGGCGCTGCAGGAAATCCTGCCGCGCATTCCGATCACCGCCAAGCTCGCCGGCCTGGCGCTGTCGTTCGCCATCCTGTTCGGCGTTCCGCTCGGCGTGATCAGCGCGGTCAGGCAGAATTCCAAGCTCGATTACGTTTTGCGGGTGATCAGCCTGAGCGGGCTGTCGATGCCGGCATTCTGGCTCGGCCTGCTGATCCTGATGGCGTTCGTGACATTCTTCGGCACCATTCCGATCTATACCGATCCGCCGCAGGGTTTCTGGAACGAACTTGTGGCTCTATCAGCGTGCCGGCGGCGGCGGTCGGCTTCCGCTCCTCGGCGCTGGTGATGCGGCTGACGCGCTCCTCGATGCTGGAGGTGCTGCGGCAGGATTACATCCGCACCGCGCGCGCCAAGGGCGCCTCGGACTCCAACGTCAATTACCATCACGCCTTGCGCAACGCGGTGCTGCCGGTCGTCACTGTGATCGGCATCGAGGCCGCCTTCCTGATGGGCGGGCTGATCGTGACCGAGACGGTGTTCAACATTCCGGGCGTCGCGCGCTTCCTGGTGGAGGCGATCCGCTGGCGCGACTACCCGATCGTGCAGAACCTGGTGATGTTCATCGCAGTGGTCGCGGTGTCGATCAATTTCCTGGTCGATCTGCTTTATGCGGCGCTCGATCCGCGCATCAAGTATTCGGGATAACGGAGTCACGCGCGGATGGCCAGCATCGACATCGCCCCGGCACCTGTGGACACCGCCCGCGCGGAAGGCGTGTGGTCGAAGATCCGTTATTACGCCGCGTCGCATCCGCTCGGTGTGGTCGGCGCCGCCATCATGGCGGTGTTCGTGTTCGCCGCGATCTTTGCCGATTTCATCACCGCCTACGATCCGATCAGGACCAATTCGGCGATTACGCTGTTGCCGCCCAACCACGTGCATTGGCTGGGCGCCGACCAGATGGGCCGCGACATCTATAGCCGCATCGTCTATGGCGCGCGCATTTCGCTGGCCGTCGGCCTCGGATCGACGTTCCTTGGCTGTGTGTTCGGCGTCATCCTCGGTTTGGCCTCGGGCTATATCGGCGGCTGGGTCGATCTCATCATCCAGCGCATCGTCGACGTGCTGCAGGCGGTGCCGCTCTTGGTGCTGGCGCTGGTGATGGCGGCGGCGCTCGGGCCGGCGCTCGACAACACCATCGTCGCCATCGCCATCCCGCTTATTCCCTATACCGCGCGCGTCATCCGTTCCAACACGCTGACGCTGCGCGAGCAGCCCTTCGTCGAGGCGGCGCGCGCCGTCGGCATGAGCGAATTCCGCATCGCGGTGCGCCACGTGCTGCCCAACACGCTGGCGCCGCTGATCGTGATCGCGACCGCCCAGCTCGGCGCCGCGATCCTGACCGAGGCCTCGCTGTCGTTCCTCGGCCTGGGCGTGCCGGAGCCGCATCCGTCCTGGGGCCGCATGCTGTCGGAATCGGCCGCCGAATATGTGCGCACGGCGCCCTGGCTGGTGATCTTCCCGGGCGTCGCCATCAGCCTCGCGGTGTTCGGCACCAATTTGTTCGGCGACGCGCTGCGCGACATTCTCGACCCGCGGCTGCGAAACTGACATGACGCATTGCCGCCACCGAACGCGAGACCGGCAGCCCGGCGCCGGCCGATATTTCGAACCAGGCGCCGTTGCTCGAGGTCGATGGGTTGCGCACATATTTCGACCTGCGCCACGGCGTGGTGAAGGCCGTGGATGGCGTCAGCTTCACGCTCGGCCGAACACGAGACGCTGGCGATCGTTGGCGAATCCGGCTGCGGCAAGAGCATCACCGCGCTTTCCTTGATGAGACTTGTGCCCGATCCGCCCGGCCGCATCGCCGGCGGCTCGGTCAGGCTTGCCGGCGTCGATCTGCTGGCGCTGAGCGAAGAAGACGATGCGCGGCGTGCGCGGCAAGGACATGGCGATGATCTTCCAGGAGCCGATGACCTCGCTCAATCCGGTGCTCACCATCGGCAGCCAGATCGCGGAAGTTTTGCTGCTGCACGAGAATATCTGCTCGCCAGCAGGCTTGGGAGAAGGCGATCGACATGCTGCGGCTGGCCCGCATTCCGGAGCCGGAACAGCGCGCGCGCGAATATCCGCACCAATTGTCCGGCGGCATGCGCCAGCGCGCCATGATCGCGATGGCGCTCGCCTGCAATCCGCAGGTGCTGATCGCCGACGAGCCGACAACAGCGTTGGATGTGACCATCCAGGCGCAAATCCTCGACATTATCCTCGACTTGCAGCGCAAGCTCGGCACCGCCATCATTCTGATCACCCACGATCTCGGCGTGGTGGCGGAAACCGCGCAGCGCGTCATCGTGATGTATGCCGGCCGCAAGGTGGAGGAAGCGCCGGTCGACGAATTGTTCGCGCGCCCGCAGCATCCTTACACGCACGGGCTGCTGGCCTCGATCCCGCGGCTCGATCTGATGCGCGGCGAGGCGGAGGGGGCATCGGGGCGCTTGCAGGAAATCCCCGGCATGGTGCCGGCCTTGAGCGACCTGCCAGCCGGCTGCGTGTTTGCGCCACGCTGCGCCTATGCCGAGGATCGCTGCCGCGCCGCCTATCCGGCCTACGAGGAGAAGCGGCCGCGCCATTGGGCGGCGTGCTGGCGTTCGGCCGAATTGTTCGGGAGACGCAATGGCTGATGCATCCGTCCCAGCCGTGCTCGAGGTGCGCGATCTCAAGAAGCATTTCCCGATCAGCAAGGGCCTGTTGCAGCGCGCCGGCGGCACCGTGTTTGCCGTGGACGGTGTCAGCTTTTCGATTCAAGCCGGCGAAACGCTCGGCCTGGTCGGCGAGTCCGGCTGCGGCAAGTCGACCGTCGGCCGCACCATTTTGCGGCTGATCGAGCCGACCGCGGGCCAGATCAGGATCGACGGCCGCGACATCACCCATCTGAGCAAGACCGAATTGCGGCCCTACCGCCGGCAGATGCAGATCATCTTCCAGGATCCGTTTTCTTCGCTCGATCCGCGCATGTCGGCCGGCGAGATCGTGGCCGAGCCGATGCGCGTGCATCGCACCGCCCGTGGTCCTGAGGTGCGCAAACGCGTGGCCGAATTGTTCGAACGTGTCGGCCTGCGCAAGGCGCAGATGGACAATTATCCGCACCAGTTCTCCGGCGGCCAGCGCCAGCGCATCGGTATTGCCCGCGCTCTCGCGCTGCAGCCGAAATTGATCGTTGGCGATGAGCCGGTATCCGCGCTCGACGTCTCGATCCAGGCGCAGGTGCTCAATCTGATGATGGACCTGCAGCGCGAGATGGGGCTCGCTTATCTGTTCATCTCGCACAATCTGGCGGTGGTCGAGCACATCAGCCACCGCATCGCCGTCATGTATCTCGGCCGCATCGTCGAATATACCGACAAACGCACGCTGTTCACCAAGGCGCTGCACCCCTACACCGAGTCGCTGCTGCTGGCGGTGCCGGTGCCCGATCCGCGCGTCAAGCGGCAGAAGCGCGTGCTGCAAGGCGATGTGCCGAGCCCGATCAAACCGCCCTCGGGCTGCCACTTCCACACCCGCTGCCCTTACGTGTTCGACCGCTGCCGGGCGGAGACGCCGCTCCTGCGCGAAGTGAAGCCCGGGCAACTGGTCGCCTGCCACCTGCGCTGACGCGCTATTTCTGATACAAGGGACGGCAGCATCACGGAGCCGCAATGCCCGCCCGCCCTTCCAATATCAATCCCAATCCGTTCACCACCCGCCCGGAAATCGAAGGTACCTTCGGGGTCGTCGCCTCGACGCACTGGATCGCGACTGCGGTCGGAATGAGCGTGCTGGAAAAAGGCGGCAACGCTTTCGACGCGGCGGCCGCCACCGCTTTCACGTTGCAGGTGGTCGAGCCGCATCTCAACGGGCCGGGCGGCGACGTGCCGGTTATCCTGCATGACGTTAAGCGCGGTAAAACCGAGATTATCTGCGGGCAGGGCCCGGCGCCGGCCGGCGCCACCATCAAGCATTACCGCGACGAACTGGGACTCGATCTCATCCCCGGCACCGGACTTCTGGCCGCCTGCATCCCCGGCACCTTCGACACCTGGATGACGCTGCTGCGCGACTACGGCACGCTGCGGCTGGCCGACGTGCTGGCGCCCGCGATCGATTATGCCAAGAACGGTTACCCGCTGGTCGAGCGCATCAGCGCCACCATCGACACGGTCAAGGACCAGTTCCGCGATTATTGGCCGACCTCGGCCGCGCTTTATATGCCGGATGGCAAGGTGCCGGTGCCCGGCGCCATCTTCAGCAATCCGACGATGGCCGCGACCTACGAACGCATCCTGCGCGAGGCGCAAAGCGGCGGCGGCAATCGCGAAGCGGAGATCGAGCGGGCGCGCAAATCGTGGTCGCAAGGCTTCGTCGCCGAGGCAATCGACCGCTTCTGCCGCACGCAAGAGGTCATGGATACGTCAGGCCGGCGCCACCGCGGCGTGCTTAACGGACAGGACATGGCCGGCTGGCAGGCGAGCGTCGAAGCGCCGATCAGCTACGATTACGGCCGCTACACGGTGATGAAACCGGGGCCGTGGACGCAAGGGTTGGTGACCTTGCAGACGCTCGCTTTGCTTAAAGGCTACGACCTCGATGGAATGAGCCCGACGAGCGCGGACTTCATTCATTTGCAGATCGAGGCGACCAAGCTGGCCTTCGCCGACCGCGACACGTTCTACGGCGACCCGAAATTCGTGCAAGTGCCGATCGATGTGCTGCTGTCGGACGCCTATAACGACGAGCGCCGGAAATTGATCAGCGGCCGCGCCTCGCTCGAGCTGCGACCCGGAACGGTGGCGGGTTTCGGCAAGCAGCTCGACCTGCGCCTGGCCGACGGCGCGCGCGCCGCGGTCGCGAGTTCAGGCGCGGGCGAGCCCACGGTCGGCCGCATTGACTGGACGCACGATGAAAATCGCTTGCCCGATGTGACGGAGCAGGCCAAGCGCGAACGCGCCGGCGCGATCCCCGGCGACACCGTGCATTTCGACATCATCGATCAAGCCGGCAATATGGTGTCGTCGACGCCCTCGGGCGGCTGGCTGCATTCCTCGCCGGTGATCCCCGAGCTTGGCTTCTGCCTCGGCACGCGCGCGCAGATGTTCTGGCTCGACGAGGATCATCCGGCCGCGCTGGCGCCGGGAAAACGCCCGCGCTCGACGCTGACGCCGACGATGGCGTTGCGCGACGGCGAGCCCTATCTCGCCTGGGGCTCGCCCGGCGGCGACCAGCAGGATCAGTGGATCACGCAATTTTTCTTGCGCCATGTGCATGCCAACATGAATTTGCAGGAGGCGATTGACGCGCCGGCCTGGCACTCGGAGCATTTTCCGTCGTCGTTCTGGCCGCGCCTGGCGCGCCCTGGCGTGATGGTCGTCGAGTCGCGGGTGCCTGAGACAACGGTGAAAGAGTTGCGCGCCCGCGGCCATGAGGTCGAGGTCGGGCCGGCCTGGTCGGAAGGCCGCCTGACGGCCGCTTCGCGCCTGGGCAAACGGCGCCGCGCCGCCGCCAATCCGCGCGGCATGCAGGGCTACGCCGCGGGTCGCTAAAGCTTCGCCGCCGCTTCGCGCGCGGCCTCTTCCATGGTCATGAACACCGCGCCCTCGTTGCCGAGCCGGTCGACGAGAGTTTCGAGCGCCAGCATGCGGTAGCCGCGCCCGATCACGAAGGGGTGCATGGTATAAGTGAGCACGCCCCAGTCGACGGTCTTCTGCATGTAGAGGAATTCGTCGAGCCAGCTTTCCATCACCGCGCGCGCCGGCTGCAGGCCGGGCAGGATGGTGGATGCGGTGCGCACGAATTCGAAATGCGGGTAATCGTCGAGCGACCAGCTGATCGGCATTTCGATCAGCGCGGTCTCCTCGCCGAAGCGGAACGGCTCGCCGAGTTTGGCGACGTCGCCGCGCCGCGCGCGGTAGGGCAGGTAGTCGGCGCCCATCAGGCTCGAGTCGTATTGGAAGCCGTGCTTGAGCAGCAAATCGATGGTGTGCTCGCTCAGGTCCCAGGACGGCGAGCGGTAGCCGCGCGCCTTGCGCCCGGTCAGCCGCGCGATAGCGTCGTTGGCGCGCGCGAGATCGGCTTCTTCTTCGTCGCGGCTCTGCGTCGCCGGCGGGATATGCGCCCAGCTATGGTGCGCGACCTCGTGGCCCGCCCCTAACCACCGCCTCGCATGCGCGCGGCCAGCTTTCGATGGTGAAACCGGGAACGAACCAGGTCGCCTTGATGGCCGCGCGACTTGAGCAAATCGAGAATCCGGCGCGCGCCGGTGACGCCGAACTCGCCGCGCGACAGCGGCGTCGGCGTGGTCATGCCGCGGGCGATGAAGCCGGACTGGGTGTCGAAATCGAAGGTGAGGCAAACGATGTGGCGGGGCACGCGGGATACCTGCGTTGCGCGGGGCTTCAGGATCGCATCATACTATGACGGGTAACAGAGACCATGGCGCTCAGGGACATCGGCATCATCGTCAACGGCGCCACCGGGCGCATCGGCGCGACCCAGCATCTGGCCAACGCGCTGGCGCCGATTCGCGCCGAGGGCGGCCTTGCCGTCGGGCCCGACCGTATCGTGCCGCGCCTGCTGCTGCTCGGGCGCGACCGCGATGCGCTCGCCGGCTTGGCGCAGACCTATGGCGCCGAGGACTGGGGTAGCGATCTCGATGCCGCGCTGGCCAAGCCGGATTTTGCGATTTTCTTCGACGCCGCGGCGACCAAGCAGCGCGTGGCGGCCCTGAGCAAGGCGATTGCCGCCGGCAAGCACATCTACAGCGAGAAGCCGGTGGCGCCATCGGTGGCCGAAGGCCTCGCTTTGTTGCGTGCCGCGCAGTCGCGCGGGCTAAAAGCCGGCGCGGTCGAGGACAAGATCAATCTGCCCGGCTTGCAGAAGCTTCTGGCGCTCGCCAAGTCCGGCTATTTCGGCCGCGTCACCGGCTTCCGGCTCGATTTCGGCTGGTGGGTGTTCGACGGCGCCGAGCGCGCGAGCCAGCGCCCGAGCTGGAATTACCAGCGCAGCGAGGGCGGCGGATTGACCAGCGACATGGTTCCGCACTGGCGCTACGTGATCGAAGGCATTCTCGGCCCCATCCGCCGCGTGGTGTCGGCGACGCCGACCGCGATCCCCGAGCGCGTGGACGAGGACGGCAGACGGTTTCAAGTGGATGTTGACGACAGTTCGGTCACGCTCGCCGAACTGGCGAACGGCGCCGTGGGCACGATCATCTGCTCCTGGGCGACGCGGGTGCGGCGCGACGATCTGATGACCTTGCAGATCGACGGCACCGGCGGCTCGGCGCTCGCCGGCCTGCATCGCTGCTGGACGCAAAGCGCGGCCGACACGCCGACCCTCCGTCGCTTCAATCCCGACGCCGATATCGGCGCCGACTATCGCGGCCAGTGGCAAGAGGTTGCTGGTGCTGCGGCCTACCCCAATCCCTACCGGGTCGGCTGGGAGAATTTCCTGCGCCACGTCGTTGCCGGCGCGCCGCTTAATTGCGATCTTGCCGCCGGCATCCGCGACGTGCAGCTTGCGCAAGCGTGCTACCGCAGTGCCGCCGAACGGAAATGGATCACCCTCGATGACATCGCCCGCTAGCCCCGCCGCCTTCGTCACCGGCGCCTCGACCGGCCTCGGATACGCCATTGCCTGCGGCCTGGCGCGCGCGGGCTACGATCTCGCGGTCACCAGCCGCGACACCGCGCGGCTCGACGCGCTGTTGCGCGATCCGGCCGTACAGGGGCGCAAGGTGGTGCCGGTGCGGCTCGATCTGCGCGTCGAGGCCGATATCACACAAAGTCTGGCCGCCGCGGCCGAAGCTTTCGGCGACGTCGACGTGCTGGTCAACAATGCCGGCCGCACGCTGGTCAAGCCGGCAATCGAGGTGACCTGGGCGGAGTGGGACGACGTGGTCGACACCGACCTCAAGGGCGCCTACTTCATGGCGCGCACCTATGCCGCGCGCTGCATGGCCGCCGGCCGCCCCGGCTGCGTCGTCAACATCGCCTCGACCCACGGCATGACCGGCTTTGCCGGCCGCACGGTCTACGGCACCGCCAAAGGCGGGCTGATCCAGATGACGCGGATGTTGGCGATCGAATGGATCGGAAAAAATATCCGGGTCAATGCGATTGCGCCGGCGACCGTGCTCACCGCTTCGCGCGCCAAGATGTATGACGACAAGACGCGCGAAAGCATGCTTGCGCGTATTCCGACCGGCCGCTTCATAACGCCGGAGGAAGTCGCCGCCGCCGTCGTGTTCCTCGCGAGCCCGGGCGCGTCGTCGATCACCGGCCAGACGCTGGCGGTCGACGGAGGATTTACCGCTAATTAGATCTACGCGGTCAAACACAGCCCGTGGTCGGGGCTAAACGACAGAAACACTTTCTGCTGCGGGGCGATCTGCTCGTAATGGTCGATCTGGATGCCGATCTCGTGGCGCCCGACCTTGACGCGGCATTCCAGCAGGCTGCCGAGATAGATGGTATCGACCACCTCGCCCTCGAACAGATTGCCGTCGGCTGCGGCCGGCCGCTCGAAATGGATGTCGATGTCCTCCGGCCGCAGGCTGAGCGTGACCTGCTGGCCGGCGACCGCGCCGTTTCCGCCGGCGGCCTTGAGGCGCAACGGCGCGCGGCCCTCGCCGAGCGGGATTTCCAGGTCGCAGAATTCGCCGCTGCGGCCGAGCAAAACGCCCTGCATCAGATTGGCGACGCCGATGAAATTGGCGACGAATGTATTGGCCGGGCGCGCATAGATCGTCTGCGGATCGCCGATCTGCTGGATCACGCCGTTGTTCATCACCACCACGCGGTCGCTCATCACCAGCGCTTCCGACTGGTCGTGCGTGACATAGATCGAGGTGATGCCGACCTCGTGCTGCAGCCGCACCAGTTCGACCCGCATTTGCTCGCGCAGCTTGGCGTCGAGATTGGACAAGGGCTCGTCGAACAAGACGACGCGCGGCTCGTAGACGATGGCGCGCGCGAGCGCGACGCGCTGGCGCTGGCCGCCGGATAGCTTGGTGGCGTAACGCTCGGCGAGATGCGGCAGGCCGACCAGTTCGAGCGCCTTGGTGGTGCGCTCCTTGATCACGGAAGCCGGCGCGCGCCGCACGCGCAAGCCGTAGGCGACATTGTCGAACACGGTCATATGCGGCCAAACCGCGTAGCTCTGGAACACCATGCCGATATTGCGGTCCTCGGGGGCAAGATAGATGCCGCGCGCCGGCGCCGCGACCACGTCGCCGCCGATGCGGATTTCCCCGCCGTCCGGCCGCTCCAGCCCGGCGATGCAGCGCAGCGTCGTGGTCTTGCCGCAGCCGGACGGCCCCAGCAAAGTGACGAACTCGCCTTGCTCGACGGCGAGATTGACGTCGTTGACCGCGAGCTCGGCGCCGAAATTCTTGCGCAGGTGCTCGAGCTCGACCATGGCGCTCATGGCAGCACCGCCAAAGTATGCTCGGGATCGAGCCGCAGATAGACCTTGTCGCCGGCCTTCAAGCCCATGCGCGGATGCGCCATGACCTTCCATTCGAACTCGCCCCAGCGCACGCGGCAGTCGACGCAATTGCCGAGGAAGATCGCCTGGATCACTTCGCCTTCGAGGCTCGGCCCGCCGCCGTTCTGGCGCATGGCCTCGACGTTTTCCGGCCGCACCGAAATCACCGTCTCGGCGCCCGCCGCCATGCCGGCGGCGAGCCGGCAGGCAAGCTTGGCGGTGCGGCCGCCGGCGGCGATCTCGACCTCGCCGCGGCCGGGCGCGGTGACCGTCATCACGCGGCCTTGCAGCAGATTGGCGACGCCGATGAAGTTGCTGACATAGGCGTTGACCGGCCGGGCGTAGATTTCGCGCGGGCCGCCCTTCTGCTGGATACGGCCCTTGCTCATCACGATGATCTCGTCGCTCATCACCAGCGCTTCGGACTGGTCGTGGGTCACGTAGATCGAGGTAATGCCGACCTCGTGCTGGATGCGCTTGAGTTCGAGGCGCATTTGCTCTCTGAGCTTGAGGTCGAGATTGGACAACGGCTCGTCGAACAAGAGCAGGCGCGGGCGCGACACGATCGCGCGCGCCAGCGCCGCCCGCTGCTGCTGGCCGCCGGACAACTGGGTGGCGAGCTTGTCGGCCATCTGGCCCAAGCCCACCAGTTTGAGCACGTCGGCGACGCGGGCGTCGATTTCGGCGCGCTCGACTTTGCGGATCTCCAGCGGATAGGCGACATTCTCCGCCACCGTCATGTGCGGCCAGATCGCGTAGCTCTGGAAAACCATGCCGATGTCGCGCTTCTCCGGCGCCAGAAACAGGCCCTCGGCCGGCGCGGTGTAGACGACGCCGCCGACGCGGATTTGACCTGCGTCGATCGCGTGCAGGCCGGCGATGCTCATCAGCGTGGTGGTTTTGCCGCAGCCGGAGGGGCCGAGCAGGGTCAGAAATTTGCCCTTGGGGACGCTGAACGACACGTCGTCCACGGCGCGGTCGCTGCCGAACAATTTCACCAGGCCTTCGACTTCGACGTAGTGGCCGGCCGCGTTGTTGTCTTGCATTGCGCCGTGCATGCTCCCCACGCTCAAGCCGTTAACGCCTCACGCCCGGCGACGCGCCTAAAGACAAAGACGCAGATCAGCAGGATCGCGGTCTGCGTCATCGATAGCGCCGAGGTGAGCGTCTCGTTCTCGTAGTTGGTCAGATAATAGACGCCGACCGAAAGCGTCTCGGTGCCCGAGCTGTAGAGAATGATCGACATCGACAATTCGCGCAGGAAGATGATGAACAGCAGTACCCAGCCGGCAAAGATGCCCGGCTTCAACAACGGTATAGTGATCCGCCGCAGCGTCGTGAACCACGACGCGCCCGACATACGCGATGACTGATCGAGTTCCTCGGAGATCGCCAGCATTACCGACGACACGTTGCGCTGGCCGTAGGGGAAAAAGCGCGTGATGTAGCCGAGCAGGATGATCCACAAAGTGGCGTAGATTGGCGTCTTGATGTAGGTGATCAGCACCCCCATCGCCAGCACGATGCCGGGGAAGCCGACCGGGACGACGCACAGGAAGTCGAGCACCCGCGCGCCGAACCCCTTGGTGCGGTGGATCATGTAGCTCACCACCAGCGACAGGATCATCGCGATCGTCGCCCCGACGAAGGCGAGGATGAAGCTGTTGAAAATGCCGTTGGTAGCCGCCTGGATGTGATCGGGCCGCCACCAGAACAGCGTCTTCTCGTAATTGATGAAGGTCAGGTCTTTCGGAATGATCTCGGCCTGCCAGACCGGGTGCACGCTCACCACCAGCAGGCAAAAAATCGGCAGCGCGACCGCGACCAGAATGAAGCCGAGGTTGTAGACGAACGCCAGCCATTTCCAGCGGCCGAGTTCGATGACGTTGGGGCGGAAGCCCTTGCCGGTCACGGTGGTGAAGGAGCGCGGAGCGATATAGCTCTGCTGGAGCCAGATCAGGAACACGGTGATCACGCCGAGCGCCATGCTCATGGCGGCGCCGAGATAGAGGTTGGCGTCGTCGCCGACCGCCTTGGAAAAGATCTGGGTGGTGAGCGTCTGCCAACCATAGGGCGCGCACAGCTTGAACGGCACGCCGAATTCGCCCGCGCTGGTGACGAAAACGATGATCGCACCCGACAGTATTCCCGGCGCGACCAATGGCAGCGTCACCGTCATGGCGGTACGCAGCAAGCCGGCGCCGGTGGTGCGCGCCGAGTCCTCGAGCGAGGGATCCATGCGCCGCAGCGAGCCGACGACGAACAGATAGACGAGCGGCGCGAAGAACAGCCCGGTCACCCAGATCACGCCGTAGATATTGTCGACGTTGAGCAGGTTGCCATGCACGCCGAGATAGTCGCGCGCCCAGCTGTTGAGCAGGCCGGTCTTGCCGCCGGCGAGATCGTGCCAGGCGATGGCGCCGACGAACGGGCTGAGGAAGAATGGAATGAGATTGAACGGCTCGAGCCGGTCGCGCCCGGGGCAATTGGTGCGGGCGTTGATCCAGGCCAGCGTCACGCCGAGGAAGGTCGACAGTACCGTGGAACCGGCGCTGATAATCAGCGTATTGACGAAGGCTTTCGGAATGACGCGGTCGGTGAACAAGGTCTTGTAGTTGGCCAGGCCCCAGGTGGTGTCGAAGCCGCCGGAATCGAGCACCTGGAAGCTGCTGACGATGAGCGTGAACAGCGGCAGAATCACCGCCGCCGCCACGATCACGCTGACCACCAAGGTGACGATCGATTCCTGGGTGATCAGGCTCCGCCACCGGCTGGTCACCGGCTGACGGGCAAGATCGGCGGCTGCGGTCTGTACGCTCATAGCGTTCACCGTTTAATGCGGCGCCATTCCGGCTGCGAACGGAACCCGCGCCGGGCGGACTCCGCTTAAACGTTAGCTGCGCGGGACTATTGGAACATCTTCTGCCAATTCTCGCGCACGGTCTTGAACTGCGCCGCCGCGGCGACCCAATCCTTCATGCCCAGTAGCTTGGCGTGGCTCATGTCGAGCAGATAGGGCTTGGCAGCGGCCGGCGGTTCATAGCCCTTGAGGAAGGTATTGACCGCCTCACCCTCGACGATGACGTCGGTGCCTTCCTTGCTGAGCATAAACTCGATCAGCAGCTTGGCGGCGTTCGGATGCGGCGCGCCCTTGATGACCGAGGCCTGGTTGCCAAGCATCACCTGGCCTTCCTTGTAGTAGCCGACCTTCAGCACCTTCGCGAGTTCTGGCTTCTTGAGGACGTTCTGATAGACGCGGCCCGACAGGTTCCACATATCGAGCGGCCGTTGGCAGGAGATGACCATCTGCATTTTCGGCTCTGTGCGGAACTCGACCAGCGGATCGGTCGCTTTCAGCTTTGTCCACATCGCATCCATATCGACGGCGTGGTTTTCCGCCAGCGAAATCGCGGTGTTGGTGTAGGTGAAGCTTTTGGTGATGTCGGAGACGATCGTCTTGCCCTTGAGCTCGGGCTTGGCCACGTCGGCGTAGGAGTCGACGGTGAAATGCTCCATGCCGGGGCAGGACGTGTTCCATACCGGCTGGAACGTATAGGCGAGCGGCACGACGACGTAGGGGTAATCGAAATATTGCCCGGCTTGCTTGGCCAGATCTTCGTGATTTTTCCAATAGCCGCTGTCGAGCTTCTCGAAGGCGCCGCGCTTGACCGCCTCGGCGTAGAATCCCGGTGCGCTGACCAGAAGAATGTCGACGGTGTGCTTGCCGGCCTGGATCTCCTGGCGCACCTGCGCGACGGTGGCGCCGGTGCCTTTGCGCAGATTATTGAACTTGAAATTCGGGCCGAGGCCGTAACGTTTCACGAAGGCCTCGCCCATGCGCTGACCGGTGCGGTCGCTGAATAGCGGGTTGAGGATCGTTACGGCGCCTTCCTGCTTGGCGCCGGCGATCAGTTTTTGCTCTTGCGGGGTCAAGCTCTCCGCGTGGACGCCGGTCGATACGGCAATAAGCGAAACGGCGGTAACAGGTGCGGCCAAGAGTGCGGCCGAAAATAGTCCCAGAGCCCAATGGCGCGTGAGCATGTTGTTCCTCCCGATGTCGTCGCTCCCCTGGCGTTCGATTTCACCGGTCTGGAAGCCGGCGTCGAAACTTGTTGTTGTGCAGTCCGCCCGGCGCGCATTGCTGTGTTGCACTGCCGGACGGGCCGCCGCCCATTTAACCGCAAAGTGGCGGTCAAAGGCAATTTTTGTCTTTGAAATGGCCCGGTTATCGCGCTGTGAAATAGCGCCAGCGGCGGTTGAACCCGGACCGCCGTTGTGTCAGGGACCATTGCGGCGCTAGCCTCCGGTCGCGCAAAATGGTGGCAACGCGCACCTGCCGCGGTTCGTTTTTCGGCCAAATCCCGCCTCGCAGCGCCTTCCGGGGAGACGCCGGCTTTGAAGATCGGAATTCTGCTCGGCGACGACATCGGTCTGGAAGTCGTGCCCGAGGCCGTCAAGGTGATGAAAGCGGCGGCATCGCGGTCGGGCCTTGCCATCGATTGGCAGCCGTTGCCGATCGGCAAGGCTGGCCACGAGATTGAAGGCAATACGCTGCCGCCGTCGACCGAGGCGGCGCTGTGGAAGCTCGACGGCTGGATCATGGGGCCGATCGGGCATGCCGCCTATCCGCGCAACGACGCGACCTGGGTCATGCCGCCGGTGCGCAAGCGATACGAACTGTTCGGCGCCATCCGGCCGTCGCGTTCCTATCCGAGCATCAAGTCGATCCACAAGGACGTCGACATCGTATTCTTACGCGAAATCTCCGAAGGCATGCTCTATTCGGAAACGGTGGTGGCCGGCGCGCCGGAATTCCGCCCGAACGACGACATCACCGTCGCCATGCGCGTAATCACCCGCAAGGGATCGAACCGGGTGGCGCGCGAGGCCTTCGAGATCGCGCGCACCCGCAAACGCAAAAAGGTCACCGCCGCGCACAAGGAGCCGGTCTATCGGCTCGCCTGCGGCATGTTCGCCGAGGAATGCCGCAAGGTCGCGCGCGAATACCCCGACGTGACCTTCGAAGAGGCGATGATCGACACCATCTCGATGAAACTGGTGATGGCGCCGCAGCAATACGACGTGGTGGTGACCACCAACCAGTTCGGCGACATCCTGACCGACATCGGCGCCGGGCTGGTCGGCGGCTTAGGCCTCGCGCCCGGTCTCTGCGTCGGCGAGCGCCAGGCCATGGCGCAGGCGACGCACGGCTCGGCGCCCGACATCGCCGGCCGCAGCATCGCCAACCCCTACGCCATGATCGCGTCGGCGCAGATGCTGCTCGCCTTCCTCGGCCGCAAGCACAACGACGCCGAAAGCCACCGCCGCCGCCGGCTATGATGCAGGCGGCGATCGACAAAGTCGTCAACGAAGCCAAACACCTGACCAAGGATCTCGGCGGCAACGCCAGCACACAACAGATGGGCGACGCCATCGCGGCGGCCGTCCTGCAATAGCGAACCGAAACAGGCAGCGCCATGTACAGTCTTCAGCTCAGCTCCGAACAACTGGAAATCCGCGACACGGTGCGCGACTTCGTCACGCGCGAGATCAAACCGGCCGCGCTCAAGGCGGAGCGGCTCGACGCTTGCGACCGCAGCCTGTTGCTGGCGCAGATCGACGCCGCTTCGCAACTGGGCTTGCGCACGCTCGCGCTATCCGAGGAGCGCGGCGGCGCCGGCGCCGACGCGCTGACCGCGTGCATCGTGACCGAGGAACTGGCGGCCGGCGACGCCGACATTGCCGCCGTGCTGTCGGAAAGCTCGCGGCTCGCGCATGTGCTGTTCGATCGGTGCATGAACGATGCGCAGCGCGATGCGTTCCTGCCGAAGCTCATGGACGGCGACCGCTATCATCTCGCCTTCGCCGGCCGCGAGAGCGGGACCGATACGCGGCTGGGCGTCAATTATCATCGCCCGCTGACGGCCGAGCCGGCGATCAAAACCGTCGCCGCGAAGTCGGGCGGCGATTGGATCGTCAACGGCGTCAAGGATTGCGTCGCCAACGCGCCGATCGCCGGGCTGTTTGCCGTGCTGGTGCAGATCCCGGGCGCGGCCGTCCGCCAATGTCGTCCTGGTGCCGGCGAAGAGCGCCGGTGTCACCGTTCGCGCGCACGAGAAAAATCCCTGGCAGCACGGCGCCTGCGGCGAGGTCACTTTCAAGGATTGCAAAGTGCCGGCGGGCAATCTGCTCGGCGACGACGCGGCGGCGCTCTTGACCGGCGCGGACGCGCCCGGCCGCGGCAATCCGCTGGCGCAGGCGCTCAATCTCGGCATCGGGCGCGCCGCTTACGAAGCCGCGCTCGACTACGCGCATCTGCGCGTGCAGGGCGGCCGCCCGCTGATCGAGCACCAGGCGATCGGCACCAAGCTTGCCGAGATCGCGATCCGGCTGGAGGTCGCGCGCGCCGCCATCTGGCAGGCGGCCTGGGCCTCCGATCATCCCGAAGCGGTGGCCGACCGCAGCCTGCCCGATTTGCCGTTGCAGACCGTCGCGCAGGTGTTCGCCTCCGAGGCCATCATGAAAGCGACCAAGGACGCGGCGGAAATCTTCGGCGCCATGGGCGTCATGCGCGACATGCCGCTGCACAAATACATCCACGACGCCCGCGTCTGCCATGCACTCGGGCGACGGCAATACCGACGCCAAGCTGCGTATCGCGGAGGAACTCGCCGGCTACCGGCGCGCGGGCAACCGCGCGATGGCGCTGGCCGGCGAATAACGAAACGTTTCAGGTGAGGATGCTCCCATGGACTTTACTCTGAGCAACGAACAGCGCTCCTGGCAGATGGCGGCGCGCAAATTCGCCGACGAGGAGATCCGCCCGCTCTCGCTCGCGCGCGACGCGATCGACACCGCGCGCGAGACCTGGGATTGGGACATCATCAAGAAAGGCTCCAAGCTCGGCTTCCGCACCATGGCGGTGCCGAAGGAATGGGGCGGGCAGGGCACCGATTTCGTCACGCAGGCGCTGGTGATGACCGAACTCGCCAAGGCCGACAGCGCCATCTCCAAGGCGTTCAGCCAGAACTGGAAATGGAGCCATTTGATCTCGGCGCAGCTGCAACGAGGAGCAGAAGCGGCGCTTCCTGCCGGCCTTCGTCGCCGACGACACCTGGGTGCTCGGCAAGGGCATCACCGAGCCGAGCGCGGGCTCCGACAACCGCATGCCGCAGGACGATCCGAAGACCGGCATCAAGCTGCGCGCCGAGCGCAAGGGCGACGAATGGATCCTCAACGGCGAGAAGGCGTTCATCGCCAACGCGCCGGTCGGCAAGCTGTTCTTCATCGACGCGCGCACCGATGCGAGCGTGCCGCCCAAACAGGGCACGACGCTTTTCCTGGTGCCGAGCGACACGCCCGGTTTCCGCATCGGCAAGGTGTTCAACAAAAGCGGCTGGCGCTTCTACCAGAACGGCGAGATGATCTTCGAGAACGCGCGCGTGCCGCACGCCAATGTGGTCGGCGAGGTCGGCGGCGCCATCAAGAAGACCGGCGGCGCCGGCGGCGACACCACCGGCGGCGATCTGTTCGGCGACCTCGAGCTTGCCGCCAACGGCCTCGGCATTTGCGACGACGCCTGCGAGAGCGCGCTGCGCTACGCCAAGGCGAGAAGCAGGGCGGTCAGCCGCTATGGGCGCAACAGAACATTCAGCTGCAGATCAACAAGATGTTCATGCTGACCGAGGCGCTGCGCTGCGTTCGTGATGCGGGTGGCCTGGGAGCACGACATGAAAATCCACTCGCGCAACGCGGGCCTAGCGATGAATTATTCCTGCGACGTGGTGAACGAGGTGTCGGAGCTCTACATGGAGGTGCGCGGCGCCAACGGCTGCCACATGGATCACCACACCGACAAACTGGTGCGCGACGCCTTCATCTGGAATCATCTGGCCGGCGACAGCGTGTCGCGCATGAAGGTGGCAAGGCGGCTGGCGGCGTAATCACACTGTCATTCCAGGATGCCGCGAAGCGGCGGGCCCGGAATCCATACTCCGCAGCGCTGCGGGTTATGGATCGGGTTCGCGCACTTTGTCGCGCCTCGGAATGACAGAAATCAGAGTTTCACCGGCGCGCCTTTTTCGAGCGAGGTGATCACCGCCTCGAAGGCGCCGATCACGTCCAGCATCTGCTCGGGCTTAACCGGGAACGGCGCCTTGCCTTCGATCGCGTCGGCGAAGGCTTCCAAGAGCGTGCGCAGCGAATCGACGTGCGGATAAGTCTTCTCTTCCGTCGGCCCGCCGATCTTGCCGACGATCAGCGTATCCTCGCCGCGCGCTTCCGCCATGCCGGCGGTGCCGAACACGGCGCAGCGCCAGTAGACCGGGGCGGCGCGCACGGTCGCCATCAGTCCGGTGGCGCCGCTTGCGAACTCGCAGAGCACGGCGACCACGTCGCGCGGATCGGGCGGCGCTTTCTTGGCGATTGAGCGCGCATCGACGTAAGAGATCGGCCCAACGAGATTGACGAAGGCGTCGAGCACGTGCAGCCCGGCGCCCGTCATGCCGGCGCCCGGCGATTCCCCGGGGTCGTCGCGCCAGCCGCCGGAAACGCGCGTCGAATGCTCGTTGGAAAAATGCCCCTCGATATGCATGACCTTGCCGATCTCGCCCGACTCCACCACGCGCTTGAGCTCGCGCATCGAGGCAAAGCAGCGCTTGTTATTACCCGAGCCGAGCGGCACGCCGGCCGCGCGCACCGCGGCGACCGCGCGTTCAGCCTCCGCGCGGGTGAGCGCCAGCGGCTTCTCGCACCAGACTGGCTTGCCGGAGGCGGCCACCATGCGCACCTGCTCGACATGAAGCGAATGCGGCGTGGCAAGCAGAATCGCCTGCACCTGCGGGTCGGCGATCGCGTCCTTCAAATCGGTGGACAACCGGAAACCGTGCTTGGCGGCGAGTTCGCGCGCGAGCTCGGGCTCCTTGGTGACGCCGTGCACGATGCGCAGCCGGCTGCTTTTGCCCTGGATTGAACCGAGAACGGTCTGGCCCCAGCGGCCGAGACCCACCATCGCTGCATTGATCATTGTTGCGTTCGCCCTTCCAGCTATCTTGCCAATGTCCGTCAATCGATATGACATGACAAGATATTAGGGCGAAGGGGACGCAGCCTATGAAAGCAATGGTGCTGCGGGGGCCGAACACCCCGTTCGAAATGGTGACGGTGCCGGATCCGACGCCTGGCCCGGGCGAAGCGGTCGCGCGCGTCTTCACCTGCGGCGCGGGGCTCACCATCCAGCACGCCAAGGCGGGCCGCCGGAAGATCGAATTTCCGCGCATCATCGGCCACGAGATCACCGGGGAGATCGTCGCGGTGGGGGCGGGCGTGTCGGCGCTCAAGGTGGGCGACGGCGTCACGGCGTATTTCTATCTCAACTGCGGCCACTGTCGTTTCTGCCTCACGCAACTGGAGCCGCTTTGCGTGAACGGCGGCGGCAATGTCGGGCTTGAATGCGACGGCGGCTATGCCGAATACATCAAGCTGCCGGCGCGCATCTTCATCAAATATCCGGAGGGGCTCGACTACAAAGCGCATCCGGCGGAAATGGGCGTCATCACCGACGCCCTGGCGACGCCTTACAAAGTGCTGCGCCGCGCGCAGGTCAAAGCCGGCGAGACGGTGGCGGTGATCGGCGCCGGCGGCGGGCTCGGCATCCATCAACTGATGATGGCGAAATGGGCGAAGGCGCGCGTGATCGCGGTCGAAACGGCGGCCGATAAATTCGACGCCTGCCGCAAGGCCGGCGCCGACGACATCGTCAATCCGCGCGACGGCGACGTGGTCGAAGCGCTGCGCGATCTTACCCACGGCAAGGGCGTGGACGTCGTCGTCGATTACGTCTCCACCACCGCGACGCAGGAGGCCGCCGTCAAGGCGCTCGGCCAGCGCGGCCGCCTGGTTATTCTCGGCGGCGCGGCGCAGCCGTTCAACGTGCCGGCGCGCGACATGCTCACCAAGGAGCAGGCGATCCTCGGCAGCCGCTATGTCACGCGCGCCGAGATACTGGAGGCTTGCGATCTGGTGGCGCGCGGCGAGGTGTCGCCGCTGGTAACCGTCATCCGGCCCTTGGCCGAGGCCGAAGCCGTGCACGATTTGGTTGAGCGCGGAAAGGTCACCGGCCGGGCGGCGCTGCGCGTCGCCTGAGCGGCGCGCTTTCGGCCGCGCGCGAAAACCGCTAGCATCCCGGCAAAGAACAACACGCAAGGGAGAAATGCCATGAGCCAGCGCCTGCCCGGATTGTCCGATCAAGACGCCACCGGCGTCGCCAAGGATACGCTCGCCGGTTCGACCAAACTGCTCGGCCGCTCGTCCAATCTGCTGCGCATCTTGTCGGCGCACACGCCTTATCTCGCGCGCTGGTTCATCGGCTTCGTCGCCGCCGTGCGCCAGCCCAATGTCGGCGCGGTGTCGGACGTCAAACTGCGCAATCTCGCCACCGTCAAGACCTCGATGACGAACGAATGCAATTACTGCTCGACCCACACCTCGATCTACGGGCAGGCGCTCGGCGTCAGCGAGGCGCAGCTCGCCGCGATGAAGGGCGACGCCTGGAAAACGAGCCCGCTGTTCAACGAGCGCGAGAAGGCGGTGATCGCCTGGTCGGAAGCGGTGACGCGCAACACAGCCAAAAGCGACAAGGCGCTGTGGGACACCATGAAGCGGCTGTTCAGCGACGCCGAGATCGTCGAGATCACTTTGGCGTCGGCCATGTTCAACATGATCAATCGGCTCAACGACACGTTCTGGACCGAGCTCGAAACCGTCGAATACAACCGCCGCCAGGGCAATGCCGTCAAAGGCGTCACGGTCGCCGACCTCGAAAGTTTTGCCAGCACTTTGCCGCGTCGGGCGAGGCGCAGCGGCGGGCCGAGAGTTCGGTCGCGGCGGAATGACGGACAGATAGGCCGCGCGCCGGACCGTTCCGATGGATTTCATCGTCCGCAATGCGCGCCTTTCCGGCCGCATCGCCGAGGGTCCCCTGGACATCGGCGTCGAGAAGGGCCGCATCGTCGCGATCGAGCGCAACCTGCGCGCCGACGCCGAAAGTTACGACGCCAAGGGCCGGCTCGCCTGTCCCGGCCTGATCGAAACCCACATCCATCTCGACAAGTCGCGCATTATCGACCGCTGCACGCCGCAGGAGCATGCCACGCTCAGCCCGGTGACCAGCGTCGCGCCGGTCAAAAAGAATATGACGGTCGAGGACGTGCACGCGCGCGCGGCCAAGACGCTCGAGCAATGCATCGTGCACGGCGCGACCCGCATGCGTACGCAGGTCGAAGTCGACCCCGGCATCGGCATGCGCGGCTTCGACGGCGTGCAGGCGCTGATCGGCGAATACAAATGGGCGATCGACATCGAGATCTGCGTCTTCCCGCAGGAAGGCCTGATCAGTTATCCCGGCACCGACGAACTCCTGGTCGAGGGGCTCAAGCGCGGCGCCAAGGTGATCGGCGGCGCGCCGCGCTACGACAAGGACGGCGCCGGGCAGATCAGGCGCATCTTCGAGCTGGCGCGCGAGTTCGACGTCGATATCGACATGCATCTCAACGTCGGCCCGTCAGCCGAGCACATGGACATCCATCTGGTGCGCGAACTGACCGACAAATACAAACGCGGCGGCCGCGTGGTGGTCGGCCACATGGCCAAGCTGTCGCTGCTGCCGCCGGACCGGCTGGCAGCCATGGCGAAAAGCCTCGCCGGCAGCGGCATCGCGGTGACGGTGCTGCCGGCGACCGATCTGTTCCTGATGGGGCGCGACCAGGACCACAGCGTGCGGCGCGGTGTCGCCGACGCCAATGTGCTGAGCGCGCACGGCGTCACCTGTTCGCTCTCCACCAACAATGTGCTCAATCCGGCGACGCCTTACGGCGACTGTTCGCTGATCCGCATGGCCAATCTCTACGCCAACGTCCTGCACGTCGACCGGCCGGCACATTTAAGCGAATGCTTCGACATGTTGACGCACTCCTCGGCGCGCCTGCTCAATCTCAAGGATTACGGCTTTGTGGTCGGCAATCCGGCCGATGTCGTCGTGATCGACGCGCAGACGCCGGAGCAGGCGGTGGCGGAAATTTCCCAGCCAGTCGCGGCGTTCAAGAACGGCAGGCAGACGGTTGAATGGAATTTGCCGAAGCTACGGCGGCCGCACTAATCATTTCTTGCGGATGCGGAAGGTGAGAACGCCCTTGGCTTCCGCCTTGCCCTCCAGCGTGTCGCCGGTCTGCCGCAGCAGATTGGGAATGTCGATTGCGGTCAGCGGATCGGTGCATTCCGCCACGATCAGGTCCCCGGCTTTCAGGCTGGACAGCATCTTGCGCACCCGCAGCGCCGGCAGCGGGCATTTCAGGCCGCGCAGGTTCATGGTGGTTTCGCTCATGCGCTTTCCGCCTCGTTGGGCTAGACTGAATAAGTTCACCGCAACAACGTCAAGCGCAGGAATATGGCAGCGGCGTCCGAGACGATACAGAGCATCGCGCGACTGACGCCGCTCGCCGAGGTGCTGGCGCTGATCGACCGGGAGGTCAAGCCGGTGGCGCCGCGCCGGATTGCGCCGGCGCAGGCTTGCCAGGCGACGCTGGCGGCGGATGTTGTGGCGGCCACGCAGCCCACCGCGCCGCGCGCGCTGATCGACGGCTGGGCGCTCAACGCCGAGCCGACGCGCGACGCTGGCGGCTATGCGCCGGCGCACTTGCCGCAGATGCCGGTGCTGGTCGAAGCGGGCCGCCCGATGCCGGCCGGCGCCGATAGTGTCGCCGCGCTCGACACGGTGAAGGTCGCGAACGGCCGCGCCGAGGCGCTCGCCCCGGTCAATCCGGGCGACGGTGTGTTGCCGGCCGGCGCGGATTGCGATGCCGCCGTGCCGCTGCGCCGCGCCGGCGAGCGCCTGCGTGCCGTCGATCGTTGCGGCGCTGGCCGCTGCCGGCGTTGCGCAGGTCAGCGTGCGGGCGCCGAGGCTGCGCGTCGTAGCGGTCCGCGCCGATCCGATCCTCAACGCCGCCGCGCGCCTGATTGCAAGCGACGCCGCGCGCCGGGGCGGCGCGCCCGACGAAGCGAGCGGCGCGCTGAGCGAAGCGTTGGCCGACGAAAAGACCGACGCCGTCGTCGCCATCGGCGGCACCGGCAGCGGCCGCAACGATACAAGCGTGCAGACGCTGGCGCGCGACAGGCCGCCTCCTCGTGCATGGCATGGCGCTGACGCCGGGCGAGACCGCGGCGTTCGGATTTGCCGCGCACGCGGCCGGTGCTGCTGTTGCCGGGGCGGCTCGATGCCGCGCTCGGGGTTTGGCTGACGGTCGGGCGGCGGATGCTGGCACGGCTCGCCGCCGGCGACGACAACGACCCGGGAACGACAGCCACGCTCGCACGCAAAGTCACTTCCACCGTCGGCCTTGCCGAAGTCGTTCCGGTGCGCCGATCCGGCGAAAACGTCGAGCCGCTGGCGGCGAAATATCTGCCGCTGTCGGCGCTCACGCGCTCCGACGGATGGATCCTGGTGCCGGCCGACAGCGAAGGCTATTCCGCCGGCGCGCGGGTTCAGGTAAGGCCGTGGCCGTGAGAACCGATCGATGAGCGAAAGCCGCAAGCCGAAACCCGACGAAAACGCCGCGCTGCTGGCGCGCGTGCGCGCGGCGGCGCGGCAGGAGCAGTTCCTCGAAGTCGTGTCGGCCGAGGAGGCGCGCGCGCGCTTCGAGAAGCATCTCGATCTCAAGCCGCTCGCGGGCGAAACGGTGCCGCTTGCGGCCGCGCTCACGCGCGTGCTCGCGCACGATGTCGTCGCCGCGGTCGATGCGCCGCCGTTCGACCGCTCCAATGTGGACGGCTTTGCGCTGCGCGCCGCCGATACCGTCGGCGCCGGCGACGGGGCTCCGAAAATCTTCCGTCTCAATGCCGAGGTGATCGCCTGCGGCGATGTGCCGGCGCTGGAAGTCAAGCCCCGCACCGCCACGGCAATTGCCACCGGCGGCGTCATCCCGCGCGGCGCCGACGCGGTGGTGATGATCGAGCAGACCGAGTTGATCGAGCAGGGCGCGCCCGCGATCGAGCTGCGGCGTGCCGCCGCGCCCGGGCAATTCATTTCTTATGCCGGCTCCGACATCGCGCGCGGCGAGACGCTCTTGCGGCGCGGCACGCGCATCGGCTCGCGCGAAATCGGCATGCTGGCGGCTTGCGGGCTCGCGCAGGTCGACGTGGTGCGCAAGCCGAAAGTGGCGGTGCTCTCGACCGGCGACGAGCTGGTGGCGCCCGGCGCGCCGCTTACGGCCGCGGGCGTCTACGACAGCAATGGCGCGATCATCGCGGCGGCCGTAACGGAAGCCGGCGGCGAGCCGCTGAGCCTCGGCGCTTTTCCCGACGACGGAGGTGCGCTGGAGAAAGGCCGTGCGCGCAGCGCTTAAGCAAAGCGACATGGTCGTGCTCTCGGGCGGCACCTCGAAAGGCGCCGGCGATCTGTCGCATCGCGTCGTCTCGCGAGCTCGGCAAGCCCGGCATTCTGGTGCATGGCGTCGCGCTCAAGCCCGGCAAGCCGCTCTGCCTCGGCGTGATCGGCGACAAGCCGATCGTGGTGCTGCCCGGCTTCCCGACCTCGGCGATCTTTACGTTCCACGCTTTCGTCGCGCCGGTGATCCGCGCCCGCGCCGGACTGCCGCCGGAAGCCGCGCAAACGCTCACCGCGCGCGTGCCGGTGCGCGATTGCTTCCGAACTCGGCCGTAAGGAATTCGTGCTGGTGTCGCTGATCGAGAGCGAGGACGGCCCGGTCGCGTTTCCGACCGGCAAAGGTTCCGGCTCGGTGACCAGCTTCTCGCAATCCGACGGTTTCCTCGCGATCGACGCGCTGGCCTCATCGCTCGATGCCGACAGCGTCGTGGACGTGACGTTGATCGGCAGCGCCGCGCGCGCGCCCGATCTGGTCATCATGGGCAGCCACGACGTGGCGCTCGACGTGGTGGTCGGCGCGCTCGCCGAGCGCGGCTTTTCCGCGCGTACGCTCGCCGTGGGCAGTCTCGGCGGCGTGGCGGCGGCGAGCCGTGGCGAATGCGACATCGCGCCGGTGCACCTGATCGATCCGGCGAGCGGACAGTATAATGTGCATCTGGCGGCGCCCGGCTTGCGCCTGGTGCGCGGCTGGCAGCGCATGCAGGGCATTCTGTTCCGCCCCGGCGACAAGCGTTTCGAAGGGCGTAGCGCCCAAGAAGGTCTCAAGGCAGCTTTGGCGGATAGCGCGGCGCTAATGGTCAACCGCAACGCCGGCGCCGGCACCCGCGTGCTGATCGATAAGTTGCTCGCAGGCGCGCGTCCGCCCGGCTACGCCAACCAGCCGAAGTCGCACAACGCGGTCGCCGCGGCGATCGCGCAGGGACGCGCCGACTGGGGCGTCGCCATCGAGCCGGTGGCCAAGCTCTACGGTCTCGGGTTCCTGCCGCTGTCGCCGGAACATTACGATTTCCTGCTGGTTGAAAGCCGCAAGGAGCGGCCGGCGGTGCAGGCCTTCCTCGCGGCGCTGCGTGACGATACGACGCGCGCGCGCATCAGGGCGCTCGGGATGAAACCCGCTGATGATTAGTCGTCTTTGCGTTGTCCTGATTTTGGCTGCGCTCTCATCCACGGCGCAGGCGCAATTGCGCGGCCATGGCGGACCGGTGCGCGCGCTGGCGATCTCGCCCGACGGCACGCATGCCGTTTCCGGCAGCTTCGACACGTCCGCGATCCGCTGGTCGCTCACGCGCAATGTCGCCGAGCAGGTGATGCGCTTCCACGACAACGCGGTGAACGCGGTCGCCTGGCTGAAGGATGGCCGCATCGTCACCGCCGGCGCCGACGCCCATATCGCGATCTGGACGCCAGGCAAGCCCGAGCCCGACAAGGTGCTCGACGGCCACACCGGCCCGATCGCCGCGCTGGCGGTGTCGGGCGACGGCAAGTGGCTCGCTTCGGCGTCCTGGGATCATACCGTGCGGCTGTGGCCGCTTGGCGGCGGCGCGCCGCGCGTGCTGGAAGGTAACAGCCAAAACGTCAACGGCGTCGCCTTCTCGCCCGACGGCCGCGACCTGGTGAGCGCCGGCTACGACGCGACATTGCGCATCTGGCGGCTCGCCGACGGCGGCGTCAGTGTGCACAATTTGCCGACGCCGCTCAATTCGGTGGCCATCGCGCCCGACGGCGAGATCGTCGCGGCCGGCGCCGACGGCAAGGTCTATTTCCTGTCGCCGCAGGGCGAGCTGCGCGGCTCCGTGCAGGCGTCGGCGACCCCGATCATCGCGGTCGCCATCTCGCCCGACGGCGGGCTGGTGGCTGCCGCCGGAGTGCGCGGCTCGGTGGCGGTGATCGAGCGAAGGCTGCGCAAGCTCGCGCACACGCTGGTCGGCCCCGGCCTACCGGTGTGGTCGGTGGCGTTCTTTCCCGACAGCCGCACGTTATTGACGGGCGGCACCGACCGCACCATCCGCCGCTGGGACGCGGTCTCCGGCGAGCCGATCGGCGCGGTGGTGGTGGGCGCGCCCGACGATCCGCTAGCGGCCTATGGCAACGACCCCGGGGCGCAGGTGTTTCGGGCCTGCGTTGCCTGCCACACGCTCTCGCCCGACGAAGGCAACAAGGCCGGCCCAAGCCTGCACGGCATATTTGGCCGGCGCATCGCCACGCTGCCGGGCTATCGTTATTCGGAAGCGCTCAAGCACATGAACATTGTGTGGACGCCGCAGACGGTGGCGAAGATGTTCGAAGTCGGCCCTATGACTTACACCCCCGGCACCAAGATGCCGGAGCAGAAGATCGGTTCGGCGCAGGACCGCAAGGCGCTGGTGGAGTTTCTCGCGAAGGCGGCGATGAAGAAGTGATTTAGTTTTCGCCCTTTTGCTCCCGCTCGCGCAGGTAATCGTCGGTGGTGCGGGCGGCCGGTCGCTTGGGGGCGGCGAAGGGATCGAAATTCTCCTCCGCCATCGCGTTGACGCGGCAATCGGCGCACATCTTGATGACGTCGAGCCGCTTCTTCGAATCCTTGAACATCCAGTGCTGGCCTTCGAGCTTGGCGGCCACCCGTTCGACCGAGCTCTTGACGCCGAACGGCTTGCCGCAGCGGATGCAAGCGAACGGCTCTTCCTGCTTGACGATGCGGCTCGACGCGGTGGCGGCGCGGAAATCGATCTGCGGCCGCAGGGTGATGACTTTCTCCGGGCAGGTCGCCTGGCACAGCCCGCATTGCACGCAGGCATCCTCGGCAAAGCGCAGCATCGGCCGTTCCGGATCATCCGACAGCGCGCCGGTCGGGCAGGCGGAAACGCAGGACAGGCACAGCGTGCAGCCTTCGACCTTGACCTCGACGGTGCCGAACGGCGCGCCTTGCGGCAGCGGCACGATATCGACCGGCGCGGGCGCCGCCGCATGCAGCTCGCGCAAGGCATGGCGCACCACGTCGCGCTTGCGGCCGACGGCGGAGAAGGTCGCGGGCTTGGCCGCGCCGTCCATGGGCGCGATGGCGCGTAGGGCTTCGCCGAGCGCATCGGGATCGTCGGTCTCGACGGTTGCGACGCGCACGCCGGCAAAGCCGAGACCGGAAAGGATCGGCTCCGCCAGCCCGATAGTCTTGGCGAGGCCGGTCACGTCGTGACGTGGCTTGGCGCGAATGAGAAAGCGCACCGCCGACGCGCCGTAAGCGAATGACGCCGCCACCGCTTCCAGTCCGACTTGGGTGACCTCGTTGACTTGTACCGGCAGCACATTCGCCGGCAAGCCGTCGCCGTGCCGCGCCAGCGCGTCGATCAATTCAGCCCCGTGCTCGGCGTCATGGAACATCACCACCGCCTGCTTGCCGCCGGCCTCACGGTAGGCCGAAAGCAGCGCGCGCAAGTTTCGCAAGCATCGCGTCGGACGGCGGCAAAGCGTAGGCCGCCGCTCCAGTCGGGCAGGCGGCGGCGCATTGCCCGCAGCCGGCGCAGATTTGCGCATCGATCGCCACGTGATCGCCGTTGGGCGTTATGGCGCCGGTCGGGCAGAGATCGAGGCAGCGGCGGCAGCCGACGATCTTGGAACGCGAATGTGCGCACAAATCCTCGGTAAACGTGACATAGCGTGGCTTGTCGAAATTGCCGACCAGATCGCGCGCCTTGAGCACCGCGCGCAAGACGGCGGCGGGGTCGCCTGGATCGGCGCGCAAATAGCCGTCGCGCAGATCGGCTGCGGGGAACAGCGGCGCGCCGCCCGACAAATCGATCACAATGTCGCAGCGCGACGTCGCGCCGTTGCGCGCCTGTCCAAAATTGAGTTCGCCGCGCGAGGACGGATTGGGCGCGGCAAAGTCGTCGATCATCAGTTCGAAGGCGCCGAGATAGCCTTTGGCCTGCCGTATGACGCCCTTGACCACTGGGAAGTCGGTCACCCGCTGCGGCGATAGATCGCCGGGCGGTTTGATCAGCACTGTAATGTCGAGATGGTCTTTCAGCAGTCTGGCGGCTTCGATCGCCTGTTCGTCCTTGCCGTAAACGAGGGTGACGCCCTCGCTGGTCAGCGGAACGAAGGCGATCTCCGGCGCGGGCTCAGCGCTGGCCGCGATCAAAGCCGCCATTTTCGGGCCGGTCGCCTTGGCATCGTTCGACCAACCGGCGGTCTCGCGAATATTGACGAAAGTCAGCTCAGTGACGTGCTTGTTCTCGCCGGCGACTTCTTCGAACAGCGGCGCTTCCTGGGTGCAGGCCACGCTGATCGGGCTGCCGCCGGCCGCCGCTTTGCGAAAGCGATCGAGCTCGGCGCGGCAAAACTGGCGGCCTTCGATAACGTCCGCGCCGCGGCAGACGCTGCGTACCGCCTCGCCATCGAGCGGCATCGTGTCTTCGCAGGAGCAGATCAGAATTTTACGCGGCCGTTCGGCCATCCGGCTCATTAACCTTTTCGCGTGACCCCGCGATTTGAAGGCGAAATGCCGCCTCGGGCGTCGCTTTCGCACCTAATCCTGATGGCCGCGGGACTGGGCCTCGGGACCCCGTGAGGCTATAATTATAAGTAATCAAATCAGAAAGTAACAGCTAATGCCGACGGAGACGCGGGCAAGCTCGCTAGCGCCGGAACTCAGACTGCCGCCGCCGTTCACGCTGGTGCGCCTGCGCGAATTGGGCGACGCCTTCGCGCATGCGAAATCGATCGCGCCCGAGCAGGGCGCCGGCACGCTGGTCTATGTCGGGCGCTTCGATCTTGCCGAATTCGCGGTGGTGCTGGAGCCGGACGAGCCTCTGCGACTGGCGCGGCGCGCCATTTATGCCGGCATGGCGGCGCTGGCCGATGCGCTCACGGCGCAAGCGCAGCCGGAAACCGAGATCACCATCGACTGGCCGGATTCGATTTCGGTCAACCGCGGCCTCGTGGGCGGCGGCCGCCTGGCTTGGCCGCAAGGAGTTGGTGAGGACGAAACCCCGCCTTGGCTGGTGTTCGGCGCCATGATCCGCACCGTGTCGATGAGCGGTTCCGAGCCGGGCCTCAATCCGCTGGTCACCGCGCTCGCGGAGGAAGGCTTCACCGACGCCATGTCCGACCAGGTGGTGGAGAGTTTCGCCCGCCATTTCATGGTCGCCATCGACGCCTGGCAGGAGCACGGCTTCGGCGCGGTCGCGCGCGGCTATCTGGAGCGGCTGGTGCCCGAGTCGGGCCTGCGCCGCGATATCGACGAGAACGGCGATCTGCTGATCCGCCGCATGGGCAAGGCCGAAGTCGAGCGGAAAAAGTTGTTGCCGCGGCTGGCCAAGCCCGCCTGGCTCGATCCGGCGGCGAAGGGGCCGCGGGCGTGAAGCTGTTGCGCACCATAAGACTCGATGCGTCCGACACTTTCGTGTTCGAGAAGGCGGCCGAGCCCGGCGAATGGGCGGTGTCGGGCGCCTTCGTGTTCTGGAACCGCGATCCGGCGGAACTCGAAGGCAAGGCACGCTCGGCATTCCGCGGCGGCTTTCTCGGTACTTCTTCGCTCGGTTGGTCGACTTTGGTACAGATCGTGGAGGCGAACGAAAACGACCGGAAGGCCGTCGTCGAAACGCTCGCCGGACAACTTGTCGCCAATTTCGGCGCGCCCGACATGGACGTCGCGCGCGCCGCAGCAGAGGAGGAGGTTGCCTTCGCCGAGTCACTGTGCAGCCAGCCGCAGGATACGCTGGTGGCGGTGCATCGCTCGTTCGATAATCGCGACGTGCGCGAAACATACCGCACGCTACGCCCGCGCGCGGGACAAAAGCCGGCGCGCGCCTTCTCGTTCCTCGAGGTCGAAGGCGAGGACGACGGGCCGGAGGAAACGGTCGATCTGATCGGAATGGCCGAGCGGGAGCGCAAATGAACGACTTCTGGATTTCCTGTGGCCATCATCTGCTCGACCGCGACGAAGGCGGCGGCCTCGTCGTGACCGACGATTTCCTCAAAGTCTATCTGGCGCGGCCCGAACTGATCCCGCCGCCGGAGGCCTGCGCGGTCGAAAAGACGCTGCATGCCGCGCTGCTCGCCGATCCGCGCATGCCGGTTGCGGCGTCCGATATCGCGGCCATCGCCGATGCCGACGCGCGCGAGAACTGGCAGATGCTGATCGCTTTCCGCGATCATTTGCTGCGCCATAAGACGCTGGAAGCCGCTTATGCCGATCTGGTGCGTAACGGAATCGGCAAAACGCCGCCATTGTTCATCAATCAGCTGGTGCACGTGATCGTGCGCAACGCGCTCGACGGCGTGACCGACGCGCGCGTGCTGCGTGCGGCCGAGCTGTTTTTCCGCACCCAGCGCGTGACCATGCATGAAGGCTCGCTGCTCGCGGCTGACGAAGAGACTATTGGCGGCGTCAATACCACGCCGGTGACGCCGCTGGTCTCGATGCTCGGGCATTCCGGCCGAAGCCAATATCGATATCATCAATGACGACAATGCCGAAAGCTATTGGGAACGCAGCGACCGGTTCGACATGGCGCTCGATCTGACCGGCGGGCGCGCCGGGCTCTCCGCGCTGGCCGAAGCGATGCAGCGCTGGATCGCGCATGTGCTCGGCGTCGAGGTGACGATCGAGCCGCTCACCGAGCTGCGCGAGGCGCCACTCAGCTGGTACGTCGGGCTCGACGCCGAAGCCACCCGCATCGGCGATCTGTTGTGGAACGAGACGGACATCGACGAGGCGGCCATGGCGGGCGTGATCGGACTGTTCGCGCTTAATTTCCGCGATCCGTCGATCGTGCTGGACAAGGTTAAAGGCGAGCCGGTCTATCTGATCCTGGCTATGACGGCCGACAAGACCATCCGCATGAAGCCGCAGAACTTGGTCACCGGGCTGCCGATCCGGCATCTGGAGGCGGTCGGATGAGCGTCATAAGCCCCTTGCAAACCATCGAGGTCGGCGTCGTGGTCGAGCGCAGCAAAGGCGTTACGCAATGGAGCGAATACGCCTGGCGTCCGGTCGAGCGTGCTCGCCGGCGCGCCGGAGACGCCATCCTGGACCAAGCTCACCGATGACGGCGAGCGGACGACGTTTTTTGCGGGCGTTGCCGAGATCGAATTGTATCGCACGGAGACGACGTATTATCGCAACAACCTCGAATCCGGTGCGCCCGCTTTGTGGGTGGCGCTACGCGCCACCGACTCCGAGCCGCCTTACACCGTCGCGGTGGTGACCGCCGACCCGGCTGAAGGCGAAAGCCTGACCGAGACGGCGACCGACATGGTCGAGCAGGTGCCGATGCCGGAAGCGATCCGGCAGCTCGTTGCCGCCTTCGTCGCCGAGCACCATGTCGAGCAGCCGTTCGTCAAACGCAAGCGCGACCGCGCCGATCCGGAAGCGCTTGGACGGCGCGCCCCGACGCGCGACGGTGAATAACCATGAGCGAGCCGGAAAAATTCCTCGATCGATGGTCGCGGCGCAAACGCGAAGCGGCGGATGAATCCAAGTCGGACTTGCCCGCGCCGGTCGAAGCGGCGGATGCCGCCACGGCTCCGCCGCCGGATGGCGAAGCGAAACAGGCAGCCGCGGAGGACGCTTTCGATCCCGCCAGCCTGCCGCCGATCGAATCGATCACGGCGGAATCCGACGTTCGCGCGTTTCTCAAACCCGGCGTTCCGCCGGAACTCACGCGTGCGGCCCTTCGTCGCGCTTGGTCGGCCGATCCGGCGATCCGCGACTTCATCGGCCTGGTCGAGAACGGGTGGGACTTCAATGACCCCTACGGCGTGCCCGGCTTTGGGCCAATGCCGGCAGGCGAGGACGTGGGCCGCTTGCTGGCGCAAGCAATCGGCGCGCCGCCGGCGGCAGAACCCGACACACCGCTGCAAGTCGCTCGCGCGCCGGGCAATTCCGGACAAAATCCGATGCAGCAAGCTGATCCCGGGCCGGCACAG
The DNA here is from genome assembly GCA_963724335.1 of uncultured Alphaproteobacteria bacterium. Lineage (GTDB taxonomy): Bacteria > Pseudomonadota > Alphaproteobacteria > Rhizobiales > Xanthobacteraceae > Pseudolabrys. The sequence goes on along the minus strand of CAVRUP010000017.1, from coordinate 42,089 downwards.
AAATTGCCGCAAGATCAGCCAGCGCCGAATGAAGAGCTCGCAGCAACAGAAAAGGTTCCTGTGCAGCGCAGCGAAGAAGCTGTTGCATCGCAAAATAATTCGAGCGAGCGGGAAGACGTCCCACCGTCTCGCCGACGTGGGCACGGCGGCGCGCTCCCGAAATTATGATCTTGCTTATAGCCTCCGGCTATTGCCCTGCGTTCCCTACGGGGATACTTTTTCAGAACTCTTCTGAAGTGGCTCATTTCGCCGGTTCGAGCCATAAAAACATAACGAACGGGCCAGGGAAACGACGGGGACATGCCAGACCGGGGTCTGCAGGAAGCGATTCGCGCTGCCGGTGGCGTCACCGAACTAGCGCGCCGTATCGGGATTTCCCAGCCTTCGGTGTCGAATTGGTCGCGCATCCCGGCCGAGCGGGTGCTGACGGTCGAGGCGGTGACTGGTGTGGCGCGCGCGATCCTGCGGCCCGACCTTTACGACGAAAACAACAAAATGACCGGCGTCGATGAGGTCGATCTTGCCCGCGCGCAGGAATACGCGCTGCTGGCGGCCTTGCTGACGCGGGCGCCGGACGCGGCATTTCTGGCGCGGCTGGCCGACGTTGCGCGGCGATCCGACGCCGCTCGGCTTGGCCCATGTCGGGCTTGCGGACGCGGCCGGCAATGCCGACGCCACCAAGGTCGAGCGCGAATTTTTCAATCTTTTCATCGGCATCGGCCGCGGCGAGCTGATGCCCTACGGCTCCTACTATATCGCCGGCTTCCTGCACGAGCGCCCGCTGGCGCGGCTGCGCGAGGATCTTGCCCGCCTCGGCATCGAACGCGTCGAGGAGCAATACGAATCGGAAGATCATGCCGCTATCCTGTGCGAGATCATGTCCGGCATTGCCGGCGGACAATTCCCGGCGCCGGCCGGCGCCGACCGCGAACTGTTCGAAAAGCACTTGGCGCCCTGGCTTGGCCGCTTCTTTAGCGACCTTGAGCGCGCCGAGGCTGCGGACTTCTACCGGCGCGTCGGCACGCTCGGCCGGGTCTTCATGGAAATCGAATTGGAGGCTTTCGCGCTGTCTGAATGACGCGCGTGAGAACGACTACTTACGTCTTCAAGGAGGACTGGCGATGACAACAGACCCTAAAGCCAACTTGGCACGCCGCAACTTCCTGCGCGCGCTCGGCGCCGGCGCCGGTGCAGCTATAGCGCCCGCCGCCCTCGTGACCGAAGCGAAAGCGGATTCGGAGAGCAACGATGAAAAGCGCAAGGCGCGCTACAAGGCCGATTCCGCCGAGGTGAAGACCTATTACCGCGTCAACCGTTATCCGAGCTGAGGGAGGCACGCCGTGCTGATCAAGAGAACAGAACGTCAGGCGCGCCGCGGTAATCTCGCCGCCCTCGCCGGTCAGGAAGACAACAAGGGCCTCGACCGCCGCACCTTCCTGCGCCGGTCGGGTCTCGCCGCCGGCGGCCTCGCCACGCTCGGCGCCTTGCCGCTTGCGAGCGTGCAAAAGGCCAAAGCCGGTCCGCCGCCCGCCAAGGGCGCGTCCGTCACCATCCGCAAAAGCGTCTGCACGCATTGCGCGGTCGGCTGCACCGTCACGGCGGAAGTCTCCAACGGCGTCTGGATCGGCCAGGAGCCGAGCTGGGATAGTCCGATCAATCGCGGCTCGCATTGCGCCAAGGGCGCCTCGGTGCGCGAACTGGTGATGGGCGAACGCCGCCTGAAATATCCGATGAAGATGGTCAACGGCCAGTGGACCCGCATCAAATGGGACCAGGCCATCAACGAGATCGGCGACAAGCTCAAGCAGATCCGCGAGAAGTCGGGACCCGACTCCGTCTATTGGCTGGGCTCGGCCAAGTTCTCCAACGAAGGCACTTATCTGTTCCGCAAGCTGGCGGCGTTCTGGGGCACCAACAACCAGGACCACCAGGCGCGCATCTGCCATTCGACGACGGTGACCGGCGTGGCCAATACCTGGGGCTACGGCGCGATGACCAACAGCTTCAACGACATCCGCAATTCGAAGACGCAGATCATCATGGGCGGCAATCCGGCGGAAGCGCATCCGGTGTCGCTGCAGCACTTGCTGGAAAGCAAGGAGCTCAACAAGGCAACATGATCGTCATCGATCCGCGCATGACGCGGACGGCGGCGCATGCCACCGAATATGTACGTATTCGTCCCGGTACCGACATCCCGGTGCTCTGGGGCATGCTCTGGCACGTGTTCAAGAACGGCTGGGAAGACAAGGAATTCATCAAGCAGCGCGTCTACGGCATGGACGAGGCGCGCAAGGAAATCGAGAAGTACACGCCGGAAGTGGTCGAGAACATTTCCGGCGTGCCGGGCGCGCAGCTCGAGCGCGTCGCCAAGATGTTCGCGACGGAGCGGCCCTCGACGCTGATCTGGTGCATGGGCCAGACCCAGCACACCGTCGGCACCGCCAACGTGCGGGCGAGCTGCATCGCGCTGCTCGCCACCGGCAATGTCGGCAAGCCCGGCACCGGCGCCAACATCTTCCGCGGCCACGACAACGTGCAGGGCGCCACCGACATCGGCCTCGATGTGGTGACGCTGCCGTTCTACTACGGCCTCGTCGAAGGCGCCTGGAAGCATTGGAGCCGCGTCTGGGAAGTCGACTACAACTGGATGCAGTCGCAGTTCGATCCCAAGCAGCCCGAAGAAGATGATGGAGACGCCCGGCATCCCGCTCACGCGCTGGTTCGACGCGGTGCTGCTGCCGAAGGACAAGGTCGGGCAGAGCGACAATGTCAAGGCGATGATGGTGTTCGGCCACGCCAGCAACTCCATCACCCGCATCCCGGAATTGACCAAAGGCATGGCCGCGCTCGAACTCCTGGTGGTCGCCGATCCGCATCCCACCACCTGGGCCTCGCTCTCGGCCAATGCCGGGCGCAAGGACAACACGTATCTGCTGCCGATCTGCACCCAGTTCGAGACCTCCGGTTCGCGCGTCGCCTCCAACCGTTCGCTCCAGTGGGGCGAGCAGATCGTGCCGCCGATCTTCGAATCGAAGGACGACAGCGAGGTGATCTACCTGCTCGCCAAGAAGTTCGGCTTCGAAGACAAGATGTTCAAGAACATCAAGGTCGAGGGCACCAAGGTCCCGCCCGAGGACGTGTTGCGTGAAATGAACCGCGGCAGCTTCTCGACCGGCTATTGCGGCCAGTCGCCGGAGCGGCTCAAGGCGCATATGAGGCACCAGGCGGAGTTCGACCTGGTGAGCATGCGCGCGCCCAAGGACACCCCGGAAGTCGGCGGCGACTATTACGGCCTGCCCTGGCCGTGCTGGGGCACGCCGGAGGTCAAGCATCCGGGCACCCCGCTGCTCTACGACACCACCAAGAGCATCCAGGACGGCGGCGGCACCTTCCGCGCCCGCTTCGGCGTCGAGCGCAACGGCGTATCGCTGCTTGTCCGAGACCTATTCCAAGGATTTGGAGATCAAGGACGGCTACCCGCAGTTCACCTTGAGCGTGCTCAAGAAGCTCGGCTGGGACAGCGAACTCACGCCCGAGCCGAACTCGCCACCATCCAGAAGATCGGCGGTGACGTGGCCTGGTCGACCGACTTGTCGGGCGGCATCCAGCGCATCTGCATCAAGCACAACGTCATCCCCTACGGCAACGGCAAGGCGCGCGCGCTGGCCTGGGATCTGCCCGACCCGGTGCCGACGCACCGCGAGCCGATCTACTCGCCGCGCATCGATCTGGTGGCGAAGTATCCGACCTATCCGGACGCCGTGAAATTCCGGCTGCCGAATATCGGCCACACCATCCAGAAGAACGCGGTGGACAAGGGCCTGGCCAAGGAGTTCCCGCTCATCCTCTCCTCCGGCCGTCTGGTCGAATACGAGGGCGGCGGCGAGGAAACCCGCTCCAACAAATGGCTGGCCGAGCTGCAGCAGGACATGTTCATCGAGATCAACACGTCCGATGCCGCCGACGCGCGGCATCAAGGACGGCGGCTGGGTCTGGGTGACCGGCGCCGAGAGCAGCTCCAAGGCCAAGATGAAGGCGCTGGTCACCGAACGCGTCGGCAAGGGCGTCGCCTGGATGCCGTTCCACTTCGGCGGCTGGTTCGAGGGCGAGGATCTGCGCAGCAAATATCCGCAGGGCGCCGATCCGATCGTGCTCGGCGAAAGCGCGAACACGATCACCACCTACGGCTATGACCCGGCGACGGGCATGCAAGAACCCAAAGTCACGCTTTGTCAGATCAGAGCGGCATAAGGAGCAACGACCATGGCACGTATGAAATTCCTCTGCGACGCCGACCGTTGCATCGAATGCAACGCTTGCGTCACCGCCTGCAAGAACGAGAACGAGGTGCCCTGGGGCATCAACCGCCGGCGCGTCGTCACGCTCAATGACGGCAAGCCAGGCGAGCGCTCGATCTCCATGGCCTGCATGCATTGCACCGACGCGCCCTGCGCGGCGGTCTGCCCGGTCAACTGCTTCTACACCACGGCCGACGCGGTGGTGCTGCACTCCAAGGACCTGTGCATCGGTTGCGGCTATTGCTTCTACGCCTGCCCGTTCGGCGCACCGCAATACCCGAAGGTCACCAACTTCGGATCGCGCGGCAAGATGGACAAATGCACCTACTGCGCCGGCGGCCCGGAAGCCGACAACAGCAAGGAAGAGTACGAGAAATACGGCGCCAACCGGCTGGCGGAAGGCAAGCTGCCGCTGTGCGCCGAGATGTGTTCGACCAAGTCGCTGCTCGCCGGCGACGGCGACGTCATCGCCCAGATCTACAAGGAGCGCGTGGCTAAGCGCGGCTACGGCTCCGGCGCCTGGGGCTGGCAGACCGCTTATCGCGAATCGATCGCGACCTGAATTCGTCGCGGCGGTGCGGGGGCAAACCCTGCGCCGCCGGTTTCGCCACTGAAGAAGACTTGAATTGAAGGAGAGATGGCATGGCGAAAGTTTTAGCGCATATGCGCCTGATCGCTGGCGCGCTGGCGCTCGCATTTGTCGTCGCAACGGCATTGCCGGTGGCGGCGCAGCAGCCGAGTTCGGTCAATCCGACCGCCGCGGCGGTGAAGGAGCAGCAATTGCTCCAGCAGCTCAAAGTGATCCAAGGCCGCGGCTCGATCCCGGATGTGAAGTCCTACGTGCTCGAGCATCCGGCCGGCCGTGAGTGGCGCGAATACCGCACCGTCACGCTGAAATGGATCGGTGGCATCGCCATCCTCGGCATCCTGGCGCTGCTCACGCTCTACTATTTGACCCACGGATCCATGCGCATCAAGGCTGGACGGTCGGGGCGGAAGATTCTGCGGTTCAACGTGTTCGAGCGTTTCGTGCACTGGCTGACCGGCGTCACCTTCGTCATCCTCGGCCTCACCGGCCTCAACATCACTTTCGGCCGCAGCCTGATTTTGCCGTGGATGGGGGCGTCGACCTTCAGCGAATGGACCGAATGGGGAAAGTTCGCGCATAATTATATCAGCTTTGCCTTCACGACCGGCGTCGTTCTGATGTTCCTGATCTGGGTCGCGCGCAACATTCCGACTGGCGCCGATATCGAATGGTTCAAGAATGGCGGCGGCATGTTCGGTGGCGAAGAGCCGCCGGCACCCAAGTTCAATGGCGGCGAAAAGCTGATCTTCTGGCTCGCCATGCTCGGCGGCGCCGCGGTCGCCGTGACCGGCTATATCCTGTTGTTCCCGTTCTATGGGACCGATATCAGCAGCATGGAACTGGCCCAGGTGGTGCATAGCACCGTCGCGCTGCTCTACGTCGCCGCCATGTTCGTCCACATCTATATGGGCACGATCGGTGTGGAGGGCGCCTTCGAGGCGATGAACGACGGAACCGTCGACGTCAACTGGGCGAAGGAACGCCATGCGCTCTGGTACGAAGAAGAAACGCAGCCCGGGGCCGCCCAGGGTCAGGCTATGCGGCCGGCCGAATGACCGGCAGCCTCGATCGCCGATAGAAAACGCCCGGCCTCGCGGCCGGGCGTTTTGCTATAAGGAAGCCATGCGCATCATCGGTCTCGCCGGCTGGAGTGGGTCGGGCAAAACCACGCTGATCAAGAAGCTCATTCCGTGCCTGATCGCGCGCGGCTTAGCCGTGTCGACGCTCAAGCACGCCCACCACGGCTTCGACCTCGACCAGCCCGGCAAGGACAGCTTCTTCCACCGCGCCGCCGGCGCCACCGAGGTGATCATCTCGTCGGCCAAACGCTGGGCCATCCTGCACGAGCTGCGCGAGCAGCCGGAATGGGACATGGCCGCGCTGGTCGGCAAAATGTCGCCGGTCGATCTGGTGCTGGTCGAGGGCTTCAAGCGCGACGCTTTCCCCAAGCTCGAAATCCACCGCATCGCCAACGGCAAGCCGCTGATCCACCCGGAAGATCCGCACATCGTCGCTGTGGCCTCCGACAGCGCGCTGCCGGCAGCGCGTGTCCCGGTGGTCGACCTTAACGACATCGAAGCGATCGCCGATCTGCTGCTCAAGCATGCGGTGCCGATCGAGGCGGTCGAACGGAGCGGGTGATGGCGCAGCTCACCGACGACTGCTTCGCGTTTTCCGGCCCCCTACTGCCGCTTCCGGACATGGAGCGACTGATCGGCGAGCGGGTCGCGCCGGTGGCCGAGACCGAGCGGGTGGGCCTGCGCGGGGTGCGCGGCCGCGTTGCCGCCGCCGACGTCAAGGCGCCGGTCGATCTGCCGCCGTTCGATAATTCGGCAGTCGACGGCTATGCCGTGCGCCATGCCGATCTCGCGCGCGACGCCGACACCAGGCTTGCGATTGCCGGCCGGCTGACCGCCGGCGCCCGCGCCGATATCGCGCTCAAGCCGGGCCAGGCGATCCGGATTTTCACCGGCGCGGCCATGCCGGCGGGTGCCGACACTGTGTTCATGCAGGAAGACGTCACGGTGGACGGCGATCATGTAATCGTGCCGAAAGGCCTGAAGCTCGGCTCCAACCGCAGGCTGGCCGGCGAAGACGTGCCTGTCGGTCATGTCGCGCTGCCGGCCGGCACCGTGCTGGAACCGCAGCACATCGCGCTCGCCGCCGCGCTCGGCATCACCAAAATCGAGGTGCGGCGCCGTCTGAAGGTCGCGATCTTCTCAACCGGTGACGAGGTGGTCGAGCCGGGCAGCAAGCGCAGCGGCGCCGCGATCTACGACGCCAACCGCTATCTGCTGAGCGAATTGCTGGAGCGACTCGGCGTCATGGTGACCGATCTCGGCATCCTGCCCGACGATCCGGAAGCGTTGACGCGCGCGCTGCAGAGGGCGGCGGCCGGCCATGATCTGGTAGTCACCTCGGGCGGGGTCTCCACTGGCGAAGCGGATCACGTACGCAATGCGATAGAGCAAATTGGCAGCCTGGTGTTCTGGCGGGTCGCCATCAAGCCGGGCCGGCCGGTGGCGATGGGTGTCATTCGCGGCGCGGGTGGGCAGAGCGCCGCATTTGTCGGGCTGCCAGGCAATCCGGTGGCGGTATTTGTGACCTTCGTGCGGGTGGTGAAGCCGCTGCTGCGGCGGCTCGCCGGCGCGCGGCCGCAAAGCCTGGTGCCATTGCCGGTGCGCGCCGCCTTCGCCTACCGCAAAAAGAAGGACCGGCGCGAATATGTGCGCGTCGCGCTGCGCCGCAGCCCCGACGGCGAACTCGAGGCGGTCAAGCACCCGCAGGACGGTGCCGGCATCCTGACGTCGCTGACGGAGACCGACGGGCTTTTGGAATTTCCCGAAGACGTGACGGCGATCGAGCCCGGCGCCCGCGTCGGCTTCCTCTCCTACGCGGCGCTTATCGGCTGATCGCGGACGAGTTCAGCCGAGCCGCACCGCGGACGTGCTGAAAGCCTGATCGGCCGGCTCTTGCACGCTATTGAGCACCACGCCGCCGATCACCGCGATGACCACGGCGGCGACGCAGGCGATGATGAAGGTTTTCATGGAATTGGCTCCTATCCCCGCCCCATAGCCTGAAACTATATCAGATATGGGCGATGGAAGCGGCGTTTCAATATTGAAAATCAGAGACCCTGATGCTGCAGCGCAATGCGCGCCGCGCGCTCGGCGTCCTCTGGCGTGTTGACGTTGAGGAAGGGGTCGACCGGCTCGGCCGGCCAATCGGCGACCGCGACGCCGTACCGTGCCGTCCAGACCTCGATCTTGCGTAGGCCTTCCTCGACCAGGGCCTTGCGCAGGCTCTCGCGCAGCGCCAACGGCCATAGGCCCACCACCGGATGGCGCCATTCGCCCGAGCGGGCGCAGGCGAGCCGCACGCCGGCGCCCAGTTCGCGGCGGGCTTGGTGCAGGCGTTCCACTAGGTCGTCGGGCAGGAACGGACAGTCACCCGGCACGCTGAGCAGCCACTCGATGCCGTTGTTCTGCCTGGCCAACCAATCGAGCCCGGCCAGAATGCCGGCGAGCGGGCCGACGAAGCCCGGCACGTTGTCGGGCACCACCGGAACGCCGGTATCGTCAAAGCGTTTGGGATCGCCGTTGGCGTTGATGATGATGCCCACGCATTGGCCCGACAGGGTCGCCAGCACGCGGTCGAGGATCGACACGCCGCCGATCTCGATGCGCGCCTTGTCGCCGCCGCCCATGCGGCGCGCCAGACCACCGGCGAGCACCAGGCCGAGAGTGGGGGGAACCGGAATATCAGCCATCACTCATCATGCACGGCGGCCTTGCGCCGATGCTTGGAGCTTTCTTCCTCGACATAGGCGAGGTCCTGGTCGAACACGATGCGGTCCTCGCCGGCGAGCGCGACGAAACGCTTGCCGCGCGCGCGGCCGATCAGCGTCAAATTCGCCTTGCGCGCGAGCTCGACACCCCAAGCGGTGAAGCCCGAGCGCGAAATCAGGATCGGAATGCCCATGCGCACGGTCTTAATCACCATTTCCGAGGTCAGCCGCCCGGTGGTGTAGAAAATCTTGTCGGCGGCCTTCACCTTCTCCTTGAACATCCAGCCGGCGATCTTGTCGACCGCGTTGTGGCGGCCGACATCCTCCATGTAGACCAGCGGCTGGTCTTCTTTTGCCAGCACGCAGCCGTGGATGGCGCCGGCTTCCAGATAAAGCGAGGGCGTGGTGTTGATCTTGTTGGTCAGCGCATAGAGCCAAGAGGTGCGCAGCCTCGCCTTCGGCAGTTTGACGTCATCCAGCGCCTCCATCAGGTCGCCGAACACGGTGCCCTGCGCGCAGCCTGAGGTCTGCACCTTCTTCTTCAGCTTCTTCTCGTAATTGGTCTTGCGCTTGGTGCGCACCACGACGACCGCCAATTCCTCGTCGTAATCGACGCCGGTCACCACGTCGTCCGGCTTGAGCATGTTCTGGTTGAGCAGATAGCCTATACCCAAGTACTCCGGATAATCGCCGATGGTCATGGCGGTGACGATTTCCTGCGAATTGAGGAAAATCGTCAGCGCGCGCTCGACCGTGACCGAGGTCTCGATCTTGGCGCCGGTCTGGTCGATGCCGGTGACGCGCTCGGTCAGTCGCGGGTCGGCCGGGTCGGGCTTGATGATGTAGCCGTCGGTTTTTTTGTCCATGACGCGATTATAGCAGAGATTTTGCCGCCCTTTGAAATCTGCCCACTTTAGGTGGGCAGCGCCGCTGCATTTGTCCATGTGTGGCGCGGCAAAAAACGCCTGTCCTGTTCCCAAGCAGCGTGCGGCCATCATAAGATGTCGGCAACGGCATTACGCCACAACGCCACGGGGAGACGCCATCCATGCTGCGCGCCACTAAAGACCTCATGCTGCCGACCACCATCACCGGCTCGCTGCCGCGGCCGAGCTGGTACACGGAAAATCTCGGGAGCCGCAGCTTCCTCGAGGCGATGGTGAACAACCATTTCCGCGAGCAGTACACGGACACGGTTTCGGTCTATCTGCACGAGCAGGAAATGGCCGGCCTCGACATCGTCACCGACGGCGACGCGCATTTCGATTCCGACGTCGGCGGCCAGAGCTGGACCAATTATCCGCCGCGCCACATGGGCGGCTTCGACAAAAATCCGCAGCCGACGCCGGCCGGCAAGGGAGGCATCGCCTTTCCGCCCGGCCACATCCTGCACGACTATCTCGAATCGCGCGTGATGCCGGGGATCGTCGGCCCGGTCAGCCGCGGCGATCTGCAATACGCCGCCATGTGGAAGGTGGCGCAACGCATGACCAAGAAGCCGGTCAAGTTCGGCACCATTGGCCCGGAGCTGGTTGCCTTCGCGGTGCAGGACAAGCACTACAAGTCGATCAAGGACCGCATTCTCGCCATCACCGACGCGCTGAACGAGGAGCTTCATTCGCTCGCCGACGCCGGCTGCCCGGTGATCCAGTTCGAGGAGCCGCAGATCCATCTGCTGTCGATCCGCAAGATCGTCGACGACGTGATCAACCCGGCCTTCAGCGTCGAGGTGTTCAACCGCACGGTAAAGGGCCTGCGCGCCAAAACGGAAGTCTGGTGTCACACCTGCTGGGGTAATCCGTCGCAGCAAAGAATGTTCACGAGCGTGCAGAGCTACCAGTCGGCGCTCGAAATGCTCAACAAGGTCGACGCCGACGTGATCACCTTCGAGTCGGTCAGCGCCGGCGGGGCCGACCTCGAAGCCTTCGGCAAAATCATCACCGGCAAAAAGATCGCCATCGGCGTGATCGACCATCACTCGTTGCAGGTCGAGCGGCCGGAGGAGATCGCCGATCACATTCGCCGCGCGCTCAAGTTCATTCCGGCCGAGCGGCTGGTGATCTCGTCCGACTGCGGCATGGGCCGCGAGGGCATGAGCCGCCGCCACGCCTATTACAAGATCGTCTCGCTGGTGCTCGGCACTAACATGGTGCGCAAGGAGCTCGGCCTGCCGCAGGCGGAAGTGCTGGCCGCCGATCCGCGGTATTCCCTGGTGGTGCCGAGCGCCTGACGCGCCGCAACCGTTACCAAAAACTGAACGCGGACCCGCCAATTTCTGCGGTTGCTTTGGCGCGGCTTCAATGAGTTTGTGCTTAGTGTGGCATCGGGACAAGCCAGAAAGACTTGCCGATGAAGCCGCAGAACATTGTGATCGGGCTTGCGCTGATTACCGGCGCTGCCGGTCTTTCCGCGGTCCCGGAATGGCGCCCGGCTCCGGTCCAGCAGGTGGCGCCCGCCGAATTCGATTTCACGGCGCTGCACCGGCAGGCCAACGAGGCGCTCGAAAACCTGCGCCGGTCGCAGCAGAGCCGCGCCACGACCGGCACCGCCGCCTTCTGATCACCCGGGCAGAAACGCCACCGTGCCGGTCTCCGGATCGACCAACCGCTCCACCGGCGCGCCATAAAGCGCCTCAAGCTGCGCGCGCTCCAGCACCGTCTTGACCGGTCCCTCGGCGATACGCGTGCCCTCGCGCAGGAGAAACGCGCGATCGGCGGCGCGCAGCGCGTGGTTGGGATCGTGGGTGGTGAACAGCACGCCGTGGCCGGACGCGGCCAGCGCCTTGATCTCGGCCATTACCTTGCCCTGGTTGCCGAAATCGAGGCTGGCGGTCGGCTCGTCCAGCACGATGAATTGCGGCTCCTGCGCCAGCGCGCGCGCCAGCAAGACGAGTTGCCGCTCGCCGCCTGAGATCATGGTGTAGGGCCGCTTGCCGAGGCTGGCGATGCCGAAGCGCTCAAGCACCGCCTGCGTCACCGCGCGATCATGCGCGCTCGGCCGGCTGAACAGGTTGCCGTGCGCGGTGCGGCCCATCAGCACCACGGTCTCGACGGTGAAGGCGAAGGTGCCAATATGCACTTGCGGCACATAGGCCACTACGCGCGCCCGTTCGCGGATCGAATAGCCGGCGAGCGGCTTATCGCCGAGCCGCACTTCGCCGGCCTTGGCCTTGAGCAGACCGAGCAGCGTTTTCAGCAGCGTGGTCTTGCCGCCGCCGTTCGGCCCGAGCAACGCCAGCACCTCGCCGGTCGAAAGCGCGACATCGAGCCCGCGCCCGACCGTGTGATCGGAATAGCCGATAGTGAGGTCGTGGCCTTCGAGCTTCATTTCGATGTCGTCCCCGCGAAGGCGGGGACCCAGTAACCCCGGTCTGTCCGCATAAGCAATGCAGGGGTTACTGGGTCCCGGCTCGCGCTCGCTGCCGCTCGCTTGGCTGGGACGACAGAATATTTTTTCACGACCAGTTCCTCTGCATGCTGGCTAAGAGCCAGATGAAGAACGGTGTGCCCACCACGGCGGTCAGAATGCCGAGCGGGATTTCCACTTCTGCCGCGGTGCGCGCCAGGGTGTCGATCAGCAGCAGATAGCCGCCGCCGAGAATGGCCGCCGCCGGCAGCAGCCGCGCGAAATCGGGTCCGACCAGCGAGCGCGCGAGATGCGGCACCACCAGCCCGACCCAGCCGATGATCCCGGCCGTGGCGACGCTCGCCGAGGTCACCAGCGTTGCCGCCGCCACGATGACGACGCGCAGCGGCCCGGTGGACAGACCGAGTGCGCGCGCTTCCTCCTCCGGCAGCGACATCGCGTTCATGCGCCAGCGCAGCGCGATCAGCACCGCCGCCCCGACGGCGACCGGGCCGAACAGCGGCAGCAGATCGGCGACGCTCGCCGCCGACAGGCTGCCGAGCAGCCAGAAGGTCATGGCGGGAAGCTGGTTGTACGGATCAGCGAGATATTTCACCAAGCCGACGCCGGCCCCCAACAGCGCGCCCACCACCACGCCGGTCAGTACCAGCACCAGGATCGGATCGCGCGAACGCACCATCGAGCCGATCACGTAAACGGCGGCGACCGCAACCAGCCCGCCGGCGAAAGCGAAGGCCTGGATGGCGAAAATCCCGAGCGAAAAATAAATCCCCAGCACCGCGCCGAGCGCTGCGCCCGACGACGCGCCGAGAATGTCGGGCGACACCAGCGGATTGCGGAACAGGCCCTGGAACGCGGTGCCGGCGACCGCCAGCGCCGCGCCCACCATGACCGCTGCCAGCACGCGCGGTCCGCGCACCTCGAGGATAACGCTTTGCACCGCTTGTGGCACCTGCGGCACGTGCCCGGTCAGCTTCGCGGTCAGCACGGTGACGAGATCGCCGAGCGACACCGGATAGCGCCCGACCGTGAATGCCAGCAGCAGGCCCGCGATCAGCACCAGGATCGCGATCGCCAGGCCGGGCAGGGCGGAGCGGGACAACTAATCCCTCCCCGCCAGCACATGGTCGATTTGCACATCGGTCGGCGTCACGTGATAAAATTTTTCGTAGAAATCCCGCGTCAGCTCGTGCACGTCCTCCTTGAACAAATCGGGATAGAGGATCTTGCCCAGCCACCAAAGCCCGATCAGCCGGTTGACCGAGGGCGGGAAGTCGACCCAGCCGAACGGCATTTTCGGCGACAGATGCACGCGGCCGTGCTTGACCGCTGCGACCGCAGCCCAGGCCGGATCGCCGCGCACGTTGGCGGCGAAATCCTGATCGATGGTGACGATCACGTCCGGGTTCCACAGTAGCACCTGCTCGATCGACACGTTGGCGAGCCCGCCTTGCGTGCCGCCGGCGACGTTCACCGCCATCAGCTCGATGGTCTCCACATTGATCGAGCCGCCCAGGCCCGTCACCAGCCCGCGCGGGCCGCGCGCGTAATAGACGCGCGGCCGCTTTTCGCGCGGCACGAAGGCGATGCGGTTGGTGATGACGCCGAGCGTCATGTTGCAGTAATCGGCGAAATCAGCGCCGTCGCCGGGACGGCCGATCAGTCTGCCGAGCCTTTCGTAGGCGGTCGACAGCGCGAGAAAACGGCCGTCGAGCAGCGCATAAGGGATGCCGGTCTGCTGCTGCACGCGCTCGGCCAGCGACACATAAGTGGCGCTGGTCGAGCCGACGTCGAGGATGAGATCGGGCTTGAGCGCGATCACCGTCTCCAAGTTGGCGGTATTGCCGCGCCCGGTGATGCGGCCGATTTCCGGCCGCGCGCAGATGTCGGGCAGCATGTAGGCGCATTCCTCCGGCCGGTTGGCGCGCGGCCAGCCGAGCAGCAGCGTCGGCGCCAGCGTGTAGAGCAGAATGGCGGCCGGCGGGCCGGCCGGAAACACGCGGTGCACTTTGGGCGGCACCTGCAGAGCGCGGCCGGTGTCGTCGGTGACGGTCTCGGCGCGCGCCAGGCGCGGCGCCAGCAGCGCGGCGGAAGCGGCGGCGATGAGCGCACGACGGGTTATGGGCATGGCGGCCAACCACCTTTCGACTGCGCGGCATTTGGACAACGGCGCAGTCTAGCGCATCTCGGCGGTTACTTCGCCATCGCCTTCTGGCACGCTTCCCAGACTTTGCTCGTCGTCGCCGGCATGTCCATGTGGTCGGCGGCGCCGTTCGGTATCGCGTGCGCGATCGCGTTCATCAGCGCGGCGATCGCCGCCGTGGTGCCGGCTTCCCCGGTGCCCTTGACGCCGAGCGGATTGCTGGTCGCCGGCACCGCCAGGATCGCCTCGCGCAAATCGACCGGCATGTCGTGCGCGCGCGGCATGGCGTAGTCCATGAACGAACCGGTCACGAGCTGGCCGCCCTTGTCGTAGATGGCGTTCTCCAACAGCGCCTGGCCGAAGCCGTTGGCGAGGCTGCCGTGCACCTGGCCTTCGACCACCATCGGGTTGAGCATGTTGCCGCAGTCGTCCACCGCCGTGTAGGTGACGACGTCGACGTGGCCGGTGTCGGGGTCGATCTCCACCTCGGCGATGTGCACGCCGTTCGGGAAGGTGAGCGGCGTGTCGGCCTTCTCCTTGGTGTCGAGACTCTCGTTCATCTCCTTGGCGCGGCGCGCGGTCTCGAACAGCGAGACGCGGCGGTCGGTGCCGACCACTTCGAAATTCCCCTTGCGGTACTGAATGTCGGTTTCGGCGGCTTCCAAGAGGTTCGCCGCGACCTTCTTGCCTTTCGCCAGCATGATATCGGCGGTCTTGACGATGGCGTTGCCCGCCGCCATCGCCGAGCGCGAACCGACCGAGGCGAATCCGACGATCTCGCGCGACGAGTCGCCGTGTCTGTGTTCGATTGTCTTGCGGTCGATGCCGAGGTGATCAGCCAGGAGCCGGCCAAACACTGTGGCATGGCTCTGTCCGGTCGACTGCACGTTAAGCGCCATGATCAATTTGTCGCCGGCGGGGAAACTCAAAGAGGCGCTTTCGATCGGCAGCGCACCGGCATGTTCGAGCATGCAGGAGATGCCGATGCCGCGCCATTTCTTGCGCCGCGCCGCCTCGCGTTTACGTTTGTTGAAGTTTTAGTAGTCGGCGAGCGCCAGCGCCTTGGCGAACAGCGCCGGGAAATCGCCGCTGTCGTAGGTGGTGGTGACCGCGGTCTTGTAGGGCATCGACGACGGCGGAATGAGATTTTTCCGGCGCAATTGCACGGTGTCGATGCCGGTGACGCGGGCCGCCTCTTCCACCACGCGGTCGAGCGCGTAGTTTGCTTCGGGCCGGCCGGCGCCGCGATAGGGGCCGATCGGTGCGGTGTTGGTGAACACGCAGCGCGAGGAAAAATCGATCTTCGGGATGCGGTACATGCCGGGCAGGCAGCGCACGACATTGTTGGTATTGATGCCGATGCCGGCCGGCGTCACATAGGCGCCCTGGCCGCACAGATGCTTCATGCGCAAAGCGAGGAATTTGCCGTTTTCGTCGAGCGCCAGCTCCGCGTCGGTGTAGGTGTCGCGCGCCTGCGTGTCGGTCATGAAGGCTTCCGAACGCGTCGACATCCAATGCACCGGCCGCCCGGTCATCTTGGCGGCGACCAGCACTGCCAGATATTCCGGATAGACCGGCGTCTTCATGCCGAAAGCGCCGCCGACGTCCTCGGTGATTACGCGCAGCTTATTGGGCTCAACGCCGAGGATCGGCGCCGCCTGGTTACGGATGGTACCGGCGCTCTGCGAGCAGGCATGGAGCGTATAGGTCTCGCCCGTCGCGTCGTAGACGCCGGTGGCGCCACGCGTCTCCATCGAGGCGACCACCATGCGCTGATTGCGCACGGTGACGCGCGCGACATGCGGCGCGCTTTTGATGATGGCGTTGACCTCGCGTTCGTTGTCCGCGCTTTCGACCATGCCGGGCCAGTCGATGGCGAGATTGCCCGGCGCGTCGGCGTGCACGAGCGGCGCGCCGGGTTTCTCCGCTTCGCGCGCGTCGATCACCGCCGGTGTTTCCTCGTATTCGACCGCGACCATGTCGGCGGCGTCCTGCGCCTGCGCGACCGTCTCCGCCACCACCATGGCCACCGCCTCGCCGACATAGCAGACGCGCTCGCCGGCGAGCGTCGGCCGGAACGGCTGCACCAGCTCCTTGCCGCCGCGGCCGGCGAGCGGCGGGTGGCGGCCGGCGCTTTTCAGGCCGGCGGCCTTGATATCCTCGCTGGTGAGCACTGCGACCACGCCCTTGGCGGCGTGCGCCTTGCCGGTGTCGATCGAAACGATGCGCGCGCTGGCATGGGGCGAACGCACAAACACGGCGGCAGCCTGGTTGGGCAGTCGCGGGTCGTCGGTGAAGCGGCCGTTGCCGCGCACCAGCGCATCGTCCTCCAGTCGTAGCTCGGCTTTGCGGTGGGTCAGGGTCGAATTCATCCGGCGTTTCCATGCAAAATGAAGCCCGTTATAACCGAAACCGGGCCGCCGGGCAGGGGCTTGCGCCGGCTGTCAGGCTGCGGCACTCAGGCGCTCCCGGTTTCCGGCGACATGCCCGCTTTTCAGAGGACGAAATGAGCAAAGTGCGCACCATCGATACGCATACCCACATTCTGACCCAGGAAACCGCCGCCCTGCTGCGCAAGGCCGCGCCCAAAGTTCCAGTCACCATCGCGCCGGACGACGCGGAGTTTGCTCTGCTGGACGTCGGCGGCGTGCTCTACCGGCCGTTCCCGACCGGCGGTTTCGATATTCCGCGCCGTCTTAAGGACATGGACGCAGCGGGTGTCGACGTGCACGTGCTATCGGTCACGCCGCAGACATATCTCTACAACCAGGACGCCGCGCTCACTGCCGTCACCGCGGCCATCCAGAACGACCAGATCGCGAAACATATCGCTGCCCATCCCACGCGCTTCATGGGGATCGCCACTTTGCCGATGCAGGATCCGAAGCGCGCGGCCGATGAACTCAAGCGCGCCATGAGCAAGCTCGGCCTGCGTGGCGCCATGATCGGCTCGCACGTCTATGAAAAAAACCTGGACGATCCGAGCTTCGCGCCGCTGTGGGCGACTGCCGAGGAGCTTGGCGCTTTCATGTTCATCCATCCGGTCAATGTCGCCGGCGCCGACCGGCTGAAGTCCTATTACCTCGGCAATTTGATCGGCAATCCGCTCGACACCACGATCGCCGCGGCCTGCCTCTATTTCGGCGGCGTGATGGATCGGCATCCGAAATTGAAGATCATGCTGGCGCACGGTGGCGGCTTCACGCCCTATCAGGCGGCGCGCTGGGAGCACGGTTGGAAGGTGCGCCCTGAGCCCAAAAAGAACATCAAGGCGCAACCGAAGAACATAGCCGGGCGCTACCTGTACGACACCATCCTGCATTCCGGGAAAACGCTGGAAATGATGATCGATCTGGTCGGCAGCGATCACGTGCTGCTCGGCAGCGACTACCCTTACGACATGGCGATGCTCGATTGCGTCTCCCATGTGCGCGCGTTGAATATTTCCGATGCCGACAAGGACGCCATCCTTGGCGGCCATGCCGAAGCTTTGCTGGCGGGGAGCTAGCCATGAACGTGCAGGCCGCGCCCAAAACCGGCCGCGTCCCGACTGCGGCTGTCACCGGTCTGATCGTCGACGCCATGATGAAATCCGGCGTGCCGGCTCCCGACGCCGGCAAGATCGCCGAGTTGATGCTGGAAGCCGATCTCACCGGCGCCGATGCGCACGGCGTGTTCCGCCTGCCGCAATATGTACAGCGGCTGAAGCTCGGCTCGACCAATGCGCGGCCCAACATCAAGGTCAACCGCACGCGCGCCGGCGACCGCGCTGGTCGACGGCGACAACGGCATGGGTCATCTGGTGGTCGCGCGTACGGCGGAAACGGCGATTGAGCTCGCGCGCGAATGCGGCGTGGCCTGGGTCGGCTGCCACAGGTCGGGCCATGCGGGTGCGGCTGGCGTCTATGCGGCCCTGCCGCTCAAGGCCGACATGATCGGCATCTATTCGGCGGTCGCCAACGCCAACCACATGCCGCTCGCCGGCGGCGCCGAGCCGCTGCTCGGCACCAACCCGCTGGCGATCGCGGTTCCCGCCGGCGAAGAGCCGCCGCTGGTGCTCGACATCGCGACCTCGATCGTGTCCTACGGCACCATCAAGAACCACAAGCTGCTCAATCGCCCGCTGCGCGCCGACTGGATGATCGATCCGAACACCGGCGCGGCGGTCACCGATCCGCAGAAAAGCGCGCAGGCGCTGCTGCTGCCGATGGCCGGCTACAAGGGCGCCGGCCTCGCGCTCATCCTCGGCCTGCTCGCCGGCACGCTCAACGGTGCGCTGTTCGGCCGCGATTGCGTCGATTTCAACGCCGAGCCGGACAAGGTCACCAATACCGGGCAGTTCGTGCTGGCGCTCGATCCGGCGCGTTTCCAGCCGCTCGACCAGTTCAAGGCGGAAGTCGACCGCCATATCCGCGAGTTGCGCAAGTCGAAGACGCTGCCGGGCGAGACCGTGCGGCTTCCCGGCGAGCAGCGCGCCCAGCGCCGCGCCGACCGCCTCGCCAATGGCCTCGCTTTGCCGCCGGAATTGCTGGTGCAGCTCGACAAGCTGGCGGCCGATCTTGCGATCAAGCCGCTGCGGGAGCGGTAACCACTCGGCAGCGTCAGTGATTTTTGCTTTTCTCTCCGGCCTTGATCTGCTCCACCACCTGCTTCCATTTCGCCGATTCGACGGCGAGGAACGCCTTGAAATCTTCCGGCGTCGGGCTCGAAGTCGGCAGCATGCTGGCGGCAATCATGTGCTTGCGCACATCCGGATCGGCCATCGCCTTGACGACGGCGGCGTGCAGCTTGGCGACGATCGGCTGCGGCGTTCCGGCCACCGCGAACAGGCCCTGCCAGGAGGAACTAACGGCTTCCGGGTAGCCGAGTTCGAGCATGGTCGGCACTTCGGGCAGCGACACCACGCGCTCGCGCGTACTCACGGCAAAGGCCTTCAGCTTTCCGGTCTTCACGAACTGCGCCGCCGAAGAAAGCGTGACGAACATCACATCGACATTGCCCGCCAGGAGATCGATGATGGCCGGGCCGGCGCCGCCTTTGTAGGGCACCTGCGTCATTTCCAGGCCGGCCATGTGGCGGAACTGCTCCATCGCCAGCGTATTGAGCGTGCTGATGCCGGCGGCGGCATAATTGATCTTGCCGGGGTGCGCCTTGGCATAGGCGACCATGTCCTCGAGCGAGTTGGGTGGGAATTTGGTGCTGGCGACCAGGATGCCGGGCGTTTCGGCGGCGATCGAAACGGGTATGAAATCGCGCTCCGGCTTCACCGCGAGGTCGGGGAAAAAATGCGGATTGATCGAGATGGTGCCGACATTGCCGAAGAACAACGTGTAGCCGTCGGGCGCCGCGCGCGCGGCGACTTCCATCCCGACATTACCGGCGGCGCCGGTGCGGTTGTCGATCACCAGTGACTGGCCGAGCGCTTGCGAGAGCCCCGGCTGGATGAGCCGGATGGCAAAATCGGACGCACCGCCGGGCGCGAACGGCACGATGATGTGGATCGGCTTGGTCGGATAACCGGCGGCGTCCTCGGCGGCGCAAACTCCGGCCGCACCGGCCAGCGCCAATAGCCCGAACGCCGCGCTACGCAGGTGCGACCGTGTCATCATGCTCTCCCTGCGACGAGGAGCGTCAGGCCGCCGCCTTCACGGCGTCCGGATCGAGCGGCAGTTTCACCGGCTGCTTGCGTTTGGCCGACAAGTCGAGCGCCTTGGTCAGCATCAGGTTGCGGTGCGCTTCTTCAACCGTCGCGGCTGCGGTCGGCAGGCCGAGCGCGACGCGGTTGAGCCACGAGTCGGTCTCTTCCGCCATCGGCCCGCGCAATTCGCCGAGCGCCATGTCGCCGGGCGGATAGCTGCCCATGAAGTCGACCAGCCGCGAGGTGTCGGGGTTATAACCTTCGCTTTGCGCCTTCGACACCGCCAGCACGATGTCGCGATGGGTGTCGTCGATGGTGAGCACGCCGGTGGTGCCGACGATGCCGACCTCGAGCGAATAGACCGCGGCCGGCCAGGTCACCGGCAGCGCCCAGGAAATATTGAGGTGATAGACGGTGCCGTCGCCGAACATGATCATGCCGGCGGTGGCGTCGATGCCCTTGTAGAGCGGCCCCAGCACCTTGTCGATCGAGCGCGCATAGACCTCGACCGGCTGCTTCGGCTGCAGGCACCACATGCAGATGTCGAGCGCGTGGGTGCCGGAGATCACCATCGGCGAAATCGTCGTGGGATCGTCGGTGCGCTTGTAATTGTCGATCGCCACCAGCCGGTTCATGAAGGCGCGCGAGGTGACCATGGTGACGTCGCCGAGCGCGCCGCTGCTGCATTTTTCCTTGGCCGCCAGCCAGCGGCGGCGGAAGCGCTGCGTATAGCCGACTACGGCGTCGAGCTTGGCGTCCTTGATTGCCTTGAGCACCCGCGCCGACTCGTCCAAACGCGTCGCCAGCGGCTTCTCGATCAGCAAGGGGATGCCGCGTTCGACCGCCGCCATGATCGGATCGACGTGCAGGTGCTCGTCGGTGGCGATGATGGCGCAGGTCACTTCCGGCCGCTTGAGCAATTCGACGTGGCTTTGGGTAACGAAGTCGGCGCTGATCTTAGGGCCCACTTCGCCGGCGCGGTTCGGATTCTTTTCAGCGAGGCCGATCCATTCCACCGCCGGATGGCGTGCTGCTACCTCGCCGCGGAACAGGCCGACGCGGCCGCCGCCGATGATGGCGAGACCGACGCCCTTGGCATTCTTTTTCATGCGTTAACTCCCGCCATGTTCTTCTTTTTCAGTTCCGCGACCGCCGAGATGGTTTCGTTCGACAGCGGCAGGTCCACCGGCTCGCCGCGCTCGGCGGAGAGATCGGCAGCGGTATAGGTCTCCATCACCATGCGGGCCGATTCCGGCGTCACCATCGGCGGCTTGTCGAGGATGCAGGCCTCGAGGAAGTGCAGCGTCTCCGGTCCCATCTGGCCGGCGAACACATGATCGACCTGCTCGCCCGGCATGGTGGACATCGGGAAGCGCTGGCCATCGCTCACCGTATTGAGCCAGTTGTCGCGATGCGTGTCGTCGAGCACGAGCGAGCCTTCGGTGCCAAGGATCTCGACCCAGGTGGCGCAGTAGTTCGGATAGCTCGGCGGCAGGTTCCAGCCGCCGCCGATGGTCGCGATCAGCCCGTTGTCGAAGGTCACGATCGACCACATCACGTCGTAAGAGCCGTTCACCGGCTTCATGTAGCCGTAGGAGCCCTGGCTGTAGACGCGCACGGGTTTCGCCGGCTCCAACAGCCAGAACACGAAATCGAGATCGTGCGTCGATCTCCATCACCACCGGCGAGAGCCGCACGCGGCTCGCGATCTTCTTGCCGAGGCTGCGCGAGAGATGCCGGCTCACCATCACCGAGACCACGTTGCCAAGCGTGCCGTCGGTGATTTTCTTCTTGGCGAAGGCGAATTTGGTGTTGAAGCGCTGCGAATAGCCGATGGTGAATTTCACCTTGTTGCGCTTGGAGATTTCGATCAGCTCGTCGGCTTCCCACAATTCGAGCGCGATCGGCTTTTCCAAGAGCACGTGCTTGCCGGCTTTCAGGCAATCCTTGGCGATCGGATAGTGGTTGGATTCCGGCGTGGTCGAGATGTAGACCACCGAGATGTCCGGGTTCTTGACGATGTCGTGGTAGTCGAGCGTCGCGGTCGCCGGGCACGTCAGCGCTTTCACCTCGGCCAGACGGTCGGGGCGGATTTCGCAGATGTGCAATTTGTCCACCAGCGCCGAACGCGACAGCGTCTCCGATCGGATGCCGCCGCACCAGCCGGTGCCGATCACCGCGACTTCAACTCGTTTCACCGGACGTGTTCCTTTTTATTTTTGCATCGTGATTGCGCGCGGCCGGACGGCCGCGCTCGGCACACTATGCCAAGTCGGCGCGCGTCCAAAGAGGCTGCCGCCGGCAATCCGATAAATCTAGTAAGCTATTGGAATCGAACATAATTTTTAGCTTACCGGCATAGAGCTGCCGACCCCGAAAACCTGCCGCGCGAACTGCGGATAGACCTCGGCCAGCTGCGGCGCCACTGTCTCGCGCATGAGCTTGAGCGTTGCGGGCGAGGGCGCCGGCGTTTCCGGCACGTTCGCCGGCTGGTCGAAATCGAAGCCGGTGTGCTCGATTACTTCTTCGATAGTATGACCGGGATGCACGCTGGCGAGTGCGAAGCGTCCATCGGCGAAACTGAACAAGCAGCGATTGGTGACGAGCGCGATCGGCCCGCCCGGCCGAAAGACGTTTTGCTCGCTGGCGCCCGGCGCGCTGATGAAATCGACGTGCGGCACCAGCGTGCGGCGCGAATGTTCGGTGCGAAACAAAATCACCTTCGGCACCACGTAATACAGGTACGCCGAACCGAACGAGCCGGGGAAGCGCACCTTCGGATGTGCGTAGTTGCCGGTTGACACCAGATTGACGTTGCCTTGGCCGTCGATCTGTCCGCCGGAGAGGAAGAACACGTCGATGCGGCCTTGGCCGGCGCAGTCGAACAATTCGCGCGCGCCGTCGGTCCAGAACGTGTTCTTGGGACTGCCCAGCAACGACACATAAGGCCGCCCGTGCCCGCGTTCGCGCGCGAGCAGCGCGGCGGTGGCCGGGATCGGCGAGGCATTGCCGACCGCGACGTGGCGCACGTCGCCGATCAGCCGCGCGATCACGTCGGCGAGCAGTTCTTCGGAGCGGAAGTCAAGCGGCGCGGCGTTTCGCATAGACGTACTTCTCCAGATACTCCGCAAAGCCTTCCGCCGTCGCCGCCATCTTCGCATATTCCGCCAAATGCTCGGTGTCGGCGGCATAATGATCCGGCAGCGGCAGCGGCCAGGCGCCGCGCTCGGCGATCGCGATGCTCTCGACATAAAAGCCCGGCAGCGTGCCGGCGGCGAGCACGGGATCGTCGAGCAGATTGCCGTCGTAAATTTTCTCGACTGTCGCGATGGTCTTGTTCGCCGCATGCGCCATGGTGGCGAGTTCGCGCTGGCGCCCGATCCAGACATTGCCGAAACGATCCGCCATCGGCGCATGCAGCAACGCGACATCGGGCTTGATTGCCGGCAGCAGCACGATCGGATCGGAGTTGCCGAACGGTGAGTCGATCACCTTCCAGTCGTCGCGATATTTCAACACGTCCGAGCCGATCAGCCCGCGCAACGGCATGAATGGCACGCCCTTTTCCGCCGCCTGCAGCGCGGCGTGCAACGCCGGACAGGTGGCATCCATCATCTTGATCGCGCCCGCCGTCACCGCGGCAGTAAAGCGCGGCGCCGGGCCGAACTCGCCGAGCGAAACCGCGCTCGTCTCCAGCGTCGTCGATGCAGCCGGCGCCGATCAGCAAATCCGCCTGCAGGCTCGAGGTTGGCAGCGCCACCAAATGCAGCCGTTTCACGCCGCGGCGGATCAGCGCGCGGGTCGCTTCCATCGGCACGCCGGAAACCTCGCGCGGCACCACGACCATGCAGCCGTCGGTCACGGCCGTCAGCGCATCGTCAAGAGATTTCGCCGCTTGAAACATGGCTTACTGTCTCATTCTTGTGCTTGCCAGGTCCACTGGATTTTGCGACGTGGACCTATGGATTCCACCCTGCAGGCCAAGTTGCGCGCCCGCCGCTTTGTGATTACCGCGGAAATCACGCCGCCGGTCAGCGCCGACCGCGGCGAATTTCTCGCCAAGGCGGCCCCGCTCAAGGGCTTGGCCGACGCGGTCAACGTCACCGACGGCGCCGGCGCGCGGCCGCATCTCGGCGCGGTGACGGCGGCCGCGATGCTGGTCGAGAACGGCATCGAGCCGGTGCTGCAGCTCACCTGCCGCGACCGCAACCGCATCGCCTTGCAGAGCGATCTCTTGAGCGCCGCCGCCTGCGGCGTGCGCAATCTGCTGATGCTGCGCGGTGACGATCCGTCCGCCGGCGATCAGCCCGACGCCAAGCCGGTGTTCGATCTCGATCCGCGCTCGCTGTTGGAAACCGCGCGCCGCCTGCGCGATGCCGGCGAATTGCCGTCCGGCCGCAAGATAAGCGGTCGCGCCGATTTCTTCCTTGGCGGCGCCGACAATCCGATCGATCCGCCGCCCGGCTGGGAGCCGAAAGGGCTGCAGGCCAAAATCGATGCCGGCGCGCAATTCGTGCAGACCCAGTTCTGCATGGATGCGAACGTGGTGCGCCGCTACATGGCGCGGCTCGCCGAGCACGGCATCGCCGGCAGAGTGTCGATCTTGATCGGCATCGCGCCGCTGCGCTCGGCCAAATCGGCGCGCTGGATCAAGGAAAAGCTGTTCGGCGCGACGGTTCCCGACGCGATTATCGAGCGTCTGGAGCGCGCCGCCGATCCGCCGGCCGAAGGCCGCCGCATCTGCCTCGATCTCGTCGCCGAGCTCGCCGGCCAGCCGCAGGTCGCCGGCGTCCACATCATGGCGCCCGGCAACGACGCTGTAGTACCGGAGATCATCGCGGCGGCGCGCGAGAGCGTTAAGCGGCTGGCGGCGGTGTAATTCTCGCCGGCCCATTCCCTGTAAAACCGGCGCCCCCTCGCATCAATTTGGTGATAGGATCAGCGGGGAAACAAACGCCAAAGGGCCTTGCCAAAAGGCTCATGAGACAGGGAGGAACCGCACCATGACCGTCGCCAAAGCCCGGCATATTGCGCTTGGCGCCATTGTCGCCGCCGCAACGATCGGCCTGCTGTCGCAACCGGCCGCCGCGCAAGGCAAGACCTGGCGTCACGCGCTGCTGAACGCGAAGGCCGACGCCGGCTTCTTCATGATGTCGGCCAAGCGCGGCTTTGCCGAAAAGCAGGGGCTCAAGCTCGAACTGTTGCAGGTCAAGGACGACCAGATCGGTCTCAAGGCGCTGATCGCCGGCGAGGTCGACAGCTTCGAAGGCGGCCCGCAGGGCGTTTTCTCGGCGGTGGCACGCGGCGCCGATGTCAAGATCATCGGCTGTCATTGGGTCGTGCTGCCGCACGGCATCTATGTCCGTGAGGACATCCACACCGTGGCGGACCTGAAAGGAAAATCGATCGCGGTGTCGGCGCCGAATTCGATGCCGGATATGCTGGCGCGGTTTGCGCTGGCGAAATACGGCGTCACCGCCGATCAAGTGAAGCTCGCCGCCGTCGGCGGCGACCGCGAGCGCTATCAGGCACTGGCCGGCGGCGTGGTCGAGGGCGCCGTGGTGTCGAACGAATATCAGCCGAGCATGCCGAAGACCATCCACCTGCTGATCGCCGGCCGCGACGCGGTGCCGAAATTCCTGCGCGTCTGCATGGTGACCAGCGGCAAGGTTCTGGCCGAGCGCGGCGACGACGCCGTGCGCTTCCTGGCGGCCGAAATGCAGGCGCTGCGCTACGCGCTGTCGCACAAGGCCGAGACGGTTGCGCTGACGCAGGAGATCATCCACGCCAAGCCCGACGATCCGCGCCCGGCCTTCGTCTATGACGACGCGGTCGCGCATCACGCCATCGATCCGGAGCTGCCGATCCCGGCCGAAAAGCTGGAATGGATGCAGGAACAAATGGTCAAAGCCGGCAAGCTGAAGGCGCCGATCCCGCTCGCCAAGATCAGCGCGCCGGAGTATCGCGAGAAGGCGCTCAAGCTGGCAGGCATGGGCCACTGAAGGCATTGAGGAGAAGTTTGCATGGGTGAGGTTAGTTTCGTCGACGTGTCCAAGCGCTTCACGTTAAGCGTGGACGGCGAGATGCATCACGTGCAAGCGCTCGAGCGCGTCAGCTTCACGGTGCGCGACGGCGAGATCGTGGCGCTGATCGGGCCGTCCGGCTGCGGCAAGACCACCGCGCTGCGCATCGCCATGGGGCTCGATGCGGCGAACGGCGGCCGGGTCACCGTCGACGGCCGCGAGGTGCACGGCTGCGGCCACGACCGCGGCATGGTGTTCCAGCACGCCGAACTGCTGCCCTGGCTCACCGCCATGCAGAACGTCATGTTCGGGCTGGAGATGAAGGGCATGCGCGGGCAGCCCTTGCGCGACACGGCGAAGAAATATCTCGATCTGGTGGGCCTCGCCGGATTCGCAGAATCGCCGGCCGCATCAGCTCTCCGGCGGCATGAAGCAGCGCGTCGGCATCGCCCGCGCGCTCGCCATCGACCCCAAGGTGCTGCTGATGGACGAGCCGTTCGGCGCGCTCGACGCGCAGACGCGCGAGATCCATGCAGGCCGAACTCTTGGAAATCCACGCCCGCACCAAGAAGACCATCCTGTTCGTCACCCACGACCTCGACGAGGCGGTGCTGATCGCCGACCGCATCGTGGTCATGCACGAAGGCCGGGTGCAGGAGATCGTTGACGTGCCGCTCGCGCGTCCGCGCGCCGACTTGAGCATCGTACGCGGCCTGCCGGAATTCGACGAGACCCGCTACAAGATCTGGCGCATGCTGCACGCGACGCAGACGGTGCACTAAAATCATGGTCGATATCGCCGACACTCAAAACAAGAGCGCGGAACCGGTGGCGACCGAGCGCCGCCCGCTGCCGCGCTGGGCGATCACGCTCGCCTCGGTCGCCGGCATGCTGGTGCTGTGGGAGATTTTCGGCCGCGACGTCAATCCGGTGTTCGGCTCCTATCCGTCGCGCGATTGCGGTGGCGTTCTGGGAGCTGCTGCGCAGCGGGCAATTGGGGTCGGCGCTCTCCGAATCCTTGCAGCCGTTCGCGGTCGGCTATGGGCTGGCCATCGTGATCGGCATTCCGCTCGGCCTCGTCATCGGCCGCTTCCGCACCGCGGAGGCGGCGTTCGGCATCTACATCACCGCCGGCTACGCCATGCCGCTCGTGGCGCTGGTGCCGCTGTTGATCCTGTGGCTCGGGCTCGGCTTCAAGGTCAAGGTCGCGGTGGTGTTCCTGATGTCGATGTTCCCGATCTGCATCAACACCTGGCTCGGCGTCACGGCGGTGCCGAAGACGCTGATCGAGGTCGGCAAGTCGTTCGTCGCGCCCGACACCGTGATCCTGCGCCGCATCATCCTGCCGGCGACGCTGCCCTATATCATGGCCGGCATTCGCCTGGCGGTCGGGCGCGCGGTGGTGGCGATGGTGATCGCGGAATTCTTCACCACGATTTCGGGCCTCGGCGCGATGATCATCAATTCCGCCAATAATTTCGACACCGCCACCATGTTCGTGCCGATCATCATCCTGATGGTGATGGCGGTCGGCTTGAACTGCGCTGATCGGCTGGGTCGAGCACAAGGTCGCGCCCTGGCAGGCGGAGATCGCCGGGCGGGATCGCGAGTAATCAGACGAGCGCGCGCACCGCCGCGAACAGGTCGCGCACCTGCTGCTCCGAAATATTCCTGGTGATGAACACCACCCGGCTTTGCCGGTCGCCGTCCGGCCAAGCGTCGAGTTCGACCGGCGGATGGGCGAGGTGCTGCACGAATTGCACCACCACCGGCCCCTGGCAGCCTTCCACGTTGAGGAAGCCCTTCACGCGCAACAGATCCGGCCCGCGCAGCGCCATCAGCGTGTCCATGGCCTTGGCGAAGGCCGGCCACGGCATCGGGCTGCTTGTCCGTGATCACGAAACTGCCGATGCCGTCCGAATGCGCGGCCTCGGCCACGAAGGCATTGCGTTGGTCGTCGGCCGGCTCGGTCAGCCGGGAAGGATCGAGTTCGCCGTTCACCGCCTCGAGAATCTCCGCGCCCGGATTGAGCGCCCGCAATTGCGCGGCGAGCGCCTCGGCGGCGCCTTCGCCGGCGATATCGGTCTTGGTGATGACCAGCCGGTCGGCGAGGATCGCCTGCCGGCGCGCCTCCGACGACCAGGAAAGCGTGTCGCCGCCGGTTTCCGCATCGACCACCGTCACCACCGCCTCGACATGGAACACCTCGCCGAGTGCGCGGTCGGTGGCGAAGGTCTGCAGGATCGGCGAGGGATCGGCGAGCCCCGAGGTCTCGATCACGATGCGCTTGAAGGCGGGGATTTCGCCGCGCTCGCGCTCGATGACCATGCGGCGCAGCGCCTGCTGCAGATCGCTGCGCGTGATGCAGCACATGCAGCCATTGCCGAGCAGCACGGTTTCGTCGGCGCTCGAGCGCACCAGCGCGTCGTCGATGCCGGTCGCGCCGAATTCGTTGACCACCACCGCGGTGCCTTGCCCTTCCGGCGTCGCTAGAAACCGCGCGCAGCAGCGTGGTCTTGCCGGCGCCGAGGAAGCCGGTGACCACGGTCACCGGAATGCGATGCCCGCGCGCGCGCTTGAGCCGGCGCCCGAACATCCCGGCGGCCGGGGAGGGGAAGAGCTCGTTCATGCCTTACTTTACCCCGCCCCGCCGCGCGGGGCGAGGGAGGATCAGAAATCCATCTCCAGCGTAT
This sequence comes from uncultured Alphaproteobacteria bacterium, assembly GCA_963724335.1. Taxonomy (GTDB): domain Bacteria; phylum Pseudomonadota; class Alphaproteobacteria; order Rhizobiales; family Xanthobacteraceae; genus Pseudolabrys. The sequence goes on along the minus strand of CAVRUP010000017.1, from coordinate 13,546 downwards.
ACAGCCCGCCGCTGAAGCGATCCATGGTGTAGACGATGCCGCGCTCGTCCACGAACACGTCGTTGAGCTGAATGGCGCCGACCGGCGAGCCTTTCGGCGCCGGCGGCACGAAGCATGCGACTTCCTTCGGCTGGATACGGATTGGAAATGTCGTAGGCGCGCAAGCCGCCGTTGAAGAAAGTGCCGAGCACGATCTGGTCGGAGTGCCACGCCGTCGGCAGTTCCACGTTCTCGTGGATGTTATGCGCGCCGAAGCGGCCGCCGCGGTCCTTGTAGGCATCGACCGGCGGCAGCGGGCAGGTGGCTATCGACACCGGATGGGTCTCGTCGCGCATGTCGAGCAGCCAGATCAGCTTCGGCCAGTCCTTGGCGCTGTTCTCGGTCGACTCGTCGGTCACCAGCATCAGGTTGCGGTCGAACAGCGGCACCGCGGTATGCATGAAGCCGGTATAGGGCGGCGAATTGGTCCAGTGCGAAATCACCTTCGGGTTGGTCTTGTCCTTGATGTCCATCACGAACATGCCGCCGTCGATGTAGCAGAGGTAAAGCCGATCCGGCCGCGACCGATAAACGTTTGTGTTGTGCGCTCGGTACCCTTTGTCGAGCGGGTGGCGCGGCGGCGGCGCGATATTGTCGGTCGCCGAGGTGCCCGGCATCCACCAGCGGCCGACTTCCTTCGGCTTTGCCGGATCGCGCACGTCGATGCAGCGGTAGAACTGGTCGTCGAGCGGATGGCTCGGCTTGAAGTCGGGCGCACCGGACGCCATGTGCACGTATTCGCCGTCGCAGAACCACAACTGATGCACGCCGCGCGAGGTCGCCCCGGAGCAGTCGAAGAACGAAATCGAGCGCGGCTTTTCCGGCACCGACACGTCGAACAGTTCCAGGCCGGCCGGCTGCTGGCCGATCTTCTGCGTCTGATAGGCCACCGCCATGATGTTGTTGGCGGAGCATTCGAGCGAATTCGAACGCATATGCGTCTGCGGTAGCGCGGTCTGCACCACCACCTTCGGATTACGCGGATCGGAGACGTCGACGCCGGTGAAATTCTTCGGCGCGCTTTCGTGCGCCAGCCAGATGATGCGGCGGCCGTCCTTGGCGATGGTGATCGACATGCCTTCGCCCATGCCGCCGAAGCCGCCGAGGTCGTTCTGTGCGAGCAGCTTGAAATTCCAGGTGATGGGTTCCCCGGTCTGGGTGAGCGGATTGCTTGCGGCGGGCATTAAGTTCTCCGGTGCTTGTCGTTGTCGTGGAAAGGCCGGCGCGCACGCGCCGGCCTGGAGGTTGGCATTTTTCGCGTCAGGCGCTGGCCTGTTTGAGGAATTCCTCGCGCAGGGCCTTGTTCCAGTCGGGAATGGCCTTGATCTTCTTGGCCGCGAGCAGGATTTCGGCCTGCTTCTGCATATAGGGCTTGATGTCGGCCGGCCAGCCGGGATCGACCTCGACGCGCGCGATCGCCTTGGCGAAGGTCTCGGGCGACAACTTGTAGCCCTTCGAGGTGTAGAACGTGTAGATCGTGTCGGAAACCTTCTTCGGATTGGTCTTGAAGTCCTTCGCCACGTCGAGCCAGGCCTTGAGATAGGCGACGATGGTTTGCGGGCTCTTCGCCACGAATTCGGGAGTCGCCGCCATGAACACCGGCAGCTTGTCGAATGAGTAGAAGTCGACCAGCGTATTGGCCATCCCGTCGGCTTCCGCGATGGCGTTATAGGGCTCGACATTGACCATGGCGTCCACGGTCTTGGCGGCCATGGCGGCCACCATGTCGTTCACGTTCATGCGGATTTCCTGGTAGTCGCCCTTGTGCAGCCCGGCGCCGACCGCGATCTGGTCGACGAAGATGTTGCCGGTGGACGAGCCGGTCTGGTTGGCGACCTTCTTGCCACGCAACTGCGCGACCGTGGTGATGCCGAGATCTTTGCGCGCCATCACGCGTGCGGTCTTGCCGACATATTCGATCATGGCGATGGCGACGAGGCCGCCTTTGTCGCTGCCGATGGCGAAGGAGGGGCCGGCATAGGTGCCCATGTCGACCTGGCGCGCCACCATCTGCTGCATGGTGAGGTTGCCCGAGGGCACCGCGAATTCCTCGAATTTGATGCCGTGCTTCTCGAGATAGCCCGAGCGCAAGAGGTAATAGGTCGGCATGCCCCACATGTTGGTCTGGTAGCCCTGCCGCACCGTCTCCAGCGCCGCGCTGGCGCCGCGCACGCCCAGTCCCGCCGCCAGCACACCGGCGCCGGTTGCGACAAGCGCATGGCGGCGGGTGATTGCCTTGTTCAGTGGCGTCATAGTCATCCTCCCTTATGGCTTTGTTTGACCGTTGGCCTTGGCTTTTTCGGTATCGTTCAGGCTCGCCTCATGGCCGAGATATTGCAGCAATTCCTTCTGGCATTCGACGAATTCGACGCTGAGCGGATCGCGCGGGCGCGGCAGTGGAATCTTGAGCACGGCCTTCACCGTTCCGGGATGCGGCGTCATCACCACCACGCGGTCCGCCAGATAGACCGCCTCCGCCACGTTGTGCGTGACGTAGATGACCGTCTTGCGGGTCTCCCGCCACACCTCCGCCAACAGCCGCTGCATGTCGTCGCGGGTGAGCGCGTCGAGCGCCGCGAACGGCTCGTCCATCAGCAGCACCGCCGGATTGTACGCCAGCGCGCGGGCGATGGCGACCCGCTGCTGCATGCCGCCGGACAAATGATGCGGGAATGAGCCGGTAAACTTCTCCAGTTTCACCAGGCGCAATTGTTCGCGCGCGATGGTCTCGCGCTCCTGCTTGGGCACGCCCTTCATTTCCAGCCCGAACGAGACGTTGCCGAGCGCGGTGCGCCAGGGGAACAGCTGGGCGAAATCCTGAAACACCACGCCACGGTCCATGCCGTGGCCGGTGACCGCCTTGCCGCCGATGCGGATTTCGCCCGAGGCGGGGCTGAGGAAGCCGGCGATCATGTTGAGCAGCGTGGACTTGCCGCAGCCGGAGGGGCCGACGATGCAGAGAAATTCGGAAGCCGCGATGTCGAAGCTCACGTCCTTGACCCCGGGCACCTTGCCGCCCGGCGTGTCGTAAGTCAGCGTCACATCGCGAATTTCGATCGGCAGCATTCTTTGTTTCCGCCTCTAGCCTTTTGTCTTTCTTGCCGCGTTGTAGCGGGCCGGGCGTTTCTCGCAGGAACGCGGCAAAGCCTTCCGCCGCCTCGTCCGATTGCCGCTTGGCGGCGTGACTTTCGATCAGCGCGGTGAACGCCTTTTCGTCGAGATGGCTCCAGGCCGAGCGCAGCGCGCAGATTTTGGTCTGCCGCGACCGCGTCCGGCCCGTTGGTCAAGCAGCTCATCGACGATACGCTCGCCGGCGGCTTCCAATTCGCCGAGCGGTACGATCTCGTGCACCAGGCCGATGCGATGCGCCTCCTTGGCGTCGAAGCGCTCGCCGGTGAGCGCGTAGCGCCGCACCTGGCGCAGGCCGATGGCGTCGTTGAGCTGCGGGATGATGATGGTGCCGGCAACCCCGATGCGCACTTCGGCGATCGAGAAATGCGCGTTGTCGGCGGCGATCACGACGTCGCAGGCGGAATGATGCCGGTACCGCCGCCGAAGCAGGCGCCCTGCACCAGCGCCACCGTCGGCACCGGCATAAGGTTTAGCCGCTGCACCGCCTCTGCGGTCATGCGCGAGTTGCGCAGGTTCTCCTCCGGCGAGGAGCGGCGCACGGCGTCGAGCCAATTGATGTCGGCGCCGGCGATGAAATTGCTTGCCCGCTGCCGGTGATCACCACGACGCGCGGCGCCTTGGCGGCGAGCGCGTCGTAGATTTTGAGCAGGGCCGAAATCATCTCGCCGTTATAGGCGTTGTAGACCTGCGGGCGGTTGAGCGTGACGCGCGCGACGCCGCGTTCGTCCACGCTCCACAGCACGGGATCGGCAGACGCTTCACTCATCCGCTTTAACCCTTGGCCATGCGCGTCATGCCCCAGCGCAGCACGGTCGCGCGTTCGAGCGAGCCGAACACCATGCGCTCGAACAGGAAGCCGATGGCGCCGATGACCACCAGCGAAGCGAGCATGACGTCGGTATTGAGGAATTCCTTGGCGTCGAAGATCACCCAGCCCAGCCCCCAGTCGGAGGCCGCGATCATCTCGGCGCCCACCACCGCGATCCAGCAGCGCAAAAAGGCCTGCCGCATGCCGGTGATGATGAAGGGCGAGGCGCCCGGGATGATCACCTTCCAGAACAGGCTGTGCTCGTCGGCGCCCATGGCGCCGGCCGCGCGCAGCCAGATCGGATTGACCGAGCGCACGCCCGACCAGGTGTTGAACAGCATCGGGAAGGTGGCGGCGTAGAACACGATCAGGATCGTGGTCAGATTGCCGATGCCGAACCACAGCATGAACAGCGGCACCAGCGAGAAGGACGGGATCGGCATCAGCGCGCTCACCAGCGGCAGGAAGAAGTTCTCCACCCGCTGGAAGCGCGCCATCAAAATGCCGAGCGGCAGTCCGACCAGCACCGCCAGGAAGAAGCCGAACATCACCCGGTACATGGTGAAGGCGGCGTGCTCGATCATGCTGCCGTCGGCGAGCATCGCGAACAAGGTGCGCGCCACGGTTTCCAGCGTCGGCAGCAGCGCCGGCGCGAAATAGCCCGACCGCGCCGCCGCCTCGTAGACGGCCGCCGCCACCGCCAGCGAGATGGCGGCGCGCACGATCGAGCGTAAACGTTTACCGCTTTCGGTCATGAGGTGATCATGCCCCAGCGCACGACGGTGTAGCGCTCGATCTTCTCGAACACGAATTTCTCCAGCGCCAGCCCGATGATGGCGATCACCGAGATGCCGGCCAGCATGACGTCGGTATTGAGGAATTCGCGCGCGCCGAAGATCAGCCAGCCGAGGCCCCAGGGCACCGCCGCCAGCATCTCCACCGCGACCAGGATGCGCCAGGCCTGCGCCAGGCCGAGCCTTAAGCCCGTGAGAATATAGGGCAGCGCGCCCGGCAGGATCACGTGGCTGAACAGCCGCCGGTCGTCGGCGCCCATCGACTGCGCCGAGCGCACCCAGATTTCCTTCACCGCTTTGACGCCGGTCCAGCTGTTGAAGATGACCGGAAACGCCGACACGAAGCCGACCAGCAGCACGGCGGAGAAATTGCCGAGCCCGAACCAGAGCAAAAACAGCGGCGCATAAGCGAGGCCGGGGATCGGCGCGCAGATCGACACCAGCGGCAGCAAGAGGTCCTCGGCGAGCCGCGAGCGCCCCATCAGCACGCCGATGCCGACGCCGAACAGCGCGGCCAGCGTGAAGCCGGAAAGCAGGCGGATCACGGTCTCAATGGCGTGGTGCGGCAGGATGCCGGAAACCGTGAGCTCGACGAAGGACAGCGCCACTTCCTCCAGCGTCGGAAACAGCCGGTGCGGGAACACGCCGGCCCAGGCGACGATCTCCCAGATGGCGCCGACCACAATGAATGGAAGCGCGTTGCGCGCGATCAGCCGCCAGCGTTCGCCTCCGGCGCCCGCCGGCCGTTCGGGCGCGCCCGCCAGGTCTAGGGTTGTGACGGTATCCTGCATCGCGGAGCTGAGAACTCCTCCCGTTGCCGCCGGCCGTTTCGTCGCGGGCCATGAAGCGGCGGCCTTAATCGAGCGGCCTTTTTTGTGTCCTTGCCGGGCAGGATAATGCCCATTCAAGCGATACTACAAGCATGCGCGGCACCAGGATCAGGCCCTCCGGGCCGGCATGCGTGGGTCCGGGTTTCACGCTGGCGAATTGTGTCCAGACCGGCTAAACGCCCGCCACGGCGCGGGTGTCGCGGCAAGGTTTTAACGGGAGTTTCGGGATGTCGAAGAATGCACCAAAGATCGGCTGGATCGGGGTCGGCCGCATGGGCACGCCCATGGTGGAGCGCCTGCTCAAGGCCGGCCACGATGTGACGATCTGGAACCGCACCCGCGCCAAGGCCGAGCCGCTGGCGGCGCAGGGCGCCAAGATCGTCGACAAGCCGGTCGAGCTTGCCGGTTGCGACGTGGTGTTCGCCATCGTGTCGACCGGCAAGGACGTCAAGGAAGTCGTGTTCGGCAAGGACGGGCTGCTGTCCGGCGCGCAAAAGCCGAAGATGCTGGTCGACTGCTCGTCGATCTCGGTCGAGGAATCCGCCGAAATCCGCAAGGCGCTGACCGAGAAAGGCGTGAGCCTGATCGCCGCGCCGGTTTCCGGCAACGCCAAGGTGATCAAGGCCGGCAAGCTGTCGTCGGTGGTGTCCGGCCCGGAGGCCGACGCCAAGATCGCCATGCCGCTGATCGAGGTGTTCGCGCCGCGCGGGGTCTCCTACGTGGGCGACGGCGAGCTCGCGCGCATCTGCAAGATCGCGCACAACGTCATGCTCGGCGTGGTGATCGAGAACCTGATCGAGATCACGCTGCTCGCCAACAAGATGGGCGTGCCGCGCCACGCCTTCCTCGCCTTCATGAACAACGGCGTGATGGGCTCGATGTTCACCGCCTACAAGACGCCGGCGCTGGTCAATCTCGACTGGACCACGACCTTCACGCCGGAGCTGCTGCGCAAGGACCTCGACCTCGGCCTCGAACTCGGCCGCGAATGGGACGTGCCGATGCCGGTCACCGCGGCGACGCGCGAGGTGCTGCAGACGCATTTCGGCGCGGCCATGCTGCAGAAGAACCCGGAGGAATATCTCGCCAAGGATTTCGCCGCGCTGGCCGAGACCATGGCGCTCGCCGCCGGCATGAAGCTTGAGCCGGAAAACAAGAACGTCGGCACGGGGTTGGAAAACTAGGGCGTGTCCTCATAAAACAGGCCGCATGTCCGCATTGCCCCCCACCGCCAATCGCGTTCGTTGCGCCGCAAACAGAAAGACCGCCGCGAGGCGGTCTCTCCGAACGATCAGGTGCTTTAATCAGGCGGCTCTAGTGACAGCCCGCGTCAGTCTTTATCAGTTTAAGGACAAGGGTGCCGATGCCCATCATATCCTAAATACGTGCCGCTGCGGGGATCATAGGATTTGAACCGTTGCATACAGTAAGCCACCGCATCTTCCGGCGGAGGCCCTTCGTCGTAGTAGTCGTAGTCCGGCCCCCAATACGGACCCCAACCCCAGCCCAAGCCGCCCCAACCCCAGCCGCCGTAGTAGCCACCACGATAGCCGCCATAGTGGCCGCCACGATAACCGCCACCATGCCAGCCACCACCGTATCCACCACCGCCATGCCAGGCACCGCCATGTCCAGCGCCGCCGTGTCCTCCACGCTGCGCTACAGCTCCGCCTGCGCTGACGACCAGCGCCAACGCGACGATCCCAAGAACTTTTGCAAATTTCGACATCGCCAGACCTCCAATGTCACCCCAAGCAAATTTTGTTTTTATTCGATCACAGTAAGCATTGGATGCAATGACGTATATCAATAAGGCGCATCGAATTGTCCTGGCGTAGATGACAGCAAAGCGCGGGGCTTTCAGCTTCCCCGGCGCTACACAGGGCCTACCGGCAGCATTGACCTGACCGAGATGGGTTCTTCGCGCCACGCTCGGCTCGCGCCGACGCCTACCTTTGTACGCTTTAGTCTGTCAGCGCCTCGGCCACGCAAAGTCGCGAACGACGCTTTGTGCCAGAACCAGACGCATTGTGGCGCCGTTATCGGGGCGAATGTGCGAAAATAACGCAAAATCGCACTGCGAGTTCACGCGGACCACCAACGGTGTGTGCGCGCCAGCAAGCTCGCTGCACCAGACCGATAGCAATCTGCGTCCGACTATGACACCTGCTCTTCGTCAATTGCCCGGGCGAGCACATAGCCGCAACCCAAACACTCAAACGTACTTTGGTTGAGTTGATGACCGTACATCAGACCACACGGTTTGTTGTCCTTGAAAACCATCAGTTCCTTGCAGGTTGGGCAACCCGGGGCCATCGGCGCAAATAGCGATGGAAATAACCCGGGCACGACATGTGTGCGCATGCGGCTTCCTTTCGCTTGAGACGCGGCAAAAGGGGCACGAAAAAGGGCCCCGTGATCAGTCGGATGGGAATTGAAATCTGCGCTTTGAGTTGGCGATCAGACTAATCTGTCAATGTATTCTCTTTGACTGCGGCAAATTGAGGAAAAGAGATAATCATTCATGCTTACCCAGCCATGCGAAAAGCGAGGAATTTACCGGCGCGTCCAAAGAGGCCAGTCTCGAGAACCTCCTGCGACAATCGCATCCAGTTTAAGCTTTGCTTCGTCGAGGGCGTCGCCCTCGCCGCCCGCTTCACATGCGGGGTAATCGGCAAAATGTCGCTGTTGGGGTCAAGAGCGGACAAACCATCGCGGGCCAATATCCACCGTTGCCCGCTGTTGTCCGGAAGCGGACATTCGTTGCGACAAGCGGATTTCCCGCTTTGTGCCAGAGGCGGAAAATCGGTCCGTCAGTTATAATCGCTACGATGCAGACGCGAGACATGCCCCGAGGACGCATCCATGGCGACACTCACGAACAGGTTCACTCGAAATCTGAGCATTCGGCATCCAATTGTCTCTGCACCGATGGCCTTTGCCGGGGGCGGCGCGCTTGCCGCCGCCGTGAGCCGCGCAGGTGGCCTCGGACTGATCGGTGGCGGATATGGTGATCCGTCATGGCTTGCGGATCAGTTCGACGCAGCCAATGGCGAAAGGGTGGGCGTGGGCTTTATTACATGGTCGCTACGCAAATCTCCATCTTTGTTGACGGATGTATTGCAACGTCGACCGGTCGCCGTGATGTTATCCTTTGGTGATCCTCGACCCTTTGCAGATGAAATTCGCGCTGCACGCGCAATTTTGATTTGCCAGTGTCAAGATATGGATCATGTCGCGGATGCGGTCGACGTTGGTGCCGATGTAGTCGTGGCGCAAGGCGCTGAAGCTGGCGGGCACGGAGCCCTGCGCGGCACGCTAAGTTTTGTTCCGGAAGTCGCAGATTTCCTCGCCAAATTTGCGCCAAATGCCGTGTTACTTGCAGCGGGTGGCATCGCTGATGGGCGCGGTCTCGCTGCTGCGCTGATGCTCGGTGCGGATGGCGTTCTCGTTGGCACCCGCCTATGGGCATCGAAAGAGGCATTGGTGAAGGAAGGCCACCACAATGCGATCATTAAATCGAATGGCGACGGTACGTTGCGCACGAGAGTGCCGGATATCGCTCGGCAGATACCTTGGCCTCGTGGATTCACCGCACGAATTCGTCGCAATGCTTTCACCGACCGTTGGCACGGGCGCGAAGAATTGCTTGAACAGAACATAGCCGTAGAGGGACCGCGTTATCGGCAAGCCTTCGAGGCGGGTGATCCCAATAACACCGCCGTCTGGTTTGGCGAAGCCGCTGGCCTCATCGACTCCATTGAACCGGCGGCGGTGATCATCGAAAGCATGGTCGCTGACGCCGCAGTTCAGCTCAGAAAGCACGGCGGAGCAACAGTGTCCTGACGTGATGCGCGAACCATCTCAGACGTTCACGTTGACCGGTGCTCGGAAAAGAGGGCGGCAGCACCATCCACCGCAGCAAACACCATCGCTATTCGATCACCTCGTCGGCGGCCACTTGCAGGTTCTGCGGCACTGTCAGGCCAAGCGTCTTTGCGGTCTTGAGATTGATGACCAGCTCGAACTTGGTCGGCGCTTGAACCGGCAGGTCTTCCGGCTTTTCACCTTTGAGAATTCGATGGACATAGGTAGCCGCTTGAACGAACTCTTGCCCGACGTCCACTCCGTAGCTGATCAGGCCGCCGGCGGCGGCGAACTTTCGCAGCGCATAGATCGCCGGCAATCGGTATTGTGCCGCCAAGGCAACGATCAACTCTCTATGGTTCTCATTCGTGATGTCCGGCATCACGAACAGCCCGCCATGCGGCTGTTCGGCGAATTGAGCCACGGCATGCTTGATTTCGCTGGAATCATGAATTGGCTTTGCGACCGCCTCAACGCCGATCAACGGCGCGGCGGTGCCGATCGAATGCAAGAAAAAGGAGCCGTGGCCAGGGGCAGTTTCCGGATTGAACAGGATGGCGATGCGGGCGATGCCGGGTGCAATTTGTCTGAGCATTTCCACCCACTTCGTTCCCATCTCCGGTTCGTACATCGAGAAGCCGGTGATATTGCCGCCGGGTCTGGCCAAACTCGCGACGAATCCGGCCTGGACGGGATCCGTCACCTGGATGAATACGATAGGGATGTCGCGCGTCGCCTGCCGCATCGCTTGAAGAGCCGGCGTGGTTTGCACAAGGATCACATCGGGGCGTAGCTGCACCAGGTCTTTGGCATATCGTTGCAGCCGATCGGTATCGTTGCCCGCCCAATGATAGTCGATGCTTATATTGCTGCCTTCGGTCCAACCTAACTGTTGAAGGCCCTGCCGAAACTTGGCCACCCAGCCTCGCTCGTCGGCATCGCTCTCCGCGTGCGGCAATAGAGCGCCGATCCTCTTCGGCCGATCGGACGGCTGAGCACGAGCACCCGAGGCCCCCGTCATCAGCCCGCCGGCAATGAGCGTAATGAAATCCCGCCGCCTCACCGATACCTCCAGTTTTAGGATGAGGGATCATAGCGGATCGGACGAATATTTTGATAGTGGCCTGAAACCGGCATGAAAATCATTGCCGCAGTGCAGAGCCAATGCCGCCGTTTGTCCGCTGTTAGGCCAACCGCGGACATTCGGCGGGTGCCATCGTGATTCAAAAATCCGTCAGGTCAGTAGATGGCACGAAGAAATCGTATCTACCTTCCTATACAATAGGGCTGCTCGGCATCCGGATGGCAAAGTCCAGGTCGGCAGGCATCAGCGCATTCCGCTTCGTTGTGGCCCCGCTTGGCGCACTCATTCAGGCAAGTCGCTTGATCGGTCGTCATTGTCAAGGCAGCCGCAGCTTGGGCATCGCCGCCCCCGACGGCAGCCTGAGCTTCGGACCGAGTCAAGGTTCGTTGGGCGGCAAAAGTGGAACCAGTGAGCAGCATGGTGAGCAGGACACAAAGCACAAGGCGCATGACGTCACTCCTTTGCCTATTTTCAACCCGAGAGCTACCACGCGTGGGCACGGCCGTATACGCGTGATCGATGTCCGAGCTGGGTCATTTTCAACCGACGCATCTGGGCCTCAAGTCTGCCCGATGTCCGTTGTTGCCCCAATAGCCGACAAACGTAGACGCGATAGGTTTGTCCGTTAAGTGCCATTCGCGTCATTCGCTGCGACGCAGCAAAGCGGCGGGCTGTTTCACCACTGCCTACGCGCTACCCGATGGCACTCACGTGCCGGTGGGGGCCGTCGACAGCATCAATAGAGACCAACGCACCCGAGTAGCCGACTTGTCTACGACGCCCGGCCGGGTAAGGCTGTTGTTCAAGAATTAAGTCGTTCCGGGGATTTCAGCTCAAACAGGGATGATGCCTTCGAAGTACATGCTCACATGGACAGAACGTCCGCAGGGTTCGCCTATGGAATACGAGAATGCGCAGAAGCGGATCCTAGAGGTCTTCACGCAATGGAAGGCGCCCGGCAATTTCAAGATCGAGCTGTTCGTTATCCGCGTGGGCGACTGGGGCGGCTATATGTTGCTGGACTGCGACGATCCGACGGCCGTTCACAAGTTCTGCTCGATGCTTCCTGCTTTTGTATTCGAAGCGCGGCCCGTTATTCCCATCGACGATGCCGTGCGCGTCGAGCTTGAAGCGATTGCCTTCCGCGACGAACTCAAACGCAAGTGATACGTGGGCGCCGGCGCGATGTCCGCTTCGCCCCGGAAGCGGGCATTGAGCGGCGCATGCAAGGCAGCATTTGGCTGGCCGTTTATGCGTCCACGCCCTAATTGGAATTTCACGCTTGCGGCAAGCTCGCTTCACCTCCCCCTGGAGCGGGGAGGTTGCCAGCCGAAGCGCAGCGAAGGCTGCCGGGAGGGGGTGAGCTTTGTCATTCACCCCACCCCGGCTCGCTGCGCTCGCCGACCCTCCCCCTGCAGGGGAGGGTGGAAACGAGTTCGCTTGGCCACCTCTAAAATTGCTTACGGCTTGGCGATATGCCAGGCGCCGTTGAGGAAGCCGTCGCCGGTGGTATCGCCGGGCTTTTTGTCTTTCACCCAGGCGTAGAACGGCTTGCCCTTGTAGGCCCATTGCATCATGCCGTCGTCGCGTTTGATCGTGCTGTAGCCCTCGCCCGCCTTTGCGCCGGAGGCGGCCATCAATGGCGGCCAGTTGTCGGCGCACTTGCCGTTGCAGGCCGACTTGCCATTCGCATCCTTGTCGAAGGTGTAGAGCGTCATGCCCTTGCCGTCGGTGAGCACCTCGCCTTTGTCGGTTTTGCCCATCTTGGTCGGCGCCATCTGCGCGAAGGCGACGGTGGCAAAAACCGCCGCGATGGTGACAATAGGCACAAGAAGCTTCTTCATTGGGATCCTCCTGCTTACGCGGACGTTGCATCGTCCCGGATAGATAAATCCCGCCGCGGCACGACCTATTCCAGCCCTTGAATGGATTATTTTTCTAGCGACACTAAGAAAAGGGCCCCTTGCGGGGCAAAAAAAGGCCTCTTGCGGGGCATCGCTCCCGCGCTTGCGCGGAGAGCGACACTTAAAAAAAGGGCCCCTTGCGGGGCCCTGTGTGCATAAGGTGGAGGATTCACGCCGCCGTTAAAGCCAAAAGGGAGGAAAACGGCGGCTGCGCACGAACTCCACTGAAGCCGTCGCGGGCGTTTATCACAAGTAAAATGCCTATAAATTTACCGGTGGATTTGCTCGGCCTAAATAACGCACAATCGGCGCACGAAGCACGAACCTTAAGGAAACGCGCATGGCCTTCACGCTCTACAACGCGCCGCAATCGACCTGCAGCCAGCGGGTTCGCTTTGTGTTCAACGGCAAAAAAATTCCATTCGACGAAGTAAAGCTCAATCTGCTCGCCGGCGACCAGCTCAAGCCCGAATACCTCAAGCTCAACCCGAATGGGGTGGTGCCCACGCTCGACCACGACGGCTCAATCGTGATCAATTCCACCGTCATCACCGAATATCTCGACGAGGTCGCACCGGAAGTGAGTTTCACGCCGGAATCCGCGGTCGAACGCGCCCGCATGCGCGCGCTGATGCATTTCATCGACGAGATGCCGGCCGCCGCCGTGCGCGTGCCGACCTTCAATCTCGCCTTCCTGCCCAGCTTCCAGAAGATGAGCCGCGAGGCGTTCGTCGCCTTCGCCGAATCGAAGCCGCTACGGCGCGAATTCATGCTGGCCATGGGGCAGACCGGCTTTCCGCAAGCCGAGATGGACGCGGCGCTCGCCCGCCTGCGCCGCACCTATGAGCGCATGGACGCCGAAATCGAGAAGAGCGGCGGCCCCTGGCTCTTCGGCAAGAACATCTCGCTCGCCGACGTGGCGGTGATGCCGGCGCTGGTGCGCATGGACGACCTCGGCCTGCCCGGCTGGCTCGACCTGCCGCGCATCGTCACTTGGTTCGACAATATCCGGGCGCAGCAGGCCTTCAAGCCGACCTATTACCCGGGCTCATTGCTGAGCGAGCGCTTTCCGCATCTGAAGGAGAAGA
>CAVRUP010000016.1:0-38874 GCA_963724335.1 uncultured Alphaproteobacteria bacterium | reverse complement strand
AGCGAACATTCGTTGCGACAAGCGGATTTCCCGCTTTGTGCCAGAGGCGGAAAATCGGTCCGTCAGTTATAATCGCTACGATGCAGACGCGAGACATGCCCCGAGGACGCATCCATGGCGACACTCACGAACAGGTTCACTCCGAAATCTGAGCATTCGGCATCCAATTGTCTCTGCACTGATGGCCTTTGCCGGGGGCGGCGCGCTTGCCGCCGCCGTGAGCCGCGCAGGTGGCCTCGGACTGATCGGTGGCGGATATGGTGATCCGCTATGGCTTGCGGATCAGTTCGACGCAGCCAATGGCGAAAGGGTGGGCGTCGGTTATCACATGGTCGCTACGCAAATCTCCATCTTTGTTGACGGATGCATTGCAACGTCGACCGGTCGCCGTGATGTTATCCTTTGGTGATCCTCGACCCTTTGCAGATGAAATTCGCGCTGCACGCGCAATTTTGATTTGCCAGTGTCAAGATATGGATCATGTCGCGGATGCGGTCGACGTTGCTGCCGATGTAGTCGTGGCGCAAGGCGCTGAAGCTGGCGGGCACGGAGCCCTGCGCGGCACGCTAAGTTTTGTTCCGGAAGTCGCAGATTTCCTCGCCAAATATGCGCCAAATGCCGTGTTACTTGCAGCGGGTGGCATCGCTGATGGGCGCGGTCTCGCCGCTGCGCTGATGCTCGGTGCGGATGGCGTTCTCGTTGGCACCCGCCTGTGGGCATCGAAAGAGGCATTGGTGAAGGAAGGCCACCACAATGCGATCATTGAATTGAACGGCGACGGTACGTTGCGCACGAGAGTGCCGGATATCGCTCGGCAGATACCTTGGCCTCGTGGATCTTCCAGACCGCACCAATTCGTCGCAATGCTTTCACCGACCGTTGGCACGGGCGCGAAGAATTGCTTGAACAGAACATAGCCGTAGAGGGACCGCGATATCGGCAAGCCTTCGAGGCGGGTGATCCCAATAACACCGCCGTCTGGTTTGGCGAAGCCGCTGGCCTCATCGACTCCATTGAACCGGCGGCGGTGATCATCGAAAGCATGGTCGCTGACGCCGCAGTTCAGCTCAGAAAGCACGGCGGAGCAACAGTGTCCTGACGTGATGCGCGAACCATCTCAGACGTTCACGTTGACCGGTGCTCGGAAAAGAGGGCGGCAGCACCATCCGCCGCAGCAAACACCATCGCTATTCGATCACCTCGTCGGCGGCCACTTGCAGGTTCTGCGGCACTGTCAGGCCAAGCGTCTTTGCGGTCTTGAGATTGATGACCAGCTCGAACTTGGTCGGCGCTTGAACCGGCAGGTCTTCCGGCTTTTCACCTTTGAGAATTCGATGGACATAGGTAGCCGCTTGAACGAACTCTTGCCCGACGTCCACTCCGTAGCTGATCAGGCCGCCGGCGGCGGCGAACTTTCGCAGCGCATAGATCGCCGGCAATCGGTATTGTGCCGCCAGGGCAACGATCAACTCCCTATGGTTCTCATTGGTGATGTCCGGCATCACGAACAGCCCGCCATGCGGCTGTTCGGCGAATTGAGCCACGGCATGCTTGATTTCGCTGGAATCATGAATTGGCTTTGCGACCGCCTCAACGCCGATCAACGGCGCGGCGGTGCCGATCGAATGCAAGAAAAAGGAGCAGTGGCCAGGGGCAGTTTCCGGATTGAACAGGATGGCGATGCGGGCGATGTCGGGTGCAATCTGTCTGAGCATTTCCACCCACTTCGTTCCCATCTCCGGTTCGTACATCGAGAAGCCGGTGATATTGCCGCCGGGTCTGGCCAGACTCGCGACGAATCCGGCCTGGACGGGATCCGTCACCTGGATGAATACGATAGGGATGTCGCGCGTCGCCTGCCGCATCGCTTGAAGAGCCGGCGTGGTTTGCACAAGGATCACATCGGGGCGTAGCTGCACTAGGTCTTTGGCATATCGTTGCAGCCGATCGGTATCGTTGCCCGCCCAATGATAGTCGATGCTTATATTGCTGCCTTCGGTCCAACCTAACTGTTGAAGGCCCTGCCGAAACTTGGCCACCCAGCCTCGCTCGTCGGCATCGCTCTCCGTGTGCGGCAATAGAGCGCCGATCCTCTTCGGCCGAACGGACGGCTGAGCACGAGCACCCAAGGCCCCCGTCATCAGCCCGCCGGCAATGAGCGTAATGAAATCCCGCCGCCTCACCGGTACCTCCAGTTTTAGGATGAGGGATCATAGCGGATCGGACGAATATTTTGATAGTGGCCTGAAACCGGCATGAAAATCATCGCCGCAGTGCAGAGCCAATGCCGCCGTTTGTCCGCTGTTAGGCGGACCGAACGGGAGAAACGCTAAGGGGGAACAGAAAAGATATAGGGCGTGTGCTGATAAGCGAAAAATGTCGTTTAGGGCCCACTGCTGCCCGGGAAAACGGAAATTTTGGTTCGCCCGGGGAGGGGGATCTGAAAGCGATTAGGCGAGCATTTGGTATACGTTTCGCGAGTGTTGCGTTCACGGTTGAGCTGGCTGGCAACCGCGGACATTCGGCGGGTGCCATCGTGATTCAAAAATCCGTCAGGTCAGTAGATGGCACGAAGAAATCGTATCTACCTTCCTATACAATAGGGCTGCTCGGCATCCGGATGGCAAAGTCCAGGTCGGCAGGCATCAGCACATTCCGCTTCGTTGTGGCGCCGCTTGGCGCACTCATTCAGGCAAGTCGCTTGATCGGTCGTCATTGTCAAGGCAGCCGCAGCTTGGGCATCGCCGCCCCCGACGGCAGCCTGAGCTTCGGACCGAGTCAAGGTTCGTTGGGCGGCAAAAGTGGAACCAGTGAGCAGCATGGTGAGCAGGACACAAAGCACAAGGCGCATGACGTCACTCCTTTGCCTATTTTCAACCCGAGAGCTACCACGCGTGGGCACGGGCGTGTACGCGTGATCGATGTCCGAGCTGGGTGTGCGCCGTGAAAAGGCGGCGCTTTCCAGTGGGTGCAAGCCCCACCCGGCAACCGCTCCAGCCGGAAGCAATCGGAGCAGTCATGGAGGTAACGAAATGGCTGAAGCCTTCGATTAGCGTGTCACGAATTGGTGACAGCGCGAGTGTGCAGGCCGCAACGCGAGTGAACGCCGAGCAAACCTCGAAAAGGACAATGCGCAGGCCGACCCGACAACCCTTTCGGGGAAGGTTGATACGTCTGGATGAAATGAGCGAAGCGATTCGTCCAGACGCTGCGCCGGGGTAGTGGCGGCGGCATGTACACAAGGAAAGCGCACGAAACACGGGAAACCCCAAAGCGTGGTCAGCGATGACCAACCGGAAGCCCGCGAGGGACAGGCTGGGCGCCTTGGGGTGGCGGAGAGGTTCGCAGTACCGCTGAAGCCGGGTAACGCCGGTGGAGGGAAGGGACCTCAGTTCAAGACAGACGCAATACGTGGCGAAGGACCTGGAGATTGGGCAACCTATAAACTCCGATGAGTGTTCAGAAACTGCAGAAGGCGTTGCACGCGAAAGCAAAGGCGTGAAGTCTTGTCCGAGAGCCGGATGCGGGAAATCTGCCTGTCCGGTTCGATGAGCGGAGAGAGGAAACGGAGCGTTGCCGCATGGCCCAAGCTACCGCGCCTCTCTTCGACTCTACCATTTTCAACCGACGCATCTGGGCCTCGAACGTCTGCCCGCCGTCGGTGAGCACCTCGCCTTTGTCGGTTTTGCCCATCTTGGTCGGCGCCATCTGCGCGAAGGCGACGGTGGCGAAAACCGCCGCGATGGTGACAATAGGCACAAGAAGCTTCTTCAGTGGGATCCTCCTGCTTACGCGGACGTTGCATCGTCCCGGATAGATAAATCCCGCCGCGGCACCACCTATTCCAGTGATTATTTTTCTAGCGACACTAAGAAAAGGGCCCCTTGCGGGGCAAAAAAAGGCCCCTTGCGGGGCATCGCTCCCGCGCTTGCGCGGAGAGCAACACTTAAAAAAAGGGCCCCTTGCGGGGCCCTGTGTGCATAAGGTGGAGGATTCACGCCGCCGTTAAAGCCAAAAGGGAGGAAAACGGCGGCTGCGCACGAGCTCCACTGAAGCCGTCGCGGGCGTTTATCACAAGTAAAATGCCTATAAATTTACCGGTGGATTTGCTCGGCCTAAATAACGCACAATCGGCGCAAGAAGCACGAACCTTAAGGAAACGCGCATGGCCTTCACGCTCTACAACGCGCCGCAATCGACCTGCAGCCAGCGGGTTCGCTTTGTGTTCAACGGCAAAAAAATTCCATTCGACGAAGTAAAGCTCAATCTGCTCGCCGGCGACCAGCTCAAGCCCGAATACCTCAAGCTCAACCCGAATGGGGTGGTGCCCACGCTCGACCACGACGGCTCAATCGTGATCGATTCCACCGTCATCACCGAATATCTCGACGAGGTTGCACCGGAAGTGAGTTTCACGCCGGAATCCGCGGTCGAACGCGCCCGCATGCGCGCGCTGATGCATTTTATCGACGAGATGCCGGCCGCCGCCGTGCGGGTGCCGACCTTCAATCTCGCCTTCCTGCCCAGCTTCCAGAAGATGAGCCGCGAGGCGTTCGTCGCCTTCGCCGAATCGAAGCCGCTGCGGCGCGAATTCATGCTGGCCATGGGGCAGAGCGGCTTTCCGCTGGCCGAGATGGACGCGGCGCTCGCCCGCCTGCGCCGCACCTATGAGCGCATGGACGCCGAAATCGAGAAGAGCGGTGGCCCCTGGCTGCTCGGCAAGAACATCTCGCTCGCCGACGTGGCGGTGATGCCGGCGCTGGTGCGCATGGACGATCTCGGCCTGCCCGGCTGGCTCGATCTGCCGCGCATCGTCACCTGGTTCGACAACATCCGGGCGCAGCAGGCCTTCAAGCCGACCTATTACCCGGGCTCATTGCTGAGCGAGCGCTTTCCGCATCTGAAGGAGAAGACAGCGAAGAGCGCTTAAGCTTTATTGGTGACCGCGTGAACCTTTTTCGCTCTGGCCGCGACCCAGCAAAGCGGCGGCTTTGACCGCCGCCGATCCATGTCTGCCGCAGGGGCTCCCATGTGCCGCTCGATGCTCGCCGTCGTCTGTCTCCTTGTCACCGTCGCCGCGCCGCCGGCGCTGGCGCAAGCCAATGCCAACAGCGACATCTGCGCGGCCGACAATGACAGCGCGTTCTCGCCGGAGCAGCGCATCGCCGCCTGCACCGCCCTGATCGAAGTCGCCAAGGATAGGCCGCAGGATCAGGTCGCGGCGCTGGTCAATCGCGGCGCCGCCTATTGGTACGTCAACAAGATGGAGCGCGCCTTCGCCGATCTCGACCGCGCCATCGCGCTCGATCCGAAAAACGCCCGCGCCTTGCGCGAACGCTCCAACGCCGACCGCACCGCCGGCCGGCTCGACCGCGCGCTCGCCGACGCCAACGCGGCGCTGCGGCTCGATCCCAACGACGCCCAGGCCTTCGACGTCCGCGGCAACGTATTCAACAACAATCGCCAGTTCGATCGCGCCATCGAGGACTACAACGAAGCCCTACGGCTCGATCCGAAATTCGCGCAAGCCTTCATGGATCGCGGCGTCGCCTATTATTTCAAGGCGGATTACCAGGCCGCGATCAAGGATTACGACCAGTCGATCAAGCTCAATCCCAAGCACGCCCGCGCCTATACCAATCGCGGCGCCGCCCACAAGAAGCTCGGCATGGGCGAACGCGCGCTGGCCGACGAGAGCGAGGCGATCAAACTCGATCCGACGGTGCCGGAATATTTCGACAATCGCGGCCTGTCGTACCAGCAGAACGGCGATTACGACCGCGCCATCGCCGACTACGACCGCGCCATCGCCGACTACAACGAAGCGATCCGCATCGAACCGAAGGCGAATTTTCTCACCAACCGCGGCGATTCCCACCAGTTCAAAGGCGAACTCGATCGCGCCATCGCCGATTACGATCGCGCGCTCAAGCTCAATCCCGGCTTCTATCTCGCCTACAACAATCGTGGCACCGCCTTGCGCAGGAAGGGCGACCTCGAGCGCGCCATCGCCGATTACGAGCAGGCGCTGCGCGTCAATCCGCGGTTCGACGCCGCCGCCGAGAATCTCGCGGACGCCCGCCAGGAGCGCGATCGGCGCGACAAAATCTCCGAGCGCCTGTTGCCGACCTTCGATTGCGATAGGGCGAAGCGCGCCGTCGAAAAGGCGATCTGCTCCGATCCGGACCTCTCGCGGCTCGACCGCCAGATCGACGACGCCTACAAGGCCGCGCTCGCCAAGCTCGACCGCAAGGGCGTCGCCCGCTTGCGGCGGGAGCAGCGCGAGTTCAACGTCGTGCGCGACAAGTCCTTCGGCCACCCCGACTACCAGCTCAAGCGCGAGCTCGCAAAGCGCCTGCTGGCGCTGCGCGGGATGGCCGCGGGACGCTAGAACACGATCCGGCAAGGCCGGCGCCGGATTTGATCCGGGCCGGCAACCGGTTTTCGGATAAGATCGTGCGCAAGTAAATCGTTCGGGCGACGCTGTCCGGCCGCCCCGCTGGCGGCTCCGCTCCGTCGTCGTTGCAACACGGAGTTACCGCCATGAATCCCATCACTTTGCTGGTCACCGTCGTGCTCGCCGCCATCGGCGCGCTGTTGTTCCTCGCCCATATGGACATGCCGGCCATCGGCTTCGGCGTCCTCGCCGTGCTTACCGCGCTCTCGCTCAAGATGGCGAACAACTGGGAGCGCTTCGTGATCCTGCGCGCGGGCAAATTGTCGAGCGTGAAGGGGCCGGGATTGTTCATGATCATCCCGATCATCGACGCCATCACCGCGATCATCGACGAGCGCATCCAGACCACGCAGTTCAACGCCGAGCAGGCGCTCACCCGCGACACCGTGCCGGTCAATGTCGATGCCGTCATCTTCTGGCACGTGCACGACGCCCAGCGCGCCGCGCTCAACATCACCGACTACCGTTCGGCCATCGACCGGGTGGCGCAGACGTCGTTGCGCGAGATGATCGGCTCCTCGCACCTCACGGCGCTGTTGTCCGAGCGCAAGGCGGCGGACGAGGTGCTGCGCGCCGAGATCGCAAGAAAGACCGCCGACTGGGGCATTTCGGTCAATGCGGTTGAGATCCGCGACGTCGCCATTCCGGTCGGCCTGCAGGACGCCATGTCGCGCCAGGCGCAGGCCGAGCGCGAGAAGGAGGCGCGCGTGATCCTCGGCTCGGCCGAGGCCGCCATCGCGCAGAAATTCGTCGAGGCGGCCAACACCTATGGCAGCAATGCCGCCGCGCTGCATTTGCGCGCCATGAACATCATCTACGAGACCACCAAGGAGCGCGGCGCCACCATATTGATGCCGACCTCGATGGTGGATTCCATGAGCGTCGCGCTGCCGGCGGCGTTCCTGGCGCAGGGGCAGGCGGCGGCGCCGCAGGTGGGGAAAAACGCCTAATTGGTCATGGCCGGGCTTGACCTGGCCATCCCGCTTAAGGAGCGCAGTGCCTTGATAATCGGGATCACCGGGTCACGCGCTTCGCGCGGCCCGGTGATGACAATCACAATCAATACCTGTTCGCGATCGGCAATTCCTCGGCCGGGAACAGCGAGATCAGGCGGCAGCCTTTGTCGGTGACCACGACCTCTTCCTCGATGCGCGCGGCCGAGAAGCCGTCGGTCGCCGGGCAATAGGTCTCGATCGCGAACACCATGCCTTCCACGATCTCGGTCGGGTGATCCATCGACACCACGCGCGAGATGATCGGCCGCTCGTGCAGGTTCAAGCCGAGCCCGTGCGCGAACTGCAGGCCGAACGCCGCCATTTCGTCGGGGAAGCCGAACTCTTCCGCCTTCGGGAACACCTCGCAGATATGCGCGGTCGAGGCGCCGGGCTTGATGCGGGCGATGGCGTTGTCCAGCCACTCGCGCGCCATCTTGTAGGCGTCGTGCTGCGCCGGCGTGGCGCGGCCGACGTTGAAGGTGCGGTAGTAGCAGGTGCGGTAGCCCATGAACGACTGCAGGATGTCGAAGAAAGCCTGATCGCCGGGGCGGATCATGCGGTCGGTGAAGTTGTGCGGGTGCGGGCTGCAGCGTTCGCCGGAGATGGCGTTCACCGCCTCCACGTCGTCGGAGCCGTGCGTGTAGAGGAACTTGTTGACCTCGGCGACGATGTCGTTCTCGCGGATGCCCGGCCGCAGGATCTCGTTGACCATGTCATAGGCGCCGTCGACCATGGCGGCGGCGCGGTTCAACAGCGCGATCTCGTCGGCCGACTTGACCTCGCGCGCGCTCAGCATGATCTGCTGGCCGTCCTTGATCGTCAGTCCGGCTTTCTGCAACTCGAACATCATCGGCGGCTCGATGATATCGACGCCAACCGGCATTTTGGCGAGGCCGGCAGCTTTGAGGATCGAGGCCATCTCCTCGGCATGGCGCTTCATCAGGCCGAAGGCCGGATCGACGGTGCCGCGCAGGCCCACCAGGCCGGCCTTGCAGTTCTCGGCCGGTAGCCAGGGCGAATAGAGCCGGTGGTGCACCGCCGCCGAGCCGAAGTCCCACAGGATCGGATCGCGGCCGCGTAGCAGCAGCGTCCAGCGCGAGAGCTTGTCGCGCGACCATTCGCCGATCTTGGTCGAGGTGACGTAGCGGACATTGTTGTCGTCGAACAGCAGCAGCGCGCCGCAGTCGGATGCCTCGAGCGCGGCCTGCGCGCGCGCCAAGCGGTAGCGGTGCATGCGCCGGTAATCGACGCGCTCCTCGAAATCGACACCCATGGTGCCGAGCACCGGCAGATGCCGGCCCCAATTGTAGCGCGGGTTGATGTCTTCGGCGCGGATCTGGATCGGCTCGCGCGTTCTCTCGTCCATGGGTGCTCTCCCTTATTCGATTGGTTGACCGGCGGGGCGATGGTTGGCGGCATTATAGGCAATGCCGGCGGCGCTGTCGGCCCCCGCGTGCCGGCAGATTTATCACCGTTGGGCGGAAAAATACCTGCTTTATGTCAAGGCCGGAAACCGAAAGGCCGTCTCTTGACTTAAATCCTAATAGGATTATAGTCTACATCGTCCGGTTGGCCCCTGCGGCGCGCACATGACGCGCCCTGGAAGCGAACCGGGCCGGTGCGCCGACAATGCGCATCGCGGTCAAGCCTGCGCAGACCGCGCAAGCTCGACCAGGATGGAGCGCCCGGGGGGCGCAGCCCGCTTCGCCAAAGCGGGCGCGCGCCTCGCCAAGGCGCGCGGCGGGTTGCGCCAAACCCGCCAAAGGGGGCTTCGCCAGCCCTCTGGCGCCCTCCCGGCGCTCCATTCCCCGTTGGGGAAACGGAAAAAGGGAAGCCGGCGTACCCCGCGCCGCTAAAGAATAGGGGCGCTGAGGCTTGCGCGCTTTCTTAATCCCTCCCCGCTTGCGGGGAGGGTGGCCGCGAGCGAAGCGAGCGGTCGGGTGGGGAACGTTGATAATAGACGCGGACGCAACCCCACCCCCGGCGCTAACGCGCCGGACCCTCCCCTTTCAGGGGAGGGATAAGGAACATCACGCCACCTTCCGGCCCCACAGCCGCGCCGAGGCGATATCGGCGCCTTCGCGGATCGAGCGCAGCTTCAGCCACACCGCCGGCTCGATCACCCACTCTCTATTCGTGAATGTGCCAAAGCCGCAATCGGTCGACGCGATCACCCGCTCGCGCTCGCCGACGGCGGCGACCGCTTCCAGGATGCGGCGCGCCACCACTTCCGGATGCTCGACGAAATTGCTGGTGGTCTCCACCACGCCGGGGATCAGCAGCATGTCCTTGGGCAGCGGATTTTTCCGCAACGCCTCGTATTCATGCGCGTGGCGCGGATTGGAGAACTCGATCGACAGCGCGCCGACCTTGGCCCGATAGAGCGCCGGCAAAATCGTGGCGAGCGGCACGTCATGGATATGCGGGCCTTCCCAATTGCCGTAGCAGACATGTAAGCGCACGCGCTCGCGCGGAATCCCGGCGATGCCGTCATTGATCGCCTGCACATGCCGCTCCACCGCCTCGACGAAACCGTCGTCGTCGAGGTCGCGGTACATCATGGTGCGGTCCATGGCGAGATCGGGCGCGTCGATCTGCAACAGCAGCCCCGCTTTGTGGATCGCCTGATACTCGTTCTTCATCTCGCGCGACAGCGCGCTCAGATATTTGTCCTGCGAACCGTAGAAGGCGTCGAGCATGGTCGAGGAAATGATGCCGGGCGAGGGCGCCGTCATGAACTGCTCGGCGAACTTGCCCTCGGAAATCTTCTTGAAGCGCGCGATCTCGTTCTCGATCGGCTTGAGATCGAGATATTTCAGCTCGGCCTGGCACTCCGGCGCGTTCTGCTGCTTGCTGACATGCGGGAAGCGCCGCACCAGGCTCGCCACCAGTTCGGGGAATTCCTCGAATTCGCGCCCGCGCCGGCGCTTCGACACGCCGCCGAAGCCACGCATGCGCTGCGGCACATAGGTCTGGAAGCCGACGCGCTGCTGCTCGCCGTCATTGCCGATATCGATGCCGGCCGAGGCCTGCTTTTCCACCACGTGGCGCACCGCTTTGTCCATTTCGGCGGCCATTTCGGCGGCATCGAATTTTTCGCCCGCTTCCTGGCGCAGCAAGAGGTCGGACAGTTTCTCGTTGCGCGGCAGGCTGCCGACATGGGTAGTCAGAATACGGTCGCGGCTGAACAACATGCGCTGCTAGCTCCCATGGCTCAGAATATTGACTTTTGTCATAGCCGGCCGTGGGCTTATCATGGTTGTAAGGCCCGACGCCGCGGCGGTGGTTTGCGCCGCATGATACGGGCATTCCGGGGGTAGGAACATGGCTCAAGTGCAAGCCCGTGCGGCCGATGCGAGCGCGGCCGAACCGATGGGCGCGGTCCCACGCGAATACAACTTCGCCGCCGACGTGCTGCAAGGCAATCTCGCCGCCGGCCGCGCCGAAAAGCCGGCTTACATCGATGGCCGGCACACGCTGACCTATCGCCAGCTCGCCGACCATGTGGCGCGCTTCGGCGCGGCGCTGCGCGGATTGGGCATCCATCGCGAAGAGCGCGTGCTGCTGGCGCTCACTCGACACCGTCGACTGGCCGATCGCCTTTCTCGGCTGTCTGAAGGCCGGGATCATCGCCGTGCCGGTCAACACGCTGCTCACCGAGGACGATTACCGCTTCATGCTGGCCGACAGCCGGGCCAAATGCCTGGTGGTATCGGAGGCGCTGTTCCCGAAATTCGAGAAACTGATCGAGGCGAGCCCGGATCTCGAGCACGTCATCGTCTCCGGCGAAAATCCGCACGGCTACCGGCTGTTCGAGGACGTCATCGGCGCCGACGAGCCGGAGGATTACACCGCGCCGACAACGAACGACGATATCGCGTTCTGGCTCTACACCTCGGGCTCGACCGGCAAGCCGAAAGGCGCGGTGCACGTGCATGCGAGTCTCAAGCTCACCAACGATCTGTATGCCGCGCCGCTCGTCGGCATCACGGAAAACGATCTCGTCCATTCGGTGGCCAAGCTGTTTTTCGCCTACGGCCTCGGCAATGCCATGACCTTCCCGCTGTCGGCCGGCGCCACCGTCGTGCTCAATCCGGAACGGCCGACGCCGGACGGCGTCGCCGCGCTCTTGCGCAAGCACCCGGTCACGGTGTTCTTCGCGGTGCCGACTTTCTATGCCGCGTTCCTGGCCAGCGCCAACGCGCCGCAGAAATCGGAGGTCAAGCTCCGCCGCTGCATCTCGGCCGGCGAGGCGCTGCCCGAGCAGATCGCCAAGCGCTGGAAGGAGCGCTACGGCGTCGACATCCACGACGGGCTCGGCACCACCGAGATGCTGCACATCTATCTCACCAACAAGCCGGGCGCGACCAAATACGGCACCACCGGCAAGCCGGTGCCGGGCTATGAGATCAGGCTGATCGGCGACGACGGCACGCCGGTCAAGCAAGGCGAGCTGGGCGAGCTCTATGTGCGCGGGCCGACCAGCGCGATCATGTATTGGAACAACCGCGAGAAGTCGCGCACGACGTTCCAGGGCGAGTGGACCCGTTCCGGCGACAAATATTTCCAGGACGAGGAGGGCTATTTCGTCTGCGCCGGCCGGCAGGACGACATGCTGAAAGTGTCCGGCATCTATGTCTCGCCCTTCGAGGTCGAGGCGGCGCTGTCCTCGCATCCGGAAGTGCTGGAGGCCGCGGTGGTCGGCTGGTTCGACGAGGAGCGGCTGATCAAGCCGAAGGCCTTCGTGGTGCTGAAATTGCCCGACAAGGCGAGCGAAGAACTAGCCCGCACCTTGCAGGATCACGTCAAGCATCTCTTGGCGCCGTACAAATATCCGCGCTGGATCGAATTCCGCAGCGATCTGCCGAAGACGGCGACCGGGAAGATTCAAAGGTTCAAGCTGAGGGCGGAAGATCAAATATAAGTATCGTCATGATCCTCGCGGATTCCGGCTTCCTCACCATTGGTCCGCAACGGCTCGAATACCGCATGATCGGCCCGCGGCCGGATGCGGCGCCGACGCTCGTGCTGCTGCACGAGGGCCTCGGCAGCGCCGGCCTGTGGGGCGATTTTCCCGACCGGCTCGCGCAAGCGACCGGCGCCGGCGTCTTCGTCTATTCGCGCGCCGGCTATGGAAAATCGAGCCCGGCCGCGCTGCCGCGGCCTCGCTCATACATGCACGACGAGGCGCGCGAGACGCTGCCCAAATTGCTCGATTCCATCGCATTTAAGCGCGGGCTCTTGATCGGCCACAGCGACGGCGCTTCGATCGCGGCGATCTATGCCGGCAGCCATCAGGATCACCGCGTCGGCGGCCTGGTGCTGATGGCGCCGCATTTCTTCACCGAGGATTGCGGCATCGCGTCGATCGAGCAATCGCGCAAGGCCTACGCGACCGGCGATCTTCGCGCCAAGCTCGCACGCGGGCACGCCGACGTCGACAGCACCTTCACCGGCTGGGCCGAAATCTGGCTCGATCCCGAATTCCGCAAATGGGACATCACCGAATTTCTCGCCTATATCCGCGTGCCGATCCTGATCGTGCAGGGCGCGGACGACCAGTGCGGAACGGTCAAGCAAATCGAGGTCGCGCAGGAAGAGTGCTATTGCCCGGTCGAAGTCGCGCTCCTGCCCGGCGTGGGCCACTCGCCGCAACGCGACGCGCCGGAGGCGACGCTCAAGGCGATTGCGGACTTCGTCGCCCGCGTGCTGGCGATCAATCTCCGGGTGAAGGCGGCGTGAGGCGGGATAGCTGCATCGTCCCGAAGGCGGGCGATCCAGTAATCACGGCGCCACATTCTATCGAGACGCAGCTGCTTCGCAGTCGCTGCCTCAGCAGTGAGGACGATCAGGCCTACTCCGCCGCCTGCTTGGCCGCGCTCGAATGCGCCGACACCAGGTAATCCATCGCCGCCTGCACGCCGCCTTTCTTGTGCGGAATGCCGGCGAGCGCGAGCGCCATTTCGGTCGCGCCGAGTGCGCCGATCAGCATGGTGTCGTTGACGTCGCCGAGATGACCGATGCGGAAATACTTGCCGGCATAGGCGCCGAAGCTGGCGCCGTAGGAAATGTTGAAATTCTCCAGCGCCAGCGCGCGGAACTTGTCGGCGTCGTGGCCTTCCGGCACCAGAATCGCGGTGATGGTCGGCGAATATTGGCTGGCGTTCTTGTTGAGGTTTTCCAGTCCCCAGGTCTTCACCGCACGGCGGGTGGCTTCCGCCAGCCGATGGTGACGGGCGAACACGTTGTCGAGCCCTTCCTCGTGCAGCATGTCGATGCCGACGCTCAGGCCCTGCAGCATCTGCGTCGCCGGCGTGTAGGGGAAGAAGCCGATCTTGTTCATGGCCAGCATGTCGTCCCAGGCCCAGAACGACTTCGGCAGCTTGGCGGTCTTGTTCGCGGCCAGCGCCTTGTCGCTGATGGCGTTGAACGACATGCCGGGCGGCAGCATCAGGCCCTTCTGCGCGCCGCCGACGGAGACGTCGACGCCCCATTCGTCGTGCCGGTAGTCGGTCGAGGCGAGCGAGGAGATGGTGTCGACGAAGAACAGCGCCGGATGCTTGGCGGCGTCGATCGCCTTGCGGATTTCCGCGACCGGGGTGAGCGCGCCGGTCGAGGTCTCGTTGTGCAGGATGCAGACCGCCTTGATCTCGTGCTTCTTGTCCTCGCGCAGCCTGGCTTCGATCGCCTTCGGATCGGCGCCGCTGCGCCAGTCGGTGGCGATGAATTCGGGCTTGAGGCCGATCTTCTCGGCCATCTTCTTCCACAGCGTGGCGAACTGGCCGGTCTCCACCATGAGCACCTTGTCGCCGGGCGACAGCGTGTTGACGAGGGCTGCTTCCCAGGCGCCGGTGCCGGTCGCGGTGTAGATGATCACCGGGCTTGCTGGTCTTGAAGATGGTCTTGATGCCCTCCAGGCACTTCTTGGTCAGCTTGGCGAATTCCGGCCCGCGGTGGTCGATGATGGGGGTATCCATCGCCCGCAACACGCGGTCGGGAAGCGGGGTCGGCCCCGGAATGTGAAGAAAATGCCGTCCGACCGCACGCGAGGAATTCTTAGCCATTGGCAAACGCTCCTAAACCGCCGCTTTTCATGAATTTTCGTGGTTTAACCACAGCCCGGTCCCGGCTAGGGAGCGGCGCTTGTGGCGTTGAACTATGAATGCAACATTGCGGTCAAGCGGTTTTCCGCACAGCAAACAAGCCCTTCATGCATAGGATAAATAGGGCAATTCGAGGGTTAACGCCGTGGCGGTGGTAAGGCCCGGCCTGGAACGGCGGCTGAAGGCCGAATTGAGCGGGGAGGTGCAATTCGACCGCTTCACCCGCGGCCGCTATGCCACCGACGCCTCGCATTACCAGATCATGCCGGTCGGCGTGGTCGCCCCGCGCACCATCGAGGAAGCCGAACGGGCGATCGGCATTGCCCGCAGCGAAGGCGTCAGCGTGCTGGCGCGCGGCGGCGGCACCTCGCAGGCCGGGCAGACCGTCGGCGAAGCGCTGGTGGTGGACTGTTCCAAATATTTGACCCGCATCCTCGATCTCGACGTCAAGGGCGCGCGCTGCGCGGTCGAGCCCGGCATCGTGCTCGATGAACTCAACCGCCAGCTTAAAGCCCACGGGCTATGGTTTCCGGTCGATATCTCGACCTCCTCGCGCGCAACGATCGGCGGCATGGCCGGCAACAATTCCTGCGGCGGGCGCAGCTTGCGCTACGGCACCATGCGCGACAACGTGCACGCGATCGAGGCCGTGCTGGCGGACGGCACGCTGGCGCATTTCGGCAGTATCGGCGGCAGCCTCAAGGACGTGCCGGCGCCGTTGCGGCCGCTCGCCAAGGACTTGCTTGCGATCGGCGCGCGCGAAGCCGACGAAGTCGCCGCGCGCTTT
Organism: uncultured Alphaproteobacteria bacterium; assembly: GCA_963724335.1. Taxonomy (GTDB): domain Bacteria; phylum Pseudomonadota; class Alphaproteobacteria; order Rhizobiales; family Xanthobacteraceae; genus Pseudolabrys. The sequence continues at coordinate 23,532 of CAVRUP010000016.1, read as the reverse complement.
CCCAAAGTGCAGCGCCGCGTCGGCGGCTACAATCTCGACGCGCTGGTGCCCGGCAAGAACGACATCAACCTCGCGCATGTGCTGGTCGGCTCGGAAGGCACGCTCGGTTTTTCCACCCGCATCGAATTGAAGCTCTCCCCGCTGCTTCCCCGCCGCGCGGTCGGCGCCTGCCATTTCGGCAGCTTCCGCGCAGCGATGGAGGCGGCCCAGCACATCGTGCACCTGCTGCCGATCGCGGTCGAACTGATCGACCGCACCATGATCGAGCTGGCGGGCGAGATCCCGATTTTTAAGCCGACGCTGGAGAAATTCGTACGCGGAAATCCGGCCGCGGTCCTGCTGGTCGAATTCGGCGAGGACAATCACGAGGAAAACCTGCGCCGGCTGCGCAAGCTCAAGCACATGATCGGCGATCTCGGCTTTGCCTTCGACAAGAGCGGCGACAAATGGGGCGGCGTGGTCGAAGTGCTCAGCCCCGAGCTGCAAACCGCGATTGCCGACCTGCGCACCTCCGGGCTCAACATCATGATGTCGATGAAGGAGCAGGGCAAACCGGTCTCCTTCGTCGAGGATTGCGCGGTGCCGCTCGAGCATCTCGCCGACTACACGTCGCGCCTAACTGCGATCTTCGAGAAGCACGGCACGCGCGGCACCTGGTACGCGCATGCCGGCTCCGGCTGTTTGCATGTGCGCCCGGTCTTGAACCTGCGGCAGGACAAGGACGTGCATGCCATGCGCGAAATCGCCGAAGAGGCCTTCGCCATGGTGCGCGAATACAAGGGCTCGCATTCCGGCGAGCATGGCGACGGCCTGGTGCGCTCGGAATTCAACGAGCCGATGTTCGGCTCACGTCTGGCGCGCGCCTTCGAGGAGGTGAAGGACCGCTTCGATCCGCAAGGCCTCTACAATCCCGGCAAGGTGGTGCGGCCGCCCAAGTTCGACGACCGCAGCCTGTTCCGCTATCCGCCCGGCTATCGCGGCGAAGACATCAAGACCCGTCTCGACTGGTCGGCCTATACCGGCGCCGGCAACGGTTTTCAGGGCGCGGTCGAGATGTGCAACAACAACGGCGCCTGCCGCAAATTGGCCGGCGGCGTGATGTGCCCGAGCTACCGCGTCACCCGCGACGAGCGCGACGTCACGCGCGGGCGCGCCAATACGCTGCGCCTTGCGATCACCGGCCAGCTTGGGCCGGATGCGCTTGCCTCCGACGAAATGGCCGAGACGCTGCAATTATGCGTCTCCTGCAAGGCCTGCCGGCGCGAATGCCCGACCGGCGTCGACATGGCGCGCATGAAGATCGAGGTGAAGGCGGCGCGGCTCGCCAAGCACGGCCTCACGCTGCACGACCGGCTGGTCGGCTTTTTGCCGCATTACGCGCCCTATGCCGCGCGCTGGCCTTGGGCGTTCAATCTGCGCGACCGCATTCCAACGCTGCGCAAGGCGTCCGAGCTGATCGCCGGCTTTTCCGGCCGGCGCAGCCTGCCGCAATGGCGGGCGGACAGCTACCGCGACCGTTCCGACTGGGCCTACAAGGCCGCGCCGGAAGGCGAACCGCTGCGCGAGGTCGTGTTGTTCGCCGACACCTTCAACCGCTATTTCGAGCGTGAAAATCTCGACGCGGCGCTGCGCGTGCTGGTGGCCGGCGGCTATCGCGTGCATGCGGCGCTGCCGGCGGACGGCGAGGAACGGCCGCTCTGCTGCGGGCGCACGTTTCTCTCGGTCGGCGCGGTGGATGAAGCGCGCGACGAGATGCAGCGCACGCTTGCTGCGCTCGCGCCCTATGTGGCGCGCGGCGTGCCGGTGATCGGGCTCGAGCCGAGCTGTCTGCTGAGCTTCCGCGACGAGATGCCGGCGCTGCTCAAGGGTGAGGCCGTCGACGCGTTGGCGGGGCAGGCGGTGCTTGCTGGAGGAGTTCCTCGCCCACGAGCGGAACGAAGGCCGCCTGAAATTGCCGCTCGGGCCGCTGCCCAAGAAGGCGCTGCTGCACGGCCATTGCCACCAGAAAGCCTTCGACGCCATGGGCGCAGTCGAGAGCGTGCTTAAAATGATTCCCGGGCTTGACGTGCAGAGCATCGAGTCGAGCTGCTGCGGCATGGCCGGCTCGTTCGGCTACGACGCGGCAACCATCGAGGTCTCGCTCAAGATGGGCGAATTGTCGTTGCTGCCGGCGGTGCGCAAGGCGCCCGCCGATGCGCTGATCGTGGCCGACGGCACCTCCTGCCGGCATCAGATCCACGACGGCGCCGAGCGCGAGGCGCTGCACGTTGCCCGCGTGCTGGCGATGAGCGTCGCGGCGGCCGGCGGCTAGGCTTTGCATTCAAACGTCAACGGGGAAGGCCGATGGAACTAGGCGTCTACACCTTCGGGGACATTACGCCTGACCCGAGCACCGGCCGTGCGATCACCGTTCCACAGCGTTACGCCGAGATTCTGGCCGCCGCGAAGCTCGCTGACGTGGCGGGCCTTGATGTGTTCGGCATCGGCGAACACCACCGTCTCGACCTTCCGATCTCATCGCCGGCGGCGGTGATGGCCGCGATCGCAGCCGAGACGAAACGCATCCGTCTTACCAGCGCCGTCACGATCCTCTCGACCCTCGACCCCGTTCGTGTCTTTCAGGATTTCGCAACTGTAGACCTGCTTTCGGGCGGCCGCGCCGAGATCATCGCCGGTCGGGGCGCCTACATCGAATCTTTCGCGCTTTTCGGGGCCGACCATGGCGGATTACGACGCGTTGTTCGCCGAAAAACTCGACCTCCTCCTCAGGTTAAACGACCGTGAACGCGTGACCTGGCAGGGCCGCTTCCGCACGCCGCTGAGCAACGCCGAACTTTCGCCGCAGCCAGTGGGCAAGCTGCCGATCTGGCTGGGCGCCGGCGGCAACCCGGAGACAATGCTGCGCGCTGCCGATCTCGGCCTGCCGGTGATCCTTGCAAACATCTCACAGCCGCCGGCCAACTTCGCCGGTCAGATTGCGGCCTACCGGCAGCGGCACGCCGAAAAGGGACACGACGCAAGTGCAATGAAGGTCGCCATTGCGACCCATGGTTATGTCGCGAAGGACTCGCAGACGGCCCTCGACGAGTTCTACCCGCACTACGACGCCTATTTCCGCGCGCACGTTCCGCGCGCCAATCTCGCCGGCGAGGTTTCGCGCGATGTCTACGACAAGCGCACCGGCGCCACCGGCCCAACTTTCGTCGGCGGCCCGCAGCAGATCATCGATAAGCTCATGTACGAGCGCGAGCTCTTCGGTCACGATCGGTTCCTCGTCCAGCTCGACATTGGCGGCGTGCCATACGCGAAAGTGGCGCAGTCAATCGAACTGCTGGCGACGCACGTCCTCCCGGTGATGCGCCGTCTGGCGCCGGCCGGCACCGATAAAGCGCGTTGACGCGACTTCGGGTCGTCCAGCCGGCAATACGGTCAATGCATCCGTCGATGGATTCCTTTCGAAATAATGTGAATACTGAACGCTCCGCCGGAGCTTGTCCCGCGCAGACGGGGGCCGGCATAGCAGCCGAGGGTTAAGCAGATGCCGGGCAAACTCTTGCCGACCTCTCTTGTGGGTTCCTACGCGCAGCCGGAATGGCTGATCGACCGCGAGAAGCTGGCCGGCCGCTTTCCGCCGCGCGTGCGCGCCAAGGAGCTGTGGCGGGTCGCGCCGGAATTTCTCGAGCAGGCGCAGGACGACGCCACGCTTATTGCTATCCGCGACCAGGAGCGCGCCGGCCTCGACATTGTCACCGACGGCGAGATGCGGCGCGAAAGCTATTCCAACCGCTTCGCCACTGCGCTCGATGGCGTCGACATCGACAATCCAGGCACCGCGCTCGACCGTTCCGGTCATCCCAACCCGGTGCCGCGGGTGACCGGCAAAGTGCGCCGCAAGCATCCGGTCGAAGTGCGCGATCTCGAATTCCTGCGCGCCAATACCGACCGCATGATCAAGATCACGGTGCCCGGGCCGTTCACCATGTCGCAGCAGGCGCAGAACGATTTCTACAAGGACGAGCAGGAAATGGTGCTCGATTACGCGGCGGCGGTGAACGCCGAGATCAAGGACCTGTTCGCTGCCGGCGCCGATATCGTGCAGGTCGACGAGCCCTATATGCAGGCGCGGCCGGAGAAGGCGCGCAAATTCGGCCTCGCCGGGCTCAATGCCGCGCTCGACGGCGTGACGGGGACGACGGCGGTCCACATCTGTTTCGGCTATGCCGCCATTATCCATCAGCGGCCGGAGGGCTATTCGTTCCTGCCCGAGCTTGCCGGCTCGCCGGTGCAGCAGGTGTCGATCGAAACCGCGCAATCCAAGCTTGACTGCTCGGTGTTGGAAAAACTGCCAGGCAAAACCATCATTCTCGGCACTCTCGATCTATCCGATATGGCAATCGAGACACCGGAAATAGTCGCCGCGCGCATCCGTCGCGCGCTGCCTTATGTGCCGGCCGAACGCATCGTGGTCGCGCCCGATTGCGGACTGAAATATCTGCCGCGCGCGGTGGCGTTCGGGAAAATGCAAGCGATGGTGCAAGGCGCGGCAATCGTGCGCGCCGAATTGGTCTAACCGCCGTAGAACACGTGGATCAGCACCAACGAGAACCACGGCACGTAGCTGCACAGCATCAGCACGCCGATCAGCACGCCGATGAAGCCGAGATTGGCCTTGGTGGTCTCCCAGATGTCGGACTTGGCGATCGAGCACGAGGCGATCAGCACCGAGGCGACCGGCGGCGTCTGCTGGCCGATGGCGAGGTTCAGCGTGAGCACCAGGCCGAAATGGATCGGGTCGATGTGCACCTGGTGCACCAGCGGCATCACGATCGGCACGGTCAAGATGATCGCGGCCGCCGAATGCAGGAACATGCCCAAGATCAAGAAGAACACGTTGAGCAGCAGCAGCACCAGATAGGGATTGTGGGTGATGCCGACGATCGATTTGGCGAGGTTCTGCGGCAGCTGGCTCTCGGTCAGGAACACGCCGACCAGCGCGGAAGCGGCCACCAGCAGCATCACCACCGCGGTCTGCAGCGCCGAATCCACCAGCGCGCGGTAGAACGATTTGAAATTGATATCGCGATAGATGAAGACGGAAATGAACAGCGCGGCCACCACCGCCAGCGCGGCGCCTTCGGTGGCGGTGACGAAGCCGCCGAATATGCCGCCCAGGATGATCACGGGCAGCAGCAGCGCCCAGGCCGCTTCCTTGATCGCCCGCAACAGTTTGACGAGCGAGAAGCGCTGCTCGACCGGGAAATCGTTTTTCCAGGCGTAGTAGTAGCACATCGCCATCAGCGACAGCCCGCCGAGGATGCCCGGAATGAACCCGGCGACGAACATTTTCACCACCGATTCCTCCGCCATGGCGGCGTACAGGATCATCGGGATCGACGGCGGGATGATGATGGCGAGGCTGGCGGAGGAGGATGAAATCGCGGCGGCGAATTCCTTGGAATAGCCGCGCGACTTCATCGCCGGGATCAGCAAAGTGCCGAGCGCGGCGACGCCGGCCACCGCCGAACCGGAAATCTCGGCAAAAAACATCGAGGCGCCGACCGTCACCATCGCCAGCCCGCCGCGGATGAAGCCGAGCATGGCGGTCGCCAGATTGATCAGCCGGCGCGAGATGGTCGACGCATTCATGATGCCGCCGGCAAAAATGAACAGCGGCACCGCCAGCAGCGGAAAATCGGTGGCGCCTTGGAACATCACCAGCGCCACGTTCGGCAGCATATAGGCGCCTTGCGCGATCCAGATGGCGGCGACCGCGACCACCGCGAGCGCGACCGCGACCGGCACGTTGATCAGCACCAGCGCGAACATCCCGATCAGCATCAGGCCGATGGTCATGACGGGCGCGCCTCTTCGGTTGTTTCCGCCACGTCGAGCCCGACCGCCTCAAGCATTTCCTTGATTTCATGATCGACCAGCAGCCCGCGTCGGCGTCGCGCAGCGCGCCGGGCAGGCGGGTCAGTTCGGCGACGACGAACAGCATGGCGGCGATCGGGATCACCGATTGCGTGATTTGCAGCGAAACGTCGGGCAGCGACACCAGCGTTTCGCCCTTGAGCACGCGCACCACCGCGATGCCGGTCACCGCCAGCAGACCGAAGAAGAAAATGGTGACGGCGGAAGCGAGCAGGGTCGCGGCGACGCGCCAATTCGGCGGCAATGCGTTGACCAGGCCGGGAAATCCGATATGCGCGCCGCGCAGCGCCGCCAGCGCGCCGGCGTAGTAGGTCAGCCAGCACAGCGAGATCGAGCCGACTTCGTCGTACCAGACCAGCGAATAACCGATCCAGCGGAACACGAAACCGGCGACGATGATCAAGGTCACGCCGAGCATCAATGCGGCGGCGATCGCTTCAAGCACGCGATCGAACAGACGGACGAGAGTGTCGAATGTCATGCAAATAGGCCGGTTGGCGGGAGCGCGGGGACGCTAGCAAAGCGGCGCCGGGCCGATAAGGACCCGGCGCGTGAATTTTTCGCTTACGATCCCTTTGCCAGGCTGAGACACTTGTCGATCAGCATCTTGCCGGCCGGCACTTCCTTGGAAAACTCCTCGTACACGCCCTTGCTGGCGGCGATGAAGGCGTCCTTGTCGGCTTCGTTGACCTGGATGCCGGACGTCTTCATCTTGCCGATCAGCTCTTCGTCGAGCTTGGCGGCGAGCTTGAGGATATCGGGCTCCACCTCCTTGGCGGTGTCGGCGAGGATTTTCTGCACGTCGGGCGGCAACCGCGCCCAGCTTGCGCCGGCGGTGAGATAGGCCGGCGTGTAAACGTGGCCGGTCATCGACAGATATTTCTGCACTTCCTGGAACTTCTGCGAGTAAATCTGGGTGAGCGGATTTTCCTCGCCGTCCATCACTCCGGTCTGCAGGGCGACGAACACCTCTTTCAGTTCCATGGGCGAGGGGCTCGCGCCATAGGCCTTGAACATCTTCACGCGCCAGACGCCGCCCGGCACGCGCAGCTTGATGCCTTGCAGGTCCGCCGGCTTCACGATCGGGCGCTTGTTATTGGTGATTTCGCGGTAGCCGTTCTCCCACACGCCGATGATATGATAGCCGGCCTTTTCCGCGATCGGCCCGAGGATCGGACGCACCACCGCGTTGGCGATGCGCGCGGCGTGCCCGCGGTCCACCACCAGATAGGGCATCTCGAACACGCCGAATTCGGGCGCGACCGAGGTCATGACGGTGGAGGGCAGCGCGAGATCGACGGTGCCGAGCTTGAGCTTCTTGAGCAGCTCGCCGTCGCTGCCGAGTTGGCTGGAGCCGTAGACGACCACCTTGGCTTTGTTGCCGAGCTTGGCGTTGGCGCGCGCGGCGAACAGTTCCGCCGATTGCGCGAACAGCGAGCCGGGCGCGCCGACATGGCCGAACTTGATCTCGGTCTGCGCGGCAGCGGTTCCCGCCGACAGCGCGGTCGCGAAAGCGAAAGTGAGCAAGACTTTTGAAAGCCGCATGAGTGTCCTCCCAGGGAGTTCGTGTTGCGCCGGCCGTTACGCTGTCAGGCTCAGGCGGCGGTCGATATTGTTTTGATTATCAATGCAAAACTGCGCGGCTTGCGCAAGCGGGCGATTGTCGCGTCGCGAGCGGGGCGTCCGGTCGCAGAACCCGCCCGCGAATGAATAATCGGTTGCGACCGACCGGTCAGCCGCTATCTTTCTATCAACTGATTCGAGGAATTGCCGTGGACGCGCCGAACTTTGGGCTAAATCCGAGGCTGCGCGCCATCAAAGTTCATTCGTTGCTCGCCGCCATCTTGGCGATCCTGGCCATCGCTACTTTCGGCAGCGGACCCGTTTGGGCCGAGGACGATGAATACGGCGCGCGTGCGCCATTTCCGGCCGGCCCGTTGCGGCAATTGGACGACGCGCTCAAGCCCTACGGCATCCGGCCGAGCTTCACTTATACCGGCGAGGTTCTGGGCAATGCGTCGGGCGGTATCCGGCGCGGGGCGATCTACGATGGCCGCCTCGATTTCGGCGTCGACGCCGATCTCGGCAAACTTTTCGGCTGGTCGGGCACGACGTTTCACGCCAACGTCATCAACAATCACGGCGACGGGCTGACGCGCGAATATGTCGGTAACCTGATGACGGTGAGCAATATCGAGGCGATCAATCACACGCGCCTCTATGAATTGTGGTTCGAAAAAACCTTCGGAAATATCGCGTTGCGGTTCGGCCAGTTCGGCGCCGACGTCGAGTTCGACACCAGCAAATATGCCGGCAGCTTGCTCAACGCCACGTTCGGCTGGTCGGCAATCTCGAGCGTCGATCTTCCCGCCGGCGGGCCGGCCTTCCCGCTGAGCGCGCTCGGCGTTCGCGCCAAGGCCACGTTGTCCGATCAGCTCACCTTGCTGCTCGCCATGTTCGACGGCAATCCAGCGGGTCCCGGCGTGGACGATCCGCAAAATCTCGATCCGCATGGCCTGAATTTCCGTCTGCGCGATTCGCCGCTGCTGATAGGCGAGTTGCAATATTCTTATAAAATCGACCCGCAACGGCCCGGCACATTCAAGCTCGGCGCCTGGGCGCACACCGGGGAGTTCAGCGACGTTCGCTTCGATACCAATGGGGTGGCGCTGGCCGATCCCGCGAGCAACGGCCTGCCGGCGCAGCATCGCGGCGACTTCGCGCCCTATGCCGTGCTCGAACAGATGCTGGTGCCGTTCGATCCCAAAGGCGAGAAAGGCATCGCAGCCTTCGGCCACTTGCAGGTGACGCAGCCGGATCGCAACACGGTCGATTTCTATGCCGATGGCGGCATTAATGTCAGCGGGTTCTGGTCGGCGCGGCCGGACGACAGTATTTCGGTTGGGTTCGCCTATGCGCGGATTTCCTCTGCCGCGAGCGGCTTCGACCAAGATACGGCGAGCTTCGGCACGCCGACGGCGGTCCGCAATTATGAGGCCGTTCTGGAGGCTACCTATTCGGCCCAGATTGCGCGCGGCTGGACGGTGCAGCCCGATGTTCAATACATCATGCATCCCGGCGGCGGCGCGACCGATCCGAATTCGGCAAGCGGACAACGGATCCCGGATGCGTTTGTTCTCGGCATCCGCATGACCGTGCAGTGGGGCGTGCGCGATCCCAATTCCCAGCAGTAGGCCGCGCCAGCCAATCGGCGGCCGGAAAATGTGACCCGCCCGGACGGGGACTGACCGGGCGGGTCTTATCGATCGGCGCGAGGGTGGACGGGGGCTGGCGCCGACCGCAGCCTCTGAATTCCGGTTAGTACGGGACGACGTCGCAAACCTTGACGCGGTAGAAATTGCCCCAGCGGTCGTAGCGGCCCACGTAACGGCACGCGTAAGCGGTACCGTCGTAATAGGCGTTCGACGCAGCGGCCGCGCCGATCAACGTGCCGGCGACAATACCGGCGCCGATGCCCCAGCCGTGATGGCCGAAATGCGGGTGAGCCTGGGCCTGGCCGCCGATGGCGGTGAAAGTGGTGGCAAGCGTGAGAGCCGCAAGCGCGGCGGCGACGGTCTTGGTCTTGGTCATGGCGGGTCTCCACAAGGTTGAATTGGGGCGGCCGGCATTGGCCGCGTAACCATGGGTCGCGCGGCCGGCAAAATAGGTTCAAACAGCTTTCGAGCCGGCGCTTGCCCGATTGGGTCCGGCAATGAGAAAGTGCGCGGATGACGAAATTAATCGCGATTTTATTGGGTTTTGCCGCCGCCTTGGGGCGTTGCCCAGGCGCAAGCGCTCGACAAGGTCCGCTTCGGCACCAACTGGGTGGCGGAGGCCGAGCATGGCGGCTTCTATCAGGCGCTCGCCGACGGCACCTACCGGAAATACGGCCTCGACGTGACCATCGTGCCGGGCGGGCCGAACGTGAACAACCGCATCCTGCTGCCGGTCGGCAAGCTCGACTTCTTCATGAGCGCCAACTCGCTGCAATCGTTCGACGCGGTCGAGCACAACATCCCGACCGTGACGGTGGCGGCGAGCTTCCAGAAGGATCCGCAGGTGCTGATCGCGCATCCGGGCGTGACGAAATTCGAGGAGTTGAAGAAGCTCACGCTGTTCGTGTCGAAGGAGGGCATGGCCAGCTATTTCCAGTGGCTCAAGGCCGACTACGGTTTCGACGAAGCGAAAGTGAAGCCCTATACCTTCAACGCGCAGCCGTTCCTTGCCGACAAGAATTCCGCGATGCAGGGCTACGTCACCTCCGAGCCTTACGCGATCGAGACGCAAGGCCACTTCAAGCCGGAGGTGTTCCTGCTCGCCGACCACGGCTTCAACAGCTATTCGACGCTGATCGAGACAAGGCGCGATCTGGTGGCGAAGCGGCCCGATTTGGTGCAGCGTTTTGTCGATGCCTCGGCCATCGGCTGGTACCATTATATTTATGGCGACAGCCGGCCGGGCAACGCGCTGATCAGGAAACAGAACCCGGAAATGACCGACGCGCTGCTCGCCTATTCCATCGCCAAGATGAAGGAATTCGGCATCGTCGATTCCGGCGACTCGCTCAAGCTCGGCATCGGCGCCATGACCGACGCGCGCATGAAGAGCTTCTTCGACAAGATGGTACGCGCCGGTGTCGTCAAAGCCGGTCTCGACTACAGACGGGCCTACACGCTGCAGTTCGTCAACAAGGGCGTCGGCGTCGAGTTGCGGCCCGAAATCGAACGTTCGGCCGCGGCTGCGACAGATCGTTCTCCCTGCGCGGCGTCGGCAAGACGTTCGAGAGCGGCACGGTCGCGCTCGACGGCCTCAGTCTTGCGGTGCGCGACGGCGAGTTCGTCTCGCTGCTGGGGCCGTCCGGTTGCGGCAAGTCCACCGCGCTACGCATCATCGCGGGCCTTGGCGCGCCGTCGGCGGGCGCCGTCGAGTGGCCGGCGGGCAGCGGCAAAATCGGCTTCGTGTTCCAGGAGCCGACGCTGATGCCCTGGGCCGATGTGGCGGCCAATGTGTTGCTGCCGCTCAGGCTTGGCGCCGCGGACAACGCCGAGTCGCGCGCCGCCGTTCGCCAAGCGCTCGATCGCGTCGGCTTGACCGAATTCGCGAAAACGTTCCCGCGCGAATTGTCGGGCGGCATGAAAATGCGCGCCTCGATCGCGCGTGCGCTGGTCACCGAGCCGCAATTGCTGCTGATGGACGAGCCGTTCGCCGCGCTCGACGAGATCACCCGCTTCAAGCTCAACAACGACCTGCTGACGTTGTGGCAGGCGCTGCGGCGCACGGTGATCTTTGTCACCCATTCGGTATTCGAGTCGGTTTATCTGTCGCAGCGTATCGTGGTGATGACGCCGCGGCCGGGCAGGGTGTTTGCCGACATCGCGATCCCGGCGCCCTATCCGCGCGACGAGCGCTTCCGCACTTCGGCCGACTATGCCGGCTATTGCCGCACCGTCTCCGAGGCGCTCGGCCAGGCGATGGGAGGCGCGCCATGAGCGATCGCGCGCTGCGCATCGGTCTACCGATTCTGGTGCTCGCGCTCGGCGTGGTCGCCTGGGACCTCGTGGTGCGCGCTTTCGCCATTCCGCCCTATGTACTGCCGGGCCCGGGCCTGGTGCTGAGCACACTGATCGCCGACGGCGGCCTGCTGGGACATTCGCTGCTGGTGACGCTCACCACCACCTTCGAGGGCTTTTTGCTCGCCGCCATCGGCGGCATCGGTTTGGCGATCCTGTTCAGCCAATCGCGGCTGATCGAATACTCGCTCTATCCTTACGCGGTGATCCTGCAGGTGACGCCGGTGGTCGCCATCGCGCCGCTGTTGCTGATCTATCTGCCGCAGCCCCTGGCGGTGCTGGCCTGCGCCTGGATCGTGGCGTTCTTCCCGGTGCTCGCCAACACCACGCTCGGCCTCGCCTCGGTCGACCACAATCTCCTCGCGCTGTTCGAGCTTTACAAGGCGTCGCGCTGGCAGCTGTTGTGGAACCTGAAGCTGCCTTCGGCGCTGCCGCAGATGCTCGCCGGCCTGCGCATCGCCGGCGGGCTGTCGCTGATCGGCGCGGTGGTGGCCGAGATCGCCGCGGGTTCCGCCGGCGCCGGCTCGGGACTGGCCTACCGCATCGCCGAATCCGGCTACCGGCTCAACATCCCGCGCATGTTCGCGGCGCTGCTATTGCTGTCGCTCGCCGGCATTGCGATCTTCTTCGCGCTGTCGGCGTTGTCTCACATAGTGCTGCGCCGCTGGCACGAGAGCGCGGTCAAACGCGAGCAGTAGCTATCAGGAAACGTCGCACGTGACGACCGAACACGCGCAGCAGCGCCGTCAGCGGCTCACCGGCATCGCCTTGATGTGCGGGGCGGTGGCGTTGTTCGCCTGCCTCGACACCACCGCGAAATATCTCAACACGCGGATGGACTCGCCTGGAGATTGCTTGGGCGCGCTACACCAGCGCCTTCGTGCTGACGCTGATCGTCTCCAATCCCTGGACACATGCCGGCCTGCTGCGCACCAAGCGGCTGAAACTGCAGATCACGCGTTCGGTGCTGCTGGTCAGCTCGACCGCGCTCGCTTTCGTGGCGCTGCGCTGGCTGCAGCTCGACGAGGCGCTGTCGATCCTGTTCACCTTTCCGTTCATCGTCGCCATCGTCTCGGGGCCGATACTGGGCGAGTGGATCGGCTGGCGGCGCTGGTCGGCGATCGGCATCGGTTTCGGCGGCGTGCTGCTGATCACGCGGCCCGGCTTCGGCGGCATGCATCCGGCCGCGCTGATCACGCTGGCGGCGACGATCTGCTACGGCTTCTACGCGGTGATCACGCGCATCGTGTCGCGCGTCGATTCCAACCAGACCTCGCTGTTCTATGTGAACTTCGGCGGCGCGCTGCTGCTGCTGCCGGTCATCCCTTTCGTCTGGACGGCTCCGGAAAACTGGACCATCGCGCTTATGATGGTGGGCACCGGCGTGCTCGGCAGCGCCGGGCACTTCTTGCTGATCTCGGGCCACCGGCTGGCCCCGGCCGCGGTGCTCTCGCCGTTCGTCTACACCCAGCTTATCTGGGTAGTGATCCTCGGCTATCTGGTGTTCGACCACGTGCCGAATGGCTGGACCATGTCGGGGGCGACCATCGTCATCGCCTCCGGCCTCTATCTGCTGTACCGGGAACGCAAGTTGGGCAAGACCACCACCAGCGAAGGGGTGGTGGAAGGACCGTTGGAATAGGAGAGTTGCTAGCCTGCGTTCATCGGCGCTAAGTTCCGCCCCGAATTCAGTTTCGAGGATCATTCATGGCGACAGCAAAGGACCGGGCGCCGGCCGGCTCGGGCTTGAACGACGATATCGGCGAGCAAAAGCGCCTGGAAATGTACCGGACCCAGGTCGTGATCCGCGAGGCGGAGCAGCGCGCCTACGACCTGTTCCTGCAGAACCTGGTCAAGGGCACCAGCCATCTTTCGCTCGGCCAGGAGGCGGTGGCGGCGGGCTTTGCCGGCGCCATGAAAAAAGGCGACTTGAGCTTCTGCACCTATCGCGGCCACGCCCATACGCTGGCCCGCGGCGTCAGCGTGGAGAAGGTGCTGGGCGAGCTGATGCAGCGCGACAACGGCCTGATGCGCGGCAAGGGCGGTTCCATGCATCTGACCTCGGTCGACCACGGCGTGATGGGCTCCTACGCCATCATCGGCGCGCATCTGCCCATCGCCTGCGGCGCCGCCTGGCGCGCGCAATACAAGGGCGCCAAGGACGTATCGGTCTGCTTCTTCGGCGACGGCACCACCAATATCGGCGCCTTTCACGAGGCGCTCAATTTCGCCGCGGTGTGGAAGCTGCCGGTGATTTTCGTCTGCGAGAACAATCTCTACATGGAATACACGCCGATCTCCGACGTGACGGCGGTGCCGCAACCGGCCGCCGACCGCGCCGCTTCCTACGGGCTCGAGCGCATCGTGATCGACGGCAACGATGCCGACGTGGTCTATCGCACCGCGCAGGCCGCCTACGACAAGGCGCGCGCGGGCAAGGGCCCCTCGCTGATCGAATGCCTGACCTACCGCCACAGCGGCCATTCGCGCGCCGATCCGGCAAAGTATCGGCCCGAAGGCGAGTTGGACCGCTGGAAACTGCGCGACCCGATCAAGATCTACCGCGAGCGGCTGCTGCAGTTCGGCGTCAAGGAAAAGACGATCGCGGATATCGATGCGCAAGTGCGCAAGGTGGTCGATGACGCCACCGAAGCCTGCAAGGCCGCGCCCAATCCGCCGCTCGATATCATCACCACCGACGTCTACGCCGATGGAGGCTGGGCATGGCGGAACTGACTTATCGCGACGCCGTCATCCGCGGCATTGCGCAGGAAATGGCGCGCGATCCCGATGTCGTCTTCCTCGGCGAGGACGTGGCGAAAGCCGGCGGCGTGTTCAAGGCGACCGTGGGATTGTTCGAGCAGTTCGGCCCTTTGCGCGTGCGCGACACGCCGATCTCCGAGCAGGCGATCATGGGCGCGGCCATGGGCGCGGCCATGACCGGCCTGAAGCCGATCGCCGAGATTATGTTCTCGGACTTTTTCGCGGTCTGCTTCGACTACATCGCCAACGAGTTCCCCAAGAGCCGCTACATGTCGAACGGCCAGGTCAAAGTCCCGTTGGTGATACGCACCGGCAACGGCGCCGGCTCGCGTTTCGGCGCCCAGCATTCCCAGAGCGTCGAGAACTGGTGCATGATGATCCCGGGGCTCAAGGTGGTGGCGCCGTCCTCGCCGGTCGACGTCATCGGCTTGCTGGCGGCGGCGGTGCGCGATCCCGATCCGGTGATTTTCTGCGAGCACAAGTCGCTCTATGCGACCAAGGGCGAGGTGCCGGACGGCGAGATCGTCGACAAGCTCGGCACCGCCAAGATCGTCAAGCCCGGCAAGGACGCCACCATCTGCGCGCTGGCGCTGATGGTGCCGCGCGCGCTGGAGGCGGCCGAGAGGCTCAAGGCGGAACACGGCATCGATGCGGAAGTTGTCGACGTGCGCTCGCTGGTGCCGCTCGACACCCAGACCATTCTCGGTTCGGTCGCCAAGACGCATCGGCTGTTCACGGTCGAGGAAAATCCGCGGCTGTGCGGCTGGGGCGCGGAGATCGTCTCGATCGTGGCCGACGAGGCGTTCTATGACCTCGACGGGCCGCCGGTGCGGATCACCACGCCGCATATTCCGCTGCCGGCCGCCGACATTCTGGAAGACGCCGTGCTGCCGACGCCGCAGCGGATCGTGGAGACGGTAAGGCGGAGTTTGGGGAGTTAAGCTTTCTGGTCATTCCGGGGCGCGCCGAAGGCGCGAACCCGGAATCCAGGAACGGATACTGTGCTTGCATCTGGATTCCGGGTTCGGCGCTACGCGCCGCCCCGGAATGACGAGTAGAGAGGTGTCGCTATGTACGAAAATCTTCTCGCCAACGTCCCGACCGATCTTTGGATCGGCGGCAAATGGCGCAAATCGTCCGACGGCGCCCGTTTCGACGTGATCGATCCGGCGACCGAGCGCAAGATCGCTTCGGTCGCCAGCGCCTCGGTCGACGATGCCAAGGCCGCCATCGACGCCGCCGATGCCGCCTTCGAGGGCTGGGCCGGCCGCAAGCCGCGCGAACGCGCCGAGATCTTGCGCAAGTCCTACGAGCTGATCATGCGCGACGCCGAGCGCTTCGCCAAACTGATCACGCTGGAAAACGGCAAGGCGCTGTCCGATTCGCGCGGCGAGGTGGCTTACGCCGCCGAGTTCTTCCGCTGGTACGCCGAGGAAGCCGTGCGCAATATCGGCGAAATTTCGCGCGCGCCGGCCTCCGGCGCCCGCATCCTCGCCCATCACAAGCCGGCCGGCATCGCGGTTCTGGTGACGCCGTGGAATTTCCCGGCCGCCATGGCGACGCGCAAGATCGGCCCGGCGCTCGCCGCCGGCTGCCCGGTGGTGCTGAAACCCGCCTCCGACACGCCGCTCACCATGCTGGCGCTGATGCCGGCGCTGGAAGAGGCCGGCGTGCCGGCCGGCGTGGTCAATGTGGTGCCGTCGCGCCGCTCCGGCGCGGTGGTGAGCGCCATGCTGCACGACCGCCGCGTGCGCGTATTGTCGTTTACCGGCTCGACCGCGGTCGGGCGAACGCTGCTGCATGAGGCGGCCGATCAGGTGCTCAAGCCGTCGATGGAGCTCGGTGGCAACGCGCCGTTCATTGTGTTCGATGACGCCGATATAGACGCGGCCATCGACGGCGCGATGATCGCCAAGATGCGCAACATGGGCGAGGCCTGCACCGCGGCCAACCGCTTCTACGTGCACGAGAAGGTGCATGACGAGTTCGCCAAGAAGCTCACCGCCAAGATGAGCGCGCTGAAAATGGGCAACGGTCTCGACGACGGCATCAATCTCGGGCCGCTGGTCAACAAAGACGGCCGCGACAAGGTGATCGAGCTGGTCGAGGACGCCACGGCCAAGGGCGCCAAGGTGCTGGTCGGCGGCAAGACGCCGGACGGGCCGGGCTTCTTCTATCCGGCCACCGTGCTCACCAACGTGCCGGATTCGGCCAAGATGCTGAACGAGGAAATCTTCGGGCCGGTCGCCTCGATCCAGACCTTCAAGAGCGAGGACGAGGCGATCAAGCGCGCCAACGACACCGAATACGGCCTGGTCGCCTATCTCTACACCAAGGATTTAAGCCGCGGCATGCGCGTCTCCGAGAAGCTCGACTTCGGCATGATCGGCTTGAACCGCGGCATCGTCTCCGATCCGGCGGCGCCGTTCGGCGGCGTCAAGCAGTCCGGCCTCGGCCGCGAAGGCGCGTCGGAAGGCATGAAGGAATTTCTCGAGACGCAATATGTGTCGGTGACGTGGTAGAAGGCGTCGAGCACTTCGGGAGAATCGCGTGGACGTGCTGATGCCGCAGCTCGGCGAGACCGTCGCCGAGGGCAAGATCGTGAAATGGTTCAAGGCGGCCGGCGACGCGGTGAAGCCGGGCGACAACCTGTTCGAGATCGAGACCGACAAGACCTCGATGGAAGTGCCGGCGACCTTCGGCGGCACGCTGACCGAAATCCGCTTTCAGGTCGGCGAGGTGGCCAAGGTCGGCGCCGTGGTGGCGGTGATTTCGGGGGCGGGAGACGCGGCAAAGCCCAAAGCTGCTGAAGCTCCGAAGAGCGCGCCTGCTGCGGTCATTCCCGCAAAAGTCGGGGTCCAGAGCCCAGCATCCCTGGGTCCCCGCTTGCGCGGGGACGAGCGGACCGGAAACGCGTCATTCGCCTATCCTCATATGGATCCGTTCCGCGAAGTGCGCACGCCCGAGCGCAATTATGGGCCGGCGAAATTATCGAGCGGGACGTTTACGACGCCGCTCGCAAGAAGGCTGGCCGGCGAACGCGGCATCGATCTTACGCGCGTCACCGGCACCGGCCCGCATGGCCGCATCGTCGCCGCCGACGTCGAGAAAGCGGCGCCGGCCGCGCCCGCGCTGGCCACCGGCGCCAGCGCCGCGCAGGTCAAGGCGCTGTACGCGGGCGTCGCTTACGAGGAGGTGCCGCTCGACTCCATGCGCGCGACCATCGCCAGGCGCCTGGTCGAAGCCAAGCAGACCATTCCGCACTTCTATCTGACCGCCGACATGGATGCCGGCCGGCTGATCGCCATGCGCGAGGAGGCGAACGCCGCCGCGCCGGTCCACGACGGCCAGCCCGCCTTCAAGCTTTCGCTCAACGACTTCATCATCAAGGCCTGGGCGGCGGCGCTGCAGCGCATCCCCGCCGCCAATGCGGTGTGGGCGGAAGACCGCATCCTGCGCTTCACGCATTCCGATATCGGCATCGCGGTGGCGATCGAGGGCGGGCTGATCACGCCGGTGCTCCGCAACGCCGAGCAAAAATCGCTTACCGCGATCTCGGCGGAAATGCGCGATCTCGCCGCGCGCGCCCGCGTCAAGAAGCTCAAGCCGAACGAATATCAGGGCGGCGCCAGCGCGATTTCCAATCTCGGCATGTACGGGGTGCGCGAATTTTCCGCCATCATCAATCCGCCGCACTCAACCATCCTGGCGGTAGGCGCCACGCGCCGCGCGCCGGTCGAGACCGAGGACGGAGGCGTAAAATTCATCAGCCAGATGACGGTCACTTTGTCGTGCGATCATCGCGTGGTCGACGGCGCGCTCGGCGCCGAGCTGCTCGCCGCCTTCAAGAGCTTCGTCGAAAAGCCGGTCACCGCTTTGGTGTAACAGGAGAGCGATCATGGCTGGCGATAAGCCGGACGTCCTGCTGATCGGCCAAAAGAAGCCGGTCATGGTCAAAGGCCTCGAACCGAGGGTCACGCTGCACTACCTGGCCGATGCGAAAGATCAGGACGCGTTCCTCAAGTCGATCGCCGACAAGGTGCGCGCCGTCGCTATCGCCTATACCTCCAACAAGATCGACGCCGCCTTCATGCAGAAGCTGCCGAAGCTCGAGCAGATTTCGAGCTTCGGCGTCGGCTACGACCACATCGACGCCAAATGGGCGGGCGCGCACGGCATCACCGTCACCAACACGCCGGAAGTGCTCAACGAAGAGGTCGCCGACACCGCGCTCGGGCTGCTGCTCTGCACGGTGCGCGAATTCCCGCAGGCCGAGCGCTTTCTGCGCGCCGGCAAATGGGTCGAGAAACAATACCCGCTCAGCAAGGCGACGCTGCGCAACCGCACCGTCGGCATGGTCGGCATGGGCCGCATCGGCAAGGCGATCGCGCGGCGGCTGGAGGCGTTCGGCGTGCCGGTCGTCTATCACAGCCGCAATCCGCAGAAGGGCGTGAGCTACAAATACTATCCCAAGCTCGTCGACATGGCGCGCGACGTCGACACGCTGCTGGTGATCGTGCCGGGGGGACCGGCGACGGCCAACATGATCAACGCCGAGGTGCTCAAGGCGCTGGGCCCGAACGGCATCCTCATCAACATGGCGCGCGGCTCGGTGGTCGATGAGCCGGCGCTGATCGAGGCGCTTAAAAATCGCACCATCTATTCCGCCGGCCTCGACGTGTTCGCCAAGGAACCGCAGGTTCCGAAGGAACTCATGGAGATGGATCATATCGTGCTGTTCCCGCACCTCGGCTCCTCCACCGAGGTGACGCGCGCGGCCATGGACCAGCTCGTGGTCGACAACATCCTGGCCTGGGCGGCGGGCAAGCCGCCGCTCACGCCGGTGCCGGAAACGCCGCCCAAAACTTCGTGAGTTGCACTCGTGAATTCCGCTACGCCGGTCCTATGCTATAGCGGTGTCATGGCTCGTCTCGCTTTCATCGGGTTGGCATGGTTGTGCTTTAGCGGCGCCACGCTGGCGCAGACGCCGGCCACGCCTTGGCGAGTCCGCCAAGGCGGTGGTCGGCACCTGGGAATTTTCCAACGCCGACCGCGATAAAATTTGCTCGGTGACCTTGAAAAGCGATCCCGCGCCGGTCGGTTTCAAGATCGAGTTCGACAGTAACTGCGGCAATCTGTTTCCGCTGGTCAACGATGTCGTCGGCTGGGACTATCCGGAAAACGACCTGCTGCACCTGCTCAACGCCCAGGGCAAATCGCTGGTGGAGTTCAGCGAGGTGGAGGACGGCATCTACGAGGCGCCGACGCCCGGCGTCGGCGTGCTGTTCCTGCAGAATGCCGCCGCCGCCGGCCCGCCGCCAAAACCGCCGGAGCAGGTGGCCGGCGACTGGGCGCTCGTGCGCGGCAACGGCAAGCCGTTGTGCGTGCTGACGCTGGCGACGACCGCCGCGCAGGACGGGCTGGCGCTGACCGTCAAACCGGGTTGCGATCCGGCCATCGCGCGCCTGAACCTGACGCTATGGCGGATCGATCGCGACGAGCTGATGCTGGTTCCGGCGCGCGGCGTTCCATGGCGCTTCGAGGAGGTCGACGCCAAGACCTGGCGGCGCGTCCCCGAGAGCGACAATTCGATCATGCTGGTGCGCCAGTAATCGAAGCGGCCGCCGTCTGGCGGATCGTAAATCACGAACATATTACCGATTGATCCAGATCATTGTGCGCCGCAATGAAACGGTTAGATTTTTCCCAATATTATCAGGCGCAATAGCCGTTCCGTAGAGGAGCGCTATGATGACCGCATTACCCATGCAGACGAATATTCCAACCGATGCGAAGCCGGCCGGCAACGTTGCGCTGCATCTCGTTCCGAAGTCGGGCGGAATAGCTCCGACCGAGGAAATCGATGGGCGCGATTCCTATGCGGTGACCGCCGTCGCCGACATCATCGATCGCTCGCTGCACGCCACGATCGCGCGTTTTACCTTGGGTCTATCGCCGGCGGCGCTCGCCAAGGCCTATTTCGATTGGGCGACGCATCTTGCCGTTTCGCCCGGCAAGCGGCTGCAGCTCGTCGACAAGGCGGCGAGAAAATCGGTCCGCTTCGCCAATTATGCGGTCCGCTCCGCGGCGGAGTGCGGCAAGACGCCGTCCTGCATCGAGCCGTTGCCGCAAGATCGGCGCTTCGACGGCGCCGATTGGCAGAAGCCGCCGTACAATTTCATGTATCAGGCCTTCCTGCTGCAGCAGCAATGGTGGCACAACGCCACCACCGGCATCCGCGGCGTCACCAAGCATCATGAAGAGATGGTGGAGTTCGTCTCGCGCCAGATACTCGACATGGTCTCGCCGTCGAATTTTCTGGCGACCAATCCGGAAGTGTTGCGGCAAACCGTCAGCAAAGGCGGCATGAACCTGATGAGCGGCTTGCGCAACCTGATGGAAGATTGGGAACGCGCTATCAGCGGGAAGAAGCCGGTCGGCACCGAGAATTTCGTGGTCGGGCGCGACGTGGCGGCGACCGCCGGCAAGGTCGTTTATCGCAATCGATTGATCGAGCTGATCCAATACGCGCCCGCGACCGGCAAGGTGCGGCCGGAGCCCGTGCTCATCGTTCCGGCATGGATCATGAAATATTACATCCTCGATCTGTCGCCGCAGAATTCGCTGGTGAAATTCCTGACCGAACAGGGTTTCACGGTTTTCATGATTTCGTGGAAAAACCCGGAGCCCGACGACCGCGATCTCGGCCTCGACAACTATCGCGCCCTTGGCGTCATGGCGGCGCTCGACGCGGTCGGCGCAATTGTGCCGGACCAGAAAATCCATGCCGTCGGCTATTGCCTTGGCGGCACGCTGCTGTCGATCGCCGCTGCGGCGATGGCGCGCGACGGCGACGACCGGCTGAAGTCGCTCACGCTCTTGGCGGCGCAGACCGACTTTACCGACGCCGGCGAGTTGATGTTGTTCATCAACGAGAGCCAGGTCGCCTTCCTCGAAGACATGATGTGGGAGCAGGGCTTCCTCGACGCCAGGCAGATGGCGGGCGCCTTCCAGATGCTGCGTTCCAGCGACCTGGTCTGGTCGCGCATGGTGCGCGACTATCTGATGGGCGAGCGCGCGCCCATGATCGACCTCATGGCGTGGAACGCCGACGCCACCCGCATGCCCTATCGCATGCATTCGGAATATCTGCGGAGTCTGTTCCTCGACAACGATTTGGCCGAGGGGCGCTATGTCGTCGCCGACAGGCCGATCGCGCTCGCGGATATTCGCGCGCCGATCTTCACCGTCGGCACCGTGCGCGACCATGTCGCGCCGTGGCGCTCGACCTACAAGATCAATTTTATGACCGACACCGAGGTGACCTATCTGCTCGCGACCGGCGGCCATAATGCCGGCATCGTGTCGGAGCCCGGCCATGACCACCGCGGCTTCCAGGTGATGACCAGGAAGGCAGACGCCCGCTACATCGACCCGGACGCCTTCTTGAGGCAAGCGCCGCAAAAGGACGGTTCCTGGTGGCCGGAATGGGTCGCTTGGCTCAATACACGGTCGGGCGAACCGGTCGATCCGCCCGCCATGGGTGCGGCCGATCATGGGTCGCTTGGCGATGCGCCCGGGACCTATGTGCTGCAGCAGTGAGGCCCAGGCGAGGTTTCTGGGCCAACTGCGAAGCTTTTGAATTTCAATACGAATATACGATTTGGCGGCGCGATTGACCTAGAACAACGCGCACATCTCATTTTTGTGATAGATTTTTTAAATGTACGAGCCATCGGGACCGCAAAATTCGCGTCTCGCTTTCATGTGGCCGGCATTTGCCGCAGCCTCGGCCAGCGAGTTTTCCGCGCTGCTGGCTAAGCATTTCATCAGTCTCGGAATGGGCGCAGGGAATGGTCTGGCGGCACGCGAGCCGACATGGGCCACGCCGAATACGATCGCGCTCGAATTGAACACCGTGCGGCTGCGCGATTTCAGCACCGCCAAGGATGGCGTCGCCACCTTGCTGTGTGCGCCATTTGCGCTGCATGGCGCGGCGGTCGCCGATGTGGCGCCCGGTCACAGCCTGGTCGTGGCCTTGCGCGACGCCGGCCTGCGGCGGCTATTCGTGACCGATTGGCGTTCGGCGACCGTAGAGATGCGCCTTTTGGGCATCGACGACTATCTCGCCGCGCTCAACGTGCTGGTCGACGAACTCGGCGGCATCGTCGATCTGATCGGGCTTTGCCAGGGCGGCTGGCTGTCGCTGCTCTATGCCGCGCGTTTTCCCGCCAAGGTGCGCAAACTGGTGCTGGCCGGCGCGCCGATCGATATCGCCGCCGGGCAATCCGCATTGTCCGCGCTCGCCGACGCCAGCCCGTTGGCGCTGTTTCATGAACTGGTGAAACTGGGCGATGGCCGCGTCCTCGGCCGCAAGGTGCAGAAGTTCTGGAGAGCGGAAACGATCGATACGGACGATATTCATCGAACGTTGCAGACGCCGGAGCCGGTCGGCTCGCCCGCCTTCGCCGCGCTCGAAGCGCGATTGCGCGAGTGGCACGCGTGGACCGTCGATCTGCCGGGAACCTACTACCTCGAAGTGATCGAGAAGTTATACAAGCGCAACGAAATCGCGACCGGTCAATTCATCGCGCTGGGCGCGGCAATCGACTTGGCGAACATGCGCACCCCGCTTTACCTGCTGGCCGCGCGCGACGACGAATTGGTCGCGCCCGCGCAATTATTCGCGACCGAGCATTTGGTCGGCACTCCAGCACACGCTATCGCCAAGGCGCTGGCGCCGTGCAATCACGTCGGCTTGTTCATGGGGCGCACGATCCTTGCCGACTGCTGGCCACGCATCGCGCGCTGGGTGATCGAGCCCGCTACGCAAAATCTCGCGCCGGCCGCCTGAGGCGCTAAATCAGCCGCAACCCCTTGAAGCCCGCATGCCCTTCCTTGCCGACGATGATGTGATCGTGCACGGAAATACCGAGCGGCTTGGCGACGTCGATGATCGCCTGCGTCATCTGGATGTCCGCGCGCGACGGCGTCGGATCGCCGGACGGATGGTTATGCACCAGAAGGATCCGCGGTGGCGGATAGTTCCAGCGCGCGCTTGATCACCTCGCGCGGATAGACCGGGGTGTGATCGACGGTGCCGGTCTGCTGCACCTCCGTCCGCGATCAGCTGGTTGCGCTTGTCGAGGAACAGGATGCGGAACTGCTCCTTGTCGGCGAACGCCATCGAGGTGCGGCAATAGTCGATCACGTCGTTCCACGACGACAGCAACGGCGCGCTTTTTCACTTCCCCGCGCAGCCAGCCGG
>CAVRUP010000015.1:0-118390 GCA_963724335.1 uncultured Alphaproteobacteria bacterium | reverse complement strand
GATGTCGATGCGGCGGTATCGGCGGCACATGAGGCATTTTCATCTGGTCGTGGGGCCAAATGAAGCCGAGCCATCGCGGCAGCTTGCCTCCGCCGCTTCGCTTCCCTCGATGGCGGAAAACGCTGAGCGGCTCGCCGAAATCGAGGTGCGCGATAACGGCAAGCTGATCGCCGAGATGAGCGTCCAGTGCCGTTATGCCTCCCGAATGGTTCGACTATTTCGGGGGCCTCGCCGACAAGATCGAAGGCCCGGTCATTCCGATCGACAAGCCCGAAATGTTCAATTTCACCAAGCATGAACCTCTTGGGCGTCGTCGCCTGCATCGTGCCGTGGAATTCGCCAATCCTGCTGCTGTCGTGGAAGCTCGCCGCCGCGCTAGCCGCCGGCAACACCGCTGTGATCAAGCCATCAGAATTCGCCTCCGCGTCCATATCGAGTTCGGCTGTTCGAGAAGGCAGGTTTCCCCGAAGGCGTCGTCAATTAGTTACGGCTTTTTCTGGTTACGGCAACGAGGTCGGCGAGCCGCTGGTGGCGCCCGCTTGTGCGCAAGGTCGCGTTCACGGGCGGAGAATCGGCGGCCGGAAAGGTCTACGAGACCCGCGGCGAAACACTTCAAGGGTGTGACACTGGAACTCGGCGGCAAATCGCCGAACATCGTTTTCGCGGACGCGCAATTCTCTGACAACGCGGTGAAAGGAGCGATCTCCGGGATTTTCGCCGCGCGGGGCAGACCTGCAATCGCCGGCTCGCGGCTGTCTGGTGCAGAAATCGATCGAACAAGAGTTCACGCAGCGGCTCATCGAGTTTGCCGCAACAGCGAGAATGGGCGATCCGAAGAAGCTGGAGACGCAGGTCGGTCCAATCACAACCCAGCCGCAATACCAGAGAGTTCTCAGCTTACATCGACGTCGCCCGCCAGGAAGGCGCCAAGACTGCTGGGGGCGAGCAACCCGACGATCCCGCGCTCAAGCAGGGCTGGTTTGTGCAGCCGACGATCTTCGGCAAAGTCCGCAATTCGATGCGCATCGCGCAGGAAGAAGTATTCGGTCCCGTGCTGTCGATTATTCCATTTGCCGACGAAGACGAGGCGATCGCGATCGGCAACGATATCGCCTATGGGCTTGGGCCGGCGTCTGGACCAGTAGCATCGCGCGGGCATTCAAGATATCAGAGAACGGCTGCAAGCCGGAACGGTGTGGGTGAACACTTATCGCGCGGTCAGCTACATGTCCCCGTTCGGCGGGTACAAGGCGAGCGGGCTTGGCCGCGAAAACGGACAGAATTCCAGTTTAGCGAATCCAGACCAATCGGTTTGGATCAGCTTTGCCGACAAATTGCCAATCCATTTATCCTTCGATGAGAGCAAAACAATGATCCGCGATCCAAGCGCCCATCATTGGGCGGCGAGAAAATTGCGGGTGCATTGGATGGAGACCGTCATGCGATCCCGTGATGATTACCGGAGCAAGCCGCGGCATTGGCTTGGAGTTTGTGCGGGCGCACGCCGCCGACGGCTATCAGGTCTATGCCACTGTCACAATCTCTCGAACGCGGAATCCAATCCCGAGACTTTGCAAGCCAGCGGGAAGGGCAATATCGAGATCATCGAGATGGACGTCACCAATGGCGAGCAGGTAAAGGCGGTAGGCGAGCGCCTGAAGGGCAAACCGCTCGACCTTCTGATCAATAATGCTGGCTCCGTCGAGCCAGTTTCTACGGCAGCGGCGCCTATGAAGGCAAAGACGATCCTGATCTGCGTAACTACGATTTCGACGGATGGTCGATCTATTGAAGACCAATCTGCTGGGCCGGCGCGCGTCTGCGGCGCCTTTGTCGATCTCGCCGCCGGCGAGCGCCCTGTTGCCGTCAACATGGGATCCACGCTTTCCTCGATTGGTCCCACCTGGCAGGCCGGCCGCTACGCCTACCGCACCAGCAAGGCGGCGCTCAACATGCTCACCCGCAGCGCCGGCGAGTGGTACCAGAATCGGCATTATCCTGGTGTACAGATTCCCGCCGGGCTGGACGCGCACCGAAATGGGCGGCCTCGAAGGCCACCAACTCGCCCGAAAAGTCGGTTAAGGGCGTGCGCAACGTGATCGCCGGCCTGACCATGGCCGACACCGGCAAGTTCTTCAATTTCAACGGTCAGATAATGCCTTGGTAAGGGCGCGTACCGCTATACCGCTACGATTCTGCGAAGTTATGTTCGAAGAGCGATCCGGCAAGCGACGTAGCTGCCATCAAGAGGAGCCGACATGGCGTACATATTCCATCAAGATGACTTGCCGAGACTGGTTTCTGTCGTTCTTCCAGGTCGCGAGCGCACGTTTTTTGTCAATCAAGAATTGGCCGGTATCGACGATGCACTGGTGGGCGTCATTCGCTATGCGAATGGCGCATCATCACCGTTACATTATCATATCAATTGCGAACATTTTTATTTCATCCTGGAAGGAAAAGGCACGGTCGAGACCGACGAAGGGATTTGCGCGGTCGCCCCCGGCGATTTGATATTTATACCCGGCAGAAGACAAGCACCGCCTGCGCGCCACGAACGCATGTTTTACTTCGAGTTCCAGGCGCCTAATCGCTTCAAAGCCGACTTCTCGATGGCACGCCCGACGATATGCGGTGGGAACGTATCGACGGCCGTGTCTGGGTACAGACTTATATCCAGTCAAATACCAAGAGGCACGAAATCCATGACAACGACATTCATCGACACCAACAAGATTGCGCGCACGAAATTGCCGGGGCAAGGCGAGGTTGCCGAGGTTTTGAACCAAGCGCTATGCGGCGCCAAGAACGTATTGGGAATGCTGCGCTGGCTGAAAGCCGGCGAAACATTCGACGCCAAGGCCGAGCAGAAATTCCAAGTGCTTTATCTGATGGATGGCAAAGGGATTATTAATCTCGCAAACAAGGACTATAATGTGGCCAAGGGCGCCGGAATTTTTCTCGAACCCTCGGAGAGCGCCGTTATTCGGGCGACAAATGAAGGCCCGTTGAAACTATTTCACATTATGGTTTCGCCAATTCCGAAATAACGGGCGTCCGACGAATTAGATCGTTGGTGGTGCTGGGGATTCTTTGTTTCCCAGCGTGCATTCAACTCAATCCAGGCACTTTATCGCGCCCGCCGCCGGATTCGACGGTAGTGCCGGTCATGTACGAGTTTTTCTCGGATACCAGAAACGCCGCGATCCAGCCCATTTCCTCGGGTTGGCCAGGCGATTGAGCAATGACATTCCCGCCAGCGTCTTGCGCACCTGATCGACCGTTGTGCCGCGTAGTGTCGCCATGCGCTCGGCGCGCGGCCCCCAGCTTTCGGTATTAACGGTGCCGGGCGCCAGGCTGTTCACCAGCACATTGAACGGCGCGAGATCGTTCGCCGCGAGTTTGGTGAAGCCGATGACCGCCGAATTGGTCAGTGTCGTTGAGTAGGCGCCGGGAGAAAGCATTCGTCCGGACACGCCTGAAATATTCAGGATCCGGCCGGCTTTGGATTTCTTCAAGTGCGGCATAGCGAACTTTGTCGTGTAGACGTACGACATCAGATTAATATCGATGATTTCCTGCCACTTCTCGGCGGTGAATGTTGCAAGATTTCCGGGAATTGTACCGCCGACATTGTTGACGAGGATATCGCAGCCGCCGAGCGAGGCGACCGCGCTGTCGACAAAGCTGCGGCAACCCGTCTCGGTCATAAAATCGACCGAGATCGGAACCGCCCTGACCCCAAGCTTGCTTAAGTCGGCGGCGGCCTGTTCGAGACGCCCGCGCCCGCGCGCGCCGATGGCAACGTTGCAACCTTCCTCGGCAAGCGTTTTGGCGATCGCCAAGCCGATGCCCTGACTGCCGCCCGTGACTAATGCATTCTTATTTTTAAGACCGAGATTCATGTTGTTTTCTCACAGATTTATAAAATGAGGGCTGCACTTTTCGGCGAACGGTGCCGCCCTTGATGTGGTTGGAATTCAGTGTGGCGCGATCTCGTGCATTTCGAGAGTAGCGAGTCATGCGGCAAGGTCAATCGGCTGAGGCCTGGATCATCGACGACACCGGCTTTACCAAACAGGAGCGGCACTCGCGCTTTTGGGTGGAACCGCCGGAACAGTCTGCTCGCTAGTCGGCGTTTCAAGTTTGGCCGGTTGGCTTTCGTGAAACACGTCGCCTTCCGACATACATCCGGCAAGGCCAATTCAAAGCGCTGCTATTAGTAACCCTTTCATTTTGGCCTCCCTTGCATCAGAGCCATGGTGGAAAAGCCCTCTTAAAAATTGCAGCCTTTGTGACCCGCATCACAGCGCGAATATTCACCCGCGATATGTAGCCCCCTCGTTGCGCACGTTAGAGATGCTCGGATTTGTTATCTGCACCGAACGTGGCCGACGCGCCTATGCCGATATTAGGGGAACGCCGAGCAAATTCCGAATCACCTTTCGGCACACTGACAAAACCAATCCAACTCACGAGTGAAAGCAGATTGACGCTTTCGACAACGCCAAAGCACTCGCTTACAAAGCACGTAGAATTGTAAGCGAAGAGCATTCAGCGCGGTCTAAGCGCGCATATCAATCGCGCCGCAAAAACCAGGTACACAAGGTGCACCGTGATCCAGGTGCAGAGCGTGAACCTGCTGTCGAGAGTTTCTCAGGGGCACAAAATGGACCTACTAGCCCGGGACCACAAAGTGGGCCTTCCTCTCCCACTGCGGTAAGTGCTGCAGATTTTCCGATCTGTTGTCGATGACCCGGTGGCTCGCGCAACGTCCGTCTTGTCAGCGATGCGCACATCGACGAGTTCGCGGACGCCGTTTCCATGCCCGAAGCAGCGTGACTGTTGAGCGCCAGATGGGAACCGTTAATCTCAAGGCCGCCGTCACCAACCCCGATCGCTACGATCCCGGTCTCAACCGAACCTACGCCGAGATGGCGAGCCATTACGGCACCGCCATCCTCGCGGCGAGGCCGAGACGTCCAAAGGACAAGACGATTGCTTCATACTGCACCTCATTCTGGTGATTGCGCAGTCATAGGGATGAGCTGTGCCGGGCGGGCGTGACGACCGCCATAACCTTTGATGATGGTCTGGCCGGACGGAATCTCCCACAGCCCCCGGTTCAGACTGTCGCGTATAGCATTTTTTGATGAGCCCCTGGCGGCCCCACTCATGGACGGTGGTTCGCGCGACGCCGAACTTCGCCGCGACCTCACGTGTTGTGAGCATCCCGCGGCGGCGTAGCCGCTCATGGCGGCTGGAGAGTTTGTAGGCGGCGCGAATGAAGGCGATCTTCTTCAGGTTGAAGGGCTTTCCCTCCCATGTGCGCCATCCGTCGCTCATTAAGGATATCGGCAATCTCGCGGTCGCAATGATGATCGAGCAGACGGTCGACCTCCGCGACGAGTTCGGGCTTGAACTTGCGGATCTGCGCGATGGGCAGCGGCCGATCGAGCACCAAGGTGCGCGTGGCGCCGCCTGACAGGCGCACATGGGCGGTGATGGTCTCCGCCTTGATCAAGGTTACGTCGTCGACGAGCAGGCGCAGGATGCGCTTGCGCTCGCGGGAATCGACGCGCGGATCTTGCCAGATTCGCGGCAACTGCTCCGCGAGATCGAGAATGCGGCGACGCGCGTCAGCATCGAGTGCGGCTGCTTGCTCTCGGCTGCGCCGTTCGTAGTCTGCGGCGGCTTCAGTATGAAGGCGCAGCTTGTCGTTCCATTCCGCCTCGAGGGCATCGGCGACGAGGCGGTTGTCGGGGTCGACCTTCATGTATCGTCGACGCGCGAGTTCAGCCTCGTATCGCAGCCGCTCGACATGCTGGCGGCGCAAGGCGTCGGTCTCGGCGGCGCGGGCTTCGAGTTCGCGCTGAACCTCCAGACTGACCGCCAAGGTCATGGGCGTCATCATTTCGATCAGCAGGGCGGCGACTGCCGGATCGACGACCTTGCCGGGAACCGTCTGGCATGTCTTTCCGGCGCGCCGTACTGCGGTCTCCTGACAGACGTAGGTCGGGACCGTCTGGCCATGCTCCTGGCTGTAATGCACACCCATGCGCTCGCCGCACAAACCACACAGCACGCGACCTTGCAGCAAAGCCGGCCCCTCCCGCGGCGGCCCCGACCGCCGCTCGCCGCCGAAGGCGCGGGCGTTGTCGGCGAGCCGACGCTGATTGACCTCGAAGCGTTCCCAGTCGATGTAGCCCTGGTGCATACCCGGCATGACGAACTGCCATTCCGCCCTGGCAATCTTGATCACGGTGGTGCCGCCGTCGGGCAGGTGGCGTATGCGCGTGCGGCCATAGACGAAGGCGCCGGCATAGCGCGGATTGTGGAGTACCTGCAGGATGCGCGCATGCTGCGGCGGCGCCCACAAGAGTTCACCCTTGTTGGGTCCCGTGCGCAGCCGTCGCGGGAACAGCAGGCCTTGTTCACGGAAGAAGCGGACCGTTCGGATCGCGCTTCCAGTCCGTTCGAAGGTCTCGAATACCATACGGATGGCATTCTGGACCTGGGCATCGGGATCGAGGCCGATCGTTCCGTCGGTCCGGTAGATCAGATCCAACCGGCGGGCACATCTCGAGTTCGCCGCGCCGCGCCTTGTTGAGCTGGCCACCGCGCATACGCGCTTTGAGGATATGCAACTCGGCCTCGCTCATCGTGCCCTTGAGACCGAGCAAGAGACGATCGTTGAACTCGGCCGGATCGTAGACGCCGTCTTCATCGAGGATGAGGGTTGCGGTCAAGGCGCACAGCTCGATGAGGCGATGCCAATCGGCCGAGTTGCGGGCGAGCCGCGAGACTTCCAGGCCCATGACGATGCCGGCCTTGCCGAGTGCCACTTCGCTGACGAGTTCCTGGAAGCCGTCGCGCGTCGTCGCGCTCGATCCGGATTTACCGAGGTCGCGATCGATGACATGAATGTGCTCGGCCGCCCAGCCTCGCGGCGATCGCGCGGTCACGCAACGCATATTGGCGCTGCGTACTCTCGCCGTGTTCGGCGACCTGACGCAGCGTCGACTGACGGACGTAGAGATAGGCATCGCGCTTGAGATGGTCGGCGGTGACTTTGAGTTCAGCCATGGGCTGGGTGGGCTCCGTTGCAAGGGCGACGATGATGCCGGCGATGAGGCGCGTGAGATCGCGTGCTGCCGGCGAGAGATCGCGCGTGGTCGTGGGTGCAGCGCCGATGATCGGAGCGACCTGCCTCGACGTGAGGTTCCGACCCACATTCTCTGATCCACGCCGCCAACCCCCGGCGGCGAATGATGCAGAGACCAGAATAGCGCTTGGCGCGGCATTCAGCACGGCGGCGCGCAGCTTCTCGTAAGCACCGACCGCGTCCGCTACGGAGACGGTCAGGCCGGATTGTTTCGTTTTTTTTTGCGCGCCAGCGCGCGTTCGAGGCTGCGCCGATGCACCCTGACGCCGAAGTGCTCCTCGATCGCATCGAGACATTCCGGTGTCGTCAGCTCGGGGCTTGCGGCCTTGAGTTCGGCCACGAAGACAATCACCTCGGCAGAGATCTTGTGGCCGCCTTTGGGACCCCGCCGGCTCGGCAGCAGACCGGCGAGCCCGGCCGTCTCCAGGGCACTCCTGGCCTTGTAAAAGGTTGGCCGGGAGACGCCGAAGGCTGCGGCGACCTCGCTGATGGCAACGCCGTCGACCTGGTGGCGCCGCACCATCTCGTAGCGCACCTGGACCAGGTCTTTCGGATCGAAGAATGGGTTGGCGGTGAACAGGGCGTCGCGGATGGCTTCGGGATGGGGATTGAGTACGCCGTCCTGCGCCAGCGCCTCGCTCTTCTGAGTCCCGCTTTTTTGCGCTTCGCCATGTGCGGCCCCGGTTATTCGTAAATATAAATACGCCTCTATCAGTAGACTGTCAATTGCCATATCAACACTATATGAGAGCTTTCATGGCGATATAACAGTGTATTTGTGCAACGATGTCGTTGGGATGCGGCATCATTCCCTTTACATATGCGGCGGAATCGGCTTTACGCATTGCCGGGCCCCCTGCGCGCGCCGAGCCGGTCCAGCAACTCACACAGCGTCACCAAATCGACCGTTCGAAACGCCGCCCTGCCGCCGGCCACAAACCGGAACTCATCCAACGGGAGCGACATCGGTCAAACGCAGCGGAGATCGTGCGAAGGCGCCCGTCGTCGCCCGAATAGACAACCCGGTCCTCGCCCCAATGCCGCCGCCGGCAGATCAGCTCAAACTCGCGACCACAGTGCGGATGAAAGGGTGCGTGATGCGCACCTTGAGGCCGGTCGTATCCACACGACCTGCAGTCGACAATGATTGCCAAGGCGAAGGTTGAGGTCGCCGTCCAGATCGCGCAGCGCTGGGTCCTGGCGCGTCTGCGCAATCACTGCTTCTTTTCGCTGGCGGAGCTCAATGCCGCCATTCGCGGGCTTGTCGTCGAACTCAACGCCCGCCAGATGCGCGGTTTTGGCTCCAGCCGCGCCGAACTCTTCGTCGAGATCGACAAGCCTAAGCTGGGAGAACTGCCGAACCAGCCATACGTTTTTGCGCGCTGGAAGCGTTGCCGCGTCGCACCCGACTATCATGTCGAGATCGACGGCCATTGGTATTCCACCCCTTACCGCCTCATCCGCGAACTCGTCGATGTGCGCATCGCTGACAAGACAGTCGAGATCTTTCACAAGGGCCGCAGGATCGCCAGCCACGCCCGTGCGCCCAACCGGCGCGGCCATACCACGATTGCCGATCACATGCCGAGCGCTCATCGCCGCTATGGCAAGTGGACGCCGGGAGGACTGATCGCGACCGGCGAGAGGATCGGTCCCGCCACCGCGGCCTTCTTCCAGGCTGTCATGGCTGAGCGGCCTCATCCCGAGCAAGGCTTCCGCACCTGCCTCGGCATTTTGTCGCTGGCCAAGAGCTACGGCAATGCGCGCGTCGATGCAGCCTGCCGACGCGGCATCCTCATCAAGGCACGCACCGTCGCCTCGATCCGTTCGATCCTCAAGAACGGCCTTGATCGCGCTTTCCTCGACGAGACGCCCGACCACCAACCCCTGCGCCACGGCAACATCCGCGGCCAGGGCTATTTCCACTGAACCATGGAGATCGCAATGCTGACGCATCCTACCCATGAACGGCTGATCGCACTCGGATTAACCGGGATGGCCAAAGCCTTCGAGGAGCAGCGACAATCACCGGATCTCGATGCCCTGTCGTTCGAAGAGCGCATCGGACTTCTTGTCGATCGTGAAGCTGCCGAGCGAGACACCAAACGTCTTACGACGCGCCTCAAGTTCGCCGCGCTGCGCCAAAGTGCATGTGTCGAAGATATCGATTTACGCACGCCGCGCGGCATCGACCGCGCCGTCTTCGCCAGGCTCGTCGCCGGCGATTGGATCGACCGCCATGAGAACTTGTTCCTCACAGGAGCAACCGGCCTAGGCAAGAGCTGGATCGCTTGCGCTCTCGGCCACAAAGCCTGCCGCGATAATCGTTCGGTTCTTTACCATCGCGTCCCCCGCCTGTTCGAGGCGCTCGCACTCGCGCGTGGCGACGGCCGTTATGGCCGTTTGCTCAAAACGCTCGGGCACGTTCAACTTCTTATCCTCGATGATTGGGGCCTGTCAGTTCTCAATGCGTCCGAACGGCGCGACCTCCTCGAGATCCTCGATGATCGCCATGGTCGCGCATCGATTATCGTCACAAGCCAAATCCCCGTGGAACACTGGCATGAGATCATCGGCGATCCCACCCTCGGCGACGCCATCCTGGACCGCCTCGTTCACAATGCTCACCGCCTTCAACTCACCGGAGAAAGCATGCGAAAACAGAACGCCCGCAATCAAACTCTTGACGCCGCCTCAAACGCCTGAACCAATAACCATGTCGGTCAAAGCGGCTGCTCACGATCGTGCAAAATATCTGCTCACGATCAAACGAAATGAGCGCTCACCATCGCGTGAAATCGCCGCTCACAATCAGCGAAATGCGCAGTCTCCCCGATTGGGAACAAGGCGGATCGGTTGCGCTAGTTTGGCCATCATACCGGATGACGCGTGACGGGGAAATGGGATCGAACGCAGCCGCACGCCGGTGCTGTCGAATACCGAGTTGGAGGATGGCCGAGGGAATCGGCGACGGCATCCTCGTGGCCGTTTGCGGCCATAACAGCCGACGTTGACACATGTGTCCCCTAAGCTCAGGAGACGGCATCTTAGCGGCTTAAACGGGTACTTCGATAGGGGTTGAAACCATACCGGCGAATGCCGGATGACCCGGACGTTCCAGGTAGCGACGACCAGCTTGGCTTCGCGTTCGGACTTGATCCGGTTGGGGCGTTCAAGACGCTCGAGCTCGTCTAACGCCTCGTGGCGCTCCCGTTCCAGCTTATAGCGGCTTTTCGTGTGAGCCATCTCGACATGGTGGCCTTAATACGAGCGCCCTTCAAGACAGATGCACTCGCTTGATCTCTTGTGCAGTTATTTGCAATTATTTGCACTCACACCCGGCTGTCCTGACGACGCCGATCATGACGGCCAAGCTCAACGATGTCGATCCGCAGGCTTGGCTCGCCGACGTGCTCGCTCGCATCGTCGAACAACCGGCTAGCAGGCTCGACGATCTACTGCCGTGGAATTGGAGTGCCAATGCCCGGTCTACCGCGCCACCTCAAGCAGCTTGACAAGGAACTGCTCGCCCTTGGCGAGGAGACAATGCTGATCGAGGAGCTTGATGGCTTCATCGCCGGTTTGCTGGTCTGCCCTGACCTGATCAAGCCCGGCGAGTGGCTTCCGATTGTCTGGGGTCGGGACAGTGCCGATCCGCAGCCCTCCTTCGACAATCTTGATCATGTGAACCGGGTCCTTGGGCTCGTCATGGAGCACTACAATGGTGTCGCGCGGACGCTGATGGAGCGCCCCGACAGCTATAGCCCCCTGTTCGCCGTCGACGAATGCAACGGTGACGTCCTTTGGGAACTTTGGATCGAGGGCTTCGAGAAGGTCGTCAAGCTACGCCCGGCAGCTTGGCAACGACTGCTCCACACCGATGCCGAGACAGCGACAGCGATGCGCGGAATGGTGACGCTTGTCGACGTTGCCAACGGCGATCACCCCATGCAGCAAAAGGATAGCGACGCCGTGACTGCCAAGGCCCCCGACAGCATCGCGCGCTGGATCGTCACGCTCAATGCATGGCGAATGGCCAATTATCATTCGATGCAAAGCACTGGGCTGACACCGCAGCCATCATTCGCCTCGGCGAGAAAGATCGGCCGGAATGATCCCTGTCCCTGCGGCTCCGGAAGGAAATACAAAAGGTGCTGCGGACTTAATTAAGCGCCACGCAAAACAATTGCGCAGTCTTCAATCGTCGTGGAATACGCAGCCTCCTAGTTCGCGTTCGTAGCGGCCCTTAGCTTTCCGACTTGATGGAATCCACAACTCCCCGAATCCCATCACCTCTATCAAGTGCTGTTCCAAAATCCGGCCTAAATCCACGCCGGTGCCTGCTCGGTGCCTCAAGGAGGTTGTCACTTCGCCTTCTTTTTCAGCCACATCAACGTTAATAGGAGCGACCTCATCTAACTTGCAGGCGGTGAGCAGGTCGCCATGGTGTAGGTTGGAAATCGCGTTGCACAGCGCAATAACGCGTTTTTCTGCTCGTGTTGTTGCTGGCATTATAGGCTGCTCCCTTGCTCTCGTCCTTGGAGTTCATCTTTCGTGTTGATCGATGCTTTAGATCGGCTTTCTCGATTGAAACCGATCTCTCGTTTTTGCGGTGTACCTAAATAGTACATCCCATGTTTTGCTCTTGCTTCTGCTTTTCCGGGAAGACGAGTACGCCAACCCGTAAGTCCGGCGGGACGCAAAACGACTCTGCCCAGGCGGCAGATAGAGCTTCGCAACGCAGTCTCCGGTCAATGGGCACACAAACCACCAACGCCGACCGCCGTATTGTGGCTCCGTATAGCGAAGCCATATGTGGGAGCTTTCGTTTCGATCATCGATGCGATATCGCAGTTCGATAGCGGCGTGCTTATCAGTTCGAAGATCGGCTTCATACGTCAGCTGCGCGTGAGGCTGTTGCCCGGCTCGCGACCAGGCCCATACACCTCGCTCTAAAGCACCTGGCACAACGACTTTCTCGCGAACGAGGTCGGCCATAGAGAGGACGAGGCAATCCTCGACGACGTCTGTCCTCGCTCTCCGCCATCCGCTTCTGTATCCACCCATTGTCACTCTCGCGATTTACCGAAATCATTAGGACCGCAGACACTCGAATCTTTGCGAACTATTCCAATCGACCCGGCAAAATACTTCGCTTTGTCAGATAGATGGGCGGTCACGAGAGCGTGGTTGCCTTGAATTCGCGTAGTGTCTGAATACTGTCTGGACGTCTGACGTAGACATGAGCGTGCTTCGTCCCGCTACCCGTTCTCTCTGCACCGCACAGACACTCATTTACCGACGACGAAACCGATAGGGACGACTGGGTCGCTGTTTCGCAGCAGTGGCAACGGTACGTGGACCTAGCCCAAGATGAAGTTCTGCTAGCCGGATCAAGACTTGATACAGTGTTCCATAAGAGAATGGCCTCCCGGTTGGAGCCGTTAGCCCCGCACCATTCGAGCTGATCCGCGAGTGCACGGATATCCCGGAATCCGGCCGACCGAAACTTAGCGATGGACGGTGCAAGCTCTTTTACCGCCGAGTTAAATAATGCCTCCTCACCGTTTCGGACGGGTATCTGCGCATAAGAAAAGATGACGGGCATAGCGCTCCTCCATTTTTGCAACCAACTGCTGATCCACTTAGGTGCTTCGAACATTTTATGCCGCGAGCTTTACCGCATGGGTAATGGTGACGGGCAGCCGATCACAGCCAAAAGCTGCCCATCTACATCGGTAAATCAGGGAACTGCAGTTTCGTACTGGCGCTTTCTTTCAATTTTTTCAACGAACCATTCCAACCTTGCGCTCTATGGCCGCAAGCCTTTGGTCAAAGATTCCCTTCTAACTTCCTTAGACGCTTATCCAGCATCCGCACGACTGCATCCGGGCTGCCACCAGTTCCAGTCTCGCCTTTCTCGAATGAAGTTTTGCAATCGCGATACCACCTCGGCGTTCATGCTTCGGTTGTTTGCCTTTGCTGCTTCAGCGATCCGATCACGCATGCCATCCGGAAACCGAAGAATAAACTTATCCAACTCCCGGCTATTAATAATGAGCGGCATCAAGCCCTCCACTTTAATATGGCCAGTTGCCATATTTTCCTTGACCTGGTATGGCCAATGGCCATATCAACGTCAGATATCCAGGGAAAGTCAACATGAATAGCCGAAGAAGCCTGAACTTATCATCCGCGTCCCTAAAGAGCTGAAAGCGTGGCTTATCGAACAGGCCGGATACAACGCAAGTTCCCAAGCCAGTGAAATCGTCCGTGCCGTGCGTGAACGAATGAACCGTTATGCCCGGAAAAGCGTCAAGGCTAACGGCGGGGTTGCGCGATGAGTGTCGATACTCAAGCCAGTGCAGTTAACTGCACAACAAAACGCCACGTTGCGAAGATGCTCAGCCTGCAGCCAGTGCTTATCGGAATGGGGAACAGAAGCGTTTTCGTTACCATAGTTCAGCGTACCTAAATTCCTATGATGCCCGGCGCATAGCAGTACACCAGGCATACGAGGCCCTTCGGCCAAATTGTCGTCCGCCCGTCAACTCCCTGCCAGCCCTTGCTGCGGCACTCGACCCTTGGTCCGGCACTAATGAACCGGTACGGGTCAGCGTTAGACCGAAGAAAAATGGCGATCATCGCATTACAGCGAATTTCGGAATCGCCAACCGCGCCCTCTGGAACCCCTTCACCATTTCAATGAGGTTGCTATCTACCAGTGAGTCCAATAGCCGCTTGAATTGGCGATAGCTTACTGCTTCCCCGGTGAAGCTCTCCCTCCTAGTTGACCGAAAGACCCACCCGCCGCCTTTCTCTCTTGCTTGAGCCAGCAGAAGGTCACCCACGAAGCCTTCGATAGCCCTCTTGTACTCGTCGGCCTTCTTCACGCGCCCATTCCTGCGCTTGCCGGTAGTTTTCTCGTGGGAGGTGACCTGCTCATACAACGCGGATACCAACGCGTGCGCGCTGTCGGTGACGGCACGACAGCTCAACCCAGCATAGCTCGCATCCCGCAATGTGGCGGGATCGGTGTTAGGGTTAGGGGTCATTGGTGCGTAAGCTCGTAACGTGGAAACCTCTTCATTGCCTCGGCCATGTCCTCGACGGTTGGCGTCTCGTATTCATCCGCGACTGTTCGCGATGCGTGGCCACACATGCCATCGCGGATGCGTGGCTCAATGCCAGCTCGCGCTGCCTTACGTTTGAACGTATGCCTCCAAGCGTGATTTGGTCGGATGGCTTTATCTGTGACACCAAGGTCACGAACCCACTGCGCTAAACGCTCGCGAGTTTTTACCGAGCGCGGCCTCACTGGATTAGTAGGATCATCAGTTTTTGCTCTGAGCTTAGAACTAACATTGTAGAACAGCGGGCCACTGCCCTTCGCCTTTACGAAATCATTGAAGCGCTGCTCAATCAGATGCTCATGTAGCGGCACAGTCCGGGGCATGCCGGTCTTAACCGAACCTGCTTCTGGCGTAATCTGAATGACCCAAAAGCCATTCTGCTCAGTAACGTCTGTGCCACGAAGTTGCGTAATCTCCCCTGCTCTGGCACCAGTGTACGCGCAAAGCCAAGGCACCCAGCGACAAGCTGCGTCAAACTCACGCTTTGGGATAGTATCGAGACCGATCGAGGCACCGAGAATTATCTGGATTTCACTTTCATGAAACTCATTGGTTGGGCGTGTGCGTATCTTTCGCGGACGCGTGACCCCCGCGCCCTTGAACGGATTATTAGCAAGCTTGCGTTGTTTGACTGCCCACGCGAACACAGCGCTCGCGGCGGAACACCAAACATCGTTCACCGTGGCTGCAGTTCGTTTCTCAGTTAGCAGTTCCTCAGCCCACTCTTGAGCTTCTTCCGCGCTCAATGATGCGGCGCTTCGTCCCTCAAAACGTTTCTTCAAATCGAGAAACACGGCACGCCAACGGTTAGCAGTCGCGGCACCCAGCTTCTTTGCTCTTACGTAGGCTTCAAACAACTGCCAAACGCCCATCTCTGAGTTGGTGGGCTGATTGACGGGCGTGAATTTCGGAAACCGCTTGGGTCTGTTATCGATGCCGTAGTCACCTTTGGCACGTCGCTCTAGGAGCTTAACTCCTTCGAGAAATTCCGGCAGTACGAAAT
Organism: uncultured Alphaproteobacteria bacterium; assembly: GCA_963724335.1. Lineage (GTDB taxonomy): Bacteria > Pseudomonadota > Alphaproteobacteria > Rhizobiales > Xanthobacteraceae > Pseudolabrys. The sequence continues at coordinate 103,089 of CAVRUP010000015.1, read as the reverse complement.
CTAAAAACAGATCACGGGCCTCGTTGCTCAGCTTCAGCCCCTGACTAGCCAGGAACTGCGCTGTCTGCGCTTCGTCAGCAACCATTGGCCGAACACGTGGCCGCGCCTGTTCGCTTCTTATCCAATTCCAGGCTGCGCTAGGATCATCTTGGTCTGCTCGGACAGATGCTGGCGCAAGGTCGCCCAAATCATCGAGGAGGCCCAACCACCGTGAAACCCAGCGCTCAGGATCACCGGGCTCTTCCTCATGGCGAAGGATGAACCACTTGTACCACTCGCCCGCGAGTGCAGCCGCTTGAGTGCGTGACAGCGAGAGCCCAATGCCTCTTCGCTCGGCACGTATGTTGGCTATCCGGGTTTCAATCCCAGCACTCCACTCCTGAGCTTTGCGACGCGCCTCTGCGGCAGTCGCTGGCCCGCTGGAGAACCATTCCTCGGAACTAATGGTGTACAGGCGCTCATACTCGGCGCGCACATCCTGAGGGATACGCTTGCGAGCGCTAAATCCCCCTGTCTGCTTTGGCGTGAGTTTGATAGCTACACGAGGCATGTGTAGTGACGAATGTAGAAAATGCTACGGGGAAGGCAAGCAAAAACAGCATGTTATTGTGATAAAAGAGCAAATGTGGCGGCTGGTGCGGCCGAGAGGAACTCGAACCTCCACGGGTTGCCCCGCTAGCACCTCAAGCTAGTGCGTCTACCAATTCCGCCACGGCCGCATGGAGGGAGCGCGGTTCCTGTAACAAATAGGGTCTTGAGGGACAAGAGCCGCTAAAAGCGGCCCGGGCGCTCAGCGCATGTCCTGCTGGCGGGGCACAATCTCTGCGACCTCGACCGCGATGCGGTTGCCGCTGACCACCACCGTGCCCTTGGCGACCGGCAGGTCATTGGCGAGGATGCTGACGGCGTCGTCCTCGGACGATTCCAGCTCGATGATGGCGCCGCGGCCGAGCCGCAGCACCTGGTGCACCGGCATGGTGGTGGTGCCGAGTACTACCGTGATATCGACGGAGACCTTATCGAGAGTAGCCACTGTTTCATTCCCATTGTCCCCGCCATACGGCGGGCAGGCATCAGGTCACCATGGTATGGTGAATGGATGGTTAACGCGCGCGCCGAATTGAAAATCGGGCTTGCCCCGCCGCCCGGATCGGCACCGGTCGCCTGGCGCGTGAGCGATTCCCCGGTGCCCTACGAGCAGGCCGTCGCCGTCATGCAGGCGCGCGCCGCCGCGATCGCCGCCGGCAATGAGCCGGAGCTGGTCTGGCTGTTGCAACACCCTCCCCTCTACACCGCCGGCACCAGCGCCAAGCCCGGCGAGCTGATCGAGGCGCGCTTTCCGGTGTTTACGAGCGGCCGCGGCGGCCAGATGACCTATCATGGGCCGGGCCAGCGCGTGGCCTATGTGATGCTCGACTTGCGGCGACGCGGACCGGACCTGCGCCGCTTCGTCGCCACGCTGGAGGAATGGATCATCCGGACGCTTGCCGCTTCAACGTGCGCGGCGAACGGCGCGAAGACCGCATCGGCGTCTGGGTGCGCCGGCCGGACAAAGGCGAAGGCTTTCGAGGACAAGATCGCCGCCATCGGCATCCGCGTGACGCAATGGGTGACGCTGCACGGCATGGCGCTCAACGTCGAGCCGGACCTCACGCATTTTGCCGGCATCGTGCCCTGCGGGGTGAGCGAACAGCGCTACGGCGTCACCAGCCTGGCCGACCTCGGCATTCCGTGTGTCGATGGCGAAGTGGACATGGTGCTGCGGCGGGAATTCGAGGAATTATTCGGCGCGACGGATCACGCGGTCGGCAGCACCGAGAACACCTCGCCCGGCCGGCGCGGCTTGAGATCGTCGTCGTTGCCTTCGCGCTGATGCAGCACGTCGACGCGGGCGCCGAACGGCCCGCGCCGGCAGGCTTCCACCATTTCGGCGACGGTCGCCGCCTCGCCCATGAACACCGCCTCGACCGAACCGTCGCGGCGGTTGCGCACCCAGCCGGCAAGGCCGCGCGCGCCAGCGCCTCGCCCTCGACAAAGGCGCGGAAGCCGACACCCTGCACGCGGCCATGCACGATGACGTGGCGGATCATGCCAGTTCCCCGGCGTCGATGACGCGTGCGCCGGTAAAGCGCGAGACCGACCAGCGCTCGACCGAGCGCACATAACGTTCCGGCAAGTTCCAAGCGCGCGCCGAGGCCGCGATCAGCTCGACGTAGCCGGGTTTCGGCCGCCCGGGCGCGCGGCGGCGCAGCCGATAGATCATGGCGCGCACGCGCTTGCTGCCGTTACGCACCGGCAGATGGCGCACGTCGTAAAGACCCTGGTGTAGCAATTCGTAGGCATGCAGCGCCGCGATGTCGCGCGCAGTGAGCCGCCACAGCACGCCGTGCACGCGCGCGCCAGCGCTCGGTTTCACCGAGCCCCAGCCGTCGATGCCGACGAAGAACTTGTAGCCCTGCAAGCGTGCCGGCCCGATGGCGCGCGCGCCCGGGCACCGCCGCACCATGGCGGCGCGGCTCATGTTGGAACCGTAGGCGAAGTAGAGGGTCATCGGCTCATCTCTGTCGCGAATACATACGCCGCAGCCTATCTCGGCCTCATGGTGAGGAGGCGCGAAGCGCCGTCTCGAACCATGTGGCCGCCCCATCCTTCGAGACGCATCGCTATCGCGATGCTCCTCAGGATGAGGCGGATAAACGCCGCGTAGTATGGGTCCCCCTGCGCGGGGACGACAGCATTACGCAAACTCCAAAATCACCGCGTCGACCGCCAGGCTGTCGCCCGGCTTGGCGTTGATCTTCTTCACGGTGCCGTCGATCTCGGCGCGCAGCACGTTTTCCATCTTCATGGCCTCGACCACCGCCACGGTCTCGCCGGCCTTGACCTCCTGGCCCTCCTTGACCGCGATGGAGACGACCAGCCCCGGCATCGGGCAGAGCACCTGCTTGCCGGTGTCGGCGACTTTCTTCGGCGGCATCAGCCGGGCGTAGCCGGCCTCGCTCTCCGTGTAGACGAAGGCTTTCGCCTCGACGCCGCGGTAGGCGAGCGCAAAGCCGTTCGGTACCGGGCGCACCTGCACCGCCACCGGCTGGCTGTTGATGGTGCCGGTCCACAAGGGATCGCCCGGCTTCCAGTCCGATTGCAGATGGCGGCGGGCGCCTTTGCCCTTGCCGGGGAAGCGCACCTCGATGGTGCCGTTCTCGCGTTTCACTTCAAGCCGGTATTCGGTTTCGCCGAGCCAGACCGCGCGCTGGCTCTCGCGCGTCACGCTGCGCCCGTCCATTTGCCCGGAAATGCGCCGCTTGCGCTCGCCCAGCACGTGGTCGATGGCCGCGGCGACGGCAGCGAGCACCTGCGCGCGTTCGCCTTCCGGCGCGTGCGGATGGAAGCCGTCGGGAAACTCCTCGGCGATGAAGCCGGTGGAGAGTTTGCCGGCGCGCCAGCGCGGATGCGCCATCAGCGCGGCGAGAAACGGAATATTATGGCGGATGCCGTCGATCACGAAAGCGTCGAGCGCGTCGGCCTGCGCGTCGATTGCCTCGGCGCGCGTGCCGGCGTGGGTCACGAGCTTGGCGATCATCGGATCGTAGTAGATCGAAATCTCGCCGCCCTCGTAGACGCCGGTGTCGTTGCGCAGCGTGATCCCGTTGGCGCTATGCTCCGCCGGCGGACGGTAGCGCGTGAGGCGGCCGGTGGACGGCAGGAACTTGCGGTACGGGTCCTCGGCATAAACTCTGGACTTCGACCGCCCAGCCGTTGAGCTTCACGTCGCTCTGCTTGAGCGACAATTTCTCGCCGGCGGCGCTGCGGATCATCTGCTCGACCAGATCGATGCCGGTCACGAGTTCGGTCACCGGATGCTCGACCTGCAGCCGCGTGTTCATCTCCAGGAAGTAGAAGCTCTTGTCCTGGCCGGCGACGAATTCGACGGTGCCGGCCGAGTCGTAGCCGACGGCTTTAGCGAGCGCGACCGCCTGCTCGCCCATCTTCTTGCGCGTCGCCGCGTCGAGCAGCGGGCTTGGCGCCTCCTCGATCACCTTCTGATTGCGGCGCTGGATCGAGCATTCGCGCTCGCCGAGATAAATGACGTGGCCGTGCTTGTCGCCCAGCACCTGGATTTCGATGTGGCGCGGGTCGGTGATGAATTTCTCGATGAACATGCGGTCGTCGCCGAAGGAAGACTTCGCCTCCGACTTCGAGCGCGCGAAACCTTCCGCCACCTCGGCCTTGGAAAAAGCGATGCGCATGCCCTTGCCGCCGCCGCCGGCACTGGCCTTGATCATCACCGGATAGCCGATCGCTTCCGCGATCTACGATCGCCTCGGCCTCGTCGGCGATGACGCCGAGATGGCCGGGCACGGTGGAAACTTTGGCGGCGGCGGCCGCCTTCTTCGATTCGATCTTGTCGCCCATGGCGGCGATGGCCTTGGGGTTCGGCCCGATGAAGACGACGCCGGCTTTTTCCAGCGCCTTGGGAAAGGCCTCGCGCTCGGACAGGAAGCCGTAGCCGGGATGCACGGCCTCGGCCCCCGACGCCTTGCAGGCCTCCACGATCTTGTCGATCAGCAGGTAGCTCTTGGCCGCTTCCGGCGGGCCGAGGAGAACCGCGGTATCGGCCATCTCCACATGCAGGGCGTCCTTGTCGGCCTCCGAATAGACCGCGACCGTCTCGATCCCCATGCGGCGGGCGGTTTTGATGATCCGGCAGGCGATTTCGCCGCGATTGGCAATCAGGATACGCTTGAACATGCAGGGAAAGAGCCCTCTGCCATTCCGGTGGAAATGGCTGCGGATAGCCGGCAATTGTTACAATACTGTCTTGGCGAGCGGGTATCTAGCGCAACATCACGACAATGCCATGGGGGAGACTCTGCCATGTCGCTCAGGAAGACCCTGCTCGTATTGGCCTGCGCCGCCGCTTTGCCGCTCGGGCCTGCCGCCGCGCAAACGCCGCATAACCTGATCCTGTTCGTGCCGGATGGCTTGCGCGCCCAGTCGGTGACGCCGCAGAGCGCGCCGACCATGGCCGCGATCCGCGACCAGGGCGTCAATTTCGCCAATCCGCATTCGCTGTTCCCCACCTTCACCATGCCCAACGCGTCCGGCCTCGCTACCGGCCATTTCCTCGGCGATACCGGCGTGTTCAGCAATACGCTGTTTGCCGGCTTCGCCGTGCCGCACGCCGGCGGCAGCATGACGCCGTTCATCGAGAGCGATCCGATCCTGGGCGACATCGACGCGCATTTCTCCGGCAATTTCGTCGACGAGGACACCGTCGTCCTGACCGCCCATCACCAGGGCTTCTCGACCGCGGCGATCGGCAAGCTCGGCCCGACCCTGATGTTCGACCACACCGAGCGCGACGGCGAAAACACCATCATCGTGGACGACGCGACCGGCAGCCCCGCCGGCATTCCGCTGTCGCCGGCGATGAAAGATGCGCTCACCGCCGCCGGCCTGCCGCTCGTTGCGCCCTCGCGCGGCGAGAATGGCAAAGCCGGCGATTTCAAGACGCCAGGCACTCTCGTCGCCAATGTCATCCAGCAGAAATACTTCGCCGACGTCGCCGCCAAGGTGGTGCTGCCGATGTTCAAGGCGCGCAACAAGCCGTTCGTGCTGGTGTTCTGGTCGCGCGATCCCGACGGCACCCAGCACAATCAGGGCGACAGCCTGCTCAACGTGACGCCGGGCATTAACGGGCCGACCTCGCTCGCCTCGATCAAGAACGCCGACGACAATCTCGCCGCCATCCGCAAGGCGCTGGACGAACTCGGCCTCGCCGCCACCACCGATATCGTCATCGCGGCCGACCACGGCTTTGCGACCATCTCGAAGGAGAGCAAGACCAGCCCGGCCGCGCAGGCAAGCTATAAGGACGTGCCGGCCGGATTGCTGCCGCCCGGCTTTGTGGCGATCGATCTCGCCAAGGCCCTGGCAATGCCGCTCGCCGATCCCGACGACAAGAACGCGGCCGTCGCCGCCGGCAGCTATCCCAAGCGCGGCAACGGGCTGATCGGCCCCGACCCCGCCAACCCGACCGTGGCAGTCGCCTCCAATGGCGGTTCCGACCTCGTCTATATTCCGGGCAAGGATCGCGCGCTCACCGCCAAGGTGATCGACGCCCTGCTGGCGCAGGATTACGTCAGCGGGCTGTTCGTCGACGACGACCTCGGCAGCTTCCCCGGCACGCTGCCGATGTCGGCGGTCAACCTGAAGGGCCTCGCGCGCACGCCGCGGCCGTCGGTCGTGATCAATTTCCGCTCCTACGCGACCGGCTGCGACAAGCCGGTGATGTGCACGGTGGAGATCGCCGACACCGGCTTGCAGCAGGGCCAGGGCATGCATGGCAGCTTCAGCCGCGCCGAAACCATGAATTTCATGGCGGCGATCGGCCCCGACTTCAAAGCCGGTTTCGTCAACGAGGCGCCGGTCAGCAATGCCGACATGGGCAAGACCATGGCGCACGTCCTCGGCCTGAAGATCCCGTTCAAGGGCGCGCTGATGGGCCGCGTCGCGGAGGAAGCGCTGCCGGGCGGCGCCAGCCCGACGGTGGAGAACTTCATCGAACGCTCCAATCCGGGCGCCGAAGGGCTCGCCACCATCCTGGTCGGCCAGCGCATCGGCGTGAACCGCTATTTCGACGCCGCCGGTTTCCCCGACCGCACCGTCGGCATGGACGAGCGCAAGGCGGCGAGCCGCTGAGGCACGCCGTCGGCGCTAGCGGAAAATAATTTCATCGCGGCCGTGCGGCGGCGCAGCTTTGTGCTGCGTCGCCCCATGGCGCCGCACGGAGTTTCCTCTTTGCCCGTTCGGGCCTATTCCGCTTGCGCGCGGACGCCTATATAACGTGCGCGAACGTAAATTGAGCGCGTATTTTGGAGGTTCGTCATGGCATTGGCGATTGGCGATACCGCCCCGGATTTCGAGGCGGAAACCACGGAAGGCAAAATCCGTCTTCACGACTGGCTGGGCAATTCCTGGGGCGTGCTGTTCTCGCACCCGAAGGATTTCACGCCGATCTGCACCACCGAACTCGGCACCATGGCGCGCATGAAGCCGGAATTCGACAAGCGCAACACCAAGATCATCGGGCTGTCGGTCGATCCGGTCGACAACCACAAGAAATGGGCGGTCGACATCAAGGACGTGGTCGGTTTCGCGCCGAACTATCCGATGATCGGCGACACCGATCTCAAGATTTCCAAGGCCTACGGCATGCTGCCGGCAAGCACGGCCGGCACCTCGGAAGGCCGCACGCCGGCCGACAATATGACGGTGCGCAACGTCTTCATCATCGGGCCGGACAAGAAGATCAAGCTGATCCTGGTCTATCCGATGACCACGGGGCGCAACTTCGACGAGATCCTGCGCGTGCTCGACTTGCTCCAGCTCACCGCCAAGCACCGCATGGCGACGCCGGCGAACTGGAAACAGGGCGAGGACGTGCTGATGACCGGCGCCATCACCGAGGACGAGGCCAAGAAGATGTATCCGGCCGGCTGGAAGACGCCGAAGCCCTATATCCGCATCGTGCCGCAGCCGAAATAGCTTAATTCCGCGGCGTGGAATGGAGAGCGCGGACCTTGCGGCCCGCGCTCTTGCTTTCCGGCGCGGCCGACGCGATTGTGTCGCCCGCAGCCATGGCTGGAGCCTTTGCAATGAAAGAGCTGGCGCAGCAGCAACCGCCCTTCGCCCACTTCCTGGGAATGAAAGTCACCTCTATCTCGCCGGAGCGCGTCACCGGCGAGCTATTCGCCCGCGACGAGCTCAACAACCGGTTCGGCATTCTGCATGGCGGCGCCATCATGGCGCTGGCCGACAATCTCGGCGGCACCGCCACCACCGCCAATCTCAAAGACGGCCAGTCCACCACCACGATCGAGAGCAAGACCAATTTCTTCGCCGCCGTCCCGATCGGCGATACGGCCTATGCCGAATGTACGCCGCTGCATCGCGGCCGCACCACCATGGTCTGGCAGACCCGTGTCACCCGCGGCGACGGAAGGCTGTGCGCGCTGGTGACGCAGACGCAGATGGTGCTCGAACGGGCCAAGTGAGCGCGCGCCGGATTTCGGCTCAAGCGGCGTCGCGGGCGCGGTCGAGCGTTTCGCCGCTCGCCAAGGGCCTGCCCAAACCCATGCTGTCGAGCAGGCTTTCGATCTCGATGCGGGCGGTGACGTGCGACATGGTCGGGCGCGTGCCGAGCGTGATTTCATCGAGCTCGTCGACGGCGGTCAATCCGCGCGGGTAAAACTCGCGGAAGATCACCCGCTCGGCCAGGCCTTCGACGCAGCGGAAATTGAGCCGTTGCGAAAGCTCTTGCAGCGCCTCGCCCACCAGACGCTTGTTGCGCGAGCCAAGCATCGAAAGGCGATTGCGCAACACGATCCAGTCCGGGGTTACCTGATCGACGAGCTGGCGTTGGCGGCGCGCCTCATCGACCATGTCGGCATAGTGGCTGGTGCCGATGACGGCGAGGGTCTCCGGGTCGACGATGCCGAGCACGTCGAGGTCGACAAAGCTGTCGTTGAGCGGCGTAATCAAGATATCCGCCATCGCATGCGCCTGCCGGGTCAGACTGCTGTCGTGGCCGGGCGTATCGATCACGACAATGCCGTTGCTTTGCGCCAGTTTATCGACGGCATCGGCGAGCGCCCGACGTTCGGCCGCTTCGTCGTTCGCGGCATCGAGGCAAATGTGGTTGGGAATGCCAAGGTCGCGGCCGACGTGCTGAGCCCAGGCGTGTCGGTTCTCGATATAATGGGTGAAGCTTTGCTGTCTTGTATCGAGATCGATGGTGGCGACGCGTTGGCCCGACTTCAGCAGCGCCATCGCAATATGCATGGCGACGGTGGATTTTCCCGAGCCGCCCTTTTCATTTCCCACCACGATGACACGCGCCGGCCGCGCAAGCGGCGCATTCTCAACGGACATGAGTGCCCTCCAAGACGTGGTTGAGCGACCGCACTACGCCGGTTTTTTATGGTGCGACCATTAGTTCTGATTCTTTATTTTCGCGCCAGCGGGAAATATTCGGCGCTGAAATTTTTTTCAGACCAAAGTTCCATCGGAAAGACCGCTGATCGACCGCGTGTTCTTGGGTCGGCGTCCTAGTGCTCGGCTGTCACCGAGGCCGCCGCGTTCGCCGCCACCGGCTTGACGCCGCCGACGCCGCGATTGACCAGCACGACCCCCACCGCACACACCACCATTCCGGCGATCGAGAGCGCGTCGAGCTTTTCGCCGAACAGCGCGAAGGCGAGCAAGGCGGTCACCGCCGGCACCAGATAGAACAGGCTGGCGAAGCCGGTCGCGGCCGAGCGGCGGATCAGCCAATACATCAGGCCGACCGCGGCGACCGAGAGCACCAGCACCAGCCAGGCCATGGCGAAGATGAGCTCGCCGCTCCAGTGGATCGTGCGCGTCTCGAACACGCAGGCGGCCAGGCCGAACAGCGCCAATGCGCCGGCATATTGCACGGTGTTGCCGGCGCGCCAGTCGATGGGGCCGCAATAGCGCTTCTGGTAGAGCGTGCCGAGCGTGATGCCGATGAGCGAGCCGAAGCTCGCCATCCAGCCAAGCGGCGAGCCCGCCAGCACGATGCTGCGGTCGTGCAGCACCAGCACCACGCCGATCAGTCCCAGCAGCAGGCCGAGCCATTGCAGGCGGGTGACCCGTTCGCCCATGAAACGGTTGGCGATGGTGGAGGTGAGGATCGGCTGCAGGCCCGGGATCAGCGCCGAGATGCCGGCCGGCACGCCCTGGCTCAGAGCCGTGAACACGCCGCCGAGATAGAGCCCGTGCACCAGCGCGCCGGCCACGAGACTGTGCCCGATCTCCGCCCCGCGCGGCCAGCGCGCCCGCGCGATGAGCGCGATCGCCGCCATGATGGCCACCACGAACACCATGCGCACCGCCAGAAACGTCATCGGCTCGATATAGGGCAGCCCGAAGCGCGCGCCGATGAAGCCGGTGCTCCATAGCAGCACGAACAGCATCGGCGCGGATGCGATCGCCAGATTGGTCAGGCGCATGAGAACCGTTGCTGAAGCCGCATTCGTAGCGCGCTAGCCGACGATGGCCGAGAGGCCGAAGCCGACGGTCGCGCTGAGCACCGCCTCGATCGCCTGGAACTGGATGCCGCTCAACACGTGGCTGACATAGGGAAACAGCAGGTGGCCGAACGGCAGCATGACCGCCGCGACCAGCGCGACGCAGAGCAGTCTTATGATCAATCGCCGGTCCATCGTGGCTCTTCCCCCCGCACTGACGTGCTCTTTTGTTATCTTGTCACGGATGCCCGTCGCTGGGCAATCGCGTCAGGTCTCGTAGGCTTTGTCGATGGGAACCCGATAGCCGTTGGCGAGCCGGTTGGTTTCGTTGGCCATGCCGGTGACCGCCATCAGTTCGCCGAACATGGCCTCGCTCATGCCGGCCTTGCGGGCCGCCGCCGTATGGCTGGCGATGCAATAGGCGCAGCCATTGGTGACGCTGACCGCCAGATAGATCATTTCCTTGGTGAGCGGGTCGAGCGCGCCCGGCGCCATGATCTGTTTGATGCTTTCCCAGGTGCGCTTGAGCGTCGCCGGGTCGCGCGCCAGATATTTCCAGAAATTGTTCACGTCCGGCACGTTGCGGGTCTGCTTGATGTCGTCATAAACCGCACGCACGGCGGCCGAGGCGTCGGCATATTCGATCATGTTACCCCCTCAAAAATCGAGCTTGTCGCGGATGGCGGCGATGCCGGCCTTGGCGCAGGCTTCGTCGTTCGCTCCCAGCGGGGCGCCGGAAACGCCGATTGCGCCCACCAGGGTGCCGGCCGCCTCCACCGTCACCCCGCCGGCGATCACGGTCACACCCGGCAACGAACGAACGCCCGCCTGCGGCATGCCGGGCTGCGTCGGGGCGATCATTTCGCTGGTGTCGGTGCGGAAGCTCACCGCGGTCCAGGCCTTGCCGGTCGCGGTCGGCACGGTATGGGCGCCGGCGAAACGGTCGCGCAGCAGCACTTGGGTGACGCCGAAACGGTCGACCACCGCGACCGTGACCTGGTAGCCCTGCTTCTGGCAGTCAGCGAGCGCGGCGCGGGCGAGCGCCAGCGCCAGATCGACGACTCATGGATTTGAAGGTGACGAGATTTTCCTCGGCGCCGACCGGCGCGCTCAGCAGCGGCGCCAGCAAGAGCGCCAACAATAATTTTCGCAGCGTCATGGGGCACTCCTTTGCTTAGGGCGTGATAACGAGTTTTGAAGGCCAGCGCCATCGCGCATTGCCAATTTGGACTGAGTTCCTAGGGCGAGCGATTGTCGCCGCTCGCGGCGAATTTACATCCGGGGATATAGGCCCGTCCCCGCCGCGGGACTATCTTCATAGCAAGGGCACGACCGGTCCGGGGAGAAATGTCCGTGTTGCAGCTTTACGACCGCGCCGCCGGCGTTGTCCGCGCCATTTACGACGGGCGCATCGCGACGCCGGCCATTCTCGACGCCGCGCATTATTTCCCCAACGCCGAACGCTTCACCGAGCGCTGGACCGAGATCCGGCGCGAGGCGCTTGCCGTTGGCGGCATGCTCGGCGACGTGCCGCGCTTCCACGACATCATGCCGGCGCAGGCGGATATTTCGGCCAATGACGGGCGCGACTGGCGCGTGTTCATCATGAAGGCCTATGGCGTGACGGTGGAGAATAATTTGCGCCGCTGCCCGACGGTCGCCGCGCTGCTCGAGGCGGCGCCGGAGGTGATGTCGGCCACCTTGTCGTTCCTGGCGCCCGGCAAGCACATCCCGGAGCACCGCGGCCCGTTCCGCGGAATCTTACGCTTTCATCTCATGCTGTCGATGCCGTGCGACGGCAGCGGCGTGCCCGCCTGCGTGATGAATATCGACGGCGTGCCCTACCGGCTGGGCGACGGCGAAAGCCTGCTGTGGGACGACACCTATCGGCATGAAGTATGGAACCGCAGCGGTGAGGTGCGCATCGCGCTGCTGCTCGACGTCTGGCGCAAGGACATGCCGGCCGATATCGCGCTGCTCTCGCGCGCCATCCTGCTCGGGACGCAAGCGGTGATCCGTATCCGCGGGGTGTCTTACGGCGGCTGAAGAATACGCTAGTCTGCGCCCGCAGCCACTCACCATGCGGGCGAGGACACCATGCCGAAGACGCCGGATTATTTCTCAGGGAAAACCATCATCATCACCGGGGCCGGCAGCGGCATCGGGCGAGCCACCGCGCTGATCTTCGCGCGCGAAGGCGCCAACGTGGTGTGCGCCGACATCGACGAGCAAGGCGTCGAGCAGACCGTCGAGCAGGTCAACGCCAAAGGCGGCCAGGCGCTGGCGCTCACCATCGACGTGACCAAGCGCGCGGCGGTCGAGGACATGGTGCAGCTGGCGATCGGCGATTTCGGCAGCGTGCAGTTCCTGTTCAACTCGGCGGGCGCCGCGCTGCGCCGCTGCAAATTCCTCGACATCGACGACGATCTCCTCGACCGCACCTTCGACCTCAACTTCAAAGGCACCTTCTACGCCATGCAGGCGGTGCTGCCGCACATGCTCGAAAACAAGTTCGGCGTGATCGTCAACGTCGCCAGCATGGCGGTCAAACGCGGCGGGCCCGGCACGTCGATCCATTATGCGGCGGCAAAAGGCGCGGTGAATTCGCTGACGCTCGGGGTCGCGCGCGAATTCGCCACGCAGGGCATCCGCTGCCTGTCGATCTCGCCCGGGCCGATCGACACCGCCTTTGCCGCGGCGGCGGCGACCTCGCCGGAGCTCAAGGCCCAGATGCTCAACGACGTGCCGATGAAACGCTTCGGCAAGCCGGAGGAGATCGGCGAACTGGTGCTGTTCATGTGCTCGGACGCCTGCCAATTCATGACCGCCGACACCGTTTATGTGAACGGCGGCGGCGGCTGGCGCTGAGTCCGGCACCTTACTCCGCGACGATGCTGGCCCAGCAGGTGATCGCGCTGCAAACCGAACTCCAGCGGCCGTAGCCCTTGTAGATCTGGGCGGCGACCTGCGCCTGCTGTTTGAGCGTGCCTTCGGCCTTGATCTGCGGATCGGAGACGTTGCGGATCGCCAGCCAGCGCGGCGCACTTGCCCCCATCTGCGAGGCCACCAGGCCGAGCACCGCATCGCCCATTTCGGAAACGTCGCCCAACCCCCGGCCAAAAGGTGTGACCCGGCTGGGATATTCGGGCCGCTATAAGTGCGACCGCATCGGTAAGCGACAGAGGTCGATGGTAGCTTGGGCTTGAAATAACCCGGACAAAGCCGTTCGCGTCAGCGGGCAACTCGCCCAGCCGGCGCCGCGGTTCTCGCTCCACCACCGCGAAGCCTCCGCGTGATACTCATGTTCCGGATCAAACAAGGCGAGCAGGACATTCACGTCGAGAAGAGCGCTCACCTACTCGCTCCGCTTAAGACCCGCGTCTTCAAGATCGGCGTCTTCGAGCAGACGCTGAACCAACTCACTGGTCACAGGCGGCCCGCCGCGGCTCGGCAGGACGTACCAGCCGTTTTTCAAAACCGTGCCCGCAGGCGGGCGTCCAAGCGGTGCGGCGGGTTGCAACAGAGATTTTCGGGCCACCTCGGAAATTACCTCACCGGGCGTCGTGCCGCGTTCGGCGGCCAGTTTCTCGGCCGCGCGTATCACGTCGTCGTCGATCTGCACCGTCTTCCCATGGCCGAATGTAACCACGAAACGAGCGCAAGACAACCTACACGGAAGGTTGTCATGCTTCCTTGGCGGCATCTCGACGTGCTTGTTCCGCAGCATCGCCAGCGCGCGCGCCAGGCGCCGGCGCGTCGAGTGCGGCATGATCACGTCGTCGATATAGCCGCGCTCGGCGGCGACGAAGGGCGACAGAAAGCGGTCCTCGTATTCCTTGGTGCGCGCGGCGATCTTGTCCTTGTCGCCGATGTCGGCGCGGAAGATGATCTCGACCGCGCCCTTGGCGCCCATCACCGCGATCTGCGCCGTCGGCCAGGCGTAGTTCAAGTCGCCGCCGACGTGCTTTGACGCCATCACGTCATAGGCGCCGCCGAAGGCCTTGCGCGTGATCACGGTGACCAGCGGCACCGTGCACTGGCTGTAGGCGAACAACAGCTTGGCGCCGTGCTTGATCAGCCCGTTATATTCCTGCGCGGTGCCGGGCAGGAAGCCGGGCACGTCGACGAAAGTGACGATCGGAATGGCGAAGGCGTCGCAGAAACGCACGAAGCGCGCGGCCTTGCGCGAGGCGTCGCTGTCGAGCACGCCGGCGAGCACCATCGGCTGGTTGGCGACAAAGCCCACCGTCTTGCCGGAGATGCGGCCGAAGCCGGTGACGATGTTGCGCGCGTAGGTCGCCGGCGATTTCGAAGAAGTCGCCCTCGTCGACGACTTTGAGGATCAGCTCCTTGATGTCGTAGGGCTTGTTCGGATTGTCGGGGATCAGCGTGTCGAGCGACTCGTCGATGCGGTCGGCGGGGTCTTGCGTCGGCCATTGCGGCACGCCGGCCTCGTTGTTGGCCGGCAGGAAATCGATCAGCCGGCGCATCTGCAACAGACACTCGACGTCGTTCTCGAAGGCGCCGTCGGCGACGCCCGATTTGGTGGTGTGCACGCGAGGCGCCGCCGAGCTCTTCGGCGGTGACCACTTCGTTGGTCACGGTCTTCACCACGTCCGGCCCGGTGACGAACATGTAGGAGGTGTCGCGCACCATGAAGATGAAATCGGTCATGGCCGGCGAATAGACGTCGCCGCCGGCGCAAGGGCCCATGATGACGCTGATCTGCGGAATGACTCCGGAGGCGATGACGTTGCGCTTGAACACCTCGCCATAGCCGCCGAGCGCGGCGACGCCCTCCTGGATGCGCGCGCCGCCGGCGTCGAACAGGCCGATGATGGGCGCGCGCGCCTTCATCGCCATGTCCTGCACCTTGATGATTTTCTGCGCATGCGTCTCGCGAGAGCGAGCCGCCGAACACGGTGAAGTCCTTGGAGAACAGATAAACCGTGCGGCCGTTCACCGTGCCCCAGCCGGTGACCACGCCGTCGCCGGGGATTTTGGTCTTCTCCATGCCGAATTCGTTGGAGCGGTGCTCGACGAACATGTCGAGCTCCTCGAACGAGCCCTTGTCGAGCAGGAGTTCGATGCGCTCGCGCGCGGTCAATTTGCCGCGCTTGTGCTGGGCCTCGATGCGGCCCTTGCCGCCGCCCAGGCGGGCGTCCTGCCGCCGCGTCTCCAGCCTGTCGAGGATGTCTTTCATGAGCCCTGCCCTGCGCACGCCCGCTCGGCATTCGAGCAAAAGGCATACCACGGGGCCGTCGTCCCGGGCGAGCGCCAGCGAGGCCCGGGACCCATACCCTGTAACCCCGATCGGCCACATGCTGAGGACGGCCACATGCCGCGTTTCGAAGCATGGGTCGCCCAGCTTCGAGACGGCCGCTTGCGGCCTCCTCGGACGAGGCGGATTGGGCTTTGCATCGCCGCGCAAAGCCTGCTTACAACCCGCCCATGTCCGAACCCGCCTCCTCCGCGCAGCTCATCCAGCAGGGCCTCTTCCACCACCGCCAGGGCGATCTCGCCATCGGCCATGCAGCGCTATGTCGAGGTGCTGCGCAACGACCCGCAGAACGCCGACGCGCTCTATTACGTCGCCGTGGTCGCCTGCCAGGAGGGCCAGTACCGCGAGGGCGTCGAGCTCGCCCGCCGCGCCGTCGCCAACGGCCCGCCGCAGGCGCGCGTGCACAATCTGCTCGGCCAGGCGCTGTACCGGCTGGGCGAGCGGCTGGAGGCGGCGAAGAATTTCGACCGGGCGATCGCGCTCGACGCCAATTTCGCCGACGCCCACGGCAACCGCGCCAATATCCTGGTCGATGCCGGCCTGCCCGAGGAGGCGCTGCAAAGTTTCGAGCGCGCGCTGGCGCTCAATCCGACCTCGGCGACCGATTGGCTCAACCGCGGCTCGCTGCTGCAGGCGCTCGGCCGCCACGCCGAGGCGCTGGCGAGTTTCGACAAGGCGATCGTGTGCGGCGCCGAGGTCGCCGAAGCGCACGCCAATCGCGCCAACGCGCTCAAGGATCTCGGCCATCTCGACGCCGCGGCCGGCGTGACGAATTCAGCCCGTTTCGACGAGGCGGCGGCGGCCTACAGCAAGGCGATCGCGCTCGATGGCAAACTCGACGAGGCCTATCTCGGGCGCGGCTTGCTGGCGCTGCTGCGCGGCGACTGGGCGGCAGGCTTTGCCGATTACGAGCACCGCTCGAATGCAGGACAACCGACCTACGTCCCGATGCCGCAGCCGCGCTGGGACGGCGAAAAGCGCGCCGGCGAACGCGTCGTGCTGGTCACCGAACAGGGCCTCGGCGACACCATCCAGTTCTGCCGCTTCGCGCCCTTGTTGGCGGCGCGCGGCTTCGACGTGACGATCCTGACCCGCCAGGCCATGGCGCCGCTGCTTTCGACGCTGGCCGGCGTCACCATCGCGACCGATCACGAACGGCTCGCGCAGGACCCGCGGCCGCTGCGCTGGCTGCCGCTGTTGAGCCTGCCCGGCGCGCTCGGCATCACGCCCGGACAGCGTGCCGGCCGCTAGGCCCTATCTTGCGGCCGAGCCGGCGCGCATCGCAGCCTGGCGCGCGCGGCTCGGCGAAGGCTTCAAGATCGGCATCAATTGGGCGTCCGGCCATTCGGACCAGCCGCATTTCAAACGGCGCGACATCCCGCTCGCCGAATTCTCAGCGCTCGCCGCGCTGCCGGGCGTGCAGTTGATTTCGCTGCAAAAGGGCCCGGCCGCCGCGCAGATCGCCGACGTCGGCGTTCGGCCATCAGATCGTGACGCCAAACGCCGATCCCGCCGCCGACGCCGATTTCTTCCTCGATACCGCCGCGGTGATGATGAATCTCGATCTCGTGGTCAGCTGCGACACCTCGGTCGCGCATCTGGCCGGCGCGCTGGGTCGCCCGGTGTTCACCGCGCTGCCGGTCGTCGCCGACTGGCGCTGGCTCATCGGCCGCAACGACACGCCCTGGTACCCCACCATGCGGCTGTTCCGCCAGGACGCCGGCCGACAATGGCGACCGGTTTTCGCGGCGATCGCCGCGGCCGCGCGCCAGCTCGCCGGCGATCTTGCGCCTTCACAAAACCGACAATAGATGCCCATAATATTGCGGGCCGGCGTGAAAAACGCCGGCATTCGGGGGTAACCAGCCAAACGAGGATATTCCCATGAACCATGCCGCAAAGTCCGCACCGCATCGCAGCGCGCAGCCACGGCTGGCGACGCCGACCGATCTCGGCGCCAACGCCACCAAGGACATCGCCGCCGGCTTGAACCTGCTGCTGGCCGACACCTTCGCGCTCTATCTCAAGACCAAGAATTTTCACTGGCACGTCAGCGGGCCGCATTTCCGCGACTATCATCTGCATGCTCGACGAGCAAGCCGACCAGATCTTCGCCATGACCGACGTGCTGGCCGAGCGCGTGCGCAAGCTCGGCGGCACGACCATTCGCTCGATCGGCGAGATCTCGCGCCAGCAGCGCATCGCCGACAACGACGCCGCTTACGTCGATCCGCAGGACATGCTGGCCGAGCTGCGCGACGACAATCAGCGCATGGTCGCGGCCATGCGCGAGGCGCACGACGTGTGCGACGAGCATAACGACGTCGCCACCGCCAGCCTGCTCGAGGTTTTTATCGACGAGACCGAGCGGCGCGTCTGGTTCCTCTACGAGGCCAGCCGCAAGGGCGACCCGAGCGGGCAGTAGCGATCCCCCTCCCCGCGCGCGCGGGCAGAGGTTAAGCGAGGGCGTGCAGTCAAAAACACGCCGTGCGTTTCGCCCGCTTTATCCCCGCAAGCGGGCAATTTCCGGTGCGGCTGGAATGTCCGCTTGGTGCCCAGACATCGCTCTCGTAGGAGATGCACTAAAGCTAGTGGTTGCAGTGGCGCGACATCTGCTAAATTCTTTAGCGTCGCGTGGGGCGACATAGTTCCATAGGTTTTCGGGGGGATCACATGGTGCAATCGCCCGGTTCGGGTCGACCTTGCGCGCTAATAACAGGTGCGTCATCCGGTATCGGATTGGCTTTCGCTGAACGGCTTGCGCGCGATAGCCACGATCTTATTCTCGTTGCGCGTCGGCTCAGTCGTCTTCAGGATGTGGCCGAACGTTTGAAGAAGACGCACGACGTTAGAGTGGATGTCGTCCGCGCGGACCTCAACGACGCAGCCGCCCTCGCAGACGTGGAGGCCGTGCTTGCAAAGGAGGAGGCGCTAGAACTGCTGATCAACAATGCCGGGTTCCCGGGTTACTACCCGTTTGCGTCGATCGATCCCAAAGTCATCGATGACCTGATCGGCGTACACATCCACGCGGTCGCGCGCACCACGCGAGCAGCGCTCCCCGGCATGATCCGGCGAGGCCGAGGCGGCGTCATCAACATTGCCTCACTGCTGGCGCTGACCGGCACCCTTCCTCCCACACCCTTACCCCCACGTGCCGTCTATGCGGGAGCCAAGGCTTTCATGTTGGCTTTCACCCAGACCCTTGCTGGGGAACTTAAGGGTACAGGAGTGCGCGTTCAGGTGTGCCTACCCGGTCGCGTCGCCACCGATTTCCTTGCCCAGCAAGGGATCGATACGAGCAAGCTGCCGCCAGCTATGAGTGCGGCCGACGTGGTGGCCGCCTCCCTGATGGCGCTCTCGAATGACGAGAATGTCTGCGTTCCCGGTCTCGCTGACCCAAAGCTATTGGAGGGATTGGCTGGTGCGCAGCTCGCGGTCTTCAAAACCGCCTCCATGCAATCGAATCTCGCCGAACGCTATCGGCCGCGCGAGTGATGCCCGCGTCGGGTCATCAGCGCGCACAGCGCGAGTTGGCGCGATGACCGCATTAGCCCCGGCAGCGGTCATCTGTCGGCGGCTCGCAAGGGTCGGTTTTCGGCTGCGCGTTTATCAATCCACGCCCAGCCGCAGCACCGCGACCGCCGCTTCGAATTCCGCGCGGAAATAGGCGCGGCGCTCGTGCGCGGCCTCGTCGCTCCCCCATTGCGCCATCTGCCAATCCTCGTCCACATGCGCGGCGGCCCAGGCGGCGTCGGCGTCAAGCGCGCCACGCTCGAGCGCCAGCGCCAGCAGAGCCGAGCCGGTGAGCGTGGCGATCGCCGACAGCGCGCCCAGGCGCCACATTTTTCACTCATTTGCATCGGCGGGAATTGTCGCGCGCGCGGCGGCGATCGCCTCAGCCGGCTGCGCCACGTGCATGACGCCTTGCGCCAAGACGAAACGGGCGCCGAGCGCCTCGCGCGCCCAGGCCAGCACCGGGTCCCAAGCTTGCATCTGGCGCTCGACCAGGCCTGGCGGCGCCTCGGCGCGATAGCACAGCAGGTCCGCGCCGAGATATTTCGCCACCTCGTCCGCCACCGGTCCCGGCGCATCGGCCACCGCGTCGATCACCGCATTGGCGAGCCGGGTGAGCGGCATGCGCGCCGGGTCGATGAGCTCGCGCTGCGCGTTCCATTCGCCGGCGATTTTTTCGGCCAGCGCTGCGCTCGGGGCGGCCAGCACTCGCCGCGCCGGCGTCTTGACCGGCTTGCCGTCGAGCAGCAGCGGGAAGCCGCCGCCCGCGGCCTCGCCGACATGCGCTTGGCGATAGAATCGCTTGCGCAAAGCGGGCCGGCCGCCGCGGCGCGCCGCCTCGCGCGGGTCGAGCGGCTGGTTTTCGAAAATCTCGGTAAAAATGTCGCGCATCAGAATTAGCGTGATTGTGCACCGCAAAAAGGGCCGGAGGGCGGCGGGGTCCCGCCCGCCTGAGCCGCAGAAAATAGCCGGTTCGGCGCGTAAAAACATTAACGTAACGGGGCGAAAATCGCCTTGCGCCGCCATGCTGCCGCCCCTTTCAGGGAGCGAAAAACATCAGCGAAAGCGTGCAGTTGATAGGTCCCGGTCAGGACGGAAGGATAGGTAGCCTTGGGGGGTTCTTCCCCATATATTCCGGCCCCTGAATTGCGGCCGTCCCCATAAGGCCGCGCCGGGGGAATACCAGCCGCCTGAGGCTGTGACGCGACACCGGCAAGCTTCTTGCACGTGTTGAAGGTGTGAGGCTTGCAGGTTAAGGGGCGCGTTTCGAGGAGTGAATGAAGAATACCAACATTGCCGCGCCCGACTACTTCCACAAGGTCGTGGATTGCCAATGGGCTTGTCCGGCGCACACGCCGGTGCCTGAATACATCCGGTTGATCGCGGCGGGGCGCTATTCCGACGCCTACATGGTCAATTGGTACTCCAACGTGTTTCCGGGAATCCTCGGGCGCACCTGCGACCGCCCCTGCGAGCCGGCCTGCCGGCGCGTGCGCGTGGAAAACGAGCCGGTGGCGATCTGCCGCCTGAAGCGGGTGGCCGCCGATTACAAGGACGACATCACCGCGCCGGCTGCCCCAGCCCGCCCAGCACAAGAACGGCAAGCGCGTGGCGCTGGTCGGCGGCGGGCCCGCTTCGCTCACCGTCGCGCGCGACCTGGCGCCGCTCGGCTATCATTGCGTGGTGTTCGACAGCGACCGCCAAGCCGGCGGCATGATCCGCTCGCAGATCCCGAAATTCCGCCTGCCCGATCACGTCATCGACGAGGAATGCGGCTACATCCTCAACCTCGGCGTCGAATTCCGCGGCGGCAGCGCATCGACAGCATGAAGGCGCTGCTGGCGGAAGGCTGGGACGCGATCTTCGTCGGCTCCGGCGCGCCGCGCGGCCGCGACCTCGACATCCCCGGCCGCAAGGAAGCCGCCAAGAACATCCATATCGGCATCGACTGGCTGTCCTCGGTGTCGTTCGGCCACACCTCAAAGATCGGCAAGCGCGTGATCGTGCTCGGCGGCGGCAATACCGCCATGGACTGCTGCCGCTCCTCGCGCCGGCTCGGCGGCGAGGACGTGCAGGTGGTGGTGCGCTCGGGCTTCGAGGAGATGAAGGCGTCGCCTTGGGAAAAGGAAGACGCCATGCACGAGGGCATCCCGATCCACAATTACCTGGTGCCCAAGTTCTTCACGCACGACAACGGCCGGCTCACCGGCATCACCTTCGAGAAGGTGAAGGCGCAATACGACGACAAGGGCCGCCGCAAGCTCGTTCCCGCCGGCGAGCCCGATCAGCATTTCCCCTGCGACGACGTGCTGGTGGCGGTCGGCCAGGAGAATGCCTTCCCCTGGATCGAGCGCGACGCCGGCATCGAGTTCAACGACTGGGGCCTGCCCAAGCTCGACGACAAGACCTTCCAATCGACCAACCCGAAGGTGTTCTTCGGCGGCGACGCGGCGTTCGGCCCGAAGAACATCATCTGGGCGGTGGCGCACGGCCACGACGCGGCCGTCTCGATCGACAAGCTGCTCAACGGCGAGGACATCGCCGACCGTCCGGCTCCGATGGTCACGCTGATGAGCCAGAAGATGGGCATCCACGAGTGGTCCTACGACAACGAGATCGCGCTCGATAAGCGCTACAAGGTGCCGCTGCGCGACAAGGTGGTGGCGCTGAAAGACATCAAGGCCGAGGTCGAACTGGGCTTCGATCCCGAGCTGGCGCTGTCGGAAGCCGGCCGCTGCCTGAATTGCGACGTGCAGACGGTGTTTTCGGCGCAGCTCTGCATCGAATGCGACGCCTGCGTCGACATCTGCCCGATGGACTGCATCACCTTCACGGTCAACCGCGAGCAAGCCGATCTGCGCAAGCATCTCACCGCGCCTTCGCGCTAATCTCAGCCAGGATCTCTACGTGCAGGACGGGCTCAAAACCGGCCGCGTCATGGTAAAAGACGAGGACGTCTGCCTGCATTGCGGCTTGTGCGCCGAACGCTGCCCGACCGGCGCCTGGGACATGCAGAAATTCTTGTTGGAAATGACCTACGCAGGGACTTCATGCCGACCGCCACGCCGATCAGCCGCGTAAACGACTTCGTCGTCCGCTTCGCCAACGTCAACGGCTCGGGGTCGGCGAGCGCGAACGAGATGTTCGCCCGCGCCGTGCTGCGCATGGGCGTGCCGGTGGCCCCGCGCAACATTTTCCCGTCCAACATTCAAGGGTTGCCGACCTGGTACGAGGTGCGCGTCACCGAGGCGAGCCATCTCGGCGCGCGCGGCGGCACCGACCTGATGGTGGCGATGAATCCGCAGACCTTCGACCGCGACATCGCCGCGATCGAGCCGGGCGGCTACCTGCTCTACGATTCGACCAAGCCGCTGCCGGCCTCGAAATTCCGCTCCGACATCACGGTCATCGGCGTGCCGCTGACCGCGATCTGCAACCGCGAATACACCGATCCGCGCCAGCGCCAGCTGTTCAAGAACATCATCTATATCGGCGTGCTGACCGCGCTCATCGACATGGACGTCAAGGCGGTCGAGCAGCTGATCGGCGAGCAATACAAGGGCAAGGAAAAGCTGATCGAGCCCAATATCAAGGCGCTGCATATCGGGCGCGACTACGCCGTGCTCAACCTCGCCTGCCCGATCGGGCTGCGCCTGAAGAAGAGCGACAAGGTCGGCAACCGCATCTTCATCGAGGGCAATTCGGCGGCGGCGCTGGGCGCGGTCTATGGCGGCGCCACGGTGTGCGCCTGGTATCCGATCACGCCGTCGTCCTCGCTCGCCGACGCCTTCACCCGCCATTGCGCCAAGTTCCGCGTCGACCCCGAGACCAAGCAGGCCAAATACGCCATCATCCAGGCCGAGGACGAGCTGGCTTCGATCGGCATCGTGATCGGCGCCGGCTGGAACGGCGCGCGCGCCTTCACCGCCACCTCCGGCCCCGGCATTTCGCTGATGCAGGAGTTCATCGGGCTTGCCTATTTCGCGGAAATTCCCGCCGTGCTGTTCGACGTGCAGCGCGCCGGCCCCTCGACCGGCATGCCGACGCGCACGCAACAGTGCGACATCATCTCCTGCGCCTATGCCTCGCATGGCGACACCAAGCACGTGCTGCTGTTCCCCGAGGATCCGGCGGAAGCCTTCGACTTCGCGGCGCAATCGTTCGATCTCGCCGACCGGCTGCAGACGCCGATCTTCGTCATGCTCGATCTCGACATCGGCATGAACCACCACCTCGCCCGTCCGCTCGCCTGGGACGACACGCGCGGCTACGACCGCGGCAAGGTGATGACCGCCGAGGAGCTGGAGGCCGGCAAGGAATTCGGCCGCTATCTCGACGTCGACGGCGACGGCATCCCCTACCGCACTTATCCCGGCACGCACCCGACCAAGGGCTCGTACTTCACCCGCGGCACCTCGCGCGACCGTTATGCGCGCTACACCGAGGAAGGCGCGCCTTACGTCGACAACATGCAGCGGCTGATCCGCAAGTTCGACACCGCCAAGGACCTGGTGCCGCGCCCGCTGCAGGCCAATGCGGGCAAGCCCACAAAATATGGCGTGATCTATTACGGCTCGACCGCGCCGGCCATGGACGAGGCGATCGCCATGATCGAGGCGCGCGGGCATGCGCTCGACCGCATGCGGGTGCGCGCCTTCCCGTTCCATTCGAGCGTCAACTCGTTCGTCGCCGACCACGATTTCACCTTCGTGGTCGAGCAGAACCGCGACGCGCAATTGCGCTCGCTGATCGTCAACGAATGCGGCATCGATCCGGTGCGGCTGGTGCCGATCCTGCACTACGACGGCACCCCGATCACCGCGCGCTTCATCGCCAAGGCGATCGGCGATCACGTCGACAAGCTGAAGGTTACGCCGCTGAAGGTATCGTCATGACCTATCTCACCAAGCCGAAATTCCATCATCCCGACCTGCCGAAAAACGAGCTCGGCTACACCCACCGCGACTACGAGGGCACGGTGTCGACGCTGTGCGCCGGCTGCGGGCACGATTCGATCACCGGCGCCATCATCCAGGCCTGTTTCGAACTGTCGATCGAGCCGCATCGGGTGGCCAAGATCTCCGGCATCGGCTGCTCGTCGAAGACGCCGACTTATTTCCTCGGCAATTCGCACGGCTTCAATTCGGTGCACGGCCGCATGCCGTCGGTATTGACCGGCGCCAATCTGGCCAACCGCGATTTGATCTATCTCGGCGTTTCCGGCGACGGCGATAGCGCCTCGATCGGCTTGGGCCAGTTCGCGCATTGCCTGCGGCGCGGCGTCAACATGGTCTATATCGTGGAGAACAACGGCGTCTATGGCCTCACCAAGGGCCAATTCTCGGCCACCGCCGACCGCGGCTCGAAGTCCAAGCGCGGCTTCATCAACACCGACAATTCGATCGATCTGGTCGCCATGGCGCTGCAGCTTGGCGCTTCGTTTGTCGCCCGCTCGTTCTCCGGCGACAAGCAGCAGCTGGTGCCGGTGATCAAGGCGGCGATCGCGCACAAGGGCGCGGCTTTCATCGACGTGATCTCCCCTTGCGTGGCGTTCAACAACCACGCCGGCTCGACCAAGAGCTTCGATTTCGTGCGCGAGCACAACGAGGCGGTCAACCGGCTCGATTTCATGTCGAGCCGCATGCCGATCGAGGTGCAATACGAGCCCGGCACCGTCGAGGTGGTCGAGCAGCACGACGGCTCCAAGCTGACCTTGCGCAAGCTCGCCGCCGACTACGAATTGCACGACCGCGGCGCGGCGCTCGGCTTCCTCCAGCATCACGCCGCCAAGGGGCAGATCGTCACCGGCCTGCTCTATGTGGAGAAGGACCCCGAAGACCTGCACGCCCATTTGCGCACGGTCGACGGCCCGCTCAATGCGCTCGCCGAGCAGGAGCTCTGCCCGGGCGAGGCGGCGCTGGAGCAGTTCAACGCCTCGCTGCGCTAAGCGGCCACACCCCGTCCCCTGCGCAGTCATTGCCGGGCTTGACGCCGAAAATGGAAAAACGCCGCCTCGGCCAATCCGACCTCGCCATCGCGCCGCTGATGCTGGGCGGCAATGTGTTCGGCTGGAACGTCGATCAGACGACCGCATTTGCCATCCTCGACGCCTTCACCGACGCCGGCTTCAACGCCATCGACACCGCCAACACCTATTCGCGCTGGGTGCCCGGCCACCAGGGCGGCGAATCGGAAACCATCATCGGCAACTGGCTCAAAAAAAGCGGCAAACGCGACAAGGTGGTGATCGCCAGCAAGGTCGGCGAGGACATGGGGCAAGGCCGCAGCTTGAAACAGAGCGACATCCTGCGCGAAGCCGAGAATTCGTTGCGCCGGCTGCAAACCGACCGCATCGACCTCTATCAGACCCATTTCGACGATCCGAACACCGCGCCGGACGAAACCCTGCGGGCCTATGCCATGTTGATCGCGCAAGGCAAGGTGCGCGCGATCGGCGCTTCCAATATCAGCGCCGCGCGCCTGCAGGCCTCGCTGGCGGCGAGCCAACGGCTCGGCCTGGCGCGCTATGAGAGCCTGCAGCCGCGCTACAATCTCTATGATCGCGCCGCCTTCGAGCGCGATTTGGCGCCGATCTGCCGCAGCGAGCGGATCGGCGTCATCACCTATTATTCGCTCGCCGCCGGCTTTCTCACCGGCAAATATCGTTCGCCAGGCGATCTTGGGAAAAGCGCGGCGCGCGCGCCGCGCATCAAGGACTTTTTCAATGCGCGCGGTCTGAATATCCTCACGGCGCTGGATGAGGTCGCCGCCCGCCATGCCGCGACGCCGGCGCAAGTTTCGCTGGCTTGGCTGATCGCGCAACCGAGCGTGACCGCGCCGATTTCCAGCGCCACCAGCCTCACGCAGCTCAACGAGATCATGCAGGCGCCGCGGCTCAAGCTCGCGCCCGAGGACATCGCCGCGCTCGATGCGGCAAGCGCCTGAGTTACTGATTGATGCAGCTGTTGATATAGCTGCTGCGGTCGCCGGCGGCCTGACCGTAGACACCGGCCTGATGCGCGCAGCGCAGCGCGCGATCCTGATAGGTCTCCGTCCCGTTCGGGCCGGAGGGCGCCACCGTCGGCAGGTTCGGCAAGGTCCGGCCGGTCTGCGGCACGAAAAGCGACGGCGGTACTTCGGCCGGATGCGCCGTCACCGACGGAACCGGCTGCGGGTTGTAATGCAGCGGCGGCGGCAAGGGCGTGGGATAGACCGGGCTCGACGAGCCGTGCCGAACTTTTTGCTTGTGCTTGGGCGGCGGCTTTTTCGCCGCCGGTTTCTCCGGCGCCATGATGTCGTAGCGCTCGTCGTCGGACTGGGCCTGGGCTGCGCAGGCAGGCGCGCCAAAGGTCAGCGCGAGCAGCGCGACAAGAAATACGCCGCGCGGCGTCATGACGTTCATCCGCATGGGCGTCACTCCTCCGGCGCCTCGACGATCGGGTCGTAGCGCTTGGCGTCGAAACCGAGCAGGTTCCAGGACTGCTCCATATGAGGCGGCAACGGCGCGGAGACGTCAATGGTGCCGCCGCGCGGATGCGGGACCACGATGCGGCGCGCCAACAGATGCAGCTTGTTCTGCATGCCGCCGGGCAGTTCCCAGTTCTCGATATTGAAATATTTCGGATCGCCGACGATCGGGTTGCCGACATGGGCCATGTGCGCGCGTAATTGATGGGTGCGGCCGGTGACCGGCTTGAGCGAGATCCAGGCGAGCTTCTGCGCCGCCGTTTCCACCACCGCGTAGTAAGTGACGGCGTGCACGGCGTCCTTCTCGCCGTGCTTGGCGATGCGCATGAAGCTGTCCTCCTCGACCTCCTGCTTGGCGAGGAAGGTGGAGACGCGGCCCTGCTGCGGCTTGGGCACGCCGGCGACCAGCGCCCAGTAGATCTTGCGCGCGGCGCGGGTGCGGAAGGTCTTGGCGAGCGCCGCCGCGGCAAAGCGCGTCTTTGCCACCAACAGGCAGCCGGCGGTGTCCTTGTCGAGCCGGTGCACCAGACGCGGGCGCTGCGCGTCCGGGTGCGCGCCGCGCAAGGCGCCGAGCATGCCATCGAGATGATGCGTCGTGCCGGAGCCGCCCTGCACGGCAAGGCCCATCGGCTTGTTGAGCACCAGCACGTCGTCGTCTTCGTAGAGCGTGATCGACTTGAGGAAGGCGCGGTCCTTCTGCGCTTGCGGCGCGTCCTCGCGCGGCTGCGGCGCCGCGAGCTGGAGCGGCGGGATGCGCAACCGCTGCCCGGCTTCGAGCCGCGCCTTCGGCTGGGTGCGCTTGCCGTTCACGCGCACTTCGCCTTTGCGGATGATGCGCTGGATATGGCTGAACGACAGTCCGGGAAAGCGCGCCTCGAAAAAGCGGTCGACGCGCATGCCGTTCTCGTCCGGCGTGACGGCGACGGTTTGCACGCCGGCTGAAAAATGCTCCGCCTTCGGCACGACCACTGGCGGCGCAGGCCTGACTTCAACTGACCGATCGCGCGGTGGGCGCCCGGGAAAGGAGTGGCCTTTGCCGCCGCTTCGTTTCGGCGAGTGCCTCACGCGCAGATCGGATTGGCGCGGATTGAACCGTTCTTTGATCCGCTCTTTGATCCGCTCATCGCGATCGCGGCCGTGACCGCGGCCGCGCGGCCCGGCCTGCTGCCGTCCGCCGCCGGGCTGGCGTGGCCCGTTTCTGCCGCGGCTCACGCTGGCATGTCCGCAAGCCGGGCCAGCGCCGTATCGAGGCCGTCGAGGCCGCCGAGGCTGATCTTGAACAGGTCGCCGAGCGCGTCGCGCAGCTCGCGCGCGTTCAGCGTGCGCTTTTCGCTGCCGTCGTTGAGCTTGTGCACCGACAGAGCGTTGTTGAACAGACCATAACGGCGGTCGGGTTCGGCGCGCGCCGCCAGCAGGCCGTTGACGAACAGGGAATTCGGATGCGCCGAGGTGAACCAGTTGCCGAGTTCGTAATCGGCCGGATGGGTCTCGGCGAAATCGAAGGCATAGAGCGCCGTCCATTCGCCGTTGATCTTGGCTTCCTCGACCACACGATCGTCCTCTTCGACCAGCCGGAACGATTCGTGCGGCGTTGCCTGTTCCGCGCGCGAATTAAGCAGCAGCGGCGAGGTCAGCACATTGCCGCCGAAGCCGACATCGACGAGGTAATCCTCGCCCTCGGCCTCGACGAAAAGCAGGCAATGGGTGCGCGGGGTTTTCACGCCGGGGGGCACCGACCAGCGCACGCGGGCGGTCGCCTCCTGCACCTTGAAGCCGAGGGCGCGCAGCACATGCGCGAACAGCAGATTCTGCTCGAAGCAATAGCCGCCACGGCCGCCGTTAACGAGCTTGGCATCGAGCGCGGCCGGGTCGAGCTTGACCGGGCGCTTGAGCAGCGGGTCGAGGTTCTCGAAGGCTATGGCTTGCGGATGCAGGCGGTGCAATTCGCGCAAGGTCGCAAGCGAGGCGTCACGTGCGCCGACGTAACCGATCCGCTTGAAATAGGCATCCAAGTTGACGCTCATTGTCCGCCTCGTTCTTTCCGCAACTTCGCCCAATAGTCCAGCCGCTTGCGTATTTCGCGCTCGAAGCCGCGCTCGGGCGGATTGTAGAAGCGCTGGCGCGGCAGCGCGTCGGGAAAATAATTCTGCCCGGAGAAGGCTTCCTCCGCGTCGTGGTCGTAGGCGTAGCCGCGGCCATAGCCTTCCTGCTGCATCAGCTTGGTCGGCGCGTTGAGGATGTGCTTGGGCGGCAGCAGCGAGCCGGCCTGCTTGGCGGTGCGCATGGCGGCGCCGAAAGCGGCGTAAGAGGCATTCGATTTCGGCGCGGTCGCCATGTAGATCACCGCTTCCGCGATCGCCAGTTCGCCTTCCGGCGAGCCCAGGAAATCGTAGGCGTCCTTGGCGGCGTTGGCGATCACCAGCGCCTGCGGATCGGCCAGCCCGATGTCCTCGATCGCCATGCGCACGACGCGGCGCGCGATATAGAGCGGCGGCTCGCCGGCATCGAGCATGCGGCAGAGATAATAGAGCGCGGCGTCGGGATCGGAACCGCGCACCGATTTGTGCAGCGCGGAGATGAGATTGTAATGGCCGTCCTGCGCCTTGTCGTAGATCGGCGCGCGGCGCTGCACGATCTCCTGCAGCTTGCGCGGCGTCGAAGACTTCGCCCTTGCGGGCGGCGCGCCAGACTTCCTCGGCGAGCGTCAGCGCGGCGCGGCCGTCGCCGTCGGCCATGCGGATAAGCGCGATGCGGGCCTCGCCGTCGAGCGGCAGCTTCCGGCCTTCGATGTTTTCGGCGCGCGCGAGCAGCTTTTCGATCGCTTCCGCGTCGAGCGACTTGAACACCAGCACGCGCGCGCGCGACAACAGCGGCGCGTTCAATTCGAACGATGGGTTCTCGGTGGTGGCGCCGACCAGCACGATGGTGCCGTCTTCCATCACGGGGAGGAAACTATCCTGCTGGGCGCGGTTGAAGCGGTGGATCTCGTCCACGAACAGCAGCGTGCCCTTGCCGGTATCGCGCCGCGCGCGCGCTTCCTCGAACACCTTCTTCAGGTCGGCGACGCCGGTGAAGATCGCCGAGATCTGCTCGAAATGCAGGTCGGTTTCCTGCGCCAAAAGCCGCGCCACCGTGGTCTTGCCGGTGCCGGGCGGGCCCCAGAACACCAGCGAGCCGAGCGAGCGGGTCGCCAGCATGCGGCTGAGCGCGCCGTCCGCGCCCAGCAGATGGTCCTGCCCGACCACCTCGTCGAGCCTCGCGCGGGCGCAGCTTGTCGGCGAGCGGGCGCGGCGCATCCTTGTCGAGGCCGGCGGCCGCGAACAGCGTCGGTCCCGCTTTGGCGCGCGGGCTCATCCGTTGAACACGGCGGTGATCTGCTGGCCGCCGCGGCGGATGACGATTTGCCAGGAGCGGTTCGGCGTGCTGGTGGCGCGCGCGAGATCGCTGGTCTTGGCGATATGCTCGCCGTTCACCGACACGATGATGTCGCCGCGCCGGAAGCCGAGATTGCTGGCATAGGAGCCGTTGTCCACGTCCACGACGACGACGCCCGCATCGGCGTTCTGCAACTGCAATTCGTCGGCCAGCGCCGGCGAGAGATTGGCGACCTTGGCGCCGGAGAACGGCGAGCGCGAGCGGATGGTAATCTCGTCGAGCGGCGTCGAGGGCGCGGTTTGCAGCGCCACCTTCACGCTCAGCTCGTGGCCATCGCGCAGCAGGCCGAGCGCCGCGGTGCCGCCGAGCGGCTTGGTGGCGAAGCGGTAGTCGAAGGCGTTGGGATCGTCCACCGTCTGATTGTCCACCGTCACGATCACGTCGCCGGGTTTGAGCCCGGCGCGCTCCGCCGGACCGTTCGGCACGACGCTGGCGACCAGCGCGCCGATCGGCCGTTTCAGTCCCATGCTGTCGGCAATGTCGCCGGTGACCGCCTGCAGCTTGGCGCCGAGCCAGGGCCGCTTCACGTCGTGGCCGCCGCCTTTGGCGGAGGCCACCACCACCCGCACCATGTTGGCGGGAATGGCGAAGCCGATGCCCTGCGAGCCGCCCGAGCGCGAAAAGATCGCGGTGTTGATGCCGACCAGGCGGCCGGTCATGTCGACCAGCGCGCCGCCGGAATTGCCCGGATTGATGGCGGCGTCGGTCTGGATGAAGAACTGGTAGTCGGTGATGCCGACCTGCGTGCGGGCGAGCGCCGAGACGATGCCGTGCGTCACGGTCTGCCCGACGCCGAACGGATCGCCGATGGCGAGCACGACGTCGCCGACTTCGAGCGCGTCGGAATTGGCGAATTCCAGCACCGGAAAGCGCTCATGCGCGTCCTTGATGCGCAGCACGGCGAGATCGCTGCGCTTGTCCTTGAGCACGATCTCGGCCTCGAATTCGCGCTTGTCGGCGAGCGCCACCTTGACCTCGTCGGCGCCCTCGATCACGTGCACATTGGTGACCACCAGGCCGGATGGATCGACGATCACGCCGGAGCCGAGCGAGCGCTGCACCTGGCGGCCGCCGTCGCCCGGCACGCCGAAGAAGCGGCGGAAAATCGGATCGTCGAACAGCGGATTGCGGTTCACCACCACCTTGGCGGCATAGACGTTGACCACCGCCGGCGACACCCGCTGCACCACCGGCGCGAAGGACAGCCGCAGCTCGTCGGCGGTCGGCACCCGGCGCTCCTGGGCGACGGCGGGCCCCGCGGCAAAAGCGGCAAGCAGAAAAGCGGTTAGAAACAGCTTACGGCGCATCGGATATCGGTCTCCCGGCGGATGCGGAGATATAGGCTACCGGCCGGGCTAAATGAAGGCCGAACTCCCCCTCCCCGCGCACGGGGAGGGGCAATTAGGCTACTCCTTCGCCGGCACCGTGCGCAGATAGGCCACCACGGCGTCGAGGTCGTCAGGCGTCAGCGTGGAATAGTAATGGAAGCCCATCGGCGGCTTGAGATGGCTGCCGTCTTTGCTGATGCCCTGCGTGATGGCGCGCTTGATTTCGGCGTTGGTCCAAGCGCCAATGCCCTTGGTCTTGCTCGAGGTGATGTTACGCGAGGTCGAGACGCCCCAGGGTCCGGGGAAGTCGAAACCGCCGGCGCCCAGGCGTGTGTCCCACTGACGCATGCCCTTCACCATCGGCGTATGGCATTCCATGCAATGCGCGATGGTGGCGAGGTAGAAGCCCTTCTTCAGCTTGTCGCCCATCATGGCTTCGGTGTAGGGCTTCTCGCCGCCAGGCAGCACATGTTCGACTTGCGGCATCTTGTAGATCGGATCGGCGACCTTGTTGCTGATCGGCTTGATGGTGCGCAGATAGGCGACCACCGCGTCGAGGTCGCGCTCGGTCATGATGTGGTAGAAGCCGGTCGGCATGATCATGGCGATGTGCACGCCGTTCGGCAGCATGCCGGTGCGCAACAAGCTTCTTGATGTCGGCGTCGCTCCACTTGCCGATGCCGGTTTCCTTGTCCTGCGTGATGTTGGGGGCCGTCACCTTGAACGGCGGCTCGTCCCAGGACAGCCCGCCCGAGAACAGCTTGCCGGGGATGTCGCCGGTCGGCCCTTTCGGCGAGTGGCAGTTGCCGCAGGTAAGGATGCCGTTGACCAGATAGTCGCCGCGCTTGACCAGATCGGATTGCGCGTTGGCCGCGCCAACGGTGGCGGCAACAGCGCCAAGTAGCGTTACGACAAATCGGATCATGATGTTCCTCCCCGTATTTCTTATGCAGGGAGTATACATAGCCCGCTACCGCTCGGATAACAAAAAAGGGCGGCCTGAGGCCGCCCTTGTGAATTACGTTGGGGAACAGCGGATCAGGCCGCCGCGGTCGCCTCTTCCGCCTTCTTCTCCTGCACCGGCCCGGAATCCTTGCCCTTGGCCTCGAGGTCGCGGTCGACGAATTCGATCACCGCCTGCGGCGCGCTGTCGCCGTAGCGGAAGCCGGCCTTGAGCACGCGGGTATAGCCGCCCTTGCGGTCCTTGTAGCGCGGGCCGATCACCTCGAACAATTTCTTGACCATGGCGATGTCGCGCATTTCCGAGATCGCCTGGCGGCGCGCGGCAAGCCCGCCCTTCTTGGCGAGCGTCACCAGTTTTTCCACGATCGGGCGCAGTTCCTTCGCCTTCGGCAGCGTGGTGACGACCTGCTCGTGCTTGATCAGCGCGGCCGCCATGTTGGCGAACATGGCGGTGCGATGCGCCGAATGCCGCCCGAGCTTGCGGTGAACTTTTCCGTGACGCATATCAGTAATCAGTAATCAGCGGTCAGTGATCAGACTTTTCTGATTACTGATTTCTGATCACTGTCCCCTGGTTAGTAATGATCCTCGAAGCGCTTGGCCAGCTCCTCGATATTTTCCGGCGGCCAGCCCGGCACTTCCATGCCGAGATGCAGGCCCATTTGCGCCAGCACTTCCTTGATCTCGTTGAGCGACTTGCGGCCGAAGTTCGGCGTGCGCAGCATCTCGGCTTCGGTCTTCTGCACCAGGTCGCCGATATAGACGATGTTGTCGTTCTTGAGACAGTTGGCCGAGCGCACCGACAGTTCGAGCTCGTCCACCTTCTTGAGGAAGGCCGGGTTGAACGCGAGATCGGGAATGCTCTCGGCGGCCTCCGCCTTGCGCGGCTCCTCGAAATTGACGAACACGTTGAGCTGATCCTGCAGGATGCGCGCCGCGTAGGCGAGCGAATCCTCCGGGCTGACCGCGCCGTTGGTCTCGATCGTCATGGTCAGCTTGTCGTAGTCGAGGATCTGGCCCTCGCGGGTGTTCTCGACCTTGTAGGAAACCTTGCGCACCGGCGAATAGAGGCTGTCGACCGGGATCAGGCCGATCGGCGCGTCCTCGGGACGGTTGCGCTCGGCCGGCACGTAGCCCTTGCCGGTATTGACGGTGAACTCCATGCGGATCTCGGCGCCCTCGTCGAGGGTGCAGAGCACCAAGTCGGGATTGAGCACCACGACGTCGCCGACGGTCTGGATGTCGCCGGCGGTGACGGTGCCCGGCCCTTGCTTCTTCACCACCATGCGCTTGGGACCCTCGCCCTGCATCTTGATGGCGATGTCCTTGATGTTGAGCACGATGTCGGTGACGTCCTCGCGCACGCCGGCGATCGAGGAGAACTCGTGCAGCACGCCGTCGATGTGCACCGATTGCACCGCCGCGCCTTGCAGCGAGGACAAGAGAATGCGGCGCAGCGCATTGCCCAGCGTCACGCCGAAGCCGCGTTCGAGCGGTTCGGCGACGACGGTGGCGGTCCGTGCGGCATCGTTGCCGGCGGCCACTTGCAGCTTGTTCGGCCTGATCAATTCCTGCCAATTTTTCTGGATCACGTCTTCACCTTTGAGCGGCACGGGCCTTGCCCGTGCATCCCACCCGCCGTGTGGGGAAAATTTCGGCGGCAGCGGACGCTCGTCACGTCCGCCCGAAATGAAAATCAAACGCGGCGACGCTTACGCGGCCGGCAACCGTTATGCGGGATCGTGGTCACGTCGCGGATCGAGGTGATGGTAAAGCCCTGCGCCTGCAAGGCGCGCAGCGCCGATTCACGGCCCGAACCCGGGCCCGATACTTCGACTTCGAGAGTTTTCATGCCGTGCTCTTGCGCCTTCTTGGCGGCGTCTTCGGCGGCGACCTGTGCGGCGTAGGGGGTCGACTTGCGCGAGCCCTTGAACCCCATCGTGCCCGACGACGACCAGGCAATGGTGTTGCCCTGCGCGTCGGTGATGGTGATCATGGTGTTGTTGAACGAGGCCGCGACATGCGCGACGCCCGACGCGATGTTCTTGCGTTCGCGCCGGCGGACGCGGGTGGCTTCCTTACCCATTCTCGATCCCTTTGCAGCCCGCCGCCGTCAGGCGCGGGCGATTCCTCGTCGTCACTGCGGTGTCGGTGTCTTTTTCTTGCCGGCAATGGTCTTGGCCGGCCCCTTGCGGGTGCGCGCATTGGTGTGGGTGCGCTGGCCGCGCACCGGCAGGCCCTTGCGGTGGCGCAGGCCCCGGTAGCAGCCGAGATCCATCAGCCGCTTGATATTCATTGCCACTTCGCGGCGCAGGTCGCCCTCGACCATGTAGTCGCGGTCGATCATTTCGCGAATCTGCAGCACTTCCGCGTCGGTCAATTGCGACACCCGCCGCTCCTGCGGCAGGTTAACCTTCTGCATGATTTCATGGGCGATTTTGGGCCCGATGCCATGGATATACTGCAACGCGATCACGACGCGCTTGTTGGTGGGCAGGTTGACGCCTGCGATACGAGCCACGGATCAACTCTCCTGTTATCGTCCGGCCGCGCGCAAGGCGCCGAATTCTTGTGCCCCTGGAAGGGGATAGCCCAAAGTATAACACGACGCCTTTCCCCGGTTTTTTGGGGCCCGGCATCGCGTCAAACTTCTGAATGCGCAGCTTATTAAGGGATTCATCGCGCCTTCGTCAACCTCCGCCGGGTAGGCGATTTGCGCTGTCCAGTCCTGTTTTTGGCGCGAGCCGGACGGGCGCGGCTACCCGCACTACGGCTCCGGCGGCCGGTCGCCTTAGCCGCGGCCTTTTTTCGCGGTTTAGCCTTGGCGCGGCTGCGCTTGGCTTTTTCGGCAGCCTTTTTCGCCTGTTTGGCGGCCTTTTTTGCGCGCTTGGCGGCCTTTTTCGCACGCTGGGCGGCTTTGACGAGCGGTTCCTCCAGGATGCGGTCGATGGCAACGGTGACCACATCGATCGGCGCCATGCCGTCGACGGCGCGGTGCATGCCCTTGGAGGCGTAATAATAGGCCAGCGGGGCCGTCTGCGCCCGGTAGGCCGCCAGCCGCCCCTTGAGCACTTCCGGGTTGTCGTCGGCGCGCAGCTTTTCGCCGCGGGCGGTCATTTCCGCCACCCGGGTCTCGATGCGCTTGATGAGGATGCCCTCGTCGACCTTGAGCTCGATCACCGCGTCGAGCCTGAGGCTACGCTCGGCCAGCAGGCGGTCGAGCGCCTCGGCTTGCGGCACCGTGCGAGGGAAGCCGTCGAGCACGAAACCGCGCTTGGCGTCGGGCTGATCGATGCGGTCGGCGACGATCGCCACCACCACCTCGTCGGGAACCAGCTGGCCGGCTTCCATGATGCTCTTGGCGCGTAAGCCGACCGGCGTACCGGCGGCGACCGCGGCGCGCAGCATGTCGCCGGTGGAGAGCTGGACGATGCCGTATTTCTCGACCAGCCGCTGCGCTTGCGTGCCCTTCCCCGCCCCCGGCGGGCCGAGCAGAATCAGTCTCATCGATTGCGCCCCCGCAATTTCGAACGTTTGATCAGGCCTTCATATTGGTGCGCCAGCAGGTAGCCCTGGATCTGCGCGACCGTATCCATGGTGACGCTGACCACGATCAAGAGCGACGTGCCGCCGAAATAGAACGGCACCGCGGCATAGGAGATCAGGATTTCCGGGATCAGGCAGACGATGGCGAGGTAGAGCGCGCCGATCACGGTGATGCGCGAGAGCACATAGTCGATATATTCCGCCGTGCGCTCGCCCGGTCGTATGCCGGGGATGAAGCCGCCGTGCTTTTTCAGGTTATCCGCGGTCTCGGTCGGGTTGAACACGATCGCCGTATAGAAGAAGGCGAAGAACACGATCAACGCGATGTACAAGAGCAGGAACAGCGGGCGGCCGTGGCCGAGCAGCGTGGTGACGGTGGTCAGCCATTCCGGCCCATGCCCGGCGTTGAAATTGGCCACCGTGGTCGGCAACAGCAACAGCGAGGAAGCGAAGATCGGCGGGATCACGCCCGAGGTGTTGAGCTTGAGCGGCAGATGCGAGGACTGGCCCTCGAACATGCGGTTGCCGACCTGGCGTTTGGGATATTGGATCAGCAAGCGGCGCTGCGCGCGCTCCATGAACACGATGAAGGCGATGACGGCGACCGCCATCACGATAACGGCGAGGATCAGGCCGGTGGACAGCGCGCCCTGGCGGCCGAGTTCCAGCGTGCCGGCGACGGCCGAGGGCAATTGCGCGACGATGCCGGACAGGATGATCAGCGAGATGCCGTTGCCGATGCCGCGCGAGGTGATCTGCTCGCCCAGCCACATCAGGAACATGGTGCCGCCGGTGAGCGTGACCACGGTGGAGATGCGGAAGAAGAAGCCGGGATCGGACGACCACGCTGCCGGCGCCTTCCAGCCCGATCGAAATGCCGTAGGCCTGGAACGCGGCCAGCACCACGGTGAGATAGCGGGTGTACTGGTTCATGATCTTGCGGCCCGACTCGCCTTCCTTCTTGAGCGCTTCGAGCGTCGGCGAGACCGTCGTCATCAGCTGAATGATGATCGAGGCCGAGATGTAGGGCATGATGTTGAGCGCGAAGATCGCCATCCGGTGGATGCCGCCGCCGGAGAACATGTTGAACATGCCGAGAATGCCGCCGGCCTGGGTGTTGAAGATCTGCTCCCAGGCGGCCGGATCGATGCCGGGCAGCGGGATATAGGTGCCCAGGCGATAGACCAGCAGCGCGCCGAGCGTGAACCAGATACGCTTCTTGAGCTCTTCGGCCTTGGCGAGGGCCCCGAAGTTGAGATTGGCCGCCAGTTGTTCCGCTGCCGAAACCATCAGTCGCTCCTGCCGCCGCGCCCCGTCCCGCTCAACCCCGCTTGCTGCGGGCCGCCTTCAGAAAACTCTAGATAGGCACTGCGTCGCAAACTTGTAGCCGGCGGTGAACGGGCCGCCCGCGCGGCCTATTCACTCGGCCGGCTTTTGCTCGGCTTCGGCGGCTGCCGCCTTAGACTCTTTGGGCTTGCCGCCCTTCGGCTTGTCGCCGCCTTTGGCCGCTTCCAACGCCATGCGCTTATTCTTGCCCTTCGGCTCGGCGTCCGCTTCCTTTGCCGGGGCGAGGATCTTGACGCTGCCGCCGGCCTTCTCGACCGCCGCGATGGCGGATTTCGACGCGCGGAACACCGCGAAATCGGCTTTGCTCTTGAACTCGCCGTCGCCGAGCAGCTTGACGCCGCCCTTGGCGCGCCGCATCAGGCCGGCCTTGACCATGGCCGCAACGTCGATCGGGCTGCCGACATCGATGAGGCCGGCGTCGATCGCCGCCTGCACCTTGCCGACATTGGTTTCGTTGAGCTTGACCGCGAACGGCGAATTGCGGAAGCCGCGCTTGGGCAGGCGCCGGTGCAGCGGCATCTGGCCGCCTTCGAAGCCCTTGATGCGCACGCCTGAGCGCGCGGTCTGGCCCTTGCCGCCGCGGCCGCCGGTCTTGCCCATGCCGGAGCCGATGCCGCGGCCGATGCGCAGGCGATTCTTGCGCGCGCCCGGCCGGTCGGCGATCTCGTTGAGTTTCATGGCAGTCGTCCTCTTAACGCGCTTCGCCGACCACGCGCACCAGATGCCGCAGCTTGCGGATCATGCCGCGCGTCGACGGCGTATCCGGCAGGTCGCGGCTGCGGCCGATCTTGTTCAGGCCGAGCCCGATCAGGGTCTCGCGCTGGTCGTGATGGCGGCGCAACGGGCTCGCAATCTGCTCGACCTTGACGGTCTTTTTTGCCTCGGCCATGGCGATCCCCCTATTCCGTCGCGTCCGCCTCGCCGCCTTCGCGGCGGCGCGACTGCAGCGTGGAGACCTTGATGTTGCGGCGCGCCGCGACCGAGCGCGGCGAATCCTGATGCTTGAGCGCGTCGAAGGTCGCGCGCACCACGTTGTAGGGATTGGACGAGCCGAGCGATTTCGCCACTACGTCCTGGATGCCGAGCGTCTCGAACACCGCGCGCATCGGACCGCCGGCGATGATGCCGGTTCCCGGAGGCGCCGCGCGCAGGAACACCTTGCCGGCGCCGTGACGGCCGAGCACGTCGTGAT
The DNA here is from genome assembly GCA_963724335.1 of uncultured Alphaproteobacteria bacterium. Lineage (GTDB taxonomy): Bacteria > Pseudomonadota > Alphaproteobacteria > Rhizobiales > Xanthobacteraceae > Pseudolabrys. The sequence goes on along the minus strand of CAVRUP010000015.1, from coordinate 64,962 downwards.
GCAGCGTGCGGCCTTCGCGCAACGGCACGCGCGTCAGACTGCGCTTGGCGGCGTCGGTCGCCTTGCGGATCGCCTCCGGCACCTCGCGCGCCTTGCCGTGGCCGAAACCGGCGCGGCCCTTCTGATCGCCGACCACCACCAGCGCGGCGAAAGCGAAGCGCCGGCCGCCCTTCACCACCTTGGCGACGCGGTTGATGTGCACGAGCTTGTCCTGGAACTCGCTGTCGCGTTCCTCGCGGCCGCCGCGTTCACGGTCGCGGCGCGGCTCTCGTCGGGGTTCATGTGCCATTTTCGATCAATCCAATTGAATTAGAAGTTAAGTCCGCCTTCACGCGCAGCATCGGCCAGCGCCTTGACGCGCCCGTGATAGAGATAACCGCCGCGGTCGAACACGACGTCCTTGATACCCTTCTCCTTGGCGCGCTCGGCGATCAGCTTGCCGACCGATTTCGCCGCATCGATATTGGCGCCGGTCTTGGCGCCTTCGCGCAGCGGCTTCTCGAGCGAGGACGCCGCCACGAGCGTTTCGCCCTTGGCGTCGTCGATGAGCTGGGCGTAGATATGCTTGGATGAGCGAAATACCGTCAGCCGCGCGCGCCCGCTGGTGCCGGCGGCGAGCTTGACGTTGCGGCGCACGGTCGCGGTCCGTCGCGCGGTTCGATCGCTTAATCTCGACATCGCTACGTCCCTCTACTTCTTCTTCCCTTCCTTGCGGAAGATGTATTCGCCGACGTATTTCACGCCCTTGCCCTTGTACGGCTCGGGCGGGCGGAACCCGCGGATCTCGGCGGCAACCTGGCCGACCTGCTGCTTGTCCATGCCGGTCACTACGATCTCGGTCGGCTTCGGCGTCGCGATGGCGATGCCCGGCGGGATCGCAAAATTTACATCGTGGGAAAAGCCGAGCTGCAGGTTCAGCGTTTTGCCCTGCACCGCGGCACGGAAGCCGACGCCGGTGATTTCCAGCTTTTCCTCGAAGCCCTTGGTCACGCCGGAGATCAGATTGGCCACCAGCGTGCGCGAGGTGCCCCATTGCGAACGCGCGCGCTTGCTCTCGGAGCGCGGATCGAGCCTGATCCCACCCTTGTCCATCTTGGCGGTGACGTCGTCATGCAGCACGACCTGCATGGCGCCCTTCGGACCCTTGATCTTGACGGTCTGCCCTTCCACGGCGGCGGTGACGCCGGACGGGATCGCAACCGCCTTGTTGCCGATGCGCGACATTAGAATCTCATCCGTTCAGTTCGAACTCATTGCTTCTCTAACATTTCTCTTTTGCGCATCATCTTGTCCGAAAACCGGTTCCTACTTTTCGGGATCATGCGCTAGAACACCGTGCAGATGATTTCGCCGCCGACATTGGCGTCGCGGGCTTCGTGATCGGCCATCACGCCCTTGGGCGTGGACAAAATCGAGATGCCGAGGCCGTTATTGATGCGCGGCAGCGCCTTGACCGAGGCGTAGACGCGCCGGCCGGGCTTGGAGACGCGCGCAATCTCGCGAATCACCGGCTCGCCGTCGAAATATTTCAGCTCGATCTCGAGCTCGCTGCGGCCGTCGGCATGCGCGACGCTGGCATAGCCGCGGATATAGCCTTCGGTCTTGAGCACTTCGCAGACGCGCTCGCGCTGCTTGGAGCCCGGCATGGAAACCTTCGACTTGGCTCGCATCTGCGCATTGCGGATGCGGGCAATCATGTCGCCGATCGGATCGTTGACAGCCATCGCGATCCTCCCCTCACCAGCTCGACTTCACGAGGCCGGGAATCAGGCCCTTGGAGCCGAGGTCGCGCAACGCGATGCGGCTGAGACGGTGCTTGCGGTAATAGGCGCGCGGCCGGCCGGACAATTCGCAGCGATTGCGAATGCGCGTGGCCGAGGAATTGCGCGGCAATTCGGCGAGCTTGAGCGTGGCGGCGAAACGCTCCTCCATCGGCAGCTTCTTGTCGCGGGCGATCGCCTTGAGCGCCTTGCGGCGATTGGAGAATTGCTTCGCCATCCTTCGCCGCCGGTTGTTCTTTTCGACCATACTCTTCTTCGCCATACCTTTAGCTCCTTACGTTTCCGCGTTTGAGGGAACGGAAATCGCCCCTCACTGCCGGAACGGGAAGTTGAATGCAGCCAAGAGCGCGCGCGCCTCGTCGTCGGAGCGCGCGCTGGTGCAAACGGTGATATCAAGGCCCCAGCTATCGGTGACCTTGTCGAAATCGATCTCCGGGAACACGATGTGTTCCTTGATGCCAAGACTATAGTTGCCGCGGCCGTCGAAACTCTTCGGATTTAGCCCGCGGAAGTCGCGGATGCGCGGCAGCGCGATGTTCACCAGCCGGTCGATGAAATCGTACATGCGCGCCTTGCGCAGCGTGACCTTGCAGCCGATGGCCTGGCCGTCACGCAGCTTGTAGGTGGCGATCGACTTGCGCGACTTGGTGATCACCGCCTTCTGCCCGGCAATCAGCGACAGGTCCTGCGCGGCGTTGTCGACCTTCTTGCGGTCGGCAACGCCTTCGCCGATGCCCATGTTGAGCACGACCTTGGTGATCACCGGCACCTGCAGGCGGTTGGTATAGCCGAACTGCTTGCTCAGCTCGGCGCGGATGACCTGCTCGAAATGGGTCTTCAGCCGCGCCACGTAATCGGAGCGCTCGCGCGGCTTCTTTACCTTCGGCGCGTCGCCCTCTTTGGCGCCTTTGGGCGCGCCGCCATCCTTGGCGCCTTTCGGGGCGCCCTGCGGCGGCTTCTGCGGCTTCTTTGTTTCGGCGTTCGGTTGCGTATCAGCCATCGATCTCAACTCCGGAACGCTTGGCAAAGCGGATCTTCTTGCGGTCCCGCCCCTCGCCGACGAACTTGAAGCCGACGCGGGTGGGCTTGCCGTCCTTGGGATCGGCCATCGCCAGGTTGGACAGCTGGATCGCGCTCTCCTTGGAGATGATCCCGCCTTCCTGCTGCGCGGTCTGGCGCTGGTGGCGCTTGACCATGTTGATCCCGCGCACCAGCGCGCGGTCTTCGCTCGGGCGCACCTCGATCACTTCGCCGGTGCGGCCCTTGTCGCGGCCGGCGAGCACGATCACCTTGTCGCCCTTCTTGATCTTGGCGGCCATCACAGCACCTCCGGGGCGAGCGAGATGATCTTCATGTGATTCTTGGCACGCAATTCGCGCGGCACCGGCCCGAAGATGCGGGTTCCCACCGGCTCCATCTGCGGGGTGATCAGCACCGCCGCGTTGCGGTCGAAGCGGATGACCGAGCCGTCCGGGCGCTTGATGTCCTTAGCGATGCGCACCACTACGGCCTTCATCACCTCGCCCTTCTTCACGCGACCGCGCGGAATGGCTTCCTTCACCGAGACGACGATGACGTCGCCAATGGTGGCGTATTTGCGTTTGGAGCCGCCCAGCACCTTGATGCACATGACGCGGCGCGCGCCGGAATTGTCCGCAACGTCGAGGTTGGTTTGCATCTGAATCATGATGCGGCTCTCATTGTCTGTGCGAGCATGACGCTCATTGAACTTTCTGTTTCTTCTCGCCGCGGATCACTTCCCAGCACTTGAGCTTGGAGATCGGCCGGCGCTCCTCGATCCACACCACGTCGCCGACGGCAAATTCGTTCTTTTCGTCATGGGCGTGATATTTCTTCGAACGGCGAATTACCTTCTTCATCGTCGCGTGTGAAAAACGCCGGTCGACGCGCACGACGACGGTCTTGTCCTGCTTGTCGCTGACGACGACGCCCTGGAGCGTACGCTTCGGCATCTCGAACCCCTTACTTCGACTTCTTCGCGGCAGTCTTCTTCGCGCCAGCCTTGAGGCTCTTCGCGGACCGCGGCTTCTTTGATTTCGGCTTGTCGGCTTTCGGCTTTTCGGCCTTCGGCTTGGCAACCTTGGGCTTCTCCTCCGCTTTCGGTATCGGCGCAATGTCCGGCATCGATCCGGCGCGCTTTTGCGCGGCGATGGTTTTCAGGCGCGCGACGTCGCGGCGGATGACACGTACGCGCGAGGTGTTCTCGAGCTGACCGGTGGCGCGCTGGAAGCGCAGGTTGAACTGCTCCTTCTTGAGCTTGAGCACCTCGTCGTCGATCTGGTCGAGCGTCATCGCTCTTACGTCTACGGCTTTCATAGGACTACTCGGCGATGCGTTCGATGAAACGGGTCTTGACCGGCAGCTTGGCGGCGGCGAGCGCCAGCGCTTCCTTGGCGACGCCGATCGGAATTCCGTCCACCTCGAACAGGATGCGGCCGGGCTTGACGCGGCAGACCCACAGCTCGGGCGTGCCCTTGCCTTTGCCCATGCGGATTTCGATCGGCTTCTTCGATACCGGCACGTCCGGGAAGACGCGGATCCACACCCGGCCCGACCGCTTCATGAAGCGGGTGAGCGCGCGGCGCGCTGCCTCGATCTGGCGCGCTGTGACGCGCTCGGGCTCGAGCGCCTTGAGCCCGTATTGGCCGAAGGCGAGCGTGGCGCCCGAGGTGGCGACGCCGTGGATGCGGCCCTTGAAGGCCTTGCGGAACTTGGTGCGGATCGGTTGCAGCATGACTTACTCGTTATCCCCTCAGGCCGCGGTTTCGCGGCGCGGACGACCCTGGTCGCCTTCGGCGAGCTTCTTGTCCTGCGCCATCGGATCGTGCTCGAGGATTTCGCCCTTGAAAATCCAGACCTTGACGCCACAGGTGCCGTAAGTGGTGAAGGCGGTGGCGACGCCGTAGTCGACGTCGGCGCGCAGCGTATGCAGCGGCACGCGGCCTTCGCGGTACCACTCCATGCGCGCGATTTCGGCGCCGCCGAGACGGCCGGAGCAATTGATGCGGATGCCTTCGGCGCCGAGCCGCATGGCCGACTGCACGGCGCGCTTCATGGCGCGGCGGAAGGCGACCCGGCGCTCGAGCTGCTGCGAAATCGATTCGGCGACCAGTTGCGCGTCGAGTTCGGGCTTGCGTATCTCGACGATGTTGATGACCACGTCACTGTCGGTCAACTTGGCGACAGACTTGCGCAGCTTCTCGATGTCGGCGCCCTTTTTGCCGATCACCACGCCCGGACGCGCCGAGTGGATGGTGACGCGGCACTTCTTGTGCGGGCGCTCGATGATGATCTTGGATACCGCCGCCTGCTTGAGCTGCTTCATCAGCTCTTCGCGGATCTTGATGTCCTCATGCAGTAGCGTGCCGTATTCGGCCTTGCCGGAGTACCAGCGCGAGTCCCAGGTGCGGTTGATCCCGAGACGCAGCCCAATCGGATTAACTTTTTGACCCATAAACGACCCCTCAGGCTTTCGCTGCGGTTGGCGCTTCGACCTGACGCACGATGATGGTCAGGTGGGAGAACGGTTTCAAAATGCGTCCCATGCGGCCGCGGCCGCGCGGGTTAAAGCGCTTGATCACCAGCGCCTTGCCGACATGCGCCTCGGCGACGACCAAATCGTCGACGTCGAGGTCGTGATTGTTCTCGGCATTGGCGATTGCCGACTCCAGGCACTTGCGCACGTCCTTGGCGATGCGTTTGCGCGAAAACTCCAGATCGGCGAGCGCGCTCGCGACCTTCTTGCCGCGGATCATCTGCGCGACAAGATTGAGCTTTTGCGGACTGATCCGGATCATCCGGCTCACCGCTTTGGCCTCGGTATCGGGGAGGCTTCGCTCGCGTGCGCTTTTGCCCATGACGTGTCTCTCGATTCCTTAACTCGCCGCCGGCGCGGCACCCGGAGCTGGCGCCGCTGCGCCCGGCGCCTCGGACGCGCCCGGAGCGGCGGCCGCGCGCTTGGCTTTGCGGTCGGATGAGTGGCCGTAGAACATGCGGCCCGGCGCGAATTCGCCGAACTTGTGGCCGACCATTTCCTCGGTCACCATCACCGGGATGTGTTTCTGCCCGTTATAGACGCCGAAATTCAGGCCGACGAATTGCGGCAGAATGGTCGAGCGCCGGCTCCAGATCTTGATCATCTCGTGACGGCCCGACGCGCGCGCGGCTTCCGCTTTTTTCAGCAGATAGCCGTCGACGAACGGGCCTTTCCATAATGAGCGCGACATAGCTCTATCCCTACTGCTGCTGCTTCTTGCGGTCGTGCCGGCTGGCAACGATGAATTTGGTGGTGCGCTTGTTCTTGCGGGTCTTGGCGCCCTTGGTCGGCTTGCCCCACGGCGTGACCCAATGCTTGCCGCCCTTGGTGCGGCCGCCATGCGGGTGATCGACCGGGTTCATGGTGATGCCGCGGTTGTGCGGCATACGGCCCTTCCAGCGCTGACGGCCGGCCTTGCCGATCGTGGTGTTCATGTTGTCGGGATTCGACACCGCGCCGATGGTCGCCATGCAGCGGCCATGCACCAGGCGTTGCTCGCCGGAACTAAGCCGCAGGATCACGTAGTCCTGGTCGCGCCCGGCGATCTGGGCGTAGCTGCCGGCCGAGCGTGCGATCTGCCCGCCCTTGCCGATCTTGATTTCGATGTTGTGCACGATGGTGCCGACCGGAATGACGCCGATCGGCAGCGCGTTGCCGGGCTTGATGTCGGCCTTATCGGACGAAATCACGGCGTCGCCCACGCCCAGACGCTGCGGCGCCAGGATATAGGCGAGTTCGCCGTCCTGGTACTTGATGAGCGCGATGAAGGCGGTGCGGTTAGGGTCGTATTCCAGCCGCTCGACCGTCGCCGCCACGTCGAGTTTAGTGCGGCGGAAGTCGATCTTGCGATAGGCCTGCTTGTGGCCGCCGCCGCGGAAACGCGAGGTGATGCGGCCGTTATTGTTGCGGCCGCCGCTCGAGTGCTGACCTTCGGTCAACGCCTTCACCGGTGCGCCCTTATACAACGACGAACGGTCGATGTTGACCAGCTGGCGCTGGCTCGGCGTGGTCGGATTGTATGATTTCAACGCCATCGGAGGCTTCCCTTACAATCCCGTGGTCACGTCGATGCGATGACCCTCTTCGAGCGTCACGATCGCGCGCTTCACGTCGGACTGCTGCCCGAGTTTGTTCTTGAACATCTTGAGCTTACCCTTGCGGGTGAGCGTGTTGACGTTCTTGACCTTGACGTCGAACAACTTCTCGACCGCTTCCTTGATTTGCGGCTTGGTCGCGTTTTTGCGTACCTTGAACACGACCTTGTTGTGTTCGGACGCCATGGTCGCCTTTTCGGTGATCACCGGCGACAGGATGACGTCGTAATGGCGGGGATCGCTGGTGGTCATTTGAAGCGCGCCTCCAGCGCATCGAGCGCCGCCTTGGTCAGCACCAAAGTCTTGCGCCGCATGATGTCGTAGACGTTGATGCCCTGCACCGGCAGCACGTCGATGTTCGGAATGTTGCGCGCGGCGTTGCGGAAATTCAGCTCGACCTCGGCGCCATCGATGATCAACGCGTTGGCGAGGCCGAGCTTGTCAAACTGCTTGGCAAGGCCCTTGGTCTTGCCGTTCTTCAGCGTCATCTTTTCGATAATGATAATGCCGCCATCCTTGGCCTTCGACGACAGCGCGTGCTTGAGCGCAAGCGCCCGCACCTTCTTCGGCAGGCCGTGCGCGTGACTGCGCACCACCGGACCGAAAGCGCGTCCGCCGCCGCGGAACTGCGGCACGCGTGCCGAGCCGTGACGGGCGCCGCCAGTGCCTTTCTGCGCGTACATCTTCTTACCGGTGCGCCAGATTTCCGAACGGTCCTTGGTCTTGTGGGTGCCGCGCTGGCGCTTGGCGAGCTGCCAGTTGACGCAGCGCTGCAGGATGTCGCTGCGCGGCTCGAGGCCGAAAATCGCGTCCGGCAGATTGACGGAGCCGGCTTCCTTGCCTTCCAGCGTGGTGATTTTCATTTCCATCACGCGCCCTCCTTCGCGGCGGGGGCTGCGGGGGCTTGCTCGGCGGCCGGTTTGGAGTCGGCGGCTTCCGCCAGGCGGAACTTGCCGGGCTTGGGCGCTTCCTTGGGCAGCGTCTTCTTCACCGCGTCGCGCACGGTGACCCAGCCGCTCTTGGCGCCGGGCACCGCGCCTTCGACCATGATGAGGCCGCGCTCGACGTCGGTCTGCACGACCTTGAGATTGAGGGTGGTGACGCGGTCGACGCCCAGATGGCCGGGCATCTTCTTGTTCTTGAAGGTCTTGCCGGGGTCTTGCCGGCCGCCGGTGCCGCCGATCGAACGGTGCGAAATCGACACGCCGTGCGAAGCGCGCAAGCCGGCGAAATTCCAGCGCTTCATGCCGCCGGCAAAGCCCTTGCCGATCGAGGTGCCGCAGACGTCGACGAACTGCCCGATGACGAAGTGGTCGGCAGTGATCTCGGCGCCGACCGGGATCAGCGCGTCTTCGGTGACGCGGAATTCGGCGAGCTTCCGTTTGGGCTCGACCTTGGCCTTGGCGAAATAGCCGCGGTCGGCTTTGATCATGTTGCCGGTGCTGCGCGCGCCCGCGCCGAGCTGGAGCGCGACATAGCCGTTCTTGTCCTTGGTCCGATGCGCCACCACCTGGCACTGCGCCAGGCGCAGCACCGTGACCGGCACGTGCTCACCGGTCTCGGTGAACAACCGGGTCATTCCAAGCTTTTGCGCAACCACTCCGGAACGCATCTTAATTCCTCACCCGGCCCTTACAGTTTGATCTCGACGTCGACGCCGGCGGCCAGATCGAGCTTCATCAGCGCGTCCACCGTTTGCGGCGTCGGATCGACGATGTCCAAGAGGCGCTTGTGCGTGCGCATCTCGAACTGTTCGCGGCTCTTCTTGTCGACGTGCGGCGAGCGGTTCACCGTGAATTTCTCGATCCTGGTCGGCAGCGGGATCGGGCCACGGACCTGCGCGCCGGTGCGCTTGGCCGTGTTCACGATCTCCCGCGTCGACGCATCGAGGATGCGGTGATCGAACGCCTTGAGCCGGATCCGGATATTCTGGCCGTTCATTTTATTTTCTTTCGCAAGACGTGGATGGCCGGGCTTTGGCCCGGCCATGACGCCTCATTCAGCCTTACTCGATGATGCTCGCCACCACGCCGGCGCCGACGGTGCGGCCGCCCTCGCGAATGGCGAAGCGAAGTTTCTCCTCCATGGCAATCGGCACGATCAGGTGCACTTCCATCGCCACGTTGTCGCCCGGCATCACCATCTCGGTGCCGGCCGGCAGGTGCACCACGCCGGTGACGTCGGTGGTGCGGAAGTAGAACTGCGGACGGTAGTTGGTGAAGAACGGGGTATGACGGCCGCCCTCTTCCTTGGTGAGGATGTAGGCCTCCGCCTTGAACTTGGTGTGCGGCTTGACCGAGCCGGGCTTGCACAGCACCTGGCCGCGCTCGACTTCCTCGCGCTTGGTGCCGCGCAGCAGGCAGCCGACGTTGTCGCCGGCCTCGCCCTGGTCGAGCAGCTTGCGGAACATCTCGACGCCGGTGACCACGGTCTTCTGCGTCGGGCGGATGCCGACGATCTCGACTTCCTCGCCGACCTTGATGATGCCGCGCTCGATGCGGCCGGTGCACACGGTGCCGCGGCCGGAGATCGAGAACACGTCTTCCACCGGCATCAGGAACGGCTGGTCCTTCGGGCGCTCCGGCTGCGGAATGTAATCGTCCACCGCCTTCATCAGCGCCAGGATCGATTCCTTGCCGAGCTTTTCGTCCTTGCCCTCGAGCGCCATCAGCGCCGAGCCCTTGATGACCGGGATCTTGTCGCCCGGGAAATTGTACTTGGACAGCAGTTCGCGAACCTCGAGCTCGACCAGTTCGAGCAATTCGGGATCGTCCACCATGTCGACCTTGTTCATGTAGACGACCAGCGCCGGCACGCCGACCTGGCGGGCGAGCAGGATGTGCTCGCGGGTCTGCGGCATTGGGCCGTCGGCGGCGGAAACCACCAGGATAGCGCCGTCCATCTGCGCCGCGCCGGTGATCATGTTCTTCACATAGTCGGCGTGGCCGGGACAGTCGACATGCGCGTAGTGGCGCTTCTCGGTCGAGTATTCGACGTGCGCCGTCGAAATGGTGATGCCGCGCGCCTTCTCTTCCGGCGCCTTGTCGATCTGGTCATAGGCAGTGAACGTGGCGCCGCCGGTCTCCGCCAAAACCTTGGTGATCGCCGCCGTCAGCGTGGTCTTGCCGTGGTCGACGTGACCGATCGTACCGATATTGCAATGCGGTTTATTGCGCAGGAATTTTTCTTTTGCCATGGAACTCTCCGTTCAGATTCCTTCAGGTTGCGATCGTCACGCGAATTTCTTCTGCACTTCCGCCGACACGTTGGCGGGCAGTTCAGCGTAGTGATCGAATTGCATGGTGAATGTGGCGCGGCCCTGAGACATGGACCGCAGGTTATTGACGTAGCCGAACATGTTCATCAGCGGCACCATCGCGTTGATGACGTTGGCGTTGCCGCGCATGTCCTGGCCCTGGATTTGCCCGCGCCGCGAATTGAGGTCGCCGATGACGGAGCCGGTGTAGTCCTCCGGCGTCACCACCTCGACCTTCATGATCGGCTCGAGCAGAACCGGCTTTGCCCTCTGCAGCGCTTCGCGCAGGCACTGGCGCGCGCAGATTTCGAACGCCAAAGCGGACGAATCGACGTCGTGATATTTGCCGTCGATCAGCGTCACCTTGAGGTCGACCACCGGGAAGCCGGCGAGCACGCCGGAGCCGAGCACCGACTCCAGGCCCTTCTCGACGCCCGGGATGAACTCCTTGGGCACCGCGCCGCCGATGATCTCGTTCTCGAATTCGAACGGCGTGCCCGGCGGCGTCGGCTCGGCGACGATCTTGATCGCCGCGAACTGGCCGGAACCGCCGGTCTGCTTCTTGTGGGTGTAGTCGTGCTCGACCTTCTGGGTGATCTTTTCGCGGAACGCCACTTGCGGCGCGCCGATATTGGCGTCGACCTTGTAAGTGCGCTTGAGGATGTCGACCTTGATGTCGAGATGCAGTTCGCCCATGCCCTTGAGGATGGTCTGACCGCTCTCCTGATCGGTGGAAACGCGGAACGAAGGGTCTTCGGCGGCGAGCTTTGCGAGCGCGACGCCGAGCTTCTCCTGGTCGGCCTTCGATTTCGGCTCGATCGCGATCTCGATCACCGGATCGGGGAATTCCATCTTTTCCAGGATCACCGGCTGCTTGGGATCGCACAGCGTGTCGCCGGTGCGTACTTCCTTCAAGCCGGCCAGCGCGACGATGTCGCCGGCATAGGCTTCCTTGATGTCCTCGCGGTTGTTCGCATGCATCAGCAGCATGCGGCCGATGCGCTCTTTGCGTTCCTTGGTCGAATTGATCACGCCGGTGCCGCTGGTGAGCGTGCCGGAATAGATGCGGCAGAAGGTGATGGTGCCGACGAAGGGGTCGTCCATGATCTTGAACGCGAGCAGCGCCAGCGGCGCGTTGTCCTTCGGCTCGCGCACGACCTCTTCGCCATTGTCTGGATTGATGCCCTTGATCGGCGGCACGTCGAGCGGCGACGGCAGGTAGTCGACCACGGCGTCGAGCAGCGGCTGCACGCCCTTGTTCTTGAACGCCGAGCCGCACAGCACCGGGAAGAACGCGCCGGTGATCACGGCCTTGCGGATCAGCTTCTTGATGGTGGCTTCGTCGGGAATCTTGCCTTCGAGGTAGGCGGTGGTCGCGTCATCGTCGACCTCGCAGGCCGCCTCGATCATCTTGTCGCGATATTCCTTGGCCTGCTCGAGCAGGTCGGCCGGAATGTCGATGTCGTGGTAATCGGCGCCGAGATTTTCGTCGTTCCAAATCACGCCCTTCATACGCACCAGATCGATGAGGCCCTTGTAATTCTGTTCGGAGCCGATCGGGAGCTGGATGGCCACCGGCTTGGCGCCGAGGCGGGTCTTGATGTCTTCCATGCACTTGAAGAAATCGGCGCCGATCTTGTCCATCTTGTTGGCGAAGACGATGCGCGGAACCTTGTATTTGTCGCCCTGGCGCCAGACCGTCTCGGTCTGCGGCTCGACGCCCTGATTGGAATTGAGCACGACGACGGCACCGTCGAGCACGCGCAATGAGCGCTCGACTTCGATGGTGAAGTCGACGTGGCCGGGGGTGTCGATGATGTTGAGGCGCTTTTCCTTCCAGAACGCGGTGGTCGCGGCCGAGGTGATGGTGATGCCGCGCTCCTGCTCCTGCTCCATCCAATCCATCGTCGCGGCGCCTTCGTGCACCTCGCCGATCTTGTGGCTCTTGCCGGTGTAATAGAGGATCCGCTCCGTGGTCGTGGTTTTTCCGGCATCGATGTGGGCCATGATGCCGAAATTGCGGTAGTCCTCGATCGGGTGGTTACGGGGCATTGCAGTTCGAGTCCTTGATTCCGTTGTCCGCCGTCACCAGCGGTAATGCGAGAAGGCCCGGTTGGCTTCCGCCATCTTGTGGGTGTCCTCGCGCTTCTTGACGGCGTTTCCCCGGTTATTGGATGCGTCGAGCAGCTCGGCCGAGAGCCGCTCGGTCATGGTCTTTTCGTTGCGTTCGCGCGCCGCCGAAATAATCCAGCGGATGCCGAGCGCCTGCCGGCGCGAGGTGCGCACTTCCACCGGCACCTGGTAGGTGGCGCCGCCGACGCGCCGCGAGCGCACTTCGATCGACGGCATCACGTTGTCGAGCGCCTGCTGAAACACCGCCGAGCGGGTTCTGCTTGGTCTTGCTCTCGATCATTTCCAGCGCGCCATAGACGATGCCTTCGGCCACCGACTTCTTGCCGGCATACATGACGGCGTTCATGAACTTGCTGACGACGACATTGCCGAACTTCGGGTCCGGGATGATTTCGCGCTTTTCGGCGGCGTGGCGGCGGGACATGGCTCAGATTCCGATTATTTGGGACGCTTGGCGCCGTATTTCGAACGGCGCTGCTTGCGGTTCTTGACGCCTTGCGTGTCGAGCACGCCGCGCAGGATGTGGTAGCGCACGCCGGGCAGGTCCTTGACGCGGCCGCCGCGGATCATCACCACCGAATGTTCCTGCAGATTGTGCCCCTCGCCCGGGATGTAGCCGATCACCTCGAAGCCGTTGGTCAGGCGCACCTTGGCGACCTTGCGCAGCGCCGAGTTCGGCTTCTTCGGCGTCGTGGTGTAGACGCGCGTGCAGACGCCGCGCTTCTGCGGGACTTGCCTGCAGCGCCGGCGCCGTGACGCGCACCCGGAGCGGCTTGCGCGGATTGGCAATCAACTGGTTGATCGTCGGCATCGTTTGCCTTCGCATCCCTCGTTTGGGCTCAGCTAGAGCCCGGAATTGTTTGAGGCTTTCGCCTCTCGCAGTTCATCGTTTTGGGCTTTCGCCCCGGCATTTCTCACGCGCAAAACGAAATCGCGCCATCCGCTCGATGAGCGGGGGCGCTCTTCCGTTCCGGACGACCACGATGCGGGTAAAGCGCCGCGGCCGTTCACTGCAAAGTCTGACAGTGGCTGTCAGAGGCAGCGTCTGAGCTTCATTCCTCGAGGCGATGCGCCGGCCAAGCTTTGAGAAATAACGCAACACTCTCAAAGGGTTAGTCGGGCGGCCGTTCCGAGCAAGCGAAGCTCACCGCCTGCCGAAAAGTGTGGCGTATGTATCGGCCGGACTCGCTCAAGTCAAGGCGCAAAGGGCCGGAAAATCGAGCGTTCTGGCAAATCTGCGGCAAGCCGCCACCGCTCAGGCGCCGAGCGCGACGATTGCCCCTTCGTGGGCCCGCAAGATCAGTGAAAGGGACACGTTTTCACCGTCGCGGGCGGCGTTCGATGAGAGCAAGACGGTACCAGGGGATGGCAAGGCCAAAGAGGCCGGCTCGCCGCCGAAATTCAGCGCCACCAGAACCCAGTCGCCCGCTGTGCCTCGCATATAGGCCAAAACGTCGCCGGTCGCCGCAATTGGCCGATAGGCGCCCTGCGTCAGGGCCGGCTGGACGCGGCGCAGGGCCATCAGCCGCCGGTAGAGATTGAACAGCGAGGCCGGGTCGGTGCGCTGGCAGGCGACGTTACTGGCTGCGAAATCCTCCGCCGGCGGCAGCCAGGGCTGAGCCGTTGAGAACCCGGCGAAGGCACTGTCGTTCCACTGCATGGGCGTTCGGCAGCCGTCGCGGCCGGGCACGTGCGGCGCGGCCGGATCGCGCGCTCGGTCCGGCGCGATGGCGACTTGGCGCATGCCGATCTCATCGCCGTAGTAGAGCGTCGGCGTGCCGCGTAGCGTCAGCAGCAGCATGGCCGCCACACGCGCCTGCTCCGGCCCGATACGGGTTGCGAGCCGCGGCCGGTCGTGATTGCCCAGCACCCAGTTCGGCCAGCCGCCGGGCGGCAAGGCCGCCTCGTAGCGGTCGATCAATTGCGCGATCGCCTGGGCGCGCCAGGGCGTCTCCAGCAGGCTGAAATTGAACGGCAGATGCGCGCCGCAAAGATCGCGGCCGTAATAGGCGACCAGCCGCTCGATCGGCAGATAGACCTCGCCGATCAGAACGCGTTCGGGGAATTCGTCGATCACGGCGCGCAACCCGCGCACCACCTCGTGCACTTGCGGACGGTCGGCCGAATAGAGCGGCAACAAGCGCCGGTATGGCGGCTCGCCTGCGCGATGATCGGGATTGGGCAGGTTGTCGCGGAATTCATCGTCCTTGATCAAGTGCCACATCACGTCGACGCGGAAACCGTCGACGCCGCGGGCGAGCCAGAAACGCATCACCGCGTGCATGGCGGCGCGCACCTCGGCGTTGCGCCAGTTCAGATCGGGCTGCGCCGCAAGGAAGGCGTGATAATAATACTGTCCGGTCGGCTCATCGAATGCCCAAGCCGAGCCGCCGAATTCCGACAGCCAATTGTTCGGCGGCCAGCCGCCGGGCGCAGGCTCGCGCCAGATGTACCAATCGCGTTTGCCGCTTTGCCGCGACGAGCGACTTTCCGCGAACCAGGGATGCCGGTCGGAGGTGTGATTGGGAACGAAGTCGAGCAGCACCTTCAGGCCGAGCGCATGCGCCGCCGCCAGCAGCGCATCGAAATCCGCGCATCGCAGCCGAACAGCGGATCGATCGCCGTATAGTCGGAAATGTCGTAGCCGAAATCTTCCATCGGCGAGACGAAGATCGGCGACAGCCACAAGGCATCGACGCCGAGCTCGGCGAGATAAGGCAGACGCGCGACGATTCCGGGCAAATCGCCGACGCCGTCGCCGTCTGTGTCCTGAAACGAGCGCGGATAGACCTGGTAGATAACCGCCGTTTGCCACCAGTGCATGGCCCGCTCTATCGGACGATTCGTTACTCGCGTGTGACAGCAAAGAAAAAGGGCCGCCTTGCGGGCAGCCCCTTTCGATGTCGTGAGGCGAAGCGGCTTATTCGGCCGCCGGCAGCGCCGGAGCCTCCGCCGCCTCGGCTTTGGCCGCGGCCTTGGCGGCGTCCTTCTCGCGTTCCTCGAGGATGAGCGCGTCGCGCTTGACGGCGACCTCGCGCAGCTCGTCCATCATCGCGCCGGTGCCGGCCGGGATGAGCCGGCCGACGATGACGTTCTCCTTGAGCCCGTCGAGCGTGTCGGCCTTGCCGTTGACGGCGGCCTCGGTGAGCACGCGCGTGGTCTCCTGGAACGACGCCGCCGAGATGAACGAGCGGGTCTGCAGGCTCGCCTTGGTGATGCCGAGCAGCACGGGATGGCCGCTGGCCGGCTTCTTGCCTTCGGCTTCCGCCCGCGCGTTGATCTCGTCGAGCTCGGTCTTATCGATCTGCTCGCTTTGCAGCAGCTCGGTTTCGCCCGGCTCGTCGATCTCGACCTTCTGCAGCATCTGGCGAACGATCACCTCGATGTGCTTGTCGTTGATGTTGACGCCCTGCAGCCGGTAGACCTCCTGGATCTCGTTGACCAGATAGGCGGCCAGCTCCTCGACGCCCTTGATGGCGAGAATATCGTGCGGGGCGGGATTGCCCTCGACGATGTAATCGCCCTTCTCGATGACGTCGCCATCCTGCAGATGGATGTGCTTGCCCTTCGGGATCAGGTACTCCCTCGGCTCGTCACCCTTGCCGGTTGGCTCGAGGGTGAGACGGCGCTTGTTCTTGTAGTCCTTGCCGAAGCGCACCGTGCCGCCGATTTCCGCGATGACCGCCGCGTCCTTCGGCTTGCGCGCCTCGAACAGCTCCGCCACCCGCGGCAGACCGCCGGTGATGTCGCGCGTCTTGGCGCTTTCGGTCGGAATGCGCGCGATCACGTCGCCCGCCTTCACGTGGGCGCCGGGATCGACCGATAGGATCGCGTCCACCGCCAGCACGTAGCGGGCATCGCCGCCGCGCGCGAGCTTGAGGATCTTGTTGCCCGACTTGATCACGATCGCCGGCCGCAGCTCCTGCTGGTTGCGCGAGGACCCCGTGCGCCAGTCGACCACCACGCGCTTGGCGATGCCGGTCGATTCGTCGAGCGCTTCCGACATCGACAGACCGTCCACCAGGTCCTCGAAGGCGATCGAGCCCTCGACCTCGGTGAGGATCGGCCGCGTGTAGGGATCCCACTCGGCGATGCGCTGGCCGCGCTTGATCTTATCGCCGTCCTCGACCCGCATGCGCGCGCCGTAGGGGATGCGGTGATGCGCGCGTTCGGTGCCGTCGGGGTCCACCACCGCCACCACCATGTTGCGCACCATCGCCACCACGTCGCCGTCCGAATTCTTGGCGATGTTCTTGCCCTTGATCTTGATCTTGCCGTCAAAGTTCGACTCGATGAACGACTGCTCGGAGATCTGCGCAGCGCCGCCGATATGGAACGTGCGCATGGTGAGTTGGGTACCCGGCTCGCCGATCGACTGCGCGGCGATCACGCCCACAGCCTCGCCCATGTTGACCGGCGTACCGCGGGCAAGATCGCGCCCGTAGCAGGCCCCGCACACGCCGTTCTTCGACTCGCAGGTGAGCACGGAGCGGATCTTGAGCTCCTGTACGCCCGCATTGGTGATCGCTTCGACTTCCGGCTCGGTCAGCAGCGTGCCGCGCTTGACCACGATCTTGTTGCTGGCCGGATCCTTGACGTCCTCCGCCGTGGTGCGGCCGAGAATGCGGGTCGCCAGCGACGCCACCACGGTGCCGGCATCGATGATGGCGCGCACCTTGATGCCGCCCTTGGTGCCGCAATCTTCGCTGGTGATGATGCAGTCCTGCGCCACGTCGACCAGACGCCGCGTCAGGTAGCCCGAGTTCGCCGTCTTCAAGGCGGTGTCGGCGAGGCCCTTGCGGGCGCCGTGCGTCGAGTTGAAGTACTCGAGCACCGACAGGCCCTCCTTGAAGTTCGAGATGATCGGGCTCTCGATGATCTCGCCGCTCGGCTTCGCCATAAGTCCGCGCATGCCGGCGAGCTGACGCATCTGGGCGGGCGAACCGCGCGCGCCGGAATGCGCCATCATGTAGATCGAATTGACCTGCTGGTCGCGGCCCTGCGCGTCCTTTTTGACCGAAGAAATCTCGCGCATCATCTCGTCGGCGATCGACTCGGTGCACTTCGACCAGGCGTCGACCACCTTGTTGTACTTCTCGCCCTGTGTGATGAGGCCGTCGTTGTATTGCTGCTCGAACTCCTTGGCGAGTTCGCGCGTGCTCTCGACGATCTTCCACTTGGTCGCCGGCACCACCATGTCGTCCTTGCCGAACGAGATGCCGGCCTTGAAGGCGTGATAGAAGCCGAGCGCCATGATGCGGTCGCAGAAGATGACCGTCTCCTTCTGCCCGCAATGGCGATAGACCGTGTCGATCATCCCTGAGATTTCGCGCTTCGTCATCAGCTTGTTGACGATATCGAACGGCGCTTTCACGCTGCGCGGCAGCACATTGCCGAGCACGACGCGGCCGGGTGTGGTCTCGTACCATTTCAGGTACGGTTTGCCCTTCTCGTCCACGCCTTCCCAGCGATAGCGGATCTTGCTGTGCAGGCCGATGACCTTTTCGGCGAGCGCGTGCTCGATCGAAGCCATGTCACCGAACGCCTTGCCTTCGCCTGGCTCGCCCTCGCGCATCAGCGTGAGATAATAAAGGCCGAGCACGATGTCCTGCGACGGCACGATGATCGGCTGGCCGTTGGCCGGATGCAGGATGTTGTTGGTCGACATCATCAGCACGCGCGCTTCCAGCTGCGCTTCCAGCGACAGCGGAACGTGCACGGCCATCTGGTCGCCGTCGAAGTCGGCGTTGAACGCCGCGCACACCAGCGGATGCAACTGGATCGCCTTGCCCTCGATCAGCACCGGCTCGAACGCCTGGATGCCGAGCCGATGCAGCGTCGGCGCTCGGTTCAATAGCACCGGATGCTCGCGGATCACCTCGTCGAGGATGTCCCAAACCTCCGGCTTTTCCTTCTCGACCAGCTTTTTCGCCTGCTTGACGGTGGTGGACAGGCCCTTGGCGTCTAGCCGCGAATAGATGAACGGCTTGAACAATTCGAGCGCCATCTTCTTCGGCAGCCCGCACTGGTGCAGCTTGAGCTCGGGACCGACCACGATCACCGAGCGGCCGGAATAGTCGACGCGCTTGCCGAGCAGGTTCTGGCGGAAGCGACCCTGCTTGCCTTTGAGCATGTCGGCGAGCGACTTCAGCGGACGCTTGTTGGCGCCGGTGATGACGCGGCCGCGGCGGCCGTTATCGAACAGCGCATCGACCGCCTCTTGCAGCATGCGCTTTTCGTTGCGGATGATGATGTCGGGCGCGCGCAGCTCGATCAGCCGCTTCAAGCGATTGTTGCGGTTGATGACGCGGCGATAGAGATCGTTGAGATCAGACGTGGCAAAGCGGCCGCCATCGAGCGGCACCAGCGGCCGCAGATCCGGCGGGATCACCGGCACGACGGTCAAGATCATCCATTCCGGCTTGTTGCCGGAGGCGATGAAGGCCTCGATCAGCTTCAGGCGCTTGGCGATCTTCTTCTTCTTGATGTCGCTGTCGGTCTCCACGATGCCGGCGCGCAATTCGGCCTGCATCTTGTCGAGGTCGAGCGCCTTGAGCATCTCGCGGATCGCTTCCGCGCCGATCGTGGCGGTGAATGATGTCGGCGCCGAACTCCTCCTGCGCCTTGAGATACTCGTCCTCGGACAACAGCTGGCGGTCCTTGAGCGGGGTGAGGCCCGGCTCCAGCACGACGTAATATTCGAAATAGAGAATGCGCTCGAGATCCTTGAGCGTCATGTCGAGCAGCAAGCCGATGCGGCTCGGCAGCGACTTGAGGAACCAGATGTGCGCGACCGGCGCGGCCAGCTCAATGTGGCCCATCCGTTCACGACGGACACGGCTGAGCGTAACCTCGACCGAGCACTTCTCGCAGATGATGCCCTTGTACTTCATGCGCTTGTACTTGCCGCACAAGCACTCGTAATCCTTGATCGGCCCGAAGATGCGCGCGCAGAACAGACCGTCGCGCTCGGGCTTGAAGGTGCGGTAGTTGATCGTCTCCGGCTTCTTGATCTCGCCGTAGGACCACGAGAGGATCTTTTCCGGGCTCGCGATCGAAATCCGGATCTGGTCGAAGACCTGAGCCGGAGCCTGCGGGCTGAAAAGATTCATCATCTCTTGATTCATTGCCATCTCCGCTACGCCGGCCGTCGCCGGCTGCATTTTCAATAATTCATGACGCCGCGTGCACGGCCGGGCCTAAGAGGCCGGCCGCGCCGCATGTTATTCGGCAGCTTCCGCCGTCTCGCCGCCCGGGCCCTGCCGTTGCTGCTTGGAATTGTGCAGATCGACATTGAGGCCGAGCGAGCGCATTTCCTTGACCAGCACGTTGAAGCTTTCCGGAATGCCCGCCTCGAACGTGTCGTCGCCGCGCACGATCGCCTCGTACACCTTGGTACGGCCGGCGACGTCGTCCGACTTCACGGTCAGCATTTCCTGCAAGGTGTAAGCCGCGCCGTAGGCTTCCAGCGCCCACACTTCCATTTCGCCGAAGCGCTGGCCGCCGAACTGCGCCTTGCCGCCGAGCGGCTGCTGGGTGACCAGCGAGTACGGGCCGATCGAGCGGGCGTGGATCTTGTCGTCCACCAGATGGTGCAGCTTGAGCATGTAGATGAAGCCGACCGTGACTTTGCGGTCGAACACTTCGCCGGTGCGGCCATCGAACACGCTGACCTGGCCGGAATGATCGAGACCGGCGAGATCGAGCATTTTTTCGATATCCGCTTCCTTGGCGCCGTCGAACACCGGCGTCGCGATCGGCACGCCGTGACGCAAATTGCCGCCGAGCTCAACCAGGTCGTCTTCGCCCAGCGACTTGATGGTCTCGTCGTCGCCATAGACCTTCTTGAGGATGTCCTTGAGCGGGCGGGTGTCGTGCTTGCTGTTGTAGAGATCGACCGCCTGCCCGATCTTGAGCCCCAGGCCGGCGCAAGCCCAGCCGAGATGGGTTTCCAAAATCTGGCCGACATTCATGCGGCTCGGCACGCCGAGCGGATTGAGCACGATGTCCACCGGCTGGCCGTCGGCGAGGAACGGCATGTCCTCCGCCGGCACGATCTTCGACACCACGCCCTTGTTGCCGTGGCGGCCGGCCATCTTGTCGCCGGGCTGGATCTTGCGCTTCACCGCGACGAAGACCTTGACCATCTTCATCACGCCGGGCGGCAATTCGTCGCCGCGCTGCAGCTTCTCGACCTTGTCGAGGAAGCGCTGTTCCAAGAGCTTCTTCGAACTCGTCGTACTGCTTGCGGATCGCCTCGATCTCGGCCATCAGCTTGTCGTTGGGCGAGGCGAACAGCCACCATTGCGAGCGCGGATATTCATCCAGCACCGACTTGGTGATTTTGCTGTCCTTCTTGAAGCCCTTCGGACCGGCGATGCCCTGCCGCCCTTCCAGCAATTCCGCCAGACGGCCGTAGACGTTGCGGTCGAGGATCGCCTGCTCGTCGTCGCGGTCCTTGGCCAGCCGCTCGATCTCTTCGCGCTCGATGGCGAGCGCGCGCTCGTCCTTCTCGACGCCGTGCCGGTTGAACACGCGCACTTCGACGACGGTGCCCTGCACCCCCGGCGGCACGCGCAACGAGGTGTCGCGCACGTCACTGGCTTTTTCGCCGAAGATGGCGCGCAGCAGCTTTTCTTCCGGCGTCATCGGGCTTTCGCCCTTGGGCGTGATCTTGCCGACCAGGATGTCGCCGGCATGCACCTCGGCGCCGATATAGACGATGCCCGCTTCGTCGAGATTCTTGAGCGCCTCTTCCGAGACGTTGGGGATGTCGCGGGTGATTTCCTCGGGGCCGAGCTTGGTGTCGCGCGCCATCACCTCGAATTCCTCGATGTGGATGGACGTGAACACGTCGTCTTTCACGATCCGCTCGGACAGCAGGATCGAGTCCTCGAAGTTGTAGCCGTTCCACGGCATGAAGGCGACCAGCACGTTGCGGCCGAGCGCGAGCTCGCCGAGATCGGTCGAGGGACCGTCGGCGATGATGTCGGCCTTCTCGACGTGATCGCCCACCTTCACCAGCGGACGCTGGTTGATGCAGGTGTTCTGGTTCGAACGCTGATATTTCATCAGCCGGTAGATATCGACGCCGGGCTTGGTCGGGTCGGTCTCACCGGTGGCGCGCACCACGATACGGGTGGCGTCAACCTGATCGACAATGCCGGTGCGGCGGGCGGAGATCGAGGCGCCTGAATCGCGCGCGACCACGCCTTCCATGCCGGTGCCGACGAATGGCGCTTCCGAGCGAACCAGCGGCACTGCCTGGCGCTGCATGTTCGAACCCATCAGCGCGCGGTTGGCGTCGTCGTTCTCCAGGAACGGAATGAGCGCCGCGGCCACCGAAACGAGCTGCTTGGGCGACACATCCATGAAGTCGACCTTCTCGCGCGGAACCAGATGCACGTCGCCGGCGTGGCGGCAGATGATCAGGTCCTCGGTGAAGCGGCCGCGCGCGTCCATCGCCGCATTGGCCTGCGCCACCGTGTAGCGGCCCTCTTCCATGGCGGAGAGATAGATCACCTCATCGGTAACGCGGCCGTCCTTGACCTTGCGATAGGGCGTCTCGACGAAGCCGTATTTGTTCACCCGCGCGTAGGTCGCGAGCGAATTGATCAGGCCGATATTCGGGCCTTCCGGGGTTTCGATCGGGCAGATGCGGCCATAATGGGTCGGGTGCACGTCGCGCACCTCGAAGCCGGCGCGCTCGCGCGTAAGTCCGCCCGGGCCGAGCGCCGAAAGACGCCGCTTGTGCGTGATCTCGGACAGCGGATTGGTCTGATCCATGAACTGCGAGAGCTGCGAGGAGCCGAAGAACTCGCGCACCGCCGCCGCCGCCGGCTTGGCGTTGATCAGGTCCTGCGGCATGACGGTGTCGATATCGACCGACGACATGCGCTCCTTGATCGCGCGCTCCATGCGCAACAGGCCGATGCGATACTGGTTTTCCATCAGCTCGCCGACCGAGCGCACCCGGCGATTGCCGAGATGATCGATGTCGTCGATCTCGCCCTTGCCGTCGCGCAGATCGACCAGCGTACGGATGACGGAAATAATGTCTTCCTTGCGCAGCACGCGCATGGTGTCGGGCGCATCGAGATCGAGACGCATGTTCATCTTCACGCGGCCGACGGCGGACAGGTCGTAGCGCTCGCTGTCGAAGAACAGCGAACGGAACATCGCTTCCGCGGTGTCGACGGTCGGCGGCTCGCCCGGCCGCATGACGCGGTAGATGTCGAACAGCGCGTCCTCGCGCGTCATGTTTTTGTCGACGGTCAGCGTGTTGCGGATATAGGCGCCGACGTTGACGTGATCGATGTCGAGCAGCGGCAATTCCTTGTAGCCGGCCTCGACCAGAATCTTCAGGTTCTTCTCGTCGATCTCCTGGCCGGCCTCCATGTAGATCTCGCCGGTCTTGCCGTTGGCCAGATCCTCGGCGACGTAATGGCCGATCAACTCCTCGTCGGTCATGCGCAGGTGCTTGAGGCCCTTCTCGGAGAGCTGGCGAGCCTGACGCACGCTGAGCTTCTTGCCTGCCTCCACCACCACGCGGCCGGTGTCGGCGTCGACCAGATCGTTGACCGCCTTGTAACCCTTCAGCCGGTTGGCATCGAACGGCACGCGCCAGCCTTCCTTGGCACGCTTATAGGTGACATGCTTGTAGAAGGTGCGCAGGATTTCCTCGCCATCGAGACCGAGCGCATAGAGCAGCGACGTCACCGGAATCTTGCGGCGGCGGTCGATGCGCGCATAGACGATGTCCTTGGCGTCGAACTCGATGTCGAGCCAGGAACCGCGATACGGAATGATGCGGGCGGCGAACAGCAGCTTGCCCGAGGAGTGCGTCTTGCCCTTGTCGTGATCGAAGAACACGCCGGGCGAACGGTGCATCTGCGAAACGATGACGCGCTCGGTGCCGTTGACGATGAAGGTGCCGTTGTTGGTCATGAGCGGAATGTCGCCCATGTAGACGTCCTGCTCCTTGATGTCCTTGACCGAACGCGCGGCGGTCTCCTCGTCGATATCGAACACGATCAGCCGCAGCGTAACTTTAAGCGGCGCGGCATAGGTCATGCCGCGCTGGCGGCACTCGTCGACGTCGTATTTCGGCGGCTCGAATTCGTATTTGACGAACTCGAGCTGCGAGGAATTCGAGAAGTCGGAAATCGGGAACACCGACTTGAAGACCGCCTGCAGGCCCTCGTCAGGACGCCCGCCTAACGGTTCCTTGACCAGCAGGAACTGGTCGTAAGATGCCTTTTGAACCTCGATCAGGTTCGGCATCTCCGCTACTTCTTTAATTGTCCCGAAAAACTTCCTTACGCGCTTGCGACCGGTAAATGTCTGCGCCATCGTCTCTTTCTCTCGATTCGATTTTGGCGGCCAGCGCGGGCGCCTCTCCGAACGGTCGCAATCCATCGCGACCATCAGGACAGGCGTCGAGGCTACCCGTTTCTATGTGATTCGGGCCTCGCCCGAACCGCCGCACACTTCACAATTCCCGTGAACGGGCCGCACCCGCTCACGACGCCTCCTAAGTGACCGTTTGACGGTCGCCGCTTACCTTTTTTCCGATACCCCCGTGGACGCTGGGGGTATCGGCATCTCTGGTAATCCCTGGGCCTCGCTCCGCTCGCCCGGGGATTTCGCTCAAATAGGCATTTGCCTATTTGAGCTCAACCTTGGCGCCCACCTTTTCGAGGGTGGCCTTGATCTTGTCGGCCTCTTCCTTGTTGACGCCTTCCTTGACCGGCTTGGGCGCACCCTCGACCAGGTCCTTGGCCTCTTTGAGACCGAGCCCGGTGAGCGCACGCACTTCCTTGATCACCTCGATCTTCTTCTCGCCGGCAGCGGCGAGGACCACGGTGAATTCGGTCTTCTCTTCGACCGCGGCGGCAGCGCCGGCCGGGCCAGCCGCCACCGCAACCGCGGCGGCAGCGGAGACGCCCCATTTCTCTTCCAGCATCTTCGCTAAATCCGCCGCTTCCAGGACGGTCAGGGTCGACAATTCGTCAACGATCTTTTGCAGGTCAGCCATCGTTCAGTTCCTTATCGGGTTCGAACCAGAGAAATGCTTGTGAGCCGTCACGCAGCCGCGCCTTTTGAAGCATAGGCTTGGACCACGCGCGCGACCTTGGCGGCCGGTGCGTTGACGAGCTGCGCGATCTTGGTCGCCGGGGCCTGAATCAGGCCGACGATCTTGCCGCGCAATTCATCCAGCGACGGCAGCGAGGCGAGCGCCTTGACGCCGTTGAGGTCCAGAGCGGTCTTGCCCATCGACCCGCCTAGAATGACGAACGCTTCGTTCGCCTTGGCGAAATCGACGGCCACCTTCGGCGCCGCCACGGGATCGCCCGAGTAGGCGAGCACCGTCGGCCCCTTCAGCAGGGGCGAAATGGCGGCAACGTCGGTGTCCTTGAGCGCAATCTTGGCGAGACGGTTTTTCGCGACCTTCACTTGCGCACCCGCCAGCTTCATCTGCTTTCGCAGAGTCTGCATCTGGGCGACGCTGAGGCCGGAATAGTGAGCCACCACCACGACGTTCGAGGTCTTGAAGACCCCGCTCAGTTCGGTGATGGACTCCGCTTTAGCCGCTCGATCCACTGCAAGCTCTTTCCGGTTATGACGGTCCGCCGCAAGCTCGCGGGAACCGCCGGGTTGAGACCAGCCGTCCCGCTTTTAAGTTCAGTTCACGCGCAGCGAACCGGGCAGGACGACGTTCCAGAAGCCTGCCCCCCAATACCCGCCGAAGCAGGCAATCGGGTCTCCGAGGTTCGAACCAAACCGACGCAACCGTGAGGTCGCGCAAACTTGGGCTCGTGTCCCCGTCTGTGCTGGCCCTTTGCAGGATTAAGCTTTGGCCCGAAGGCCGCGGCGCCGGCAGTCTTGGACAGGTCGGTCGGTCCATTTCGGGACCGGCTTTGTGCGTCCTTAAAACCAACGGCACCGGTTCTTCCCTTTCAGATGTCCCGCCGGGATGTCCAAAAGGAATATGTTCCGACCACCATATTTTTGTAGGGACGCGCAAAGACGCGCCGACAAACTGGGCCGGCACGCCCGATAGGCGTTATCTAGAGCTTCCCGTGCCCTTTGCCAAGCCCCTTTTTGGCGAGAACCCCCGCAAAAAAGTGAGGCAAAAAGCCGGCTTTAGTGGCCGCCGCCGGCGCCAAACAGCGAAGACGGCTCGACTTTGACGCCCGGGCCCATGGTGGAGGAGATCGCCACCCGGTTGATGTAGTGGCCCTTGGCCCCGGGCGGCTTGGCCTTCTGCACCGCATCGGCGAAGGCCTTGATGTTCTCGACCAGCTTGTCCTCGGAGAACGAAGCCTTGCCGACCCCGGCCTGGACGATGCCGGCCTTTTCCACGCGGAATTCGACCGAACCGCCCTTCGACGCCTTCACCGCATTGGTGATGTCCATGGTGACGGTGCCGACCTTGGGGTTCGGCATCATGCCGCGCGGACCCAGCACCTTACCCAGGCGCCCGACCAGCGGCATCATGTCGGGGGTGGCGATGCAGCGGTCGAAGTCGATATTGCCGCCATTGACCTTCTCGACCAGGTCCTCGGCGCCGACCACGTCGGCGCCGGCGGCCTTGGCCTCTTCGGCCTTGGCACCGCGGGCGAATACACCGACGCGAACGGTGCGACCGGAGCCATTGGGCAGATTGACCACACCGCGCACCATCTGGTCGGCGTGCTTGGGATCGACGCCGAGATTCATCGCGATCTCGATGGTCTCGTCAAACTTCGCCTTGGCGCGTTCCTTCACCAGCTTGACCGCTTCCGCGATCGGATAGGACTTGTCGCGATTGATGCCTTCGCGCGCGGCTGTCGTGCGTTTTCCGAGTGCCATGACCGTTACTCCGCCACCGTGAGGCCCATCGAGCGGGCGGAACCTTCGATCATCTTCATCGCCGCCTCGATCGTGTCGCAGTTCAAATCCTTCATCTTCTGCTCGGCGATCTCGCGCACCTGCTTCTTGGTCACCTCGCCGACCATTTCGCGCCCCGGCGTCTTCGAGCCGCTGTCGAGCTTGGCCGCTTTCTTCAAGAAATAAGACACCGGCGGCGTCTTCATCTCGAAGGTGAACGAGCGATCCTGATAGGTGGTGATGATCACCGGGATCGGCGTGTTCTTCTCGATCTTCTGGGTCTGCGCGTTGAACGCCTTGCAGAACTCCATGATGTTGAGGCCGCGCTGACCGAGAGCCGGCCCGATCGGCGGCGACGGGTTGGCGGCGCCGGCGGGCACCTGCAATTTGAGGAATCCAGTGACTTTCTTGGCCATAATTCTCTCCGGTTAGTGGTGCGGATCTTGACGGTTGGCGGCCGCCTCACCTCCCACGACTTTATGTTGGCCTCATCGGCCGGCGCGACATGTAGAAGGTCTCACCCCTACTGTCCAGCCGCGTGCTCTGGGGCGGATACCCATAAAATTCTCTGAGCACCATGTCCGTTTTCCTCCCAAAAGATGGGGTAATCGGCCGGCAGCTTGTGGATAGCTGAAGATTTTGGGTGCTGCGCTTCAGGCTGATGGTGGAAACGAGGTCCGTTGTTACGGCCTCAAGCATCAGAAGGAGAAGCGCAGCATGGACCATTTTGCTGGATTGGACGTATCGGTCAAGGAGACCAGCGTCTGCATTGTGGATGACACGGGCAGGATCGTTCGGGAGGTGAAGGTAGCAAGCGAGCCGGAGGCTCTGCTGCAGGAACTCGCGAAGTCCGCCTACCGGTTCAAGCGGATTGGTCTGGAAGCCGGGCCGTTGTCGCAATGGCTGTTCAGTGGGCTCGCCGAGGCCGGCTTGCCGGTGATCTGTGTCGAGACGCGGCACATGCGGGCGGTGCTGAAGGCGCAGATCAACAAGACTGACCGCAACGATGCCCGCGGCATCGCGCAGATGATGCGGGTGGGTCTTTATCGCCCAGTGCATGTGAAGACGTTACGCAGTCAGAAACTGCGGATGTTGCTGACACATCGTAAGCTGCTGCAATCGAAGGCCATCGCCATCGATAATGATCTGCGCGGCACCTTGCGCAACTTCGGCCTCAAGGTGTAGCCTGAAAGCGCTTGACTTGGAACGACCGATTAGAGAAGCGGACATCCAGTAGCCTCTTCGGAATGTCCGCAAAGTGCCATTCGCGTCATTCGCTGCGACGCAGCGGGCTTTTACGCCGCCTCCGACAAACCACCCTATAACTCGCAATGCCGGTGGAGGAACCGTCCGCCACATCCTAAACAGATATCTGCGCGTCGATGCCGTTTAGAAATTGATATTCCAACAAGCCGAGGCGCCGGGTTTATTGTAATCCCGCTTTGCTCATGCCCTCGACGAATTTTGCCATCGGGCCCGGCTTCCAAGGAGTATTCTCCTGAATCCAGGCAACCGAAATCGCCGGATGCAGCTCCTTGAGGCGGGCAAGCGCCGCGCGCGCCTCATCAAGCTGCCCCGCCTGCGCTAAGCAGGCGCAATAGATTTGATTAGCGGGAGTCCATCCCGAGCGCAGCTTCATCGCCTTTTGCGAGTAGCCGAGTGCCTCGGCAAATCGTCCGGCGAGCTAATGCGCGGTCGCAAGCCCTACATAGAAGACGGCATTTTGTGGATTGTGTGGGCCCATACGCAACGCCAACTCCAAATGAGGAGTGGCTTGATCGGATTGTCCGTCAAGCGCGAACGCATGACCGAGATAGCCGTATGCGGCAGCGAAGTTAGGATTGATTTCGAGCGCCCGCTGGAATTCCTCTACCGCTTGATCGGTCCGTCGCATCAGGAAGTCCGCGTAACCGAGCGCGAGATGAGCCCATGGGTCAGTGTCGTCGAGTTCGGCTGCCCGTAATGCAAGAGCCGCGGCGCTCTTAATGTCATGCCTCCTTGAAGCTTCGCCCGGTACCGATCGAAACAACAATGCGAACGCCAACATACTGTGCGCCGGCGCGTAGTCGGGGTAACGCTCGGTCGCTTTCTTAAGCATGGCAATCGCGGCTTCGCCGTCGGCTTTGGTCTGCCGCCACAGATGCGAATTCGCCTTCATGACCAGGTCCCAGGCGCCCAGGTCCTCGGATGAGCGAATTTGCGAACGAACGCCTTCGGCCTCCAGCAGCTTGGGTTCGATCGCGGCGACAACTTTTTTGGTGATTTCGTCTTGCAGGGTGAAGATGTCGGTCAAAACGCCGTCGTAGTGATCTGCCCAGATGTGGTTATTCGTCGCGGCGTCGATCAATTGGGCGGTGATGCGCAGGTTGTTACCGCCCTTGCGGACGCTACCCTCCAGGACGTAACGCACGCCCAGCTCGCGAGCGACGCGTTTTACGTCGACGGCCTTTCCCTTGTAGGTGAACGACGAATTGCGTGCGATGACAAAGAACCAGCGTAGCTTCGACAAACCCGTGATGATGTCTTCGGAAATGCCATCGGCGAAGTATTCCTGCTCCGGGTCGCCGCTCATATTGGTGAACGGCAAGACCGCGATCGATGGTCGATCGGCACTTGAGACTTCGGCCTTGGCGGCAACTGCGGCGCCTACGACCGAGATCGGTGCGGCGCCCTCGACCAGGGAGACGTGGAATACCCCAATCGGCCGCGCAATGTTTTTGACCGTCTGCTCGCCCATGTCTTCGAAGCCGAAGCGCAACTTGTCGCGCACCTGGTCGTAGACATTGCGCGAGACCATGATGCCGCCGGGTTCGGCGAGCGCCTCCAGCCGGGCGGCGACATTGACGCCGTCGCCATAGATATCGTTGTTGTCGCTGATAATGTCGCCGACATTGATCCCGACGCGGAACTGGATGCAGTTCTCCTGCGGCACGCCGGTGTTGCGCTCGCCCATGCCGCGCTGGATGTCGACGGCACAGCGCACTGCATCGACAACGCTGACGAACTCGACGAGCATGCCGTCGCCGGTGGTTTTGACGATGCGGCCTCTGTGCTCGGTGACTTTGGGATCGATGAGGTCACGCCGGTAACGCTTGAGGGCGGCGAGGGTGCCCTCCTCGTCGACACCCATCAAGCGGCTGTAGGCGGCAACATCGGCCGCGAGGATGGCAGCAAGCCGCCGTTCAACCCGTGCCTCAGCCATGAAATTGCGCTACCCCCTTTTTAGCAACCTTACGGGTGGGACAGAGGTATGTCTATCGACCAACATTGTCCGGTTCAGGTCATTCGCTGCATATCTATTGAGCTTCCGGCCCACCTTTTGTCCGTTGTGTGTCTAATCGCGTCCTAAATAGCGCAGCACAGCGAGTGCATCAAAGTGCCAGGAGCGACCATTTGCATTGCAGCAAAGAGCATCGATATTCGATCATTCGTACAGCGAGAATAAGACCATGAAATGCAGTAGCCACTGCACCGTCTCCTGCACGTATGATCTGTTCCAGAACAATAATAAGCACCCGCTGACTAAAGCCAACGGCTCTCCTCTCAAGGCTCGCAACGAGCGCTCACCGGTAATCCGTTACAAAGACGCAAGCCGGTGGGGAAAACCGATGTTGGGGTCGAGTTGGGCGAGCTTGGTCAAAGGATTGGGTGCAATCCTCTGTGCCTTTGGCGTCATTTCGCTGGCGTTGATCTATTTTTTCCCCGCACCGCCATCGACGATTTTAATGGCTTCGGGTTTCAAGGGCGGATCCTACGAACTTGTCGCCGCCCGCTATAAGGAAATTCTTGCACGCTCCCACGTGAACTTGGAGCTTCGCAACACCCGTGGTGGCCCGGAGAACTTGAAGCTGTTGCAGGACCCTAAATCGGGCGTTTCGGCCATCATCGTGCAGGGAGGCATCTCGAAAAGCAAGCAAACGCCGGGGTTGTTATCGTTGGGCCGTATCAACCATCAGGTCTTCTGTGTTTTTTATCGCGCGACGGAATCATTGGACGACCTGACGGAACTCAAGGGCAAGCGCATCGCGGTAGGACCAGTAGGCACTGCGGCCCGTGTCGTCTCCGAAAAAGTCCTCCTGATCAGCGGTGTGTCATCCGAGAATTCAACGTTGTCGTCTTTGACGGGTCAGGCCGCCGCTGATGCGCTCAATGACGGGAAGGTCGATGCCGCGGTTCTCGGCCTCTCTTCGGATGCGGCGATCCTTCAATCCATGCTGCGGGATTCCCGCATTCGGCTCATGAGTGTTGCGCGGGCGGAAGCTCTCACCCGATATCTTCCGTTTCTCGTGAAGTTGGTCTTACCGCAGGGCGCGATTGATTTTGAGAAGAGAATTCCGGCCGCCGACATCGTTCTGTTCGCGACCACTAACTCTGTCCTCGTGCGAAATGACCTTCATCCAGCATTGATCAGTCTCTTGGCGCAAACTTTGGTGGAAGCGCACAATGAGCCGGGGCTTTTTCAAAAACCTGGCGATTTTCCCACGCAGATCGATCCTGAATTTCCAATGGCCGAGGCGGCTGTCGATTTCTACAAGAACGGTCCTTCGTTCCTGAACAGATATCTGCCGTTCTGGGTCGTCACACACGTCCAAAGATTGCTCGCGGTGTTGTTGGCAGCCGGAGTCATCGTCTATCCGCTGTTCAGCTTTGCGCCCAAGCTATACCGGTGGTTCTTACAAGACCGGATGCGTAAGCTCTATCGCCGCCTCAGGGTTGTTGAAAAGGCGATGGAAGCAAATCTAACTGCGCCCCAATTGGCGGCGCTGCAAACCGATTTAGAGTACATTGATCGGGTGTCGGCAGTTCTTCCGATGCGACACTCGGAAACGTATTTTGGCTTAAAACGCGACATTGACGCGACGCGCACACACCTTGCCTCTCGTCTGGTTGAAGCGCGGAACCAGACAGCCAACGCTGCATAACCTGCCCTACTGCAACATAAAATGCTGGCCCATGTCCGAGTTGGGTCTTGGCTGTGTGAAAACGGTTCTGCACATCGCTCCGACGCAAGATTGATTCAAACGGAATGTCGTTGGCGCATGAAAGCGTCGCCAAGGCGGCAAGTTCAATTCTTTTGTTGCGCGCTGACGACTGTTGCCAGCGTTTTTACACAGCCTAGGTCATAAGCGGACATTCCGCCGTGGGCGAGCGACGTCCGCTTGACCCCGGACTGCGGACGCTCGCTTATGAGTTTCCGTCCTCGCCAGCGCGCCAGAATACAAGACTGCTGCCGCGGATATTGACCAGGCCGAGCCGGCGCGCAGCATCCAGTTCCTCCAGCGCCTGGGTCACGCCCGGCCACACGCCGTAATCGTGCCACAGCACGATGCCGCCCGGCCTCACCAGCCGCAGCGCGGTTTCCGAATCTTTCTTGGCGTATTCGTAGGCGTGCGAGCCATCGACAAAGACCAGCCCTGCCCGCCCGAGATGCGCCGTCCAATCGTAGGTCGCGGAATCTCCGCGCAGCTGGACGACGCGACCGGCATAGGTCCGCCACGGGTCGCCGCAGTTGCGCAAGCGCGCGCCGGGCGCCGGCTTGTCGACATAGCGCCGCTCGGACGCTTCGATCGCCAGCGCGGACGGCTGATCGGCCGGCAGGTCGAGCGTCGCGATTGACACGCCTGGCGGCGCATTGATCGCGAGATTGAGCGCCGTGCGTCCGTCGAAGGTGCCGATCTCCATGATTTCGCTGCCGGCTGGCGTATCGCAAGCGGCGAGCGCCAGCACGGCGAGCTCGGACAGACGGACATTGCCGTCGCTTTTGGCGGTTTCAATCAGCCGGATCGGATGGTTTGGCAGACGCTGCGACCACGCGACTTGCGGCAGCCGGGTCGCCGCGGCTGCGGGCTTTCCGCGCCAGTGGCGCAACCGGTTTCGGACGATACGCGCGGCGAGCGACGCCGGCAGATAGGCTCGCAGGGCATAGGCGCCGGCGATGCGTGCTATCGCCGTTTCGAGCATCTTAAAGTTTTTCGACTTGCCCGAATTCCAGCTCGACCGGCGTAGCGCGGCCGAAGATCGAGACCGCCACTTTCACGCGTGAGCGACCTTCGTCGACTTCCTCGACGGTGCCGTTGAACGAGGCGAACGGGCCATCGGACACGCGCACCTGCTCGCCGACCTCGAACGACACCGACGGTTTCGGCCGCTCGATGCCTTCCTGCACCTGATGCAGGATGCGGTTGGCTTCCACCTCCGAAATCGGCATCGGCTTCTTGTCGGTGCCGAGGAAGCCGGTGACCTTCGGCGTGTTCTTGATCAGATGGTAGACCTCGTCGGTCAGATCCATCTTCACCAGCACGTAGCCAGGAAAAAACTTGCGCTCGGCGTTCACCTTGCGGCCACGGCGCACCTCGACCACAGTCTCGGTCGGCACCATGATTTCCTCGAAGTGGTCGGAAAGCCCGCGCTGCTTGGCCTGCTCGCGGATCGATTCCGCGACCTTCTTCTCGAAGTTCGAATAGGCGTGGACGATGTACCAGCGCTTGGGCCGGGTCGTCGTAGTGGCGGCGGTGTCGCTCATCGCTCTTAAGCTTTCAGGTGCCAATGCCGAGTACGAAGGTAACGGCGATACGGATCAATTGATCCGCGACCAGGAAAAAAACCGAGGCGATCGCCACCATGACGAACACCATGGCGGTTGTGATCATGGTTTCCTTGCGCGATGGCCAAGTGACCTTGCGGGTCTCCTCGCGCACTTCCTGCAGGAAGCGGAACGGGCTGACCCGCGGCTTGTGACGTACTTCTACCGGCGTTTGATCGTTCATCGGCTTGCTTTTCTAACCGTTCCCCGCCTGGCAGGAGTGGCAGGACTCGAACCTGCAACCCCCGGTTTTGGAGACCGGTGCTCTACCAATTGAGCTACACTCCTCCGTAAAGCGGATGCGGCGGACCATAAGGGTCCGCCGCCGCGATGTCATGCATTATACAGGGCGCCAATGCAAGGGTGGAAAAGCCCGCTTTAGGGCCCTTTCCGGCTGAAAAGCTGGAAATTCGCACTCCGCCTGTACAATCCGGGGGCGTTTCATAATATCCCCGACCGACGAACATTTTATGCGCGGAACTCGCCCAATGCCGGGGCCGCCAGCGAGCGTGCGGGTGCAGCCATGAAACTCACGCCGAACCAGACCGCGATGGGCGTGCGCATCGACGACATTGATCTGTCCAGGCCGCTCAGCCAGCCCCAGTTTGCGACCATCCTCGCCGCCCTTGGCCGATACGGGGTCCTCTGCTTTCCCAAGCAGACGCTCGACGCGAGCGCCTTGAAGGCGTTCTCAGAGCGATTCGGCTCCTTGCAGGGGTCGCCGACCGGCACCTTTTGCGAGCCGGACGTGCCGGAGGTCATGATCCTTTCGAACATCGTCGAGGACGGAAAGCCGATCGGCCTGGCCGACGCCGGGCAGGATTGGCATACCGACATGTCCTACAACAAGCTGGTCGGCTTCACCAACGTGCTCTACGGCATCAAGATCCCGCATCGGGACGGCAAGCCGCTCGGCGACACGGTCTTCGCCGACATGCATGCCGCTTATGACGATCTTTCGCCCGCACTCAAGAGCCGGCTCGCCAACGCCACCGCGACCCATGACTTCAACAAATTCTGGGAAGAGATGCGCCGGCGCCCCGGCTCGACGCGGCCCGCGCTTACCGCCGAGCAGCGCGCCGCGCGCCCGCCGTCGGTGCATCCGGTGTTCCTGACGCATCCCATCACCGGTCGCAACGTTCTTTACGCCAACCCGGGCTACACAATCCGCATCAACGAATTCGACGAGGCGGAAAGCGATAAAATATTGCAAGAATTATTCCGCCATCAACTGCAGCCGAAATATCAATATGCCCACCACTGGAGCGAAGGCGACGTGCTGATGTGGGATCACATCGGCACGCTGCACACTGCCATTCCGGACTACTGGCCGGATGAAATCCGGCTGATCAAGCGCTGTCAGGTGATGGCGGACCGCATCTTCGATCCGGATTTCGTGCGCGAGAATCTGGCGCAAGCGGCGGAGTGAGACTAAGCCCGCCGTCGCTGAAGCTTCGGCGGGCAGCCCTCGCGATCGAGGCTGGCTTGCCAACCGAAGCGCCGAAGGCAGGAAGGCAAGAAGCCTGGAGCGGGTGAAGGGAATCGAACCCTCGTCATCAGCTTGGAAGGCTGTTGCTCTACCATTGAGCTACACCCGCATCAGGGGTCGGTAATCAGTAGTCAGTAATCAGAAGGTGCGCACTCATCTGATTACTGATCTCTGAAAACTGTCCTCTGGAATGGTGGGAGAGGTAGGACTCGAACCTACGAAGGCATAGCCAGCGGATTTACAGTCCGCCCCCTTTGCCGCTCGGGACACTCTCCCTTAGAAGCCGTCGCACCGTATTGATCAGATGTGGAAAACGGCCGGGCCGACCGGCCTGGATTTCGCGCGTTTTATGGGCAGCCATCCCCGCGAAGTCAATGGAGGCTGTTCGGCTATCCGCGGATCGGTTATGGCACCGCGATGGCATCACGACCCCCCAGCGGCCGCCCCCGCGCGAGCGCCAAACCGGGCGCCACCCGCCAGCAGATCGAACGGCGCGAGCGTTTCGAACGCGCCCGCCGCGACAGCCTGCGGCCCGCCGACGACGGCCCGGTCGTGATGTATGGCTGGCACACGGTCACCGCCGCGTTGCGAAACCCGGCGCGGCGGTTGCGCAAGCTGCTCGCCACCGAGAACGCCGCGCGGCGCCTGGCCGACGAGGGTGTTGCATCCCCCATTGCGCCGGAGCTGGTGCGCCCTTCCGCGATCGCCGAACGGCTCACCCCCGACGCGGTGCATCAGGGGCTCTACCTCGAAGCCGATCCGCTACCCTCGCCGGCGGTCGAGGATTTGCCGGCGCAAGGCGTGGTGCTGGTGCTCGACCAGATCACCGATCCGCACAATGTCGGCGCGATCTTCCGCTCAGCGGCGGCGTTCGCGGCCGCGGCCATCGTGACCACGCAGCGGCACTCACCGGACGCCACCGGCGCGCTCGCCAAGGCTGCCTCCGGGGCGCTCGAATATGTGCCCTTGGTCAGCGTGCAGAATCTGGCGCGCGGACTGGCCGCGCTCAAGCAGAGCGGCTTTCTGGTGGTCGGCCTCGACTCGAGCGGGGAGGCCGATCTCGCCGCCCTGCCCTTGCGTAGCCCGCTCGCGCTGGTGCTCGGCGCCGAGGGCAAGGGCTTGCGTCAGCTCACCAAGGAGACCTGCGATCACGTCGCCCGCATCGCGTTGCCGGGCGAGATCAAGAGCCTGAACGTGTCGAATGCGGCGGCGCTCGGCCTCTATGTCGCGAGCCGGCGGCTTTAATATTGGCGCATGATCTATTCCGAAAACCGGGTCGCATCCCCGATCAAGCCGAGGACAAGCTTTTCGGGATCACGCGCGGGCGGACCGTAAAACGCGAACGGCGGGCCCCCCGGCCCGCCGCCCGCGTCCCACGATCTCATTTAGCGATCTAATCGGCGGGTGCATTGACGCGCGAGCCACGCCCTTTGCGGAACAACCGGATGTTCATGCGATCCGGCCCCAGGATCGTAACTTCGGCCTCGGCACGGATCACGCGCTGCTGGCCGCTGCCCTCGACCACATGCCGGCGCTCGATCACGCGCGGCGGCTCGTCCACCACGCGCTCGGTTTCGATCACCACCGGCTCCTCGCGCACGGTGTTAATGACGCCGCGATAGCCGCAGCCGTCGAGACAGTTCACATAGGGGTAGCGGGGCAGGTGGTAGGGGATCGCAAAAACGTTTGGCGCCAGTTGCACGGCGAGGTGGGGCCGTCGCACGGCATAGCGGTCATGATGATAACGATCATAATGGGAATGATAGTACGGATAGAGCGGCGGCCGCGCGCAACGACAGGGGTCGAACCAATGGGCCTGCGCGGCGGCCGGCAACAGCGCGGCGGCAGCAATGGCGAGCAGCACGAGTTTGCTTGGGCGACCGATCATGATGTTCATCCGATTGGACATGCTTTCAAGATTTCAATGAATACGTATTCTGGGTGAGCCGTGCGCATGCGGCCTATGCCGCGCGCCAGACTGAGTGTCGCGTTGGTTGTCGGCCTGGCCGTCGCCCGGCGTCGTGAGCGGCTGGGCGCCGGCGGCATAGAGGTGCTGGACCGCCCAGTTGTTCGACCAGGACCGGTGGAAGGTCTTCGCCGGCTTCGGCCGGCGGCTGACGGCCGACAGATTTTCGAAACGGCCGATCCGCGGGGGGATGCCGGTTATCGGGAAGTAATGGTGATAGCGCCACGGTGCGCTCCAATAGGCGCGCACGACGACGCCGGGCTGGTCGTCATAAAGCCACAGCATCTCGCTGCGTTGGCCATGTTCGTAATAGGTCCCGGGATAGCCGGCCGGAATATCGGCGGCGCGCGCGGCGCTGCCGGCGGCGATGCCGAAACCCCAAAGAGCGATGGCGAGCAGAACGCGCATCCGGCTCATCTCCCATAAATCCGAATGCACTTTATACGAAGGCTTTACGTTGCCGCCCGCAATCACGGAGTAACATTAATTGCCGCCGCGCCTTGAACATGCCCGAATTGCCGGCACCATGGGGAGGCGCTTTCCGGTCAGCCATTGAACATCGCAGCCATTAAAGTTAATCGCCCGTGCCACACCGCGACCCACCCACTCGTTCTGCCAAACCTGCGCCGCGGACGCGCCTGGGTTTTCGCGAGCGTTATGACGAGATCGAAGCCCACCGCGCCGCGCTGGTCGCCCGTCTGACCTCGCTCGGCGAAGCCGGGCAGCGGCATCCCGGCTATCGACGCGCGTTTACGTTGCTCAACGCCACCTTCCGACGCTCGAAGCTCCCGCAACGTCTGGCGATCTTGCAGGCCGCGGCATGGCTGATCGACGTGCTGGAAAAGCTTACTGCGATCACCTGATCGGCCGCGATCACCGATCCGGGCGAAGTCTCGTTCCGGTTCAATCCGGCCGCACCGCAAGCTTCGTGCGGAGGCGGTTTTTATCGCGCATAACCCTGCACCTTGCCCGCCGGCGCGGCTTGTAGCGGGCGGGCGAGGCTGATAGCTGTGGATTCGAGCCGGGTTAGCTCAGCGGTAGAGCAGCGGTTTTGTAAACCGTTGGTCGGGAGTTCAATTCTCTCACCCGGCACCATCAAAACCTATAAAATCTGCCCGTTATCGTCATTCATACCGCTGGAGACGAAACGCTGCCCTGCCCACGATTTGACCAGGATCAACGCCCCGTGACGCAATCGGACCACCCTTGCGCCAAGAGGGTGAAGCCGTGCTGATTGCTCTATTCGCGGATATTCACGCCAACCGGCAGGCGTTCAGCGCGTGTCTCGCGCAGGCGCGCGAGCAAGGCGCGCAGCGCATCGTGCTGCTCGGCGACTATGTCGGCTATGGCGCCGATCCCGATTGGGCGGTGACGACCGTCATGGAATTGGTCGACAAGGGGGCCGTCGCCGTGCTCGGCAATCACGACAGCGCGATCGGCCAGCCGCGCGAACAGATGAACGTGGAAGCGCGGGTCGCCATCGAATGGACGCGCGGCGAACTGGGCGCTTCGGAGCGGCAATTCCTCGCCGGCCTGCCGCTGACGGCGACCGAGGGCGAGCGCTTTTACGTCCACTCGGACGCGAGCAACCCCGCGAGCTGGATCTATGTAACGAGCACCGTGGAGGCGGCCCGCAGCATCAGCGCCACCTCAGCGCAGATCAGTTTCTGCGGTCATGTTCATCAACCGGCAATATACAGCATGTCGCCAACGGCGAAGATGACGGCTTTCACGCCGACGACCGGCGCTGCCGTGCCGTTGCTGCAAGGACGGCGTTGGCTCGCGGTGCTCGGCTCGGTGGGGCAACCGCGTGACGGCAATCCGGCCGCGGCATACGCCATGCTGGACACCGACAAGCGCGAGATCACTTATTGCCGCGCGCCCTACGATGTCGAACAAGCCGCCGCTGCGATCCGGAAAAAGGGTCTGCCGATATGGCTGGCCAATCGGCTGTTCATCGGGAAATGAACAATGGCCAAGCCATTGCACGAGCCGGGTGTAACCGTCGATGGCTTCCGGCTTGAAGAAATAGCGCATCAAGGCGGCATGGCCGCACTCTGGCGCGTTTCGCGCCCGGGCATGACGACGCCCATGCTGATGAAGGTGCCAAAAATCGGCGAAGGCGCCGATCCTGCGGCTATCGTCAGTTTCGAAATGGAGCAGATGATCCTGCCGCGGCTTTCCGGCGTGCATGTCCCCAAGTTCGTCGCCGCCGGCGATTTTGCGGTGCAGCCCTACATCGTAATGGAAGCCATCCCCGGCAAGACTTTGCTCCCGCGGCTCGACGAGCTCCCTTTGCCTTATGCGGAAGTGGCGGATATCGGCGTGAAAATTGCGCAGGCGCTTGACGATCTGCACCGGCAGCACGTGATCCATCTGGACATCAAGCCAAGCAACATCATGTTCCGGCCGACGGGCGAGGCCGTTCTCCTCGATTTCGGCCTCTCCCATCACGAACGTCTTCCGGATCTGATGCAGGAAGAATTCCGGCTGCCGTTCGGGACGGCGCCCTACATGTCGCCCGAGCAGTTGCGCGGCATCCGCAACGACCCGAGAAGCGACCTGTTTGCCTTGGGCGTATTGCTCTATTTCTTTACGACCGGCGTGCGGCCGTTTGGCGAAAGCGAGAGACTGCGTGGCATGCGCCGGCGGCTATGGCGCGATCCGGTGCCGCCGCGCGGATTGCGCGGCGACTATCCGCCCTGGCTGCAGGAAATCGTGCTGCGCTGCCTGGAGATCGAGCCTGGCTGGCGCTACCCGACGGCGGCGCAACTCGCCTTCGATCTGACCCACCAGAATAAGGTCAAGCTGACCGCCCGATCCGAACGTTTGCGGCGCGATCGGCTGACCATCGCGTTGCGGCGGCGATTTAACACCGACTTAAGGCGACCGTCCGCCAACCAAGCAATGGCTACGCAGCTCTCGTCCGCGCCGATTGTCGCCGTTGCCATCGATCTTGCCGAAGGGTCCGCAGCGCTCAACGATGCGCTGCGCGCCACGGCCGCTCGCATTCTCGCGACGCTTCCCTCCGCGCGGCTTGCCTGCCTCAACGTGCGCAAGCTGGGCCGGCTCACGATCGACTTCACGCTCGACGAGCAAGGCCACAACAGGCAGATCGACCGGCTGGTCGGCCTGCGCCATTGGGCGGAGCCGCTGAAGCTCGAGGAACCCCGCCTCACCGTGCATGTGCTCGAAGCGGTCGACCCTGCGGCCGCCATTCTCGAATTCGCTGAGAACAACCGGATCGATCACATCCTGATCGGCGCGCGGCAGAACTCGCTGCTGCGGACGCTGCTCGGCAGCGTGTCGGCCAAAGTGGCCGCCGAGGCCCTTTGTACCGTCACGGTGGTTCGGCCGAATTTGACCGCAGAGGAAGAAAAAGCCGCATCGGCTGACGAACTCGGGGCCTGTCGTTAGCCGGCAGCAGTCGTGACGAAATTTTGTGCGACAAAGGAAATGCCGAGAACCGAAATTCAATATTTGAGCAACCCGATGATATGGTTGGTCTTTCCAACTGAACGCGCGGAATTGCCATGCGCCGGCCGGGGGCTCAATCGCCGCGCCCGGCGCCGGAAAAGAGCGTTTCGAGCGGGCGGCCGGCAGTAACTCGAAAGTCAGAGGACACCGGTCGCCCGGGACCTTGTTCGGTGGTTACCGAGTGTGCCAAACTGCACCTGTTACTCGAAATACCTCGGAGATCTAGCATGCCTCAGGGCACCGTAAAGTGGTTCAATCCGACGAAGGGCTATGGCTTCATTCAACCGCAAGAAGGCGGGAAGGATGTGTTCGTGCACATTTCGGCGGTTGAGCGCGCCGGACTTAGCACACTGAACGAAGGTCAGACCGTTCAGTTCGAGCTCGTCGAGAATCGCGGAAAGACATCCGCAGAGAACCTCAAGGTTAAGTGACCTCGTCGCCCGAGGCTACTTTCGGCCTTTTTGTCTGAACCTGGCGCCGCCGAGCTGGTAAAGCCCGGCGGGTGTCGCACGCCGTTTTGGCGACGCGTTTTGTTGCCTCAGCGCGTGAGCGTCTCCAATTCGGGAAACGGCGCGTAGATCGCGTCCTTGCAAAATTCCCGCACCTCTTTCGGCCCATCGAGGAAGTGGTCGAGCTTGCCTGACACATAGATCGCGGCGCCCTCTTTGGCGCCGGCATATTTGCCGTCGACGCGTGCGTTGTAACGTACGCAGGCAATGTAACGTTCGCCCGGCCCGACGGTCTTGAGCTGCGGTTGCGATACCGAGGCGCCGCGGATATGGCTCGGGTCGTTGAGATAGGTGCGCAGGAACGCCATCAGGTCGCTCTTGTAGTCTTGCGGAAGCACGTTCTGCGCCTCCCACTGCGCCTTGAGCTCGGCGGGACTCGGGCCGACTGGGGTCGCGCAGCCGCCGACCGCGAGCATCGCCAACAACGCCAACCAACGCATGCCAGGCCTCCGCATTCTCCGCCTTGCGCCGGCCGCGATCATAGCGGCTTGCGTCGGATCGGCTAGGGCAAGGGCGGGAAATAGACGCCGCGGCACGGTGTTGCAGGCTATATTCGGCTGCCGAAGAAATGCCTTGCTCGCGTGCCAGATGGAACATTATGCCAGCGCTTTCCCGCCGCTCGTTTCTGACCGGCCCCCTGCTCGCCGCCGGCTGCGCCGCGCTATCGACGCCGGCACGTGCCGCAGCGCCGGCGGCCAAGGCGCAAGGCCCCGGCGTCTACCGCTATAGACTCGGCGACTACCAGCTCACCGCGCTCTACGACGGCATCTGGTATCTGCCGATCGACGACAAGTTCGTGCGCAATGCCAGCGGAGCGGAGGTGAACGAGGCGCTCGCCGCCGCCTTCCTGCCCCCGAGCGTGCTGCCGGTTTCATTCACCGCCCTCTTGGTGAACACCGGCGCCAAGCTGGTGCTGATCGACACCGGCACCGCCGGGCAGATCACCGACAGCGCCGGTTTCATGAACGCCAATCTTGCCGCCGCCGGCATCACGCCCAGCACGATCGACACCATCGTCATTTCGCATTTCCATCCCGACCATATCGACGGCATCAAGACCAAGGACGGCGCCAAGGTGTTCGCCAATGCCGAGATCCTGGTGCCGGAGCCGGAATGGAAATTCTGGATGGACGACGGCAACATGAGCCGGGCGACCGGCGTGGTGCATCGCTACTTCCTCAACGCGCGGCGAATCTTCAAGGACATCGCCAAGGAAGTGCGGCCGTTCAAGCCTGGCGCCGAGGTCGCCCCCGGCATCGTGTCGATCCCGGCTTACGGCCACACGCCCGGCCATACCGCCTTCGGCATCTATTCCGCCAATCAATCGCTGCTGGCGATGAGCGACACCGCGCGCGAGCCGTATCTGTTCGTCCGCCATCCGCAATGGCAGCCGAGCTACGACATGGATGGGCCGCTGGCCGCCAAAACGCGCACCATTATGCTCGACCTCGCGGCGGCCGACCGCATGCTGGTCGAGGCCTATCACTTCCCGTTCCCGGCCTGCGGCCACATCGTCCAGAGGGGCGGCGGCTTCGAGCTGGTGCCGGTCGTGTGGCGACCGCTGTAGGCGTCCATCGCATCGCGCGCTAACGGCGCGGCCTGAGCGCCATCGCATTGTTCGGCGCATCGTAAAGCACGGCAAACGAGAAATAGGGCAATATCCCCGCGTAAATTATATCGCTGTGTTGACCGGTTTCCGGTTCTATAGTGACGCGCGAACCGGGGAGCGTACGATTGACGGTAAAATTCATCTTAAGCGGCCGCCCCGTGGCATCTCCGAATTGGTAAGAGCCGCTGCATTCCTTGTGGCCATACTCTTTGCCGTTTAACCTAGCAAGGAGCTCAAGTGTATACCCGGAGCGCCGGTATCCAATACGAGCGGCCCGCAAAAAGCGCGGCCGGTATTTTCATTGTGCAGGCATGCGGAAAGGTGCCCGCGATTGTGCGGCGGCACCAAGACAAGATGCCTGAACCAGGTAAAGCCCGCCAAATCCTTAGGGCCGGGATTGATGATCAGCTTTCCCGGTTCGGATTGGCCGGGCAGCGGCAGGATGACGATCCAAACGCCTCCTCCCATGTGCATGAGCGGATTGACGACGGCAAATTTTAATCCGGGCGGCGGCGTATCGATCTCCTATGATGGCCTTGAAGCCTTGGTTGGGAATCCCATCGCCGCCGAGACCGTAATTCTCGAGCGTCAGGTGCGACGCCGGGCACTTCGGCTTCTTCTCATAGCACCCAACGCTGCGAATGCAGTTGGATCGGAATCGGCGCCGCGATCGCCGCACCGCCGACGGTCACGCGCGCGTTGGCGATCACCCCGGTTATCTTCACGCCCGATCCATAGCCATAGACGTTTTGGCGATCCGTGGCCGCATAATTGTCCGGCTGCAACCGCGTCCGGCAAAATTCGCAAGCCCGCCGAGCCTGTATCGAGCATCGTCTCGACAGGGCGCGAGTTTCCGATGCGGACCGGAATCCAGTAACGCACATTGCCGTCCTTCAAGATCGTCTGATGGATCGGAACCTCCGCCCGCGCACCCGCCGGGTTGCCTTGCCCTGACGCCGGCGCGACTTGCGCCGAAGTCGGCGTTGAAAATCCCAACGCCGCGCTCAAGATCGCCACGAACGGTAATTTCACAGTTATGACCCCGTCCTCCATATCCCCAAAGGCCACGTTACATTTTCGACAGTCTGGCGATGTCCACAGCCTTGGCATAAGCGAGTTTGGCGTCGATGTCGGCCGAGCCCTCCACGGTGACCAGGAATTTGTCGGCGACGACCATATTGATCGAGCCTTCGTTGGTCAGCAGCGCGTGCTGGTCGCCGATGCTGATGAGCTTGCCCATGGCGCCGGCGATGGCCGGGTTGATCAGGAATTGCGCGAACTGCACCACCAGCTTCGAGTCGCCGGTGATGCGCACCTCAACGTCGCGGCCGTCAGGACCGGTATAGCGCCGGCTCGCCGCAGTGACGCCGAACACGGTGACGCCGACCGACGTGGTCTCGACCTTCTCGGCTTTCCAACCCGGCAGCGGCACCGGCAACAGCGCCGCGAAGTTTTCGGCATTCTTCTGCCCGACCAGTTGCGAGGCGAGATCGAGCGACTGCTTGGCGCTTGCCATGTCGCCCGCCTGATAGGCTTTGCGGGCCGCCTCGATGGCG
Organism: uncultured Alphaproteobacteria bacterium; assembly: GCA_963724335.1. Lineage (GTDB taxonomy): Bacteria > Pseudomonadota > Alphaproteobacteria > Rhizobiales > Xanthobacteraceae > Pseudolabrys. The sequence continues at coordinate 21,580 of CAVRUP010000015.1, read as the reverse complement.
TCGAGGATGTCGTCGCCGGCGAAAGCGGGCAGCGCCAGCGCGGCGAGAAAAGCTCCCGCAACGAGAATTCGCAACATCGGCATAGTTTGCCTTCCGGAATTGGACCGGGCTTAACCTAGCATAATTCGCATGCGCCCGCGCCGCTTTCAAAACGTGGCACCGCCGCGCAGCATGAACGTGCGGCCCGGCTGCGGATAGGCGGTGAAGTAGCCGGGCGTGAACGCGCTGGCGATGGCATAGTCGAAATAGCTGACGTTGAAGAGGTTCAAAACGGCGGCCGACCAGAAAAAACGATCGTATTGTCCGCCGATTTTCGCATCCACCGTGGCGGTTGCGGGAATGAGCGGTTGCGTGTTGGCCTGATCGTTGTCCATGCGGCGTTCGCCGACCAAGCGCGCGTCGACGTCGAGCACGAGCCATTTCTTCCAGATATCCCAGGACACGCCGGCATTACCGCTCCAGCGCGACACCAACGGAATGTCATTGCCGGCAAACGGTCCCTCGCGGAAAGTGGCCCGCGTATAGGCGAAACCGCCGCGCAGCCGCACATCATCCGTTAGTTGGAAGGTCGCGCTGTTCTCCCATCCCAGCCGCTGAGTCGGGTCGAGATTGACGTCCGCGAAAAGCGCCGGAATAAAATGGATCTCGTTATTGAGCTCCATGACGTAAGCGCTGCTCTCGACATTGAGCCGCTGCCATTTCACGCGAACGCCGGCTTCGCCGTCGTAGGATGTCTGCGTTTTCAGATCCAAGCTCACCGGGTTGGTAATTCCATATGGGTTGCCCGATCCGACCCGCTCGTCCGCATTGGGCAGCCGGAACGCGCGGGCCGCGCGGGCGAAAAGCGTGAAGGCGGAATTGATGCGATATTCGGCGCCCAAGTGCGCGGCGTATTGCCATTCACCGGTGTCGACCGGAGGCGCTTGCGGATTGGAGGCGTAGAATCCCGCGTTCGGATCCGCGCTCGCATTATAATCATCCTGGCCATTGACTATATTGCGCTGCAGGCGACCGCCAAACGAGAGATCGAAATTTGGCGTTATCGACGTCGTGTTCATGGCGTAAATAGCGGCCGTCGTTTGCCGGATACTGTAGCGGTGAATGTCGATGCCGCCGGGCGCCATCGGGCGATCCGAATCATATTGCGTGTTGTAAAAGTCGATGCCGGTCAACAGATGGTTCGGAACGCCGAACATTTGATGGTGCGCGTCCAGCCGCGGCGTCAGCGACGACGTCGTCATGACAGTGTCGACATAATTTTGCGGAACGGCGGTCGACGGATCGAAACTGAAGCTCGCATTGTTGAAGTAGTTGTAGAACAGGCTTTGCTGGTATTTCCGCCGCACGCCGCCGTCGACAATAAGCTCGGCGTCCTGCCCAAATGCGCGGGTCAATCCGGTCGTGATGTTGAAGTCCTGTTTGTGAGCCCAATCAAAAGGCGTGACCGAGGCGCGCGGATTATCCAGGGTGATTGGATAGACCAGCGGCAAATTGGGCAGGCCGGCCGGAAGATTCTGGCGCTCGCTGTCGGCCGCGATATTCAGATAACCGCTCCAATCGGGGGTCTTGTAGTTAAGATTGCCGATGACGTTCTGCTGCTTCAGTTCGCTGTTTTGGCGATAGCCGGATGCGGTCGCGACGTTGCCGAATACGGACGCCGACCAGGGGCCCGATGTACTGCTGGCGGAGAAACGGCCCTCCTGATAGCCGTAGGAGCCGACGGCACCCTCGACGCGGCCCGCGAACGGCGATGCGGATGTTGTTTTGGTCACGATGTTGATGACGCCGCCGATTGCGCCATCGCCATAAAGGACAGTTCCGCTATTGCCGCGGGTGATTTCAATGCGCTCGATACTGTTGAGCGGAATCGATGAGAAATCGAACCCTTGCAGATCGAAATCCTGGTAGCGCCGCCCGTTCACGAGGATAAGAACGTTCGACTGGGCAAAGGCGCCGAATCCGCGCAGATCGACCGTATCTTGCGTGCCAGTCGGACCGCCCAGGAGGTGCGTGACCTGGACGCCGGCCTGTTGCGCTAAAATGTCCGGCAATGATTGCGCCGGCGAATGCTCGATATCTTCGGCCGTGATCGTCGATGTCGAGGTCCCCGTAATGCTGCCGCCCAATCGAGAAGACGTGACGTCGATTGGCGGCAATACGAGCGTGTTCTGTGCGCTGGCGGCGTGCGCAAACAGCGCTAGCGCCAAGACGGCGCCGATGACGCGAAGTTGAGTTCCCATGACGCAACGTTCCTTCGTTTGCGCGCGCGCAAATCGCGGCGCATCGGGTGAGACCAAACCCGATGCGAAGGACACGTTCAGCGGCACGCATTAAGACGACGCGCGATGCTTACGTGTGCAATGTCGTGGGAGAGCTTCCCTCACGGCTTCGCACCGGCATTGTCGTCACCGCTGCGAAAGACCGCTCCGTATGGACGCCCCGTCCACCGGTTGGGTGACTGCGCTGGCAGGTCTCCTGGCTCGCGGGTCGTTGCCCAGTTGCATCCGGCCTTCCCGGTTTCCCAGTGGCCATACGGACGCGGGCTCGCCGCTTACAGTTGCGGGGGCAGCCACGGACGCCTGCAAATTCGCCAAGGACGAACCGGCAAATTCCCGTGTTCCCTCTTTCGTCCCCGGAGTGTCCGGGGAACCAGCACGTTAAAATGTTCCCCCCAACCCGCTGACGAGTCAAGCGGTATCGGACCCATCGTCCCAATCGCGGCGAGGTAACAGGTTCGTGTGGAACGGGACTAGGCCACCATCACGAAGTGTTTTTTCACATTGGAAAGACTCGTCGTATCCTGAAATCCGAGCCCCTTGAAAGGAGAGGTTTTCTATGACCCCGACCCAAGCGCTTCGCACCATCGGCATCTTCGCCGCCGCCGGCCTGCTGGTGGCCGCCGTGAGCATCAAACCGGTGACGGTCTACGCCATGGGCACCGACAATCCGCCGACCGACGACGGCAGCAAAAAGAAAAAGAAAAATGACGGTAGCGCCATCGAACAGCGGCAACAGCAGCAGGCGGACGCCAAATTCCTGCGCGACTACCGCGCCGCCCGCCAGTTGATCCTGGCCGGCAATTACCAGGCCGGTATCGCCGCCATGCACGCGCTCGGCCGTGACGATCACCCGGACGTCGCCAATTATATCGGCTACTCGTACCGGCGCATGGGCAACTACGAGCAGTCCAAGGTCTGGTACGAGAAGGCGCTCGCCTCCGATCCCAACCATGTACGCACCTGGTCCTATTACGGCATGTGGCAGATGGAACAGGGCAACCGGCTCAAAGCCGAAGACGACCTGCAGAAGGTGAAGCTGATCTGCGGCAATACGACTTGCGAGGAATACCGCGAGCTCAAGGCCGTGATCGACGGCAAGGCGAGTTACTGAGGCTGCCACCGCGACATAAACGAATGCGTCATCGCCGGGTTTGTCCCGGCGATCTCGTTTCGACTCGTAAGAGCCGTGCCAATTGAATCGGGATGGCCGGATCTTCAGCCGGGGATGACGGCGCTTCGCGCCTTTTGCCCGGCCATGAGGGGCTAGGCGCCCGTCTCCTCCACCAGCCACTGGTGGTAGGCCGGGTCGAGGCTTTCGACCGCCAAGACCATCACCGCCGGCGTCGTATAGCTGTGCAATTCCTTTACCGCCGCGCCGACCGGCTCGGCCAGCGAAGCGCGGGTCTTGATCAGCATCACCACTTCCTCGACCCGTTCGATTTTGCCCTCCCACCAGTGGTGCGAGATCATCCCCGGCAGGATATTGACGCAAGCCGCCAGCCGCCGCTCGACGATTTTGCGCCCGGCCGCCTCCGCCTCGACAATCGAGGGCCAAGTCGTATAGACGAGCACCGCACGTTCCATCGCAAGACCCTGAATGTCGCCCCAAGAGTTAAGGCAATGAGCCGCCCGCCCCAGCGTTTCAAACATATCGCCTTCGTCGCCGGCACCACGCCGGAGGCGCGCGAGGCCTATGAGCGGCTGCAAGCGCGCTACGGCAATGCCGAGCCGAAGGACGCCGACGTGATCGTAGCGCTCGGCGGCGACGGCTTGATGCTGCAAACCCTGCACAAGTTCATGGATTCCGGCAAGCCGATCTACGGTATGCACCGCGGCACCATCGGCTTCCTGATGAACGAATTCGCCATCGACCACCTGCCCGCACGGCTTGCCGCCGCGCAGATTACCGTCATCCATCCGCTGGTGATGCGCGCGCGCGATTCCGCCGGGCGCCTGCACGAGCATCGCGCCATCAACGAGGTGTCGCTATTCCGCCAGAGCGCGCAGACCGCGCTGCTGCGCATTCTGATCGACGGGCAGGTGCGGCTGGCCGAGCTGATCGCCGACGGCGTGTTGGTGTCGACGCCGGCCGGCTCCACCGCCTATAACCTGTCGGTGCAGGGACCGATCATCCCGATCAACGCGCCGCTGCTCGCGCTCACCGCGATCAGCCCGTTCCGGCCGCGGCGCTGGCGCGGTGCACTGCTCCCCGACAAGGCCAAGGTCACCATCGAGGTCATGGACGCCGACAAGCGGCCAGTGGCCGCAGTCGCCGACAGCGACGAGGTGCGTTCGGTGCGCAGGGTCGACGTCGAGATGGACCACGCCGTGTCGCTCGATTTGTTGTTCGATCCGGGCCACAGTCTCGACGAACGTATTTTGCGCGAGCAGTTCGGATTCTGATCCCCGCGCCTGCACGGATATGGGCCGCAAATGACTCAGAAATTCGATTTCACCGTCAACGGCAAGCCAGTCAGCGTGTCGCTCGACAACGAAGAAACGCCGCTACTCAACGTCTTGCGCAATGAGCTCGGCTTGATGGGCACCCGCTTCGGCTGCGGGCTCGAGCAATGCGGCTGCTGCATGGTGCTGATCGACGGCAAGCCGGAGAAATGCTGTGCCAAGCCGATGTGGAGCGTTGCCGGCAAGAACATCGTCACCATCGAGGGGCTGGGCAGCCCCGAGCGCCCGCATCCGCTGCAGCAGGCCTTCATCGACGAGCAGGCCGGCCAATGCGGCTACTGTCTTTCCGGCATCTTGATCACGGCCAAGGCACTGCTCGACAAAAATCCGTCGCCGACGCGCGCGCAAATTGCCGCCGCGCTCGACGACAATATCTGCCGTTGCGGCACGCATAACCGCATCATGCGCGCGGTGGCCAAGGCGGCGGCACAGATGCGCGCGGGGACCATGCCATGAATGCGCCGCTGCCCGGACCGCTCAACGACAATCCGCAACTCGATCGCTGGGTTTCGTTCCCCTCGCGCAGCAAGGTCATTATCAATACCGGCCGGGTCGAACTCGGCCAGGGCGTGCTCACCGCCATGGCGCAGATCGCCGCCGACGAACTCGACGTGGCGATGGCGCGCATCACGATGCGCTCCGGCGATACCGCGTTGACACCGAACGAAGGCTACACCGCCGGCAGCCAGTCGATTCAATTCGGCAGCGTCGCCATGCGGCAGGCTTGCGCCGACGTGCGTGCGCTGTTTCTCGATCAGGCGGCCAAAATCATCGGCTGCAAGGCGAGCGAGCTCAGCGTTCGCGACGGCAGCATCCTGCGCAACAACGCGGCCACCGGCCAGGATTACTGGACGCTCGCCGGCGCGGTGAACCTGGCGGTCAAGGCGACCGGCAGCGGTACGCGCAAATCCGTCGCGGACATGAAGCACATCGGCCAGAGCAGCCAGCGCCTTGACCTACCGGACAAGATTTTCGGCAAGGCCGCGTTCATCCACGACATGCGGCTTCCCGGCATGGTGCATGCCCGCGTGGTGCGCCAGCCCAACCGCGGCGCCACCATCGATACGCTCGATGAGCGGGCGATCAAGCGCGCCGCCAAGCGACCGGTCGAACTCGTCCGCACCGGCAATTTCCTCGCCATTGTCGGCGATGACGAAACCGCGGTTGATCTCGCCGCCACCGCCGCGGTCAATGCCGTGACCTGGCAGAACGTCGAGGCGCCGACCGCGCTGCAGGCGGAGCCCTCCTGGCTGCTGCAGCGGCCGTGGATCGACCGGGTATTCGGGGCGCCGGAGCCGGGCGAGCCGCGGGGCCGCCAGCGCTTCGAGGCCACCTATAGTCGCGGCTATCTCGCGCATGCCTCGATCTCGCCCTCCTGCGGACTGGCGGAATATCGCGACGGCCGGCTGACGGTGTGGACCCATTGCCAGGGCGTCTACCCATTGCGCGCCGCGCTGGCGAAATCGCTCCGCCTCGACGCCTCTGCCATCACCGTGCACCACGTGCAAGGCTCGGGCTGCTACGGCCACAACGGCGCCGACGATGCCGCCGCTGACGCCGCCATCATCGCCCTGCAGATGCCGGGCAAGCCGGTCCGCGTGCGCTGGCGGCGCGAGGAAGAGTTCGTCTACGAGCCGAAAACCCCGGCCATGGTGGTCAAGGTGCACGCGCTGCTCGACGACGCCGGCAGGCCCGTCGACTGGACGCAGGAAATCTGGAGCGGCACCCATAATAAGCGTCCGGGCGCCGGCGGCGTTCTGCTTGGCGCGGTCGCCCTGCCCGAGCCGATGCCCGAGCCGCCGCCCAACGACGTGCCGGAAGCCAATGGCGGTGGTGGCACCCGCAACGGCGAGCCGCTCTACGACATCGCCGCCAAGCGCATCGTGCATCATCTGGTGACCGAGACGCCGGTGCGCACCTCGGCTTTGCGCAGTCTCGGCGCCATGCCCAACATATTCGCGATGGAATGCTGCATCGACGAACTGGCCGAGCGCGCGGGCCAGGACCCGGTCGCCTATCGGCTGTCGATAACCGCCGATAACCGCGCGCGCGCGGTGATCGAGAAGGTCGCTGCCATGGCGCGCTGGAATGCCAAAGCGCCAGGCGGTACCGGCCACGGCCGCGGCATCGCCTTTGCGCGCTACAAGAACCGCGCCGCCTACTCCGCCGTGGTAGTTGAACTCGACGTCGACGAGGAAATCCGCTTAGGCCATGTGTGGTGCGCGACCGACGCCGGCCTCGTGGTCAACCCGGACGGGGCGATCAACCAGCTCGAGGGCGGCATCATCCAGGCGGCAAGCTGGGTGCTCAAGGAACAGGTCCGCTTCGACGTCAACGAGAAGAACTTGGGCGTCAGCTCGTTCGACTGGGAGACCTACCCGGTGCTGAAATTCAGCGAAGTGCCGGAGATTGACGTCGAACTGATCAACAGCAAGGACGAGGTGCCGCTCGGCGTCGGCGAAGCGACCGCCGGCCCCACCGCCGCGGCGATCGGCAACGCCGTGTCGCACGCACTCGGCGCCCGCATCCGTGATCTGCCGCTGACGCGCGAGCGTATCATGGCGACGTTGCTGAAGACCTGATGGCGCATTGCGCGCTTAGGCTTCCGGTGTAAGATCGCTTGGCGCAGGGAGAGACCCATGACGAATGGTATTAGAACGGTAACGCTCGTGCTGGCGATTGGCTGGAGCCTGACGGCCTCCGCCGCCGAGCCGGGCTGGGACAAGATTATCGGCAACGACACGGGCGGCATCATCTCGTGGTCGCACGAGCATGAACTCAATGCGCCGGGATGGGCGGCGGAGCATTGCGCGCGCTACAACAAGTTCGCGCAGATCACCACCATTCAACGGCAATACGGCGATTACATAGCCTTTGACTGCAATTGGCGGCCGCCTTTTGGATATCCAGCGCGTCCCCGAAACTGAGCCATGGCCGCGCTCAAATCCGCCGCAGCGGATTGGTGAGCGCGAGGAAAAAGCCGCCGGTCGTGAACGCCGCCATGGTCAGAAAAGCGGCGCGAAACGCTTCCTGGATATCGGCTTGAATCGCGGCCCGCTGATCGGGCGGCAGCACGGGCCCAACATGCGCGTGTTTGACCATGGTCGCGAAGATGCGGGCTGCTTCCGGATTCCTGAAGGCGAGATAGGCGAACAATACGGTCGCCACCAGCGCGGTCCCGAAGGCGGCGCCGATCGAACGCGAAAACTGCACCGAGGCGGCGGCTTCGCCGAGGCGCACCGGGCCGGCGGCGCTTTGCACGCTGACCTGCACGACCCCCATCACCGTTCCCATAAACAACCCATTGCATAGCAGCAGGCCACCCAAGGCAAAGGCTCCGAGCATGGGCGCCCAAAAGGCGAGCGCCACCAAATTCGCGGTCGCCAGCGCAAGCCCGACCACCGGGTAAATCGTGGTCAATCCGGTTTTGTTGACCAGCCGGCCGGTCACCAGCGAGCCGATTCCGATGCCGATGGTGAGCGGGACCAGCAAGAAGCCGGTTTCCGATGGCGAAGTCCCGCGCACCACTTGCAGATAGATCGGAAGGAACGTGATCTGCGACACCAGGGCGGCGCCGTGGCAGGCGGCCAAGGCATCGCTGTGCCAGATTGCCGGCTGGCGCAACAGCCCAAGCGGTATGAGCGGCGACGGCGTGCGGCTCTCATGCCGAATCAGCAGCAGCAAGGCGACGAGGCCGGCGGCAAGCAGGCCGCCGCCCAGCGGGATGACGCTGAGATCGACGCGCTGCACCTGCTCCAGCGAAAGCAGTGTCGTTGCAACAAACACCGTGAACAGGATGAGGCCGCCGGGGTCCGCGCGCCAGGCCAGCCGCTCCACCGTTGGGCTGGGTAGCCGCCAGGTCAGCGCGACCGCGCCCAGCCCGATCGGCAGGTTGACCAGGAAGATCGCCTGCCAGCCGAATTGCTCGGTCAGATAGCCGCCGGCGACCGGCCCGAATGTGTTGGCGCAGACCGCGACCGCGGCAAGGTAGCCTTGGTAACGCGCCCGTTCGCGCGGCGGGATCGCCTCGCCGATCAGCGCCTGCGACAGCGTCATCAGCCCGCCGCCGCCCAGCCCCTGCAGCAGGCGGGCCAGCGTCAGCAGCTCGATCGTGGGCGCGGCCGCGCATAGCAGCGACGCGACGATGAACACGGCAAGTGCTGCAAACATCAGCTGGCGGCGGCCGAAGGCGTCGCCCAGCCGGCCATAGATCGGCGCCGCAATGGTCGAGGCGATCAGGTAGGCAACCACGATCCATGACGCGCGCTCAAACTGGCCGGTGGAGGCTGCGATCGCCGGTAGCGCGGTGGCGACGATGGTCTGATCCACCACCGCCAGAAACATCGGCAGCATGATCGAGGGGAATACGGTCAGGAACGCCGGATATTTCGCTGCCGCGGGCCCAACGGGGCTTTTGCTTTGGTCGGGCCCGTTCGACAAATGACTACTATCCTGCTCTCGTGCGACGGCCTGGCTTATCAGTGTGCCATCAAGACCGGCAAGGCCGCGTTGGCGAGAATGTGACGCGTCGCGCCGCCGAAGATCATCTGGCGCAAACGGCTCTGGGTGTAAGCGGTCTTGATCAGCAGATCGCAGCCGAGCGACGCCGCGTGGTCGAGAATGATCTCGCCGGGGGTGCGCGCCCCGCGCTTGACCGTCAGCGCGGTTGCTTGGATCCCGTTGCGTTGCAGGTGGCGCGCGGCCTCCTCGCCCGAAGGCCCGGACACCGTGCCGCCTTCCACCGTCAACACCGTCACCTGCTCGGCGAGCCGCAGCAGCGGTAGCGCAAAGGCGTTGGTGCGTGCCTGCTGCGTGCTGCGGTTCCAGGCGACCAGGACGTTGCGTGCCAGCGTCCGCGGCGCGGATTGCGGGACGACCAGGACCGGCCGGCCGCTGTCGAACAGCGCGACTTCCAGCGGAGGCGTCCGGGGATTTTGCGGCTCGGGCCCGGGCCGGCCGAGGACGATCAGGTCGAAGACGCGGCCGCGGCTGCCGATGAAGCTATCCTGCGCCGGTTCCGCCCGCGGCCAGCCGTAGGAAAAGACGGCCGGCTCGCGGTCAGCCTGCGGCACCCCGTGGCTCTGCATGAAAGACTCGAACTGGGCACGCGCCTGATTGGCGGTGTCGCCTTCGAAGGCGCCCGCGATCGCCAGACTGCTGACCGGCTCAACCGTCACATAGGTGCCGGGCGAAGGGCGAACCGCGAAGCCTTCCATGTAGCTGCCGAATTCGTGGGCTACCAGCCGGGCGGCTTCGAGAACCGCCGGCATGGCGTCGTGATCCTCGGTCGGTATCAGTATGGTCTTCATGCAGATGCCTTGAGAGAGGGACGCCTACCCACCAATGACGGTCCTTGTCGAGGGGTCAAGGCCGAACGATGGATTTGACACCAGAGGGCGCCACGCCGCTATCCTAAACCCTTCCTTAGACGGCTCTCAAACGATATCAATTGCTTAGGCTGGCTAACCTGCGTTGAACCATCCATTGAATTTCCTTGGATATTTTTGCGATTGGCTAACCTGCGACCGTGCACCCGACGGCGGTTCAAACAGAAGCACTAGTTCCTTCGATCATGGCGAAGTGCCCCCTGCCCTAAATTACTTCTGACGCGTGCCAATTGCACAGGCCTTACAATATTCATTGCCCGCCGCAGTTTTGACCCAGCCCTGGTCCAATGCCAGCCGCCACACTTCAGGGATGCAGACACCGGCGGGGAATTCCTCCTTGCAGCAATCGCAGGCAACTATAACGCGGTCTTTGAGCGTAACGGTCACCGCTAGTCTCCGTTAACGATCTCGCGCTGCCCATCCGACTATAATGGCCGCTCCTGTCAGGACGGCAGCTGCTGCGTAGGCCACATACCCCGGCCAACTTCCAAGATGCTGGTTCCCGATCCCAATCGCGAAAGGAACGGGAAAGAGAAAAAAGACGGCACGACCTAGGATTTGAGCAGCATTTTTCATTCGCTAAATTTAAGTGCTACCCCGTAGAAATGCTTGCGGCGTCTGCGCCATAATTCCGGAAATTTCCGGTATTCGGCGGCAAGCCCACCTTCTCCACTTTGGGGTATCCTCTCCCCATTCCCCGCGACGGCGCGATCAGAGCTGGCGACCTTGGCCAACGAATTTGGCACTTTCAAGCGCCGTAATGATTAGTTCCCGAGCAGCAGCCGCATCAGCATTGCTTGTGTAGCCAAACCACAGCAGCGGCATATCTACTTTGTTCATAATGCTAAAGCCACTTACTATTTCAGTTGAATTGTCAACTTGGATGCTTTGAACCGGTCCGATTTTCCAATCCATCTTTCATCTCCAAGATCGATTGTATCGCTCGCGACCGGCGGCATTGCGTCGATCTTCACAGTGATTTTTTCGCTGGACTACCGACTAGCGCCTTGTGCAACTCAGCGACCGCTTGCGTAAGTTGGTCGTGATGCAAGATGTCTTCCTTCGGAATGTGCCCAACCGTCGAAGCCAACTCACGCAGAATGTCAGCGAACAGACCGAAATTAATGTGCATGTGAATTGATTTGCGGACGTCTTCAGCGCCCGGCTTTTCGAGGATCAACGCAATCCCGGTCGGATCGAGATGTGCCTCGAAACGCGATGAGCGCTCGAACGTCCCAACATAAAGTTTGTCCGGGTATTCAAGGGCAATCTCCGCCTTGTCAGAGATAGGTTTTGTCATGGCGTCCCCTCTTCGGCGCAGGCAGGTAACTTTGTTCCGTTCTCACCACGTCGTGTACATTTGTCGAAACAGGCCGTCGCAGGTGAAGACGACGAGAATATGGACAGTTAATTAAAGCTCAAGGCTGATCGTCTTCACCCAATCTCGTGACTTAGCTGAAAATTGCTCTTTCTTATTAAGTAGCCACGCGGTCTAGGCTAGCCCTCGAATCCCATCCAAAAGCACCCGCGTCGCCCGGCAATCATCGTCGTTTTAATCGAGAATCCGTTACTTCAGTGGTGCGACGAGATTCCAGATCATTTCACGTATGAATCAAGAAACGCTTCGGCTTCCTCCAACGAAAAAGAATACTCGTGGTCAGGAACGCCGGAACGCATCCTGCCGCCCTCGGCCAGGTTCATGATGTAGAAACGGCCGTGACCCCTTCCATGCCCTGCCTTGTCCAGACGAAAGCCCTTGTCCTCAGCGATGCGTTTGACGCGCTTTTCTTGTGCGTTAGTCATGGGTGCCGCCCCTGTTGAGCTGTACGGATCATCTTCAACGATCTTACGCTGTTTAGTCCGGGACCCGTCACCTGACTCGGCTTCCTGGCCGCACAGCAAAGCGAATTTGATCGTTACATTTCTTGTATCGATCAAGTCACGCTTTGACTTGGACAAGTATCGCTCGGGGGCTTAGTCGACTTCCCATAAGCAAAACGCCCCCGTTTGCACTGCGTCTCGGAAACAATTCCGGGACCGATGACCGCTTGGAGGGATACCCATGGTCCAGCAAATTGGAACGTTTGAGCGAGGTGCGCCCGTCGTCACAGAGATGAGGGTTGTACCGGTTGCCGGCCACGACAGCATGCTGCTGAACCTGAGCGGCGCGCATGGCCCTTTTTCACCCGCAACATCGTGATCCTCGACGACAGTGCCGGCAATACCGGCGTCGGCGAGGTGCCCGGCGGCGAAAAGATCCGGCAGACGCTCGAAGACGCGCCGCCGATCTGGTCGATCGGCGCAGGCCATCGGCGTCTGCAACAACGATCCTGAGTGAACGTGCGCGCGCAGTTCGCCGACCGCGACGCCGGCGGCCGCGGGCTGCAGACCTTCGATCTGCGCACGACCATTCACGCCGTCACCGCGCATCGAAGCGGCCCTGCTCGATCTTGCTGGGCCAGCATCCTTGGGCGTGCCGGTCGCGGCCCTGCTGGGCGAGGGCCAGCAGCGCGATGAGCGTGCGAGATGCTGGGCTATCTGTTCTATGTCGGCGACCGCCGCAAGACCAACCTGCCCTATCGCGACGAGCAGAGCGCGAAGACGACTGGCTCCGGCTGCGTCGACGAAGAGGCGCTCACGACCGAGGCGGTCGTGCGGCTGGCCGAAGCCGCGCACGCCCGCTACGGCTTCAACGACTTCAAGCTCAAGGGCGGCGTGCTTGCGGGCGAAGCAGGAGATGGAAGGCCGTGACGGCGCTGGCGAAGCGCTTCCCCAACGCCCGCATCACGCTCGATCCCAACGGCGCCTGGTCGCTCGACGAAGCCGATCAGCCTCTGCAAGGGCCGCGAGCGATGTCCTCGCCTATGCCGAAGATCCGTGCGGCGCCGAGGCAGGCTTTTCGGGACGCGAGATCATGGCCGAATTCCGCCGCGCCACCGGCCTTCCGACCGCGACCAACATGATCGCCACCGACTGGCGGCAGATGGGCCACGCGATCCAGCTGCACTCGGTCGACATCCCGCTGGCCGATCCGCATTTCTGGACCATGCAGGGCTCGGTGCGCGTCGCCCAGATGTGCCACGACTGCGGTCTCACCTGGGGCTCGCATTCCAACAATCACTTCGATATTTCGCTGGCCATGTTCACCCATGTTGCCGCCGCCGCGCCCGGCAATATCACCGCCATCGACACGCACTGGATCTGGCAGGACGGCCAGCGGCTGACAAGGGAGCCGCTCCGATGATCAACGGCGGCATGATCGAGTTCCGAGCTGCGCCAGGCCTCGGCATCGAGATCGATATGGAGCAGATCGAGGCTGCGCACGAGCTCTACAAGAAGCACGACCTCGGCGCGCGCGACGACGCGACCGCGATGCAGTTCCTGATTCCTGGCTGGAAGTTCGACAACAAGCTGCCATGCCTGGTACGCTGACGAAGCGCTGCCGCATAATCGGCCAGCCAAATTCAGGAGACGAAAGTGGAACTTCCGGTAAATCGCTTCAAGACGAGCAAATAGGTCAGGGAGCCACCCGCGACCTTTGGAATTTATCGACACCACTCAATCGAGGTTGTCTGCCATGCAAGTCGGATTCATTGGACTCGGGATCATGGGAACCCCCATGGCCACTCATCTGCTCAAAGCGGGCCACAAGCTCTATCTGCGCGATGTCGGCAAGGCCTCGCCGGACCTCGTTGCGGCCGGCGGCGTTGTCTGCGCTTCGGGCGCGGAGGTTGCGCGCAACGTTGACATCGTCATCATCATGGTTCCGGATACGCCCGACGTCGGTAATGTTCTGTTTGGCGCCGGACGGCGTCGCAAGCGGGCTTTCCAAGAGCAAGACCGTTGTCGACATGAGCTCGATCTCGCCGATCGAGACCAAGGAGTTTGCGGCCAAGATCAACGCGCTCGGCTGCGACTATCTCGATGCCCCAGTGTCCGGCGGCGAGGTCGGCGCCAAGGCGGCGTCGCTCACGATCATGGTCGGCGGCCCGCAGGCGGCGTTCGACCGCATTAAGCCGCTGTTCGAGCTCATGGGCAAGAACATCACGCTGGTCGGCGGCAACGGCGACGGGCAGACGACCAAGGTTGCTAACCAGATCATCGTCGCACTGACGATCGAAGCCGTCGCTGAGGCGCTGCTGTTCGCTGCCAAGGCCGGTGCCGATCCTGCCAAAGTGCGGCAGGCGCTGATGGGCGGGTTCGCTTCGTCGCGCATCCTCGAGGTGCACGGCGAGCGTGGTGAAGCGCACCTTCGATCCGGGCTTTCGCGTCGAATTACATCAGAAGGACCTCAACCTCGCACTGTCGACCGCCCGCAAGATCGGCCTGTCGCTCCCGAACACCGCGACCGCGCAAGAGCCTGTTCAACGGCTGCGCCGCGCACGGCGGGTCGAAATGGGATCACTCCGGCATGGTGAGGGCGCTCGAAATTATGGCCGGTTACGAAATCGGGCAAACGTCGAAGAAATGACCTCAATGGAATCGGAGCAAAGATGAACAAACAAGGGCGGCGGTCTTGACCAGTTAGGCCGTCAATGACCCACCTCGGCATCGCGGGTGGCAGCGATCTCGCCGCGCGCTAGTGGCACTTTTTGCGTTTGGTCGTTTTCTTGGCGCGCGCTTTCTTTGCCACCGGCTTGGTGGCCGCAAGCTTGACTACTACCTCGCCGGATACCGGGTCGGTGAGGCCGAGACTGCCGCCTTGGTCTTCGAGATGTTCGCGGAACGCGTCGAGAATGCGCGATCATGAGGAGCTATCGGGAAAGGCTCGAGAGCGCGCGTGAGGACCGGAGGCGCCAGTTCAATCAGCGCCACCCGGCCAATCAGTGCTCGCACTTCGTCACCATGCGAGTGCGCGAGCCCGTGAGCGTGTATCCGGTTCCAGATCTCGTATTCAAGCAGCCGGCTGGAAACCAGCAGTTCCTGCCATATGGTGCCTAACGGCTGTCGTTAGCGCGGTCGTAGGCGCCTGCATCCTCCTGGCCATCCTGCGGCTGATAAAAGGCTAGCAACGGCACAGCCGTCGCCTCCCGCACGAATTTCACATCTCGCCATGACCGCCGACAAGAAGCATTTGGCAGTAACGTTCGCCGTTGCTGCGATCTCCGATGCCTTGTCCTTTTGGCTGGCCTTTGCGCCGCCGGCTCAATGGGGCGTTGATCTCGTGACTGCCTTGCTTCTATTCGTCGTGCTCGACCGGAAATGGGCAATCCTGCCCGAGCTGATTGCGGAAGCTATTCCGGGATCAGCCTAGTCGGCCTCCCAGGCTCATCCCAGGATAACCGCCATTACCGCGCTCCGCCGAGCTTCGGGCAGAAGATCACCGTTAGTACTGGAAGGCTAGCGAAAGCGACACGTCTTGGGCCCTGCAAGGCGCATTTGACATAGATCAATTAATGTCGGTGACATCGCGTTTTGATCCGGTACCGCATTTCGTCTGCTTGTAATCCTCGTTCAGAAAACTATGAGCTGAATTTTCATCGCCTATAGCACGCAATACGTAATGAGTTGAAGGCAACGGTACTTCGAGGGGCCTATGGAATATCGCGAAATAAGTGAAATCCGCGATGGCATGCGGATTGACTGGGATATGCCGATTACGATGGACGATGGCATCGTCCTACGATGCGACATCTATCGGCCGATCGCTGACGATAGATATCCGGTGATCATGAATTATGGGCCTTACGGCAAATGGCTGCATTTCGAAGATCTTTATACCGATCAGTGGCGCCGTATGTGCGCTGACCAGCCGGATGTGCCGACCGGTTCAACGAACAAATATCAAAACTGGGAAGTGGTCGATCCAGAGAAATGGGTGCTCGATGGCTATATCTGCATTCGTGTCGATAGCCGCGGTGCCGGCCGCTCGCCTGGTGTCATTGATATCTGGTCGTTGCGGGAGGCGCAGGATCTGGCGCAATGCATCGACTGGGCGGGCGTGCAGCCCTGGTCGAACGGCAAGGTTGGCCTCAACGGCATCTCTTACTACGCTGAGAACCAGTGGCAGGCAGCCGCGCTGCAGCCTAAGCACCTCGCCGCCATTTGTGCGTGGGAAGGCGCCGCCGATTTTTATCGCGACATGGCACACCACGGCGGGATCTTCTGCCGCGGTTTCGTGCAGGACTGGTCGCGGGCGCAGGTCTACACTTTACAGAATGGGCGTGGCACCCGCGGCTTCAAGAGCCGCATGAACGGCGATTGGGTATCGGGGCCTGAAACTTTATCCGAAGAGCAGCTCGGCCAAAATCGCCGCGACTTCTACGAAGACTGCAGCTCCCGTAAGCTAGACACCGACGAATTCTGGCAATCGCGTATGCCGGACTGGAACAAGGTGAAAGTGCCCCTGCTCTCGACGGCCAATTGGGGCGGGCAAGGCTTGCACCCGCGCGGGAACTTCGAAGGTTTCGTGCGCTCCGCGTCCGACAACAAATGGTTGGAAGTACACGGCATCGAGCATTGGACGCATTTCTATACGAACTATGGTCTCGACCTACAGAAACGGTTTTTCGCCCGCTTCCTCAAAGGTGATGACAGCGGTTGGGCAAAGCAACCAAAGGTGCAGCTGCAGGTGCGCCACCCGGGCGAAAAATTCGTCGAGCGGCACGAGAACGAATGGCCACTTAAGCGCACACAATGGACCAAGCAGTACCTCCACCCAGCAGATATGGCAATGTCGGCGGCAGCGCCGACGTCGGATAGCTCCGTAACCTATGCCGGCCTCGGCGACGGCGTGACTTTCTTGAGCGAGCCGCTCGAACGTGAATCCGAGATCACCGGACCGATCGCAGCGAAACTGTGGGTGTCGTCGGCAACGGAAGACGCCGACCTGTTCCTAGTGGTGCGGGCGTTCACACCGGACCTCAAGGAGGTCACCTTCCAAGGCGCGCTCGACGCTCACACACCG
The DNA here is from genome assembly GCA_963724335.1 of uncultured Alphaproteobacteria bacterium. Classification (GTDB taxonomy): domain Bacteria; phylum Pseudomonadota; class Alphaproteobacteria; order Rhizobiales; family Xanthobacteraceae; genus Pseudolabrys. The sequence goes on along the minus strand of CAVRUP010000015.1, from coordinate 4,544 downwards.
ATCGCGCAAGGCTGGCTGCGCTGTTCGCATCGTAAGCTCGACTGGAAGCTTACGCTGCCGTACCGGCCGTACCACACACACGACGAAGAGCAGAAGCTCAAACCTGGCCAAGTCTACGAGGTCGATGTCGAGGTCTGGCCAACCTGCATCGTGCTACCGAAGGGTTATCGGCTGGCGTTGTCGGTGCGCGGCACTGACTACGTGTTCCCGGGAGAGCCGGGCGAGGGCCTCGAGACGCTTGGCAAAGTGTGGACCGGCTGCGCAGTGTTCACTCATGACGACCCGCGCGACCGGCCGCCGGCCGTGTTCGGCGGAGACGTGACACTGCATGCCGGGCCGGATCGGCAGGCTTATGTTCTTTTGCCGTTCATTCCTAATGAGTGAGCGCGGCGGCCAGCCGCGACGAGACTACGAGTTAATAAAGCAAGCGATTTTCGGGAGAAACGTACGATGAGCTATCGTGAAGTGAGCGAGATCCGCGAGGGAATGCGGATCGACTGGGACATGCCGATCACGATGGACGACGGCTTGGTTCTGCGCTGCGATGTATTCCGCCCGATAAAAAAAGGCCACTACCCAGTCATCCTCAGCCACGGGCCTTATGGCAAGTGGCTGCATTTCGAAGACGGCTACAAGACGGCCTGGAAGCGAATGGAGCAAAAGCAGCCGGACGTGATGATCGGCTCGACCAACAAATATCAGAGCTGGGAAGTCTGCGACCCGGAAAAGTGGGTGCCAGACGGTTATGTTGTCGTGCGCGTCGATTTGCGCGGCTGCGGCCGCTCGCCCGGCTATGTCGAGCACTGGTCGCCGCGCGAAACCAAGGATTACTACGATTGCATCGAGTGGGCTGGCGTGCAGCCGTGGTCAAACGGCAAGGTAGGCTTGAGCGGCATTTCCTACTACGCCATCAATCAATGGCAGGTCGCGAGCTTGCAGCCCAAACATTTGGCCGCGATCTGCGTCTGGGAGGGCTTCGCCGACTTTTATCGCGAGCTCAGCCATAACGGCGGCATCTATAACACCTTCGCGCAGAACTGGTACGACATGCAGGTCAAAACCGTTCAGTATGGGCTTGGCACGCAGGGCCATCGCAGCCGCATGAATGGAGACTGGGTATCCGGACCGGAAACGCTCACCGCGGAAGAGATGGGTGCCAACCGTTACGACCTCGGTAAGACCTATTTCGCGCATTCGCTCGACGACGATTTCTACAATTCGATGTTGCCGGATTGGTCGAAGGTCAAAGTGCCACTGTTATCGGCCGCGAATTGGGGCGGCCAGCCGCTGCATCCGCGTGGCAATTTCGAAGGCTTCTTCCGCGCGGCGTCGAAGCAAAAATGGCTCGAAGTGCATGGCATAGAGCATTGGACGCATTACTACACCGACTACGGCGTCAGCCTGCAACGAAGGTTTTTTGGGTGCTTCCTCAAAGGCGAGAAGAACGGCTGGGACAAGCAGCCGCGTGTGCAGCTCAATATCCGTCATCCGGGCGAGAAATTCGTGATCCGCCATGAGACTGCCTGGCCGCTGCCCAGCACCCGATGGACCAAATATTATCTCGCCGACGCGCATAAGCTCTCCACGACAGCATCTGTCGGCCCGGCGACAGTAATATTTGACGCGTTCGGTGACGGCGTCACGTTTCTCACCGAGCCGATGCGCGAGCCGAACGAGATCACCGGCCCGGTCGCTGCCAAGCTGCACGTCTCGTCCTTAACCGCAGACGCCGATATTTTCCTTGTGTTGCGCGTGTTCGCGCCCGACATGAAGGAGGTCGTATTTCAGGGTGCGCTCGACCCGCATACCGCAATCGGACAGGGCTGGCTGCGCGCCTCGCACCGCAAGCTTGACAAGAAACTGACTTTGCCGTTCCGGCCCTATCACAGTCACGACGAGAAACAGCCGCTCACGCCGGGCGAGGTCTACGAACTCGACATCGAAATCATTCCGACTTGTATCGTGGTGCCAAAAGGCTATCGCGTTGCCTTGAGCGTGCGCGGGCGCGATTATGTCTATCCTGGCGGCTCGGGCGGCCGGCTGTCCAACATGAAGAACGAATTTACCGGAAACGGACCGTTCCTGCACGATGATCCGCGCGACCGTCCGCCCGCAATATATGGTGGCAAGACCACGATCCATCTCGGCGGCAGCCGCGAAAACTTTTTGCTGTTGCCGATCATCCCGCAAAGGCCGGCGGCGAAAAGCGCGGCGGGCAAGCGCGGCAGAGCGGCAGCGAGCAAGAAGGCGGCAAGGTCGAAGCGGCAAAAATGAGCGATCCGGCGTTTTCCTGAATCCCGCGCGGCACCGGTTCGCGCTCGCATTTGCAGCAGCTCGGCAAAAGACAATCGGTGACATCCGGCACGGTGCAAATGCATTTCTGGATCATTCAGAGCCTGAATAGTCTTGCCCTCGGCGGGTTGCTATTTTTGCTGGCGTCCGGCTTCTCGCTGATTTTCGGCTTGATGCGGATCGCAAATCTCGCCCACGGCGCTTTTTTCATGCTGGGCGCCTATTTCGGCGCGACTGCGCTGCGATCGTTTCCCTGGATCAATTTATGGGTGGCGGCAATCGGCAGCGGCGCCGTGGTCGCAATTATCGGTGGCGTCCTCGAACGCTTTGTGTTGCGCAAGCTCGGCAACAACCCCCAGGGCCAGGTTCTGGTGACGCTCGGATTGTCGTTCATCATCTCGGACGCCTGCCTAGTGACCTGGGGCGGCGATCCGATCCCAGTGCCGACGCCGCATGCGCTGCAGGCCCCGACAATAATGTTCGGCTATGTCTTTCCGACCTACCGTCTAGTACTGGTCGGCTGCGCGGTCGCGGTTGCCATTACGCTTTATCTGCTTTTAGAGCAGACGCGGCTCGGCGCGATGATCCGCGCTGGTGTCGACGACGCGCAGATGACGCGTGCGGTCGGTATCCGCATTTCACAACTCTTCACGGTGGTTTTCTGTCTGGGCGCCGGCATTGCCGGCGCGGGCGGCGTGCTGGGTGGACCGATCTTTCGGCTTATCCCGGCCTCGACGCCGATATGCTGCCGCTGGCGCTGATTGTTGTCATTCTTGGCGGCGTCGGCAGTCTGGCGGGCGCGTTCCTAGGAAGTTTCCTCATTGGCTTTACCTATACGTTCGGGTCCGCGCTGTTCCCCGATCTCGCCTATGTCATCCTGTTCCTGCCGATGATCATTGTAATCGCCTTCCGTCCGCAAGGATTGTTCGGGAGGCAGACCGCGTGAACAAACTTTGGCTGCTGGTCATCATCGGATGTTTTGCGTTGCTGCCATTCGTGGCCGGCGACTTCTACGTCAACTTGGGCAGCCAGATGATGATCGCCGCGACCTTCGCGCTCAGCCTGAACCTGCTGGCCGGATATGGCGGGCTGACATCGCTCGGCCATGCCGCGTTCCTCGGGCTTTCCGCCTATTTCCTGGTTTGGCGACGACGCGCCTGGGCATTGGCCATGCTGCCGCGACACTATTGGCAATCACTGGCACGACCTTGTGTGCGGCGCTGTTCGGCCTGATTGCACTGCGCGCCTCCGGCCTCGGCTTCCTCATGATCACTCTGGCATTGTCGCAAGTGCTGTGGGGGCTCGCCTACCGCTGGGTCTCGGTAACCAACGGCGACAACGGTATGACCGGGCTCACCCGTCCGAAACCGTTTGGCATTTCCATCGACAGCGCCGCGTCCTTCTATTGGTTCGCCCTCATCGTCGCGACCCTCGCTTTTTTTCTGATTACGATATTCGTAACCTCGGCCTTCGGCTCGTCACTGAAAGGCACGCGCGACCAGAGCCGCCGCATGGCGGCGCTCGGTTACAATGTCTGGCTGATCCGCTGGGTCACGTTCATTTACGCCGGATTTTGGGGCGGCATCGCCGGCATCCTTTATGTTTATTACAACAAATATATTCATCCCTCGTCGCTCTCGATCACCAGCTCCGCGGAAGGCCTTTTGGGTGTCATCGCGGGCGGTTCGGGCACCTTGGTCGGGCCGATTGTCGGATCCGTTCTGGTGACGTTCCTTAAGAATTATGCCTCGTCTTACATTGACCGCTGGAACATGCTTCTTGGATTTGTCTTCATGTTCATTGTCATTGTCATGCCTGAAGGCATTGTGCCGGGCGTTCGTCGACTTGCCAGCCGCTACTGGGGAACGCGCAAATGACAAGCCAAGACAACCAATACGCGCTCGAAGTCGTTCGGCTCAATAAATCGTTTGTCGGCCTGCCGGTGACGCAAGATGTCTCGATGATGGTGCGGCCGGGCGAACGGCGGCTACTGCTCGGCCCGAATGGCGCCGGCAAGACGACCCTGTTCAACTTGATCACAGGCGAAATTGCTCCGAAATCCGGCCAGATCAAGTTATTCGGCCGCGACATCGGCAAACTGAAACCGCATCAGCGGGCTCATCTCGGGCTCTCGCGCACGTACCAAATCATCACGCTGTTTGCCAAGGATACGGTTGAGCATAATGTCGCGCTCGGCCTGCTCGGACTCGCGCAGTCGCGCTGGGACATCTTCCGCCCCATGTCGCCGGACA
>CAVRUP010000014.1:0-149374 GCA_963724335.1 uncultured Alphaproteobacteria bacterium | reverse complement strand
GCGTGCCTTTCAGTGACGAGCCGAAGGCCGAGGTTACGAATATCGTAATCAGAAAAAAAGCGAGGGTCGCGACGACTAGGGCGAACCAATAGAAGGACGCGGCGCTGTCGATGGAAATGCCAAACGGTTTGGATGGGTGAGCCCGGTCATACCGTTGTCGCCGTTGGTTACCGAGACCCAGCGGTAGGCGAGCCCCCACAGCACTTGCGACAATGCCAGAGTGATCATGAGGAAGCCGAGGCCGGAGGCGCGCAGTGCAATCAGGCCGAACAGCGCCGCACACAGAGGTTGTGCCAGTGATTGCCAATAGTGTCGCGGCAGCATGGCCAATGCCCAGTCGCGTCGTCAGCCAAACCAGGAAATAGGCGGAAAGCCCGAGGAACGCGGCATGGCCGAGCGAGTCAGCCGACATATCCGGCCAGCAGGTTCAGGCTGAGCGCGAAGGTCGCGGCGATCATCATCTGGCTGCCCAAGTCGACGTAGAAGTCGCCGGCCACGAATGGCAGCAACGCAAAACATCCGATGATGACCAGCAGCCAAAGTTTGTTCACGCGGTCTGCCTCCCGAACAATCCTTGCGGACGGAAGGCGATTACAATGATCATCGGCAGGAACAGGATGACATAGGCGAGATCGGGGAACAGCGCGGACCCGAACGTATAGGTAAAGCCAATGAGGAAACTTCCTAGGAACGCGCCCGCCAGACTGCCCACGCCGCCAAGAATGACAACAATCAGCGCCAGCGGCAGCATATCGGCGTCGAGGCCGGGATAAGCCGAAATTGGGCCACCGAGCACGCCGCTCGTGCCGGCAATGCCGGCGCCCAGACAGAAACCACCGTGAAGAGTTGTGAAATGCGGATACCGACCGCACGCGTCATCTGCGCGTCGTCGACACCAGCGCGGATCATCGCGCCGAGCCGCGTCTGCTCTAAAAGCAGATAAAGCGTAATGGCAACCGCGACCGCGCAGCCGACCAGTACTAGACGGTAGGTCGGAAAGACATAGCCGAACATTATTGTCGGGGCCTGCAGCGCATGCGGCGTCGGCACTGGGATCGGATCGCCGCCCCAGGTCACTAGGCAGGCGTCCGGAAGATGAACGACAATCCGAGCGTCACCAGAACCTGGCCCTGGGGGTTGTTGCCGAGCTCGCGCAACACAAAGCGTTCGAGGACGCCACCGATAATTGCGACCACGCGCCGCTGCCGATTGCCGCCACCCATAAATTGATCCAGGGAAACGATCGCAGCGCAGTCGCGCCGAAATAGGCGCCCAGCATGAAAAAAGCGCCGTGGGCGAGATTTGCGATCCGCATCAAGCCGAAAATCAGCGAGAAGCCGGACGCCAGCAAAAATAGCAACCCGCCGAGGGCAAGACTATTCAGGCTCTGAATGATCCAGAAATGCATTTGCACCGTGCCGGATGTCACCGATTGTCTTTTGCCGAGCTGCTGCAAATGCGAGCGCGAACCGGTGCCGCGCGGGATTCAGGAAAACGCCGGATCGCTCATTTTTGCCGCTTCGACCTTGCCGCCTTCTTGCTCGCTGCCGCTCTGCCGCGCTTGCCCGCCGCGCTTTTCGCCGCCGGCCTTTGCGGGATGATCGGCAACAGCAAAAAGTTTTCGCGGCTGCCGCCGAGATGGATCGTGATCTTGCCACCATATATTGCGGGCGGACGGTCGCGCGGATCATCGTGCAGGAACGGTCCGTTTCCGGTAAATTCGTTCTTCATGTTGGACAGCCGGCCGCCCGAGCCGCCAGGATAGACATAATCGCGCCCGCGCACGCTCAAGGCAACGCGATAGCCTTTTGGCACCACGATACAAGTCGGAATGATTTCGATGTCGAGTTCGTAGACCTCGCCCGGCGTGAGCGGCTGTTTCTCGTCGTGACTGTGATAGGGCCGGAACGGCAAAGTCAGTTTCTTGTCAAGCTTGCGGTGCGAGGCGCGCAGCCAGCCCTGTCCGATTGCGGTATGCGGGTCGAGCGCACCCTGAAATACGACCTCCTTCATGTCGGGCGCGAACACGCGCAACACAAGGAAAATATCGGCGTCTGCGGTTGAGGACGAGACGTGCAGCTTGGCAGCGACCGGGCCGGTGATCTCGTTCGGCTCGCGCATCGGCTCGGTGAGAAACGTGACGCCGTCACCGAACGCGTCGAATATCACTGTCGCCGGGCCGACAGATGCTGTCGTGGAGAGCTTATGCGCGTCGGCGAGATAATATTTGGTCCATCGGGTGCTGGGCAGCGGCCAGGCAGTCTCATGGCGGATCACGAATTTCTCGCCCGGATGACGGATATTGAGCTGCACGCGCGGCTGCTTGTCCCAGCCGCTCTTCTCGCCTTTGAGGAAGCACCCAAAAAACCTTCGTTGCAGGCTGACGCCGTAGTCGGTGTAGTAATGCGTCCAATGCTCTATGCCATGCACTTCGAGCCATTTTTGCTTCGACGCCGCGCGGAAGAAGCCTTCGAAATTGCCACGCGGATGCAGCGGCTGGCCGCCCCAATTCGCGGCCGATAACAGTGGCACTTTGACCTTCGACCAATCCGGCAACATCGAATTGTAGAAATCGTCGTCGAGCGAATGCGCGAAATAGGTCTTACCGAGGTCGTAACGGTTGGCACCCATCTCTTCCGCGGTGAGCGTTTCCGGTCCGGATACCCAGTCTCCATTCATGCGGCTGCGATGGCCCTGCGTGCCAAGCCCATACTGAACGGTCTTGACCTGCATGTCGTACCAGTTCTGCGCGAAGGTGTTATAGATGCCGCCGTTATGGCTGAGCTCGCGATAAAAGTCGGCGAAGCCCTCCCAGACGCAGATCGCGGCCAAATGTTTGGGCTGCAAGCTCGCGACCTGCCATTGATTGATGGCGTAGTAGGAAATGCCGCTCAAGCCTACCTTGCCGTTTGACCACGGCTGCACGCCAGCCCACTCGATGCAATCGTAGTAATCCTTGGTTTCGCGCGGCGACCAGTGCTCGACATAGCCGGGCGAGCGGCCGCAGCCGCGCGAATCGACGCGCACGACAACATAACCGTCTGGCACCCACTTTTCCGGGTCGCAGACTTCCCAGCTCTGATATTTGTTGGTCGAGCCGATCATCACGTCCGGCTGCTTTTGCTCCATTCGCTTCCAGGCCGTCTTGTAGCCGTCTTCGAAATGCAGCCACTTGCCATAAGGCCCGTGGCTGAGGATGACTGGGTAGTGGCCTTTTTTTATCGGGCGGAATACATCGCAGCGCAGAACCAAGCCGTCGTCCATCGCGATCGGCATGTCCCAGTCGATCCGCATTCCGTCGCGGATCTCGCTCACTTCACGATAGCTCATCGTACGTTTCTCCCGAAAATCGCTTGCTTTATTAACTCGTAGTCTCGTCGCGGCTGGTTGCCGCGCTCACTCATTAGGAATGAACGGCAAAAGAACATAAGCCTGCCGATCCGGCCCGGCATGCAGTGTCACGTCCCCGCCGAACACGGCCGGCGGCCGGTCGCGCGGGTCGTCATGAGTGAACACTGCGCAGCCGGTCCACACTTTGCCAAGCGTCTCGAGGCCCTCGCCCGGCTCTCCCGGGAACACGTAGTCAGTGCCGCGCACCGACAACGCCAGCCGATAACCCTTCGGTAGCACGATGCAGGTTGGCCAGACCTCGACATCGACCTCGTAGACTTGGCCAGGTTTGAGCTTCTGCTCTTCGTCGTGTGTGTGGTACGGCCGGTACGGCAGCGTAAGCTTCCAGTCGAGCTTACGATGCGAACAGCGCAGCCAGCCTTGCGCGATCGGTGTGTGAGCGTCGAGCGCGCCTTGGAAGGTGACCTCCTTGAGGTCCGGTGTGAACGCCCGCACCACTAGGAACAGGTCGGCGTCTTCCGTTGCCGACGACACCCACAGTTTCGCTGCGATCGGTCCGGTGATCTCGGATTCACGTTCGAGCGGCTCGCTCAAGAAAGTCACGCCGTCGCCGAAGCCGGCATAGGTTACGGAGCTATCCGACGTCGGCGCTGCCGCCGACATTGCCATATCTGCTGGGTGGAGGTACTGCTTGGTCCATTGTGTGCGCTTAAGTGGCCATTCGTTCTCGTGCCGCTCGACGAATTTTTCGCCCGGGTGGCGCACCTGCAGCTGCACCTTTGGTTGCTTTGCCCAACCGCTGTCATGACCTTTGAGGAAGCGGGCGAAAAACCGTTTCTGTAGGTCGAGACCATAGTTCGTATAGAAATGCGTCCAATGCTCGATGCCGTGTACTTCCAACCATTTGTTGTCGGACGCGGAGCGCACGAAACCTTCGAAGTTCCCGCGCGGGTGCAAGCCTTGCCCGCCCCAATTGGCCGTCGAGAGCAGGGGCACTTTCACCTTGTTCCAGTCCGGCATACGCGATTGCCAGAATTCGTCGGTGTCTAGCTTACGGGAGCTGCAGTCTTCGTAGAAGTCGCGGCGATTTTGGCCGAGCTGCTCTTCGGATAAAGTTTCAGGCCCCGATACCCAATCGCCGTTCATGCGGCTCTTGAAGCCGCGGGTGCCACGCCCATTCTGTAAAGTGTAGACCTGCGCCCGCGACCAGTCCTGCACGAAACCGCGGCAGAAGATTCCGCCGTGGTGTGCTATGTCGCGATAAAAATCGGCGGCGCCTTCCCACGCACAAATGGCGGCGAGGTGCTTAGGCTGCAGCGCGGCTGCCTGCCACTGGTTCTCAGCGTAGTAAGAGATGCCGTTGAGGCCAACCTTGCCGTTCGACCAGGGCTGCACGCCCGCCCAGTCGATGCATTGCGCCAGATCCTGCGCCTCCCGCAACGACCAGATATCAATGACACCAGGCGAGCGGCCGGCACCGCGGCTATCGACACGAATGCAGATATAGCCATCGAGCACCCATTTCTCTGGATCGACCACTTCCCAGTTTTGATATTTGTTCGTTGAACCGGTCGGCACATCCGGCTGGTCAGCGCACATACGGCGCCACTGATCGGTATAAAGATCTTCGAAATGCAGCCATTTGCCGTAAGGCCCATAACTCATGATCACCGGATATCTATCGTCAGCGATCGGCCGATAGATGTCGCATCGTAGGACGATGCCATCGTCCATCGTAATCGGCATATCCCAGTCAATCCGCATGCCATCGCGGATTTCACTTATTTCGCGATATTCCATAGGCCCCTCGAAGTACCGTTGCCTTCAACTCATTACGTATTGCGTGCTATAGGCGATGAAAATTCAGCTCATAGTTTTCTGAACGAGGATTACAAGCAGACGAAATGCGGTACCGGATCAAAACGCGATGTCACCGACATTAATTGATCTATGTCAAATGCGCCTTGCAGGGCCCAAGACGTGTCGCTTTCGCTAGCCTTCCAGTACTAACGGTGATCTTCTGCCCGAAGCTCGGCGGAGCGCGGTAATGGCGGTTATCCTGGGATGAGCCTGGGAGGCCCGACGCTGATTGAACTGGCGCCTCCGGTCCTCACGCGCGCTCTCGAGCCTTTCCCGATAGCTCCTCATGATCGGCATTCTCGACGCGTTCCGCGAACATCTCGAAGACCAAGGCGGCAGTCTCGGCCTCACCGACCCGGTATCCGGCGAGGTAGTAGTCAAGCTTGCGGCCACCAAGCCGGTGGCAAAGAAAGCGCGCGCCAAGAAAACGACCAAACGCAAAAAGCGCCACTAGCGCGCGGCGAGATCGCTGCCACCCGCGATGCCGAGGTGGGTCATTGACGGCCTAACTGGTCAAGACCGCCGCCCTTGTTTGTTCATCTTTGCTCCGATTCCATTGAGGTCATTTCTTCGACGTTTGCCCGATTTCGTAACCGGCCATAATTTCGAGCGCCTTCACCATGCCGGAGTGATCCCCGCCTTTTTTCCAATAGTTCGTTGCGCCACATGCCGGATACGACGACGACATCGGCTTCGCTGATACGCCTTTCGAATTCATCGTGCGTGCGCACGCCGAAGCTGTTGATGCCGGTCCGCCGCGGCAGGAAGCGCTCGTGCATCTGGTAGGCGATATGAGCAAAACATATCGTCAGTCGATCCTTGGACGGAAGCATAGAATGCTCTCGGGATGTCGAGCGGTTACGCGAAGCGGTTCGTGGGGAAGGGACCGTCGCCCTCAATGTCCCTTATCGGCTTCTGCAACGGTCACCGGCTGCTCGCGCCAGAGGTCCGGAAACAGCTTCTTCAGGTTCTCGACCTTGGGCGCGTCATTGTAGACGATATAGGGCTGGTAGGGATGCTTGATGGCGTAATCCTGGTGATAGCCCTCGGCCGGGAAAAACTCAGCTTTAATCGTGCCGGTCTTGGTCACGATCGGCCGCTTGAACACATGCGCCTTGTCGAGTTGCGCGATGTAGCCGCGCGCGGTCTTTAGCTGCGTCTCGCTCTGCGGAAAAATTTCCGAGCGGTACTGAGTGCCAGAATCCGGGCCTTGGCGGTTGAACTCAGTTGGGTTGTGCGCCACCGAGAAATAGATCTGCAGGATCTTGCCGTAGGAGATCTGCCGTGGATCGAAGGTCACCTGTACGCTTTCGGCGTGGCCGGTGGTGCCTGAACTAACGATCTCGTATTCGGCATCCTTTTTTGTGCCGCCAGCGTAGCCGGAGATGGCATTGATGACGCCTTTGACATGCTGGTAGACGGCCTGCATGCCCCAGAAGCAGCCGCCGGCGAGCACGGCGGTTTCTTGGCCCGAAGCCGGTGCCGGCGCTTCCACCGCAGGCGGCGGGATCACGACGGCGGGCTCGGCTTGCACCGCGAAGGGCGCAAAGGCACAAGCTGCGCCGACAAGCAAGGCAGAAAACCGGTGCATCATTGTCTCTCCCAAAAAATGATTGAGCCTATATAGCGGCGAAACCGCTTGCAGGCATTACACATCGTTACACGTCTGCGTGAGACGCACATTAGCTGTCCGCGTGGATCGATCCGTGGCCGTTTAGGAATGCTCAGGCGCTCCTTGTTGGCGTCCAGTTCTTGAAGGAAACCAGTTCCAGGAAGACGCCGTTCTTGACCAACGATTGACCAACGATACAGCCCAACCAAACGAGAGCAAACGTCGTTAAACGTGATCGAACGCCGCATTAATCGTCAGATTCTTTCGGCTTTTGCGGGCCGGGCGTACCGCTCATAACGGTCTGGTTGCGCTATATCCCTGGCGTGTTGCTGACCGCAGGATGGTTAGACAAATCCGCGCTATCTCATTGATCGTCGTTATGCGATTAGACACTTTAAAATTTATATCTTATTGTTTTTACACTTAAAAAATCAGATTGAAAATCGCAGTGTCGGTGGTTCGATTCCGCCCCTGGGCACCACGGTTTTATTCCTATATCGCCAAGGTCAAAATATCGGCACCGCGATGCTAATTGATCGTTGCCGCGCAGGCGGAAACGCACTGCTACGCTGGTCGCTCGACAGTTCCGCTAAAATAGAAACGCGGCACGTGAGACCAACGCAGCGCACCGATTACCTGGCGTTCAAGAAATAGGTCTCCATCGTTCCTTTGCCCTTGACCGTTATGGTTCCGCGCGGCTCGAAATCGAAACGATCGCCAAGGGCTTGGCGCGTTGCAGCGGAAATCTGAATTCGGCCGGGCAGCGAATGGGATTCCATGCGGCTCGCGGTATTCACGGTGTCGCCCCAGACGTCGTAGACGAATTTGTGCGTGCCGATGACGCCGGCAACAATCGGTCCGCTATGAATTCCAATGCGTGCCTGAAGGTTCAAGTTTGTCGTTTGGGCGATGACGGCGACCGCGTCGAGCATGCGCGGTGCGAGCATGGCAATACGTTCTACATGGTCCGATTGAGCTTCCGGAATTCCAGCCGCGACCATGTAGGCGTCGCCAATAGTCTTGATCTTCTCGACGCCCTGCTCGGCGGCAAGGCGGTCGAAGGCCGAAAATGTCTTGCTTAGAAAGTCGATTGTGCGGTCGGCCGCCAATTCCTGACTGAGCGTTGTGAATCCCACAAGATCGCAGAATAGAATCGTGGCCTCGGCGACGCGGTCGGCAATGACCACTTCGCCACTGCGCATACGGTTGATGATGCTTTGCGGCAAGATGTTCAGAAGCAGGGTTTCGGAGCGGCGTTTTTCCTGTTCCAAGTCCGCGATGAATTGCTTTTCTCGGTCGCGCAGCCATTTCTTCTCCAGCGAGGCGCCGATGCGCGCTCGCAGCAGGACCGGGTTGAATGGTTTGGCCAGATAATCCTCGGCGCCGGCCTCAATGCAGCGCACCACGCTATCGATCTCGTCGAGCGCGGAAATCACGATGACGGGAATGTAGCTGGTATGTTCCGCTGCCTTGAGCCGGCGCAACACCTCGAAACCGCTCATTTCCGGCATGATGAGATCGAGCAGAATGAGATCGAACGCCTGTGTGGCGACTAGCTCGAGTGCTGACGGACCGTTCGCCACGCTCACGACCTGGTGCCCCTCGCGCGTCAATCGGCGTTCCAGAACGTCCCGATTGGAGGCATTGTCGTCGACGACGAGGATTCGGCTGGATTGTGCCGCCGCCTTCAATGGGCCGCTGGCAGGGAGCGCCTGGACGGTGCTCAGCACATCCGCGACGACTTGAAATTGCGGCGCGCCGGTGCCGCCATTGTCCGGCCCACCGTCTTGCCGCGCCAGCGCGACCATGGCGTCGATCTGGCGCAGGAGTTGATCGGCAGACTCTTTCAGCTTCGTGAGGTCGCCGCGCAGCGGATGCGCGCCCTCCGCATCCATGTCTTCGATCAGGAGTTCGCTGTAGCCCTTGATAGCATTGAGCGGCGTTCGTAAGTCGTGACGTAGGCGACGATGGAACTCTTCCAGAGTCTCGTCTTTTTTGCGATCGGATGATGAATCCTGGATGAGATTCTTCACAAATGTGTTCAACTGGACGCTCGCGCTGCGCATCCGGTTGAGATCGGCATGGAGGTGGTCTAACTGCGACTCGCGCGCATCCTCAATGATTATGTCGAGAAAATCGGTGACGGCGGTCGCCGGCGCCTGCACTTCTTGACGCAGGAATGCAGCGAGGGCTCGGTTCAGGCGCTCGTCTGATGCGTTGGTCGGCAAAGCTCCTCCACCGGCGCGGTCGGCGGGCCGCTAACCTTTTGCCGCGCCAAGAAGCCGCTCGATTTTACCGATGAGCCGGTCGAGTTCTACCGGCTTGGTGTCGTAATCATCACACCCAGCCTCTATGGCCTTTTCGCGGTCGCCGCTCATGGCGTGTGCCGTGAGCCCGATCACCGGCACGTTGCGTGTCGCATCGTCGGACTTGACGCGTCGGGTCGCCTCCCAGCCATCGACGACGGGAAGACTCATATCCATCAGAATAATGTCGGGCTTTTCGCTACGTGCAAGGTCGATGCCCTGCTGCCCATCGACCGCGAAAACAACTTCAAAACCGCGGCGCATGAGGCGGCGAGATAGCATGTCGCGGTTCATCTCATTGTCTTCAACCAACAGAATTCTTGCCATATGTTCTGCCTGTGTGGTCGTTGTTTAGGTGGTGACACGTTCTGCTTCACGGGCGGATTGTCGCGCGAGGCGTCCGCGCACGACGGCAGCCAGTTCGGTCAAATAAGATTGGTCTTTGGTAATAATACGTTCGGTCTGACCTCGCAGTATGCGAAGATCCTCTTCCGTCAATTCCTTCGCGGTTACCACGATGACCGGGAGATCCACGAGCGCGGGTTGTTGCCGCAACTCGCGCAGAAACTCGAAGCCGTCCATCTCGGGCATCATGAGATCGAGTAAAATCAGATTTGGGGCCGGGTGGATGGCCAGCCAGTCCAAGCCGCTGCGGCCATTAACCGCCTCATGGGCCGAATATCCCATGCTGGTCAATGATCGGCAGAGTGCCTCGCGCGTCGGCTCATCGTCTTCGACGACCAGGATCGAGGCGCCGTTCGGATCGGCGCAATGCTCGCGCAGGATCGCCGTCAGGCGTTGCCGGTCCACAGGTTTGGTCACGAAATCGGCGGCGCCCAATGGGATCGCCAAGCCACGCTCATTGAGAACGCTCACCATGATCACCGGAATGTCGCGCAGCGCAGTGTCGGCCTTGAACGCTTTAAGGGCCGTCCAGCCATCCATCTGCGGCATCAACACGTCGAGCGTAATTGCCTGCGGTCGGTGCTGGCGCGCGAGTTTCAGCGCTTCGACGCCGTTGCGGGCCCCTATCACGCGGTAACCTTCCTTCTCGAGCGTCTTGGCAAGAAGACCGAGCACCGATGGATCGTCGTCCACCACCAGCACGGTTGTGCGGCCGTCGGCCATCGCCGGCGCAGGCAAATCCTCGGCAGCCGGAGCAGCGCCTTTGTCCGGAAGCCTGATGGTGAACGTCGAACCTTTGCCGGGCGCGCTCACGACCGTCACGTCACCGCCCAGCATGGTGCAGAAATGCTTGGTAATCGCGAGTCCAAGGCCGGTGCCGCCAAAGCGCTTGGTAGTCGAGGAATCCGCCTGGCTGAACGCCTCGAACAGCCGGCCAAGCTGCTCCGGCGTCATGCCGATGCCGGTGTCGGACACATCGATGCGGATCCGGGAAGCGCCCTCGCGCGCCACCGTCAGGGTCAGCGTGCCCTTGCTGGTGAACTTGCTGGCGTTGCTCAACAGGTTGAGCAGGCATTGCTTCAACTTGGTCTGGTCGGAGCGGAAGCTGCCAATGTCTGCTGGGCAGTGCACCTCGACGCTATTCTCACTCTTGTCCGTCAACGGCTTGACGATTGACACCACCTCGCTAAGCAGGGCTTTGATGTCTATCGGCTCGATAAAAATATCCATCTTTCCAGCCTCGATCTTCGACAGATCAAGGATGTTGTTGATCAGGCCCAACAGGTGGCGTCCGGCACTCTCGATCTTTTGCAAGTCTTCGATCGACCCTTTGTCGGCCTTGTCGGCGGCGTCCTCCTGCAGAATTTCGCTGTAGCCGATGATCGCGTTGAGCGGCGTGCGCAGCTCATGCGACATGTTGGCGAGGAAGTTGGATTTGGTTCGGTTGGCTTCGTCGGCGGCATCGCGCGCTGCGGCAAGTTCCGCCTCGCGCTGTTTCATTTCCGTGATGTCCGCGTAGGTGGCGACGACGCCACCTTCGGCGGTTCTTCGTTCGCTAACCTGAATCCAGCGGCCGTCACTGCGGTGCTGGATATGCGTACCGCTGGAAGCCTTATGTTGGGCGATTTTTTCCGCCAACCAGGCATCGAGATCCCCATCAGTATCGTCAATTTTTCCGCGTTCGGCGGCGGTGCGAGCGATGGTCTCGAAACTCGTGCCCGCCTTAATGATGTCGGAGTGGGCGGCAAAATTATTTTTATATTTGCTGTTAAAGACGACAAGTTTGTCGTCCGCATCGTAGAGCGAGAAACCTTCGGAAATGGTTTCGATCGCGTCAGTCAGCCGCGTTCGCGCCTCGGCGATCTCTCTCAGGTTCTTCTTTTCGGTTTCGAGATTTTCAATCTCCATGGCGCGCATTTCAATGGTATTTTTTCGAAACACGTTAATTGCTTCCACCATCTGACCGATCTCATCGCGACGGCCACGATAACCGACCTCCACTTCGGTATCGCCCGATGATAATTGCTGCATCGCGTTTGTGACGGACTTGATCGGCGTAACGATCGATCTGGAAACCAGGATCGTGGCGATAATACTCAGCAGCAGACCAATGATGGCTCCAATAGCCAATATGACTTTTTTTCGTGCGGCATCTGAATACAATTCCTTGGAAATTTGATCGGTTGTCCCTGCGGCTGTATTGGTCATGCCCTTAATATCGGTTGCTATGGCCGCGAACTTGTCGTCCGCTTCCCCAAGCATCATGGTTGCCATGGGGGCGTCGGTGCTACCAATGTCGAGCGTGTCATGTGCCGAGCTTTCGTATTGCGTCCATTTCGCAATGAGATCCTTTAAATCCGATTTTTCCTTGGCGGTTAAATCAGGCCTCTCCGAAAGATTTTTGATGTCCAAACCGGTATTGCGTAAATCTGAATCAATCTCAGCGCTGAGTGACTCAAGCTTAAGTTTGCTCACGCCATTGCTTGCCCATGATACGTAGCGAAATATCTTCATATGGATGGCAACGACATTATCGTTGACCCATGCGAAATCGCGCTGCTTCGGCACAATTGAAGACGAGAGGAAATGAAGATCGTATTCCGACTTGTCTAATGTGACATATGCGATCGCGCCGAGAGAAATCAGGCAGATCAGCAACACCGCCGACGCGGCGAAGGCTTTTGTTTGAACAGAAAGATTTTCAAAATACGAAAACGTTCGCTGACTCTTGGATACCTCCATCGAAGCAGCCTTTTTCAAGCGACCGATGACGATTCGCGGTGCCAACTATTGTCTGTAGACTCCGACCCCCACGAAATAATCGCCCATTTTCTCGACGTAACTCGTCTTGTCTTCAATCTTGTTATTAATCGGATTAGGCCATTTGTAATCGACCCAGCCGCTTCCTGGTCCATTGGCAACATCGGCCAACGCTTGAATGAGATATTTTCCGTCCTGATCTTTAAGGCCGAGCAGATTCTTGCCAATTAACGCGGGCCGCGCGCCGTGAGCGACACAGAGTCCCTTTTTGGCCCCATCCCTGAAGTAAATGAACGGATACAAATCGCGATCGTGATATTCTTTTACCGATTTGTCCGAGACGGCTTTGAATGTCGCCTCAGCGCCATCCTTCTTGAATTGCTCCTGAACGCGCTTGACCATTGCAACGGCTTCTTCTTTGCTTCCAAATTCTGCGGCCATCGCGGGCGCAAACATCGTCAGCGCGACGATCGACAGGGCAGCCAAGTATCGCATCATGACAGTTCCCCCTGGTTCATCCCACAATCTCATCTTACGTGAGATTTCCAATATTTAAAGACTTTTAGTTGTGTCAGTCCACTGTTATCGGGCCTAAAGATTGAGATTCAAGTCATTGGGGGAGGCGCGTGGGGCGAGCCTCAAATGCATTGGCACCGGACGCGTGAGGGTCGCGCGGCTATGTCCCAAGGCGTGTAATCGCGGGCATGCCTTGACCGTCTTTCGGCCCCGGCACGAGGTGCTGGCGAAGCCGGCGTAGGGCGCCGACGCCATACTGGGCGAGGAATTTCAACCAGCGACGCGTCCGCCATGGCAATGACGGATCGAGCGAGAACGAGCGCAGATCGTAGGCTTTGGCGAAAGAAATGTCGTCGCACGTCCGTTTGACCGGATCGTCGTAGAAATTCGCGATTTTGTCGATATCCATGCCGCCGGTGGCGAGCCAGCGCGGAATATGGACATTGCATAGGCGCTCGACATCGTTGAGCGCCTTGCGCGCGCCGGTGCCGGCCGCGGGACAGGAGGTCGAGAAGGCGTCGCCGACCAGCACCAGGCCGGCCTGCCGGTGGCCACGTGTGGCGTAGAGATCGACCGGGCGAGCCTTGATGGCGCCGGCGACCTCGAAATCCCCGGTCAGCTCGCGCAGGCCGGGCATCAGCGCGTGCAGCGTCTGCTCCGGCGTGGCACGCAGCGCCCGCAGCCAGGGGTCGTCCATGTCGCGATAGACGAAGAGATTGGCGCGCATGGTCGCGCCGATTGGAAACAGCGTCAGCAGGGCGGTGCGGTCGTCGATGCTTTCGGCGTAGTAGGTCAATGCGGGAAATTCAAAGGCGTGCCGGCCGACCGGCTTGATGTCGAACCCGATGCTGATCGAATGACATTCGCTCAACACCTCACGCGTGAGGCCGAGCGAATGGCGCAGGCCGATATTGAGTCCGTTGGCCAGCACGATCAGCCGCGCGGAAATTTCCTCGCCGCCCGACAAAGTGACCGTTTGCCGGTCGCTGCTGGTCGCAATCGCCGTCGCCTTGGCATTGATCATGGGCACGCGAGATGGAATGAGGCCGCGGACGGTGTTGACCAACGGGGCGTAGAAGATGCCGTGCTGATCGCCTGGGCGTTTCTCGACCAAGCGCCCGAAGCGGGCGACCCAGCTTTCGCGATCGGGCGTCGCCGCCCGCAGCACGTCATCGGCAAGACCGGTCTTCTGCAGAATGGCGACCTGCACGCCGTCGAGTTTCTCGCAGCGGAAATCCGGCGGGTAGACGGGATGCGGATCGACGATGATGGCGTCTACGCCGGCGTTGCCGAGCATCGCGGCCGCGACCGAGCCTGCGAGCCCACCGCCGACAATCGCAACATCTGTCTCGCGCATCACATCATCTCCCGTCGGCGCGCTGTCAGGCCCGGCGCCGTAGGCGGGCGAGATAGGCCGCCTTGGCCTGCGCGCGCAGCCGCAGATAAATGTCCTGCAATCGGCTCAGATGGGCGAACGCGGCCGAGCCGCCGCGCCGCGCATCGATCCACAGTTCGGCCATGGCCTGGCGCTCGCCCCAGGCGGCCATGAAGCCGCTGTCGTCATAAGAGCAGGAGTCCACATAGGCGATGCCGGGGTCGGCCAGCAAAGCCGCGGTATAGTCTTCCAACAGCAGCATGCCGGGCGAGAAATCGTGCAGCGCCTCGTCATAGGCCGTCTTCCAGGTGAAGGCGGCCGCTCCTGCCCGCAGCACGATCTGCATGCTGACCGGCCGCCCGTCGAGATAGAGCGCGTGAATCCAGGCGTCGCCTTGCGGCGCCAACGTGGTCATCATCTCGCGCGTAAACGTCGCATCGGCCGGATTGCAGAGCAGGGCGGTGCGCTTGCGGCCCTTCCAGCCGGCGGCCTCGAGGCGCAGGAAATCCTCAAGCGCGCGGCCGACTGCCTCCGGCTCGGTGACGATCTTCGATTCGAGCGCGCCTTTTTCGGCGAGACGGCGACGATGCTGCCGCAGCTTCTTGCGGCTCGAGCCCGACAGCGCCTTTTCCATATAGTGCTTGCCGTCAAGGTTTGAGGCGAGCATCGGACGGAACGAACGGCGGAGAATGCAGGGCGTGCTGCCGCGCGAATCCAGCACACGTGTGAGCGCCTGCATGGTGGCGCCGTCCGCGCGCATGGCATCGAGCGCGACGATCTTCGGCAGGCTCGGATCGCCGGCAATGCACGCGAGCATGGCCTCCAATGTCTCGTCGAGCAGGTCGCGATCGATGACGGGCGTGGCCAGATAGGCATGCGCGAACGGTGGCGCCGCCAACACCGATATGGGAATGATCGATCGCGGCGCGCGGCCGACGACGAAGGCCCAGAAGCCGACCAGCTGCGGCTGGCCGCCGCGATCCGACCAGCCCAGCAGAGCCACGCAGCGCGTGTCCGGATAGCACGCGCTGAGGGCGACGAGCACCGGGTGCATGAAAATATTGGGGACGTCGGCGCGCGCGACCAGGTCGCGCCATTCCGATTGGATTCCGGCGAGCCGCGCGCCGGAGGCGATTTCGACCGTAACCTTCGCCGCGGCGCGCTCCGGTAGGCGCGGCGGTTGCGCGCTCATTCGGTCCGACGTGACGGTGATATCAGCCGGCTGCGTCCAGGTCTGCGACGCCACGCGCGCAGTGACCTCGGCCAATGTGGCGGACGGTGACAATGGCTCCCCCCGAATGCTGTTGCCGGCTACGCCCTTGGCCTCGTCATAGCCAAAATTCTTTCACATGCCGTTTACGGCGCCGGCGAAGCATCGGCCGGCGATTCACCAAGGATTAGGGTTAAAGAAAGCCGCTTGACGCAACGACCGCGGCCGCGCCGGCAGTCAGGCCGTCTGCCGTCGCCAGATGAACATGTGCAAGCCAAGCCGGCGGCGGGCGATGAGGAACAGCAAGGCGGATTCGACGACAAAAGCAGCGGCGGTCGCGGCGGCGACGCCAATGCCGCCGAACACCGGCGCCAGCATGAAACAGCCGAGCAGATTGACGGCGAAGGCGGCCGCGTAAGCCAGCGCGCAGGTGCGCTGTTGGCCGAGCATATTCAGCAGCCGCTCGGCCGGACCAACGCAGGCGCGCGCGAGCTGGCCGATGGCGAGCACGACGATCACCGGATAGCCGTCGCGAAAGCCGGCGCCGAACAGCGCCAGCACCGGCTTGCCGAGCAGCAGCATCACCAAACAGCCGGCCAGCGACGGCCAGAACACCCAACGCACCGTACCGGCGGCGAAAGCCACAAGGCCGGCACGGTCGCCGGCGACATGATAGGCGGTGAAATGGTGCGCGGCGGCGGCGGCGACCGCGTATTGGATGATGCTGATGAGCGCCAGCGTCTTGGCGGCGGCGTAGTAATGCGCGACTTCCTCGGCCGGCTGGTAAATCTTGAGCACAAGCACGTCGGTCGAGGTGAGCAAGGTGTACATGCCCCAGACCAGGACGATCGGCAACGCGGTGCTGAGCCAGAGCCGCACGTCGTAGGCCTTGCGGCCCGGTTCGACCGCTGCGCCAAGCCGCCGCTCCAGCATGAACAGCTGGGCCAGCGCGCTGAGCCAGGTCGCCGCCGCGAGCGCGGCGGTGACCGTGGTGGCGTCCATGGCAAATCCGGCGGCGCGCGCGGTCGCTACGCCCGCCACCAGCAGCAGCGGACGCACCACATAGGGGGGCACCAGCGCGACATTGATCCAGTTGTACGAGCGCGCCATGCCGTCGAACATGAACGTGGACGAGTAGAACGGCAGCGCGATGCAGACGAGGTAGAACGGCATGATCACATGACTGTCGAGCGAGGCCTCGACCGCGTGCACGATCAGCGCGCCAAGGAGCGCTGCCACTGTGCCGACGCCGAACGTGATCCAGCGGCTGCCGGCGAGATAGCCGCGCAGCAAATCGAAGGCGCGCGCATGTGTGTATTGCGGGATGAACCGCTGCGCGGTGAGCGGCATGCCGAGATGGACCAGTTCGCCCACCAGCATCAGCCAGGTCCAGGCATAGACGTAAGTGCCGAATTCGGAACCGCCCATCCAACGGGCAAGCAGCACCTGGGACAGGAAGACGATGGCCGCACTCGCCACGCGGATCGCGAAGGCCGTGCCGGCCATGCGCTGCATCAGCCCGTGCTCGCCGGCGAGCCATTGCTTGACGCGCGCGCGCATCCGCGGAAACAGCTGCCGCGACGGCAGTTCCTTGACTTCGATGAGGGCCATTTGGATGCCTCGCGGTTGCCAAATGTCCTAGAGCCAATTGGTAACTTTAATCTGAAGGCGCCGACTCAAATGGCGCCGCACGCGCGCGGCGCAGCCTATGGGTCGCGCTACACCTGCTCGGCGTTGAGATAGGCGAGCCGCGCGCCGCAGAAGGCGCAGATCAGGCCCAGGCCGAGCGCGGTCAGCCCCGCGATCACGTCCACCGTGCCGCCGAGATTGCCGGTCTTGCTCATGATGCCGCCGGCGGTGGCGGCCGCGAACACCAATGCGACCAGAAAGCCGCGCGCCAGCCGGTAGACGAAATCGCGCTCGCGCGCCGCTGCGATCAGATAGGCGCCGGTCGCCCAGCCGCCGACGAAGCCGGCGGCGCCGATCGCCCACCAGGCCAGCGCCGAGATCAACTGCGGCTTGGTGCCGGCGGCGCCGTCGCGCAGCACCGCGTCGAGGCCGACGCCGAACACGGTGAGCACGATGTGCATCACCAGCGCCGCGAACACGCCGCAGGCCAAGGCCGCGGCGTAGTGCAATCGGCGCAGGATGTCGGTGTCCATGGGTCCGATCCAATAGCGTCCGCGCCACCGCAAGGGAAGGGGTGTGCGGCGCCTTGCCCGCGGCAATATGCCGAACATCGGCGCCGCAAGGCGTGAGGTTTATCGATTTAGCGTTAGAAGCCCGCCAGCTCACGCATGATCTTGTAGAGCCGCGCCTGGCCCTCGAAGCCGATGCCGGGGCGGTCGGAGAGCGAGATATAGCCGTTCGCGATCACGGCATCGTCGGCGAAACCGCCGAAATCGCCGAACACGCCGGGATAGGATTCCGCGCCGCCCAGCCCGAAGCCCGCGGCAATCGCAAGCGACATCTGGTTGCCGCCGTGCGGGAACATCGCCGCTGCGCGGCCAGCCGTGCCGCTTGAGCATGTCAAGCGTGCGGGCATATTGCACGATGCCGTAAGCCTGCGGCGGATCGATCTGGATTACGTCGTTGCGCTCAGGTCTTAGGCCGCCGAAGCGCACCAGATTTTCCACGTCCTGGGTCGAGAACAAGTTCTCGCCGGTGGAAAGCGGCGGCTTATATGCCGCGGCAATTTCGGCGAGCAGCGCGAAGTCGAGCGGGTCGCACGGCTCCTCGAACCAGCGCAGGCCGAACGGTGCCAGCCCGCGCGCATAGGCGAGCGCATCGTCGCGGCCGAATTTCGAGTTGGCGTCGACCGCAAGCAGCGCGCCCTTCGGCAAAATCGATTTGACCGCCTCGACGCGGGCGAGATCATCGGCGAGCGGCAGGCCACCGACCTTCATCTTCACCATGGTGTAGCCGGCATCGAGATGGCCGCGCATCTCGTCCTGCAGATCCTTGGTGGTCTTGCCCGCCGCGTACCAGCCGCCGCCGACATAGCAGAACACTTTTTCCGCCACCTTGCCGCCATTGAAACGTTCGGCCAGCAGCACGTGCAGCGGTTTCTCCGCGATCTTGGCGAGCGCATCCCACACTGCCACCTCGATGGTGCCGATGCCGATCGAGCGCTCGGAATGGCCGCCGGACTTCTCGTTCTGCATCATGACCGCGAGGCATTTTTCCGGAGCGAAATTGCCGGCACCGTCGAGCAGCGTGTCCGGCTTCGCCTTCAGGATGCGCGGAATGAAACGCGCGCGCATCTGCGCGCCGCAGGCGTAGCGGCCGGTGGAATTGAACGCAAAGCCGCAGACCGGCTTGCCGCCGCGGACCACGTCGGTGATCACGGCGACCACCGAGGTCGTCATCTCGGAGAAGTTGAAGCTCGAATTGGCGAGCGCTCGACTTGAGCGGGATCGCCGTTTCGCGGATGTCGACGATGCGCATCGCGTTATGCGGAGCGGCGAGGGCTTATTTGATCTGCGGGATCTTCGCTTCCTTGATCACGCGGCCCCATTTTTCGACGTCTTTCTTGATGTAGGCGGCGAATTCCTCCGGCGTATCGGCCACCGGGTCGAAGCCGAGCTGGGCGCATTTTTCCTTCACGTCGGGCAGCGCCATCGCCTTGGCGATCTCGGCATTGAGCTGATCGACGATCGCCTTGGGCGTCTTGGCCGGCACCAGCACGCCCTGCATGGTTTCGGATTCCTGCTCCTTGATGCCGGATTCGGCGAGCGTCGGCACGTCGGGCAGCGCGGGCGAGCGCTTGGCCGAGGTGACGGCGAGCGCGCGCAGTTTGCCGCCTTTGACTTGCGGCGCGGCCGGCGGCATGGCGGCAAAGGCAATCGGCGTCTGGTTCGCCACCGTCGACTGGATCGCCGGCGCGGCGCCGCCGAACGGCACGCTGGTGGCATCGAGCTTGAGCGCAAGCTTGAACAGTTCGGCGGCAAGCTGCGGCGTCGTGCCGATGCCGGGGTTGGCGATCGGGTATTTGTAAGGATTGGCCTTCAAGAGATCGACCAGCTCCTTCACCGTCTTGACCGGAAGCTCGGGGTTGACCACCAGGATATTCGGCGAGGCGGCGGCGAGCGTCACCGGTTCGAAGTCCTTGAAGGCGTCGTAGGGATTTTTGGCATAGAGGCTCGGATTGACCACGAAGCTCGAGCTGGCCACCAGGATCGTGTAGCCGTCGGGATTCGCCCGCGCGACAATCGTCATGCCGATATTGCCGCCGGCGCCGGGATGGTTCTCGACGAAGAACTGCTGCTTGAGGCTTTCCGACAGCTTCTGCGCGATCAGCCGCGCCATCACGTCGGTCGGCCCGCCGGCCGCGAACGGCACGATCACCTTCACCGGATGATCGGGATACCCCGCCGCGGACGCGGGCGCCAAGAACGCAAATGCCGCCAACAGCGCGGCGCAGGCAGCCAAACTTCGTACGATCGAACGCATGAATTCCTCCCGGCTTTCCGGCATCGTAGCATTGCGTGCGGCCGATGCCAGCGGGGCTTGCATTCGTTCGGTTCCGCAGGCTGTATTTCCGCGGGTTGCCCGTTGACGCACTTTCAGCAGAGGAAAATCCGATGCCGGCTCGAAAAATCACCCGCCAGGACATGCGCGAGGCCGCCGAGAAATACAAGAACTGGGGCAAATGGGGCCCGGCCGACGAAATCGGCACGCTCAATTACACCTCGCCGGAGGACATCGTCGCCGCCACCCGGCTGGTCAAGAAGGGCAAGGTGATCTCGCTCGCGCTCAACTTCGACCACACCGGGCCGCAGGGCGCCAAGAGCAAATATCCGGCGATGGGCCGCACCAACCCAATCCACACCATGATACGCACCGGCACCGACGCCTATTCCGGCGTGCTCGACAAGCGCGGCATCCGCGCCGCCGACGACATGGTGACCATGCCGTTGCAATGCGGCACGCAATGGGACGGGCTCGGCCACGTGTTCTATGAAAACTATATGTGGAACGGCTACGACTGCCGCGAGGTGACGAGCGCCGGCGCGCAGAAATGCGGCATCGAGAAGACCAAGAACAAGATGGTCGGCCGCGGCGTGCTGCTCGACGTGGCGCGCTGCAAGGGCGTCGATGCGCTCGACGACGGCTACGGCATCACCTGCGCCGACCTCGACGAGACGGCGAAAAAGCAGGGCGTGGCGCTCAAGCGCGGCGACTACATCATCGTGCGTACCGGCCAGATGGAACGCTGCATCAAGGCCGGCAGCTGGGACGGCTATCCGGGCGGCGACGCGCCGGGCTTTGCCTTCGAGACGCTGGCATGGGTCCAGCGCACCGAGCTCGCCGCGCTCGCCAGCGACACCTGGGGCTGCGAAGTTCGCCCGAACGAGAGCGAGGAAGGCATCAATCAGCCCTGGCACTGGATCACCATCCCGATCATGGGCATGACCATGGGCGAGATCTTCAATCTCAAGGAACTCGCCGACGACTGCGCCGCCGACAAGGTCTACGAGTTCATGTTCGTGGCGCCGGCTATCCCGATCACCGGCGCGGTCGGCTCGCCGGTCAATCCGCTGGCGATTAAGTGACCGCGAAGCCGTCATCCCGGACGGGGAAGCCGATCCGGGATCGAGCGAGATAAAACAAGAATGAAACCGCAATTTCCCGTCACCCGCAGCGATGCCGAATGGCGCAAGCTGCTCAAGCCAGAGCAGTACATGGTCATGCGCCGGTTCGCGACCGAACCGGCAGGAAGCTGCGCGCTCAACCACGAGACGCGGCCGGGCACGTTCCTTTGCGCCGGCTGCGACCAGCCGCTGTTCGTCTCACAGACGAAATACGACAGCCGCACCGGCTGGCCGAGCTTCTTTGCGCCGGTCGAGGGCGCGGTCGGCAGCAAAAAGGATCCCGTCTACGGCGATCTGCAAGTCGAGGTGCACTGCCAGCGTTGCGGCAGCCATCTCGGCCACGTCTTTCCCGACGGCCCGCCGCCGACCAACAAGCGCTATTGCATCAACGGCGTGGCGCTGAAATTCGCTCCCGCGTGAGCGGGCCAAAGGCAAGCGCGACGGTCAATTATGGCTATGGCTGCAGCTGATCGAATGGATCTCGAAATTCGTGCCGCCACGCACATTGGTTCCGGTATAGCCATTGAGGTGGCCGCCGACGAACTTCACACTCGAACCTTCGAAGACGACACGGCCCGAATTTTTCCCGTTGAGATCGGTGTAGCTGCCGTCCGGCCGCAACTTGAAGCCGAGTCCGATGAGAATCCGTCCGCCCGACCCGGCGCAGGCATATTCGCCCGCTTGCAGGCCGGCGGCGGAGGCTGGCGTTATCGCGAACGCGAGAAATGCAATGGTCAGCCAAGCTGCCGGACGCCACGCATGGATGTTATTCGTCATATCCACTCGTCCCCCTTGAAAGAACAGACGTTGTCGCACTGGCATCGGTCCGTCAATCGCATGCGCCCTTGCCACCCCGACACGCCGGTGGTTATTGCACCCGACCCTCGCGCAAGAAATTCAACCTGAGAAATTGGACAGGATCATGCTTGGTCACAATCGCAGAATGACTGGCGCCGAATGCCTCGCCGACATGCTCGCCGGATATGGTGTCACGCATGTTTTCATGGTGCCGGCGGTGCTGCGGCGCACTTTCGCCGAGATGGAACGGCGCACCAAGATTGCGCGCGTGCATTGTCACGGCGAGAAGGCTGCTGCCTATATGGCCGATGGCTATGCGCGCGCCTCCGGCAAGCCCGGCATCTGCATGGCGCAGGTGATCGGCGCTCTCAATCTTGCAGCTGGCCTGCGCGACGCTCACTTGGCGCATTCGCCGGTTATCGCCATGACCGGCGGGCGCGATCCGAAAACCAAATTCCGCAGGGTCTATCAGGAAGTCGACGACGTGCCGGCGTTCGAGCCGGTGACCAAGTTCAACGCCACCATCGACGAGGTGGCGCGCATTCCCGACATGGTGCGCCAGGCGTTCCGCGTCGCCACCTCGGGCGCGCCCGGGCCGGTGCATCTGCAATTCCGCGGCAACGAGGGACAACTCGACCTGGAAGAAGCCGAGATGGAGGCGCTGGTCGAAACGCAGTTCGCGCGCGTGCCGCCGTTCCGGCCCGAGCCGGAAGCCGCCCATGTCAAGGCGGCGCTCGATCTGCTGCAAAGCGCGGCGCGTCCGATTTTTGTCGTCGGCGGCGGCGTGCGTGCCTCCGGCGCCGGCGGCGAGCTCGTCGCGCTTGCCGAAGCCCTGCAGATCCCGGTTGCCACCTCGCTCAACGGCAAGGACTGCATCCCCGGCACGCACCCGCTGTCGGTCGGTGTTGTCGGCACTTATTCGCGCGAAAGCGCCAACCGCGCGGTCAACGCCGCCGATCTCGTCTGCTTCGTGGGCAGCGAGACCGGCGGCATGACCACGCATTTTTGGGCGGTGCCGAAGATCGGCGTGGCCGCGATCCAGATCGATATCGAGCCGGAGTCGCTCGGACGCAATTATCCCTTGCAGGCGAGCGTGCTGGGCGATGCCAAAACGGTGCTCGCCGCCATGCTCAAGCAGGTCGACAGAGCGAGCGCGAAAAGGCGCGCGGCCTGGATCAAGGAAATTTCCGCGCTGCGCAGCGACTGGTATGCCAAATACAAGCCGATGCTGGAGTCGGATAGCGTGCCGATCCATCCGGCGCGCATCTGCAGTGTGCTCAGTGCGCACGTTCCCGACGATGGCATCGTTGTAGTCGACACCGGCCATGCCGGCATGTGGATGGGCGGCATGTACGATTTGCGCGTACCAACCCAGAACTACATGCGCAGCGCCGGCCATCTCGGCTGGGCATTCCCCGCCGGCATCGGCGCCAAGGCGGCGTGCCCCGACCGTCCGGTCGTGGTGTTCACCGGCGACGCCGGGTTCTGGTATCACATCGCCGAAGTGGAAACGGCGGTGCGTTGGAACATCAACAGCGTGACGGTGGTCAACAACAACGGCGGCGGCAACCAGATCAAAGCGCGGCTTCGACCGCGCCTATGGCGGCGAGCCGACGGCCAAGTCGCGCGAATTGTGGACCTACAATTCAATGAACTTTGCGCGGCTGGCGGAGGACATGGGCGCGCTCGGCATTCGCGTGGAGCGCGCGAGCGACATCGCGCCGGCGCTTGCCCGCGCGCTTGCCGCCAACCGTCCGGCGGTGATCGACGTGGTCAGCGACATCGAGGCGCTGGCGCCGACCGCGGTTTCTTAAAGCCGCCCGAAAGATGACAACCTACATGGAACCGAAAGGTTCCATCGCCTTATCGCAAGCCGATACTGCCCAGCGCTCGGCCGAATTCCGTCGCAATTCGGCCGCGCCGCTCGAATCAAAAATCCTCGTGCGAGTCGGCGATTTGTGAAAATATACCGATCCTCAAGTGGGGGCATGCGACCGTCCCATGGTGACCGCGCGCCACGCAGCCATCCGGCTGCTCAAGCTGATGATGGTGGGATCGCTGGTGCTGCCGGCGGTGCTGTTCGCGTTTGCCGCCTGGGTGAGCTACCGCAACTTCGAGCGCGTAGCCGATGAACGCATCGACCGCTCGCTCGACATATTGCACGAGCACGCGCTCAAGGTTCTGCAGACCATCGAGCGTACCTTTGCCGAAATCGACGAAATCCTACGCGGCATGTCGGACGATGACATCCGGCTGAATGAAGGACCGTTGCACGCTCGGCTCAAACGCATCGTCGACGCGCTGCCGCAGCTGCAAGGCATCGCGATCATCGACCGTGACGGCCATCCGCTGGTTTCGGCAAATCTCTTGCCGGTGCCGAAAAATATCAATTTTTCCGATCGCGATTATTTCAAGGCGCAGGAGAACGCCAAAGCGGGCCCCTATGTGAGCGGCGTGCATAAACCGCGCATGCCCGGAATCGCCAAGTATTTCTTTGCGGTGTCACAACGGCGGCCGTCGGACGATGGGAAGTTCAATGGCGTTGTGTCGATTGCCGTGTTTCCGAGTTATTTTGAAAGCTTCTACGCGAAGATGGGGCGCCACAGCGAAGGGAGCTATTACGGCATGGCGCGCGCCGACGGCGGGTTCCTCGCGCGCTATCCGGTTCCCAGAGACCGGCTGATCAAGCTCGATGCGCGCAGCAAATTGCGCGAAGGTATCGCGCAGGGGCTCGAGCGATCGATCTATATGGTCGATTCGCAGTTCGACCACATTGACCGGCGCATCGGTTACCGCAAGCTCACCGGATTCCCGCTTTACGTGCTCGCCGGCGAGGAAAAATCGGCGATCGTCCACGAATGGCTCGCCTATATGAGTAGCCATCTGATCTTCGGCCTGCCGGCCACCGCGTTTTTGTTCGGCGGTTTCTGGCTGGCGTTGCGGCGAACCGAGCGGCTTTATGACGAAGCCGACCGCCGCGAGGCGGCGGAGGGCGCGCTGCGGCAGTCGCAGCGGCTGGAAGCGATCGGCCAATTGACCGGCGGCGTCGCGCACGACTTCAACAACCTGCTGATGATCATCAGCGGCAGCGTGCAGCGGTTGCGCGCCGAGCTGACCGACAAGAAGCATGCCCGCCTGCTCGACATGATTGGCACGGCGACCCAGCGCGGCGAGAGTTTGACGCGTCAACTGCTTACTTATTCGCGTCAGCAGACGCTGACGCCGCAGGTCATCGATCTATCGCAGCGGCTGCCGCTGCTGCGCGACTTATTGTTGCGCTCCTTGGGTGGCGACATCGAGATCAAGGTCGACGTGCCGGATGGTGTGTGCGCGATCCGCGTCGACGCGAGCGAATTCGAGCTCGCCATCCTCAATCTCGCGGTCAACGCCAAGGACGCCATGGCGGCCGGCGGCACCCTGTCGATCCGGGCGAAGCCCGTGACGCTCAAGGGCGACGCGAGCGCGGAAGGATTGAGCGGCGAATTTGTCGCCATCCGCGTGGCCGATACCGGCCACGGCATTCCGCCCGACGTGCTGGCGCGGGTGTTCGAGCCGTTCTTCACCACCAAGGAGGTCGGCAAGGGCACCGGCCTTGGTTTGAGCCAGGTTTACGGCTTCGCCAAGCAATCCGGCGGCACGGCGACCATCACCAGCGCGGAAGGGCGCGGCACCGCGATCACGATCTATTTGCCGCGCAGTCATGAGGCGGCGCAGACGCCGTCGCCGCAGTCGCGGGCCCAGGCACCCGCCGAACCGGCAGGAACCGTGCTGCTAGTCGAGGACAATGCCGACGTGGCCGAGGTCGGCGCCGGCTATTTCCGCCAACTCGGCTACCGGGTACGCAGCGTCGCTAACGCGCAAGCGGCGCTGGCGGCCCTGCGGCTCGACAGCGATGTTGATCTGGTGTTTTCCGACATCCTGATGCCGGGCGGCATGAACGGCCTCGATCTCGCGCGCGAAATAGGCGCGCGCTTCCCCGCTATTCCAGTGCTGCTGACCACCGGCTACAGCGCCAGCGCGCAAGACGCCGTGCGCCAGGGCGTGATCGTGCTGCAGAAACCATACGACCTCGAAAGCTTGCGGCGGAACATTCGCGAAGCGATCGAGGCCGCCAAAACGCGCCGTCGGCAGGCGACGCCGGCGAAATAGCCGCGCGATCGTAGAATCAGCCTTCGCCGATTTCCTTCAGGATTTCCGCCGTATGCTCGCCAAGCCAGCGGCGCGGGATGCTCGGAAGCCGCCTTCCAGCCATCCATCACGATCGGCGTGCGCACGCCCGGTATGCTGCCGGCCTTGGCGGCGGCGCTCGGCAGGTCGAGCTTCATGCCGCGGTGGACCACTTGCGGGTCGTCGAACACCTGCTCGAGATTGTTGATCGGCCCGGCCGGCACCTTCTGCTGCTCGAGCTTGTCGAGCAGGTCGTCGCGCCGCATGCGTGCGGTGATCGCGGAAAGTTTGCCGATCAGTTCCTCGCGGTGCTTCAGGCGGCCGACATTGTCCTTGTACTCCGGGTTCTGCGCGAGCTCGGGCGCTCCGAGCACGTTGCACAGTTTGATGTACTGGCTGTCATTGCCGGTGGCGATGATGATATGGCCGTCAGCGACCGGGAACACCTGATAGGGCACGATATTGGCATGCGCGTTGCCGATGCGTTTGGGCACCTTGCCGGAGACCAGATAGTTCATCGCCTGGTTCGACAGCACGCCGACGGTGGAATCGACCAGCGCGGTGTCGACGTAACAACCTTTGCCGGTGCGCTCGCGCTCGGCCAGCGCGGCCAGGATGCCGATCACCGCGTAGCAGCCGGTGAAGATGTCGGACATCGGAATGCCAATGCGGGTCGGCTCGCCATCGGCCATGCCGGTCAAGTCCATGATGCCGCCCATGCCTTGCGCCATGAGATCGTAGCCGGCGCGCTCGGCATAGGGGCCGTCCTGTCCGAAGCCGGTCACCGAGCAATAGATCAACCGCGGGTTCCCCGGCGCGAGGCCCTTGTAGTCGAGCCCGAACTTGGCGAGCCCGCCGACCTTGAAGTTCTCGATCAGCACATCCGAGCGCTTGGCCAGCTTGTGCACGATGCGGCGGCCTTCCTCGTTCTCGAAGTCGGCTTCGATCGAGCGCTTGCCGCGGTTGGCGGAATGGAAATAGGCCGAGCCGATATGCTTGCCGTCGACGCCTTGCACGAAGGGCGGCCCCCAGCCGCGCGTGTCGTCGCCGGTGCCTTTGCGCTCGACCTTGATGACATCGGCGCCCAGGTCGGCCAGCAGCTGCCCCGCCCAGGGCCCGGCCAAAATGCGGGCAAGTTCAAGGACGCGGAGACCCGCCAACGGCTTCGGCATGCTGTGAAACTCCTGCAGGACGCGGAATGGACGACGGCGGGGTTATAAGACCATCGTTCCGCGCTGGCCAGACTGGGAATTATTCATTGCCGGCACGGGCTTGCGGCCGAATTTGACGGCGCGGCTATGGCACTGTGTCGCACCGGCGGCTATGGTGTAACTGGGCGCGACACGCCGTTTTGGCTATTATTCCAACATAGACCAAACGCGACGGAAATACCGTCGCTAAAAAAGACCAACGGGAGGAAGGAAATGAGGACGCTAACGACAATTCTTGCCGGCGCCGCAGCAGCGGTTCTGCTGTCGGCCACCGCGCAGGCGCAAGTGACGCTCCGGGCTTCGCACCAGTTCCCGGGCGGCAAGCACGACGTGCGCGACGACATGGTGCAGATGATCGCCAAGGAAGCCGGCGATGCCAAGGTCGGCCTCACGGTACAAGTCTACCCCGGCGCCTCGCTGTTCAAGCCGAATGACCAGTGGAACGCCATGGTCAACGGTCAGCTCGACATTACGTTGTTCCCGCTCGACTACGCCAGCGGCAAGGTGCCGACCTTCAGCGCGACGCTGATGCCCGGCTTGATCCGCAACCAGGATCGCGCCAAGCGCATCAACGACTCGCAATTCATGAAGGACATTCGTGCCGAGATCGAGAAGCACGGCGTGATGGTGCTGTCCGACGCTTGGTTTGCCGGCGGCATGGCGTCGAACAAGGGTTGTCTCACGCATCCGAACGACTTGAAGGGCCTGAAATTCCGCGCCGCAGGACCGACTTTCGCCTCGATGTGGGAGGCAGCCGGGGCCAGCATCGTCAGCCCGCCGTCGAACGAAATCTACAACGCTTTCCAGAGCGGCGTCGTCAACGCGACCGACACCAGTCTCGGCACCTTCCAGTCCATGCGTCTCTACGAAGTGACGAATTGCCTCACTGCGCCTGGCAACAACGCGCTGTGGTTCATGTATGAGCCGGTGCTGATGTCGAAGAAGAGCTTCGACAAGCTCAACAAGGCGCAACAGGCCGCGATCGTCAAAGCCGGCAAGGACGCGCAGGCCTTTTACGAGGCCAAGGCCGACGAAGTGAACAAGGACGCCATCAAGGCGTTCGAGGATCACAAGGTGAAGGTCGTGACTCTCAGCGACGCCGATTATCAAGCCTGGATCGACGTGGCGAAAAAGAGTTCCTACGCGACCTTCGACAAGGCTGTGCCGAACGGGCAGAAGCTGATCGACGAGGCTCTCTCGGTGAAATAACAAAAAAATCTACGGCCGGCCGGCGGGTCATCTCGCCGACCGGCGCCGTCTCGGCCTGCATCGGCGCCGGCTGCATCCGCACAACAAATGAGTGAAACTTAGGTCGGGGCCCATGGACGGTTACATTCGGGCTGTCATCTTCCTGTCGCGCGTCGCCGGCGTATTTGCGGCCATTCTTATTGGGCTTGCCGTGCTGGTGATCTGCGACATGGTGATCGTGCGTTACTTCTTGAACGTGCCGACGATCTGGCAGATCGACGTGGTGACCTACGCAATCGTCGCTGCAACCTTCGTCGGCAGCGCCTATGTGCTGATGACCCGCGGCCACGTCAATGTGGAGATTCTTCCGCTCTATCTCGGCCCGCGCAGCCGCTATTGGCTGGCGCTGCTCACGATTTTGCTGTCGATGACCTTCTGCGTGGTGCTGTTCGTTCTCTGCACGCTTTATTGGTATCAGGCATGGTCGGAAGGCTGGCACTCGAACACGGTTTGGCGCGCGCGCTTGTGGATTCCGTATCTGTCGATGCCGTTCGGCCTTGGTTTGCTGGTCTTGCAATACTTCGCCGAACTGATGTGCCTGGTCGCAGGCAGGGCGCTCCCCTTCGGCCTTAAGCCGAAAGAAGACGTCGAGGAGTTCGGGCGGGCTCAGGCCAAGCAAGCGTTGGGAGACGTCCCATGAGCCCGACCACGCAAGGGACTCTCGTTCTCGTTGCGACCCTTTTGATGCTGATGTCGGGAATTCCCGTAGCGTTCGGCCTCGGTGCGATTTCGATCATCTTCCTTTTGTTTTTTCATGGGTTTGACAGCATGCATGTTGTCGCCGAGACATTCTGGTCCGGCCTCGACGATTTTACGCTCGTGGCCATTCCGATGTTCGTGATGATGGGCGCCGCCATCGGCTCGTCGCCGGCCGGCAAGGATCTCTACGAGGCGCTCGACCGCTGGCTTTACCGTTTGCCGGGCGGTTTGGTCATTTCAAATCTCGGCGCCTGCGCCATCTTCGCCGCGCTCACCGGTTCCTCGCCCGCCTGCTGCGCGGCTATCGGCAAGATGGGAATCCCGGAAATGCGGCGGCGCGGCTATCCGGACGACGTGGCCACCGGCTCGATCTGCGCCGGCGGCACGCTCGGCATCCTGATTCCGCCGTCGATCACCTTCATCCTGTACGGCATCGCTACCGAAACCTCGATCGGCCGTCTGTTCCTCGCTGGCGTGCTGCCGGGCTTGATGTTGACCGGCATGTTCATATTGTGGACCATCTTTATCATCTGGAAGCGCGGCTTCCGCTCCCATGCGATTGATTTTCGTTATTCCTGGAAAGAAAAATTCCAGTCGATACCGAAGATCGCACCGTTCCTCCTGATTATTTTCGGCGTCATGTACTCGCTCTATGGCGGCGTGGCGACGCCGTCGGAAGCAGCCGGCGTCGGCGCCGCGCTCTGCCTCATTTTGGCGATCCTAATCTATCGGCTTTGGAAGATTGACCAGATTTGGCACATCCTGCGCGACACGATGCGGGAATCGGTGATGATCCTGACCATCATCGCCGCCGCCGTGTTGTTCGGCTACATGCTCACCTCGCTCTACCTCACCCAGATGCTGGCGCAGGCGATCGCCGATGCGCACTTCAATCGCTGGGTATTGATGGGGATGATCAACCTGTTCCTGCTGGTCAGCGGCTTCTTCATCCCGCCTGCCGCCATCATCTTGATGACCAGCCCCATCCTGTTGCCGATCATCACCGCCGCGGGATTCGATCCGGTCTGGTTCGGCGTGATCCTGACCATCAACATGGAAATCGGCCTGATCCATCCGCCGGTTGGCCTCAACATTTACATCGTTAATGCGATCGCGCCCGATGTGCCGGTCACAAGAGTGATGTGGGGCACGGCGCCATACGTCGTATGTATGATGTTGGCGATCGTGATCTTGTGCTTTTTTCCAGAAATCGCCACATGGTTGCCGAACCACATGATGGGCGGCGTTAAATAGCGTGCCCGAGGGCTTCGAGCGGGATTCTGGACATCGGGGATGAACACCTCATTCTTCGGAGAACTTCTACAGACCATTTCCGAGCGCGGGCGCGCGCTCTTGGCGCGCAACCGGCGTGGCGAGGCGAGCGCCCGCTCCGAGAGCCTGATCGAGCTGTGCGAGGATCTTTTGTCCAGCCGCGGCGAGGCCTCCGGCGTCGCCCGCGCGCGCGAGATCCTTTCCCGCTACGGCGAGCTGACCACCGGACCGCGCATCGCCTTCTTCGAGGCGCTGAGCGAACGCTTCGGCCCCGATCCGGCCCGCATGGAAAGCGCCATCGCCGCCTGGCGCGCGAAGCCTTCCGACGCAACCGCCGCCGAAGTGCATGCTGCCTCGGAGCCGCGCCGGCAGGAACTGTTCCGCCGGCTCAATCTGGCGCCGGGCGGCACCGCCGCGCTGGTGCGCATGCGCGAGCAATTGATCGACGTGCTCGGACACCGCGACGATCTCTCCGCCGTGGACGAGGATTTCGTCCACCTGTTCTCGTCCTGGTTCAACCGCGGTTTCCTGGTGCTGCGCCGCATCGACTGGTCGACGCCGGCGATCGTGCTGGACAAGATCATCCGCTACGAGGCCGTGCATGAGATCAGCGACTGGGACGATCTGCGCCGCCGCATCGACCCGTCCGACCGGCGCTGCTACGCCTTTTTTCATCCGGCGCTGGTGGACGATCCGTTGATTTTCGTCGAGGTGGCGCTCACCCGCGACATTCCGGACGCTATCGCGCCGATTTTGAGCCCCGGCCGCGAGGTGATGGACACCGACAAGACCCGCACAGCGGTGTTCTACTCGATCTCCAATTGCCAGCGCGGGCTGGCCGGCGTGTCGTTCGGCAATTTCCTGATCAAGCAAGTGGTCGAGGAGATCACGCGCGAAATGCCGAAGCTCTCGACCTTCGTTACGCTGTCGCCGGCGCTCAATTTCGCCGCCTGGCTCAAGCGCGAATGCGGGCAGGAGAATTCCGCGGCGTTGAACGAGGCCGATAAGACGCAGTTCGCCGCACTCGACAATCCCAACTGGTGGCGAGACGAAGAAACGGCGGCGCACCTGCAAGACGCGTTGATGCGCGCGGCGGCCTGGTATTTCCTGCGCGCGCGGACCGAGCGCGGGCTGCCGGTCGACCCGGTGGCGCGCTTCCATCTCGGCAATGGCGCGCGGCTCGAGCGCATCAACTGGCTGGCCGACACCTCGGACAAGGCGATCGCGCAGGCGCAAGGCCTGATGGTGAACTACCTCTACGATCTCGACCACATTGAGAAGAACCACGAGGCTTATGCGGAATCTCGCACCGTGGTCGCCTCCAGCGCGGTGCAACGCTTGCTGCGCCCGCCGCTCGAACTGGTCCCGGTCGCGGGATAAGTTTCAGGATTTGCCGTAAACCGGCACGATGGCGCCGCGGGTGACGCGGTTGTCGGGCGAGGCGAGAAACACAATCGTCGCCGCCACTTCCTCGACTTTCGGCCAAAGTGAGTAATCGGCCTTCGGCATGGCAGCGCGATTGGCGGCCGTGTCCATGATCGAAGGCGCCACCGCGTTGACCAGAATGCCGTCCTTGGCCGCTTCCTCGGCCAGCGCCACCGTGAGCGCGGCGACGCCCGCTTTGGCAACCGTATAGGCCGCCATGCCGGCGCCGCTGCGCCATTCCAGCGCCGGCCGCGCCGCCACATTGACGATACGCCCGCCGCCTCGCATGGCGTTCACCGCCGCGCGGCAGCACAGAAAGCACGACACCAGATTGCTATCGAGCTGCGCCATCAGCGCGGCCTGCCCGGTCTCCGCCACCTTGCCGGCTGCGAAGCCGCCGGCGATGTGGATCGAGGCCCACGGCGTCAGCCCGTCATAGACCTTTGCCACCATGGCCTCGTCGGCCAGATCGGCGACCGCGATCAGCTTAACGTTCGGATCGCCGCTATGGGGAAAGCGCTGCGCTTCGGCTTCGTGCTGATAGGGAACGGTGCAGGCTGCGCCGGCCGCGAGCAGCCGCGCAACGACCGCGGTGCCGAGCGCGCCGGTGCCGCCGGTGACCACCACATGCTTGCCGGAAAAATCCATCATCCCCGCCCGCGCTTGACCCGCGTCGGCAGCACCTGGAACTCGATCCAATTGGCCAGCTCGCCGACGCGCAGCTTCTTGTCGAGCACATTCTTGCTGATGCCGTGGCGCCAGTACAAACGCTTGCAATCCGGGTCGCGGTCGAGCGTATCGAGATCGTGCGCGAAGGTCTTGATGTCTTCGGCGTCCTTGAAGAAGCCTTCTTCGATCAGCCGCGTGCCGATGCGCCGCACGATCGCCGCGATCTCGCGCAGCGGATATTCCGGATGATACTGCACGCCCCAGGCGACCGACCCGTTGGTGCGGATTTCCACGCTTTGGACGTCCGACACCGCATTGGTGGCGAGCACGGTGGCGCCCGCCGGCAGTGCCTCGACCTCGTCGAGATGCACGGTCGGCGCGTTGAACACGTCGAGCTTGCCGACATACATCGGATGCTTGCGGCCGGCTTCGGTGAGCCTGATGCCGCGGCCGAAGCCGATCTCGCGGCCTTTCGGATTTTTGCGCACGCTGCCGCCGGCCGCCGCGGTGATCACCTGCAGCCCCCAGCAGGAGCCGAACAGCGGCGTTCCGGTCGAAAGCGCTGAGCGCACCAGATCGATCTGGCGCATCACCTCCGCGCCGCCGTTGTAGATGTGCAGCGAGGAGCCGGTAATGGCGATGCCGTCATAGCCCGCGAGCGACTCGCCGTCCGGCAGCGCGGCGGCCGGATCGCCCGGATGGCAGGTGTCCACAATCACGCCCGGCAGCAGCTCGCGCAGCAGGTTGGAATAGCCCTGGTGCGCAGCGGTGCCGCCGACCGCGATGTGATCGGCCAGCGTCTGCGGCGAGTTGCCTTCGATGACGAGCAGGCGGGGGGAGGGCATTGGGCGTTAATTGGACGGGCCTCGTCCCGTGTTTTCGCGCGAAACCGCGCGCATAAGATAGCCTTGATATGGCCAAGCCAAGGCGATTTTGCAATCGCGCCCGAATTGTGTGGCTTGGCGCGGCTTTGCACGCGCTTACGTTCTTGAGGTCGTCGCCGAAGCCGCCCATCCTGCGCAAATCGCAGCGAATTGTCAGGCACACCGGCAAGTCCATGGCCGACTACGACCTCGCCATTATTGGCGGCGGCATCAACGGCACCGGCTTGGCCCGGGATGCCGCCGGCCGCCGCTTGCGCGTGCT
Source organism: uncultured Alphaproteobacteria bacterium (assembly GCA_963724335.1). Classification (GTDB taxonomy): domain Bacteria; phylum Pseudomonadota; class Alphaproteobacteria; order Rhizobiales; family Xanthobacteraceae; genus Pseudolabrys. The sequence continues at coordinate 115,750 of CAVRUP010000014.1, read as the reverse complement.
GCTGATCGAGCAGAACGATCTCGCCTCCGGCACCTCTTCCGCCTCCACCAAGCTGATCCATGGCGGCTTGCGCTATCTCGAACACGGCGCCTTCCGGCTGGTGCGCGAAGCGCTGCACGAGCGCGAAGTGCTGTTGCGCATGGCGCCGCATCTGATCCAGCCGCTGCGCTTCATGTTGCCGCCCTTGCCCGGCCTGCGCTCGCCGCTGGTATTGCGGCTGGGCCTGTTCGTCTACGACATGCTGGGCGGCCGCAAGCTGTTGCCGGCCACGCGCACCGTCGATCTCACCCATCATCCGGTCGGACAGCCGCTCAAGCGGTCGTTCCGCTATGGCTTCGAGTTTTCCGACTGCCGGGTCGACGATGCTCGTCTGGTCGTGCTCAACGCGCTCGATGCCGCCGAGCGCGGCGCCGTCATCCGTACCCGCACCCGCTGCATCCGGGCCGAGCGGCGCGACGAATGGGAACTGGTGCTCAACGCGCGCGGCCGCCGCGAGGTCAAGACCGCGCGCGTGCTGGTCAATGCCGCCGGTCCCTGGATCGGCGAGGTGGCCGACACCGTGATCCGGCGCCCATTGCCGGCGCCGGTGCGTCTGGTGAAAGGCAGCCACATCGTGGTACGGCGGCGCTTCGCACACGATTACGGCTATCTGTTCGAGGCCGCCGACCGGCGCGTGGTGTTCGCGCTGCCGTTCGCGCAGAATTTCACCCTGATCGGCACCACCGACGAGAATTTCGTCGGCGATCTCAATTCGCCGGCGCCCGATCCCGACGAGGTCATTTATCTGTGTCAGGCGGTGAATGAATATTTCCGCGACCAGGTCACGCCCGACGAACTGGTGTGGTCGTTTTCCGGCGTGCGGTCGCTCTATGACGACGGCGCCAACAAGCCGGAGGACGTCACCCGCGACTATGTGCTGGCGCTCGACGAAGTCCATGGGCAGGCGCCGCTGCTCACGATCTATGGCGGCAAGATCACCACGCACCGCCGGCTGGCGGAGGCGGTGATGGAGAAGATCGGAATTTTCTTCGGCGCGCTGCCGCCGTGGACCGCAGGCTCGACGCTGCCGGGCGGCGATTTTCCGGTCGATGGCTTTGACGCGCTGATGGCGGAGGCGATCACCCGCTGGCCGTTCCTTGAAGCGCCGCAGGCGCGGCGTCTGCTGCGCGCCTATGGCCGGCGCATCGAGCGCATTCTCAAAGGTGCCCAAAGCATGGACGATCTGGGCCCGCGTTTTGCCGGCGATCTCACCGGCGCCGAGGTGCGCTATCTGGTCGAGAACGAATGGGCGCAGAGTGCGGATGACGTGCTGTGGCGGCGCAGCAAGCTCGGCCTCACCGCGACGCCCGAGCAGCGCGGCGCGCTCGGCCGGTTCATCGCGTCGTTGCAGCCGGCGCCCTAGCCGCTCGCTTGGTTTACAAAACCTTGCCGGGATCGGCGTGATTGTCGCGGTCGATCTTAACGGGCCTGCCACATCTTTGTGCTTCAGTGGCAGCGTCCAGTGTTCGTTTTGGGGCCAGCGGACCGCCGATGTCGACCGACTCGAAACAGATCGCCGAACGTTTCGCCGCCGCCAAAGTCGTGGTGGTGGACGACGAGCATTACATGCGCAAGGTCGTGCGCACGATGCTTCTGAGCATCGGCATACGCGAGGTGCATGAGGCGCCGGACGGCCAGGCCGGCCTCGAGCTGATCCGCCGCGTGGCGCCGGATGCCGTCATCCTCGACTGGCAGATGCCCGAGCTTGACGGCCCCGGTTTCGTGCGCATCGTGCGCTCGCCCGCGACCTTCCCCTATCCGAACGTGCCGATCATCATGCTCACCGGCCATGGCGAGCGCTCGCGTGTGGTCGAGGCGGTAAAGATCGGCGTCAACGAATTCTTGCTCAAGCCGGTGTCGGTGAAGGCGCTGCAAGACCGTATGGTCGCGGTCCTGACCAAGCCGCGCGAGGTCGTCAAAAGCGGCGACTATTACGGTCCGCTGCCGCGCAAATTGGCCACCTCCATTCATGCCGACAACGATCAGGCAATCGCCAAGCTGTCCGTGTTGAACTAATCTCCGCCGGCTCGCGGCGCACGCCGCAGGTGCCGCGGAGATTTTTGTTGCCGACCGCTCTCATCGCCATCGACCAGGGCACGACCTCGACGCGCGCCATCGCGTTCGATGCCGCGCTGGCCCCGCTTGCCGGCGCGCAGCAGGAGCTGCGCCAGATCTATCCGGCGCCGGGCGAAGTGGAGCACGACCCGGAGGAAATCTGGACGGCGACGGTGGCGACGGTGCGCGAGGCCATCGCGAAGGCCGGCCTCACGGCCAAGGACATCGCCGGCATCGGCATCACCAATCAGCGCGAAACGACGGTCGTCTGGGACCGCGCGACCGGCCAGCCGATCCACCGGGCAATCGTCTGGCAAGACCGGCGTACCGCCGATACTTGCGATGCGCTGCGCCGCACCGGCCATGAACCGGAGATCGTCGCCAAGACCGGGCTGCTGCTCGACCCCTATTTTTCCGCCAGCAAGATCGCCTGGCTGCTCGAGCGCGTGAGCGGCGCGCGCAGTCTCGCCGAGGCCGGCCGGCTCGCCTTCGGCACCATCGATAGCTTTTTATTGTGGCGCCTCACCGGCGGCAGGGTGCACGCCACCGATGCCACCAATGCCGCGCGCACGCTGTTGTTCGATATTTCGCGCGGGCAATGGGACGACGGACTGTGCCGGATATTCGGCGTGCCGCCGTCTATGTTGCCGCAGGTCCGCGACTGCGCGGGCGAATTCGGCACGACCGAGCCCGCCTTGTTCGGCGCGCCCATCCGCATTCTCGGCATGGCCGGCGACCAGCAGGCGGCGACGATCGGGCAGGGCTGCTTCAAGCCCGGCATGATGAAATCGACCTACGGCACCGGCTGCTTCGCGCTGCTCAATACCGGGAGCGAGCGCGTCGCCTCGCGCAACCGGCTGCTCACCACCATCGCCTATCAGCTCGAGGGAAAACGCACCTACGCGCTGGAAGGCGCGATTTTCATCGCCGGCGCCGCGGTGCAATGGTTGCGTGACGGCCTCAAGCTCATCGCCAAGGCGTCCGAGGCCGACAGCCTGGCCGAACGCGCCGACCCGGCCGAGCAGGTCTATCTGGTGCCGGCTTTTGTCGGCCTGGGAGCGCCCTATTGGGACGCGCAAGCGCGGGCCGCGATTTTCGGGCTCACCCGCAATTGCGGGCCCGCCGAACTCGCGCGCGCGGCGCTGGAAGCGGTCGGCTACCAGACCCGCGACCTGCTCGCGGCCATGCATGCCGACTGGCCGATGGCGGCCGGCAGCCGCACCGTGCTGCGCGTCGATGGCGGCATGACCGCGAGCGAACCGCGCCATGCAGTTCCTCGCCGATATCCTGGCGAGCCCGGTCGACCGCCCGAAGGTGATGGAAACCACGGCCTTGGGCGCGGCCTATCTCGCCGGGCGGGCGGCCGGCCTTTGCCCCGATCTCGATGGCTTCGCCGCGCAATGGCGGCTCGACCGCCGGTTCAAGCCGCGCATGGACGCATCCGAGCGCGAGCGGAAATATGCCGGCTGGCAGGATGCGGTGCGCCGCACGTTAACGTCTCGGTGAGACTTCGCGCCGAAGATTGCCGGACCCAAGGTCCGCGCCATGCCGATCAACCCCAAGCAAGCCGAAGTCCTGCTGCAGCAGCTCCAGGTGCTGGTGGTCGACGACAGTTCGTTCATGCGCGCCATCGTACGCAACCTACTCAACAATATCGGCGTCAAGAGCGTCATCGAAGCGGGTGACGGTATTGCCGCGCTAGAAAAGATCCGCGAGGAAACCCCCGACGTCGTTATCCTCGACTGGGAAATGCCGCTGCTCAACGGCCCGGAACTGGTGCGGATCGTGCGCTCGCCGGGCGTGTTTCCCACGCCGGATCTTCCCATCGTCATGCTCACCGCCCACGGCGAGCATTGGCGCATTCTCGAATCGGTCAAGCTCGGCGTGAACGAATTTCTATGCAAGCCGGTGTCGGCCAAGGCGCTGTTCGAACGCTTGATCTCGATTCTGCTCAAACCGCGCGCCAGTGTGCAGCTCGGCAAATATTACGGCCCCGTCCCGCGCGCTCCGGCGACGGGTGCTCCCACTGAGGTGCCACCGACGGCCTGATGCGCTATGCGCGCTAGTCGCTGCTGCTCCGACGCGGCGGGCGGAACAGATAGATCAAGAACCAGATCGGCACGATGATCAGCGAGCCAAGCAGGATGTTCGGCCAGGCCCAGGCGAAGCCTCGCCTTGCATAGTCCTCGATCTGGTCCGCCGAGAGGCCGAATTTGTGCATCAATTGCTCGGCGGTAATGCCGAAATGCGCCAGGGCCGCGCCCAACACCAGCGAGGCGACGGCGACCTTGACCAGAGTCCGCAGGATGGGGTGCAGCATCCACGCCCTGTCGCGCCGGCGCCGGGCCGGCGGGTGATTTGTTTGAGCCGCAATGATAGTCAAATGGCCGCGCGGCGGCACGTCTAAGAAATGGGCCTTATCAGGGCTTTTGGGCGCCGGCCGGTGCGGGAGACTGCTCGGCCGCCGGGACGGCGGGCAAGGGGGCGCCGGTCAATCGCTCGATCACCGAGCGCGCGGCGTCGCGCGCGCGCTGATCGCGCACCGCATTGAGCAGCGGGGCTGCGGCGCCCGAGCGGCGAATCAGGGCTTCCGGGTCGGGCAGCATGATCGGGTCATCCCAGGAACCCTGCACGATGAAAGGCAGCTCGAATGACACCTTTTCCGGCTTGTCCGAGGATATCAGACCCGCCGTGCCCTTGAGATCGAGTTCGCGCGTCGGAATCGAGGCCGAGCCGGCGAGCGCCAGCCGCACCGCCGAGCCGTCGATTTTCACGTCCTCGACCGTGACCGTGCCCTGGGTGATCCTCAGCGTCATCGCGATCTTGTCGAAGGGGGTGCGCCCGGTGCGGAATTCGCCGCCGCCGGACAACGGCCGCCGCTCCAGGCGCCGTAGCAATTGCTCCACATTGAGGCCGGCGAGCGCGCCCTTCTCGCCGACCAGGCTGGCGGTGCCGTTCAGGGTGCGGGTGACCGCGAGCACGCTGTCGCCGCTGCCTTCGACCGCGAAGGATATGTTGCCGGTGCCTTCGAGCCGATGCAGGCCGAACAGCTGGCCGAGGCAGCTTTCCAGATCCACGTCGGTGAATTGCAGCTGCGATTTCACGTCCACGCCGGCGGGGAAATTGGCGAGCATCAGCGAGCCCTTGATTACGCCGCCATAGGCCTGCGCCTCGCCGACCGTCACCACCAGGTGGCCGCCGCGTAAATTTGCGCCGATGGCGGTACGGCCGAGCTTGGCGTTGGATACCACGACGTTCGCGGCCGACAGCCGCAGGTCGAGGTCGATGCCGGACAGGCCGTCGAGCGTGATGCGCGCGTTATTCCATTCGCGCTGATTGGCGGTGAGCAGGCGGACGGTGGAGACATAGGGTGTCAGATCGAGCGTGTCTGAGGCGAGCGTGCCCTGCAGCGTCTTGCGCCCGTCGGTGGCGAAGGTGAGCACGCCCTCGGCGGTGTTGCCGTCGAGTTCGACGTTGACGTTGTTAAGCCCGATGCTGCCGCCCATTACATTGGCCTGCGCTTTGATCGCGAAATGGCCGAACCCGCCGCCCGGCAGCGGCCGCTGTCCGGCCCAGATCAACGCATCGCGCATCGATGTGGTGTCGGCGGCGAGCGTGCCTTCGATCTTAAGCGTAGGCTTGACGCTGATGGCGCCTTCGAACGCCGCCTTGATCGATTTGCCCGCGATACGCAGTTTCAGGCCGGTATGATTGCCGGCGAGCGCGGCCGGAAAATCGCCGAGGGTCATGGTCATATCGAGCGGCTCGTCATGCCAGACGAAGCGGCCGGTGGCGCCGAAGCTCTTGAAGATCGATGGCCAGGCCAGCGAAAATTCCACGTCGGTCAGCGTCTCGTCGAACTTGTTCGCCGGGCTGTGCACCACCACGGTGCCATTATCGATGCGCATTTCGGAAAAGGCAGCGACGCGGGGCCCGACCTTGGTCTGGCTGCGCGTCAGCGCCTCGATTAGGCCGGACCAGTTCGATTTCCCGTTTGGCTCCACGTCGATCGCGATAGTCGGCCGCTCCAGCGCTACGTCGGAAATCTCGACCCGGCCGATCAGCAGCGGGAAAAAGCGCAGGCGCGCGGTCAACTTTTCGGCAGTGAGCGCCGGACGTTTGGCATCGCCGAGCACCACGTCCGCGAAGCTCACGCTGCCGGTGGGAAACAGCGAGACGGTGGCCTCCCCCCGCAGCATCGGGTTCAAGCCGGTGACGGTGCGGATTTCGCTTAACACCTGATGGCGCACCGCGTCGGGCGAAATCAAGTAGTCCGCCGCGACGAGCATGCCGCTGCCGACCGCGATCGCGGCCAGCAAGGCTAAACCCAGGCGTTTGAAGCCGATGGCGGCGGTCAAGGGAGGAATTTCCGGTTGTTTTAGCGTCGGTTGCCGGCGGACTATACCACCGGTCGCGCCGTCACCAACCGTGCGCGGCCTCTGTGACCCTTTCATGGCCGGGGGAGAGCGCATGATGCCGGTTAAGCCTACCGCGGCGGCGTCGCATCGGCGATTTCGCCGATCAGCTTCTTGATGATCGCCTGGCCGAACGCCGCCGGTTGGATTGATGTGCTCGGGGCTCCTAGGACGACGGAGCAAGCAGGAACTCTAGCCGATTTTCCGGACTATTGCGCCAGCACGCGGGTGGCCGGAAACGCCACCTCCACCAGGGTGCCGTCGTCGACTTGGCTGGTGATGCGGAAGCGCGCATGATTGGCTTCGGTGAGTGCCTTGCTGATCGGCAGGCCAAGCCCGGTGCCGCCGGCGCGGCTGGAGGTGGCGAGCTGCCGGAACGGCTCCAGCGCGGTCTGCAATTCCTTCTCGCTCATGCCGGGGCCGGTGTCGCGCACGCGCAAGACGATCTCGTGGTCGTCGTTCAAGGCGGTGGCGACGATGACCTGCCCGCCGGCGCCGGTGAACTTGATCGAATTCGACAAGAGATTGAGCACGATTTGCCGCACCGAACGCGCGTCGGCCACGATCTGCGGCAGGTTCGGCGGCAGCGAGGTGCGGATGATGACGCGCTCGCGGTTGGCCTGCTGCTGCATGATGGCGACGCATTGCTGCACGAGGTCGTTCAAATTGACGCTGACGAAAGTGAGTTCGAGCTTGCCGGCTTCGATCTTTGACAGGTCGAGCAGATCGTTGAGCAGCGAGATCAGGTGGCCACCGGAGGTGTGGATGTCCCTGAGATATTGCCGGTAGCGCTCGTTGCCGACCGGCCCGAAGCGCTCGTCCATCATCACCTCGGAGAATCCGATGATGGCATTGAGCGGCGTGCGGATCTCGTGGCTGATGCGGGCGAGGAATTCCGACTTGGCGGTGGAGGCCTTTTCGGCCTGCTGCCTGGCATTGATCAGCTCTTCCTCGGTGCGCTTCCAGGCCGTGATGTCGCGCATCACCGCGCAGAATTTCTCGCCGCCGGCGATCCGCCCCATGGTGAAGTAAAGCGGCACCAGGCCGCCCTGCCGCACCAGCCCGATCGCCTCGCGGCCGGTGTCGAGCACGCCGGTGCCGTTCGCTAACCGATCGAGATAGTCGAGAACCGAGCGCCGGCTTTCCGGCGCGAACAGGTCGCCGAAACTGAGTTCGGCGATGTCGGCGGCCTCGTAGCCGAACAGCGCCTCGGCGCTGCGGCTGGCCGAGAGCACGCGGCCGGCGCGATCGAGCACCAGCACACCATCGGTGGCGGTGTCGAGGATCGACTTGAGCTCGTCGTTTTCGCTTTCCAGCCGGCGCAACGACACGACCTTGCCGCGGTCTTCCGCCACGGCCTGCGTGCTGATCATCAGCACCAGCGCGTTCTCGTTGTTCCAGGCCGCGCTGAACAGGCGGCCTTCCACCGGCTTCTGCTTGCCGTTGACGGTGGTGATGGTGAGCGTCTTGCCGTCGTTCCTGGTTTCGCCGGCAGACGGCTCGGTCTTGGTGTCGATGAATAGGCTGTCGAGCCCGCCGGCCTCGCTCAGCGCTTCCAGCGATGGATAGCCGGTCCAGTCGAGGAAGGCGCGGTTGGCGTAGATCAGCGTGTTGAGGCGATAGACCAGGATGCCCACGGGCAGACGATCGAAAATGGGTCGCCCCTCATGGATATCGCGCGCGGCGTCGCCATTGCGCGCGGCCCGCGGCAGGACGCTAACCGGTGGCGCGCTGGGCTCGCGATGGTCCGGCGCCGCGGCGCTCTTGCCGGCGGTGCTCTTGAGCCGACTGCTGAGCTCGCGCGCGAGCTCCTCGAAGGCGCTGCGCTCGCCCGGGCTGAGCGCCGGCGGTTCTTCGGCCGGCGGCGAAAACGCCAGCACATTATCCGCCGGCGCGATCGCTTCGACCGCGGCGAGCGCGCGCGCCGGTTGCGCCCGGCGCTGCTCCAGCGCGGCGAGGCGATCGACGTCGCGGCAGATGCCGAAGCCGCGATAGCCGGTAAACTGGCGGTCGCGGTCGAATACCGGCAGGCCCGACATCTCGATCGGCAAGGGCTGATCCGTATCGTCCACGGGCCAGGGCAGGACGATGCCGCTCCAGGTGCCGCGCGCGGCGAGCGCGTTTGCCACCTGGCCTTGCGGATCGAGATTGAGTGCGGCGGCGATCTCCGCCCACGGGCGGCCAAGCAGGGCGGCTGTCTTCGGACCCAGCATCTTGACGAAATCTTCCGTGCCGAGGGTGAAGCGGTTCGCCGCATCCATCTGCCAGACGAAACGAAACGGAAAGCGGTGCGGATGCGCGGCAGGCGCGACCGCATTGGGCGCCGCTTGCGCGACAGCCGCATCGGTACTCGCTGCCGTCGCGGGTGCGCCGAAGGCGACCAGCAGCGTCACCGTGGCGTCGGCGCCGAGGCGGAGCACGGTGGCGGGCCAGGCCGCGATCTCGCCCTCGGCGCGGCCGTTGAGCGATGCCTCGCGGGCGAGCTGCTCGGCGCCGAGTGCGACCAAATCGCGCTTGTCGCCGAAGCGTTCGCGCGCCGCCGGCACGGCCTCAATCAGTTCGCCATCGGCGGTGAAAACCGCCGCCGGTCGATCGAGATCGGCGAGCAGCCGTTGCGCGCGGTCGGGCAATGCGAGATCTTTGCCGGCGCGCTCGGTCGAAACGACCAGCACGGCCGGACTGTTGTCGGACAACGCGATGCGCGAGCAAAGACAGATCAGCGTCCCGCCGTAGCCGGCGCCAAACCCGCGCAGTCGCTCGAGCCGCGGCGCGCCGCCCTGCGGCAGCGTGCCGGAAAGGCGCGCGACCTGCGCCGCCGCCGCGTGCTCGGGCCCGAAGCGCAGGGCGGCCAATGCGCCCGGCGAGGCGGCGTCAAAGATCGCGGCCGCGATCGGATTGGCCCACAGAACGCGCGTTGCGTCCGCGCTCCACAGCCATACCGGGTTTGCGCTCAAGGCATGGGCCGCGAGCCGCTGATCGCTCAGGCAGCTGAATTGGAGCTCAGTCCCTCTCATCGCTCGCGTCGCACCGGTTACGGCTAACAAACCCTTAATACGGCCGCCGTGACGCCCCGTCCACGACGCGGCCGCAGGACCGTCCCGCCAACCGGCAATAACCTTAATACGGGGGTTTCCGGACTGGCGCGCCGGGGCCGCCGACCTAGATAATGGTTTAAGGTTGGCACCGGCCGGCGGTGCTGCAGAGGCAGGAGGTCGTCATGGCGAAGGAGGGAGCTGCGAATTTCGAGATTCCCGCGGAAATGCGCGCATTCGCCGAGAAAAGCGTGGAACAGGCCAAGCAGGCCTTCGATAGCTTCATCTCCGCCGCGAAACACGCGGTCAGTACCGCCGAGACTCAGGCGGCAAGCGCGCGCACGGGCGCCAAGGAGGTGGGCGAAATGGCCATCGGGTTTACCCAGCGCAATGTCGCCTCGTCGTTCGAATTCGCCGAGAAACTGGTGCGCGCCAAGGACGCCCAGGAACTGGCGGCGCTGCATAGCGAGTATGTCAAAAGTCAGATCGCGGCCTTGACCGATCAGGCCAAGGAACTGAGCAAGCAGGCGGCCAAGCTGGTTGGCCAAGTTGGCCAGCATTGACAGCCACTTGGCTGGGGACCGAGTTAGGTTTGGCGCCGGGCATGGCCCGGGGCGGTTGGATTAATGACAGCTTTTGTGCACCGCAATATTTTTGTTGCAATGCACCAAAACTAGTGCTATATGAGTTTTATAGCACTCGCCCAGATGCCCCGCTTTGGGCGTCCACTATGGCGGGTTTTGCAACAAGTGCGAGCCGATTGACCGAGGGCGGCGGCTCGCTTTCGCGCCGGAAACCGCCCTCCGAGTTAAGGATCACTGTCATGGCCGAACTCCAAACCGCGGCTGTTACGCCGAAAGCCAAGTCGAAGCCGGTCGCCTCAATCGCGTCCGTCTTCGAGATGCCGAAGTTCGAAATGCCGACATTCGAAATGCCGAAGTTCGAAATGCCGAAATTCGACATGCCGAACATCGAAGTCCCCGCCGCCTTCCGCGAGATCGCCGAGAAGGGCGTCGCGCAGGCCAAGGAGAACTACGAGAAGATGAAGACCGCCGCCGAGGACGCAACCGAAATGCTCGAGGAGACCTATACCACTGCCTCCAAGGGCGCCTCCGGCTACGGCCTCAAGCTGATCGAAACCGCCCGCGCCAACAGCAACGCCGCTTTCGATCTGTTCGGCGAAGTGCTGAACGCGAAGTCCGCTTCGGAAGTGGTCGAGCTCTACACCGCCTTTGCGCGGGCGCAGTTCGACACCGTCAGCGCGCAGGCCAAGGAACTCGCCGAGCACGCGCAGAAGGTCGCGACCGAAACCGTCGAGCCGATCAAGGAAAGCTTGACCAGCGCCTTCAACAAGGCCGCGTAAACACTTCGTTGATTGAAACAAAGCCCGGGCCTCGCGCCCGGGCTTTTTGCTATGGGTGGCGCCGCGGGCAAGCCGCTTGCCAAATGGACGCCCTGAACCTAGGTTCCGGCCGCTCGCGTCAATGACGGCGAGCTTGTGCAGGCGTAGCTCAGTTGGTTAGAGCGCTGGTCTGTGGAACCAGAGGTCGGTGGTTCAAGTCCACCCGCCTGTACCACTCGATTTCCACACTCAATCCGGCGTCAGCAGCGAAATGCCGAGCAGCGCGCGCCGGCGCAGCCAGGCCGTCGCGCGATATTTCGGATCGTGCGTAATTGCGTGCATGCCATCGAGTACGGCCAGCACGCGGCGCGGTCCGAGCGCGTCGCCGAACGCCAGCGGGCCCTTCGGATAATTCAAGCCGAGCTCGACCGCAGTGTCGATATCGCCTGCCGCCGCAATGCGCAGTTCGGCAATGCGCGTGCCGATATTGACGATCATGGCGAGCAGCCGCTGCACCACGAAGCCGGGGCTGTCATTGATCACCGTCACCGGCGCGTCAGTCGACAGCGCCGCGACCGCGGCGCCTAATGCTTCCGCTGTCGTGAGCGGGTTTTTCATCACCGTGCGGCGGCCCTTGAAGCCACCCAGCATATCGACCGCGACCGTGCGCGCCGGATCGAGCTTGAGCCGCACCGCGGCGCTGCTGGCATCCTCGCCGAGCGGCGTCACGAAACAGAGCGCGCCCGCCTGCGGCGCCCCGCCGACCTGCGCCTTGACGCCGGCGGCGGCGAGCCATTCGGCAAGCTCGCGGCCGCCGTCCTCGTCGGCAACCCAGGCTACCGACGGCACCGGTTGAACGTTTACTTGCACCGTCGGCGCGCTCGCGACCGGCGGACCGTCATAATTATAAAAGCCCTGCTTGCTCTTGCGGCCGAGCAATCCGCCGGCCACCCGCACCGCCAATTGCGCCGACGGCTGATACATCGGCTCGCCGAAATATTGCTCGTAGATGCTCACCATCACCGCATGCGTCACGTCGGCGCCGATCAGATCGAGCAGTTCGAACGGCCCCATGCGGAAACCGGCGGCCTCCTTCATCAGCAGGTCGACCTCGCGCGGTGTCGCGATGCCTTGCGCGACGATGCGCAGCGCCTCCGGCCCATAGGCGCGGCCGGCGTGATTGACCACGAAACCGGGCGTGTCGGTCGCCACCACCGGGTGCTTGCCGAGGCGGCGCACGAAGCCGGTGAGCGCCTCGACCAAAGCGGGATCGCTGCGCAATCCGCCGATCACCTCGGTGAGCCGCATCAACGGCGGCGGATTGAAGAAATGCAGACCGCCCACGCGGCCCGGATTGCCGCAGCCGGCGGCGATCTCGGTCACCGACAGCGAGGAGGTGTTGGTGGCGAGCACCGCGTCGGGCGCGATGCGTTGCTCCAACGCGCGAAACAGTTCGCGCTTGGCGGCGAGGTCTTCCACGATCGCCTCGATCGCGATGCCGGCGGGCGCCGCCTCGTCGAGCGAGCCGATCGCCCGCAAGCGGCCCATGACGCCCTGCTTGACGTCCGCCGTCATGCGGCCTTTCGCCACCAGTCCCTCAAGCGCCTTGTCGATCGCCGCGACCGCTTCGCGCGCCGCGCCCTCGCGCGCATCGAACATGAGCGCCGTCATGCCGGCTTGCGCGCAAACCTGCGCAATGCCGCGCCCCATGGTGCCGGTGCCGATGACCGCGACCGTCAGATCGCCGCGCTGCAAATCCTGGATCACGCCTACTTCCCTTCGAAACTCGGTTTACGCTTCTCCAGGAACGCGCGCATGCCTTCCTTCTGATCGCGGGTCGCGAACTGCAACTGCAAGGCCTTGCGCTCGAGCATCAGCGCGGTGTCGAGCGGCGCGTTCAAACCGGCATTGACGATTTCCTTGATCTGCATGACGGCGATCGGCGGCTGTGCCGCGATCTCGGTCGCGATCTCGATCGCGCGCTTGAGCGCCTGGCCGGCCGGCGCCGTTTCGCTGACCACGCCCATGGCATGCGCTTCGGCGGCGCCGAAGATCCGGCCGGTCAACAGCAGCAGCATGGCGCGCTTGCTGCCGATCAGCCGCGTCAGTTTCTGCGTGCCGCCGCCGCCGGCCAAGATGCCGAGCTTGACCTCGGGCAGGCCGAGGCGAGCGCCTTCGCCGGCGACGATGATGTCGGCGCACAGCGCCAATTCCAGCCCGCCGCCGAGCGCGAAGCCTTCGATGGCCGCGATCACCGGCTTCGGGCAGTCCATGATGGTGCGCCAGTATTTCTGCAGGTTGCGCGCCATGATCTCGACCGGGCCGGCCTCCGCCATCTGGCCGATGTCGGCGCCGGCCGCGAACACCGTGTCCGAGCCGGTGATGATCAGGCAGCGGATTTTCTCGTCGGCGGCATGGCGCGTCACTTCATCGGCGAGTCGCACGCGCACTTCGAGATTGAGCGCGTTGCGCACCTGCGGCCGGTTGAGCCGCAGAACGACAACGGCGTCCGACGGGCGTTCGACGAGGAGGGGGTCAGGCGTGGTCATGGTGGGTCACTGATAGCGTGGGAGCTACGTTGCGGTGGTTCGGGTCCATCGAATTTCCAGGATAGGGTATGCGGTTGGTTAGCGGAACGCCATCGCCGATGTATAAGATCCACGTAGCGGCCGGCCATCGCCGGGTCGAGGGTTCGCTTTGCATTGCATGCCATGTATCCTAAATTGTATGCGAAGCTTTCAAATGTATTGTCCTGTAAAGGTTGTGGACATTGCCGTCTAAACAATTAGTCCCCGGCATTTCAGCGCTGTTCAGACGGTTCAGATTCGCGCGAACCAACGGATTGCGTTTCACGGCGCTGCGGCTGATCGCGGCGATTTTCATTCCGTCGTACCGCATGCGCTATGACGTGCTAGATTGGATGGCTGACGAGCGGTTCGCACAGTTTTTGCACGTCATCGGCGAGTCCGGCGGCCTTAGAGGCATCAATGCCGGGCGCTACTGGATGCTCTATCAGTTGCTCCGGCTAACCGACAAAGTGCCGGGGGATACTGCCGAATGCGGCGTCTATCACGGTTCCTCCTCCTATCTCATTTGCTCGTTTGTCGCCCGATCGGCGCTGCCGAAAAGTCATCACGTCTTTGATTCTTTCGAAGGATTGTCGGTACCGGTTCCGCAGGACGGTGGCTACTGGCGGCCCAATGATCTGAGGGTCGATTTTGGGCAAGCCGCGCGGCGGCTGTCGAAATTTGAGAACGTGCATTTTTACAAAGGCTGGATACCTAACCGCTTCAACGAAGTCGCCGACCGGCGCTTCTCGTTTCTTCATATCGATGTCGATCTCTATGAGCCGACCCGGGACAGCGTTGCATTTTTCTATCCTCGCATGAATGCGGGCGGCGTCATTGTCTGCGACGACTATGGATCGTCAGTGTGTCCCGGCGCGACCAAAGCGATGGACGAGTACCTACAGGATAAGCCCGAGAAGATGGTGAAGCTCAGCGACGGCGGCGGGTTTCTGATCAAGGGGATTCCAACGTCGCAATCGTACAGCCTGGGGTGAATACAACTGGCGTGCGATGAAAATTGGCTACAATCGGCCCGCGCCACGATAATAGGCGATCATATCCTTCGCCTTAAGCGACGTGCCGGCCTTGCGTCCGATGAAGAAGACCCCGCTCGTGCTGTCGATGGCGAATGCTTCGGGAGTCAACTTATCGAACAGTCGGACCCAAAGCATCGCCAGCCCCGCTATGATGCCGGCGATCTTGGTGCGAAAAAGTCCGCGCGCGAGATACCGGATGGACCAATGAAATGCATAGCCCGGCCCATCCGAGGCGCCTGATTGAATTTCGTCGAAGTCGCGGAACAACCAGCGATGGCCGCTATGCGTGAAGCGCGAGAAATCGAATTCCGCTTCGTGGACTTGCTGCATGAACGATGTCTCGGCATAGACGATCCCGCCTGTCTTCAGTATCCGATGAATTTCCGACACGACGATGTGCGGATCGAGAACGTGCTCAAGAACCGCTTGGGCCGAGACACCATCGAAGCTCGCATCGCGAAACGGAAGAAAGTGGCCGTCGGCGAGCAAGTCCGTCGCTGGAGATTTGTAAATATCGCTGATGACAAGGCGCATCCCTTCCGCCTTGCGAAACGGACTCCGCGGACTCAAATTGGCGCCGCCGATGATAAGGACCGTCGCGCCGCGGTCGGACTTCTTGCGCACAAAATCGAGGAAAGTCGCGGCGCGTCGATCGATCGCGGGCTGTATTCCTGAGAGATTGTGTACCGCGTAGGCCAGGCGTCGCCAAATTTGACCGCCACGCTTAACCGCCGAACGCCCGCGGCTGGCCAGCAATGCTTCCTCGGACACGATGCTGCGATCGAAATCGATAAGGCCGGGAACGCCCTCGATCCACGGAAAGCCTGTGCTCGCCCGGCTGCAGTCCGCGTTCGTGCACAGTATCTTTTTGCTGTCGAGAACCAAGTCGGAGCGGCAAGCCGGACAAACGATGAGATCGGCAACCGATGTCGCCGGCGTGTGGTTTTCGCTTGATGTCGTTCCCGCTCTCATCGAAAAATTTTCGGACTGCACCACGATCTCTAAACGACCGGGATGATGCCTGCATTACCGCTCCATAGGCCGCGCAACAAATCAACAGGCTTCCGCCCGGTGAGATGCAGAAACAGAAATACCGCGCCGAAATAGACCAGAATGGCAACCGGTATGACATAAAGCGCGGCGCTCCAGACGGTCATGTGATAAAATGGCAGAGCCAAGCCGCCATGGCCGCGACGCCGAGCAGTCCGCTGGCGAGGATGGCCGGATCGGGGAGCGGGAACGGGAAGACCCGGCCCATCTTCATCACCGCGACCGCAAATCCGGAGCCGAATCCGATCAACGCGGCAATGGCCGCGCCCCAGGCGCCATAGTGGGGAATGAGGATGACATTGAGAACGAGATCGAGGGCCGCCGCGGTCCCCATCGACAGCAGCGTGAGATTCGTGCGCGAGGCGAGAACATAGCCGTAATTCACGTAATACATCAGCACCTTGAGAAACGTCGCGCCGACCAGGATCGGCAACAGCGACAAGGCCAGCGGCCGGAATTCCGCCCCGAGAAAGATATTCATCAGCAATGGCCCGGTCATCACGATGCCGACGGCTTCCGGCAGCACGATCAGAATGATGAAAGTGCCGAGCAGGCGCAGTTGCGCTCGCGCGGCTTGCAGGCCGCGCTCGCTATAGGCGCTGATGGTCAACGGATAGCCTGCCAGTAACATCACCGCCAGCGGCACACCCAGCAAGTTCATTTGCAGGTCGTAACCGGCGGCATAGAGACCGGCCTTGTCGGCGCCGACAAAGGCGGCCAGCAGCCAGCGGTCGCCGAAGGTCGCCAGCCAGCCGAATAACGCGCTCACGATCAGCGGCAGACCGAAACGCAGCATCTGCCGCCCCAGAACAGGATCGAAGAATTTCCAGTTGATCCACCAGCCGCGCCAATTGACGGCAACCGCCGTAAGCGCGGCAAGCGTGGTGCCGAGCAGCGCGCCGGGGACGCCGTAGCCGAGCAGCACCAGGCCGATGCCGAGCACCATGTCCAAGATGCTTTCAAGGCTGCCGAGCAGCGCGTACTTTCCGGGGCGGAGCGCGCCCTGAGCGGCTGCGAGCTGAAACTTATGCAGCAGCGTGGCAAGCAGCAGGCCCGCGGATAAAGCCAATGGCACGCGCCAGTGCTCCGGCGCGGCGAGCAGAAACGCCACCACGGCCACGCAGCAAACGGCGACCGCAGGCACGATCAAGCCCCATAGCGTGGTGGCGCGCGCCGCTCGTGCGTCGGCAGGCAGATGGCGCAACATGGCCAGCATCGGCCCTTCCACGACCAGCACGCTAAAGAACCCCACCCCGGCGATCGCCAGCGCCAACTCGCCGAATTGATGCGCGTCGAGCAGCCGCGTATAGGCGGCAATGATCGCAAAACCTGCGCCGCCCGCCAAAATGCGCGCCAGGAAGTAGATGCCGCTATGGCGAAGCAGAGCCATTAAGTTGATATCAATCAGGGCACTTGTGAAAAATCAACTGCCGTCGCCCGCGCGACGCAAAAACGCCGGCGAATGGTTCGCCGGCGTTTTCAATCGCGAAACGATAGGCGGTCAGCGGAACGTATAGCGTCCGTTGTTGCCAATGCGCGGGCCGACCGGACGCGGCGGCCGATAGGTCGGCTGCGGGGCCGAATGCGGGCCCCCGAACAGGAAGTCGAAGAAGCCCGGGCCGCTGTAGCTGTTGCTTCCGCCATACATGCCGACCGGAGCGCGCACCGGCTTGGACGACGGGTCCGGTTTCCGCTCGATCGCGATATCGGCGACCTTGCGCTCGCTGCCCTTGAGGATGGCGATCATGCGGGCGTCGCGGCCGTAAACGTCCTCGCGCAGTTGCAGCTTGCCGTCCTCGTCCACGAAGGCGGTCTGATAGGTCAGGTGGACCCAGATGTTCTTCGGGAAATTGATGTTGATTTCGTTGCCGCCGAACATGCTCTCGAGTTTCGCCGCCGTGTAGTGGCCCTGCGGGTCGACCAGCGACAGCAGCTTCTCGCCGTAGATCAGCGGGTTCTGCACCCGCATGCAGCCGTGGCTATAGGCGCGCTTTTCCTTGGCGAACAGATATTTGTCCGGCGTATCGTGCTGGTAGACCAGGAACTTGTTGGGGAAGTTGAAGCGGATGCGGCCGAGCGCATTGCCGGCGCCCGGCGGCTGCGAAATGTGCACGGTGCCGTCCGGGTCCTGGGTCAGCTTGAGGCCGATGCGATCGAGCGCCTGCGGGTCTTCCTGCAGCGCGGGCAGATATTCGTTCTCGATGATCGAGGGCGGCACGTTCCAGGTCGGATTGACGGTGATGAATTTCATCTCCGCGCTGACCATCGGCGTCGCCTTGCCCGGCTTGCCGGCCACGATCTTGGAGTGCCAGTAGGGCTTGCCGTCGTTGTAGAGCGTCAAGGTGTAATCCGGCACGTTGACGATCACGTGCGGATTGCCGAGGTCGCGCGGCAGCCAGCGCCAGCGCTCCATGTTGACGATGACGGTGTCGATCGGATTGGCGGACGCGCGATGCGTCGCCGGCTTCTCGCCGTTGAGCGCGTGCACGGTGTTGGGGCCGAGATTGCCGTCGACGTCGATGTCGGCTTCGGTCTGGAACGTCTTCACCGCGTCGCGCACGGCCTCGTCATAGAGCGGGCTGGTCTTGTCGCCGGCGATGTCGAGCCGCTTGCGCAGCGCCACCACGCGCTGATCCTTCATGCCGGGGCGCAGGATCTTGCCTTCGCCGACATGCACGAGGTCCGGCTTCTTCACTTCGTCGGCCTTGGGCGCGAGCGCGCCCTTGCGCAGTTCGGCGAGCTTGGCCTTGAGCGCCTTGAATTCCGGCTGCGGCGGATTGTAGCCGTCAAGCGCCGCGCCCACGTCGCCGGCGTCGGCAAGCTTGGCCAGCACCTCGGCCGGTTCCGGCGCGACCAACTTGAATTCGATGTCGGCGCCGACGCGGCTGAAGTGGATGCGGCCGATTTGCGCCTGGCGCGCGTAAGTGAGCACCGCGGCGGTGAGCTTGAGTTCGTCCGCGGCCAGCGCTTCGGCGGTCGTGGCCGATTTGAAATTCGGGGTCGGATAGTCGCTCGGATCGAGACCGTCGGTGTCGACCTGGGCAAGATAGGCGATCGCGGCCGTGGCGCGCGCATCGGCGGCGCCATCGCTCACCCACAGCGGCTTGTAGTCGCGCGCTTTGTAGAACTGCTCGACGCCTTCGCGGTCGGCCTTGCGGCTGACGACGCGGTCGAGCTTGCCGGCGATCATGTCGCGCAGCTGGTCGGCGACCGCACTGTCCGCCGTGGCGGAAACCGGGGCGGCGGCCGGCGCGGCCGCGGCTTTTGCCGGCTCGACCGCCGGTGCGGCGGCGTCTTGCTTGGGCTCGGCCTTGGGAGCTTCAGCCTGTTTGGGCTCGACCTTGGCGGGCTCGGCCGCCGGCGTGCTGGGAGTACTCGCGATGTCCGTTGCCGTCAGCGGCGGCAACAGGTCGGTATCCGGCATGGGGACGGCCGCGTCGATCCGCTGTTCGGACTGCTGCGCCAGGCCGGCATGGCTTCCCAAAACGAGCGCGAGGCCGAGGGCGGTCGAGGCCAGCAGAACGTTAAAACGGGCACTTTTCACCAGGTCGTCTCCCAAAGACTGTGCGGGGCGCTGAGTCCCCAATTTCGTGGGCATCCTATCCTATAGTCCTGCGGTAGTTACGCTTTTCCCAACAAGTCGGAGTGAAACATCCGCCGACTGTGGCTATTTTGCACGGGGCCTGAAATCCCCGATTTTGGCTGGCATTTCGGCCCGGCGCGGCTGCAAGCCTAGTGCAACGGCTGGCCACCCGGCCGGTTCCTCAAGCGGTTTTGCGAGTTTTCCCCCGATGACTTCTTTGTGATGGCGGGAAGGGTGGAACGGCAAGGCTAGGGCGGGCGCGTGACAGGGGGATGATGGCGGCGCCGGGCAAGGCCGCACCCCCGCTGACAGCGGCTCGCCATTACGCTAATATTTGAAAATAAACCGCCGGTGTAACGAGCGGTCGAAAGGAAACACCATGGCCTGGACGACTCCGACCCTTGTGGAAATCTGCATCGGACTCGAGATCAACGGCTATCTGCCGGCCGAGTTCTGATTCGCGCTTCCCGTCCGCACGACCCCCGCTAAATGGGGCGCCTCACCGCCATCGTGCTCGGTTCGGCGGCCGGAGGCGCTTTTCCGCAATGGAATTGCCGCTGCCCGGTCTGCGCACTGGCCTGGGCCGGTGACAAGCGCGTGCGGCCGCGCACGCAGGCCGGCATCGCGGTCTCAGCCGGCGACGGCCGCTGGACGCTGATCAACGCTTCGCCCGATTTGGGTCAACAAATTCGCGGCACGCCCGCGCTGCATCCGCAGGGCGCGTTGCGCGCAAGCCCGATCGACGCGGTGGTGCTCACCGGCGCCGAGATCGATCAGATCGCCGGCCTTTTGTCGCTGCGCGAGAATACGCCGTTCACGCTTTATGCGACGCCGGCGAGTCACGCCGCGGTCGCCGCCAATGCCATGTTCGGCGCGATGAGCGCAATGACGCGGCGCGCGGTCAATCCGGGCGAGCGCTTCATGCTGGCGGGAAACATCGAGGCGAGCCTGTTCATGGTGCCCGGCAAGCTGCCGCTCTATCTCGAGGGCGACGATCCCGAAACCGACGCCGAGAGCGCCGCCAATGTCGGCATCGAATTGCAGCGCGCGGGCGCGCGGCTCGTGTTCGTGCCGGGCGCCGCGGCGGTGACGTCCGCCATGCGCGAGCGCTGCGCGCGCGCCGACGCCGTGCTGTTCGACGGCACGCTGTTCACCGACGACGAAATGCTGCGCAGCGGCACGGGGCAGAAATCCGGCCGCCGCATGGGTCACATGCCGATCGATGGCGAGGGCGGCAGCTTGCAGGCGCTCGACGGGCTTACCGCGCGGCGCATTTTCGTCCATATCAACAACACCAATCCGATCCTGATCGACGGCTCGCCCGAACGCGCCAAGGTCGAGGCCGCCGGCTGGCAGGTGGCCGAGGACGGCATGGAGATCGTGCTGTGAAACTTGCTTTCGCCCGGCGAATTGGAAGCCGCGCTGCGCGACATCGGCGCCAAGCGTTATCACCGGCTGCATCCGTTCCACGGCCTGCTGCACGGCGGCCAATGCAGCAAAGGCCAGGTGCAGGCCTGGGCGCTCAACCGCTACTACTATCAGGCCATGATCCCGATCAAGGACGCCAGCCTGATCGCGCGCTGCGAGGACTCGGCCGTGCGGCGCGAATGGCGTTCGCGCCTGGTCGATCACGATGGCGAGCGGGAAGGCGACGGCGGCATCGCGCGTTGGCTCAAGCTCACCGACAGTCTCGGGCTCGATCGCGACTATGTCACCTCGCTGCGCGGCCTCTTGCCCGGCACGCGTTTTGCGGTCGAGGCCTATGTGCATTTCGTGCGCGAGAAGACGTTGCTCGAAGCGATTGCTTCCTCGCTGACGGAGCTGTTCTCGCCCGTCATCATCGGCGAGCGCATGGCCGGGATGCTGGCGAATTATCCCTTCGTCACCCGCGAAACGCTCTCCTATTTCGACAAGCGTCCGCCGCAGGCGCAGCGCGACGCCGATTTCGCGCTCAATTATGTGAAGCTTCACGCCAAGACGCCCGAGCAGCAGCAGGCGGTGCTGGCCGCGCTGGAATTCAAGTGCGGGGTGCTGTGGGCGATGCTCGACGCGCTGTATCATGCCTATGTCGCGCCCAAACTGGTGCCGCCGGGCGCTTTCGTGCCGGACGAGTGATGGACCAGCCGACGACAAAAGTGGCCGATAGCGCGCATCCGCGCCTGCCGCGCGGCGTGCGGCTCACGCACAACGAGGCGCAAGGCGGCTGGTTGCTGCTGGCGCCCGAGCGGGTGTTCAAGGCCGATGCCATTTCGGCGGAAATCTTGAAACGCTGCACCGGCGAGGCGACGGTTGCGCAAATGGTCGACGATCTGGCCAAGCACCTTCAAGGCGCCGCGCGAGCGCATCCATGCCGACGTGGTGAAGCTGCTCGCCTCGTTCGCCGACAAGAAATTGCTGGAGCTCTAGCCGTGCCGGTGCCGGACAGCTTACCCGCGCCGCTCGGCCTGCTGGCCGAGCTGACGCATCGCTGTCCCCTGGGCTGTCCCTATTGCTCGAACCCGCTGGCGCTCGATTCCCGCGCCGACGAGCTCGATACCGCCACCTGGGCGCGCGTGTTCCGCGAAGCGGCGGCCTTGGGCATATTGCAGGTGCATCTGTCCGGCGGCGAGCCGGCGGCGCGGCGCGATCTTGCCGATATCGTCAAGGCCGCGCGCGAGGCCGGCCTCTACAGCAACCTGATCACCTCGGCGGTCGGCCTGACGCCGCAGACCTTGGCCGCGCTCGCCGACGCCGGTCTCGACCATGTGCAGATCTCGATCCAGGACAGCGAGCAAAAATCCGCCGATCATATTGCCGGCTATGACGGCGCCTCGGCGCGCAAGCGCGCGCTCGCCGCCGCAGGTCGTCCAGCTCGGCCTGCCGCTCACCATCAACATGGTGGTGCATCGCGCCAATATCGCCCGCATCGAGCCGATGGTGGAGCTGGCCTTGGCGCTCGGCGCCGCGCGGGTCGAGATCGCCCATGTGCAGTATTATGGCTGGGCGCTGAAAAACCGCGCCGCGCTGATGCCGTCGCGCGAGCAGGTCGAGCAGGCGGTGCAGCGAGGTCGAGAAATTGCGCGCCAAGCATCGCGGCCGCATCGTCATCGACGCGGTGGTGCCGGACTATTATGCGCGCTTCCCGAAGCCCTGCGTCGGCGGCTGGGGCCGTCGTTCGCTCAATGTTACGCCGGCGGGCAGGGTGCTGCCCTGCCACGCGGCAGAGGTCATACCCGGGCTCGAATTCTGGAACGTGCGCGAGTACGCGCTCGCCGACATCTGGCGCTCCTCACCCGCCTTCATGGCGTTCCGCGGCACCGACTGGATGCAGGAACCGTGCAAAAGCTGCGAGCGCCGCGAGCAGGATTTCGGCGGCTGCCGCTGCCAGGCCTTCCTGATTACGGGCGACGCGCGCGCCGCCGATCCGGTCTGCCATCTCTCGCCGCAGCATGCCCTGGTCGAGCAATTGGCCGCGGTGCGGCAAGAAACGCCCTACGATTATCGGCATTCCTGAAGGCGGTCCTACAACACGGAAATTTGCGAGACCCCCCGATTGCCACCCCTGGGCGAAATGGTGGAGACTTGGCGCGATGGGGGCGCGCTCCGGGGCCGTTTTCGATTGGACTCCGCGGGTCAAGTGCCTCCGCATCAGGGAGGACTTCGATGATTCCGCGTTTTAGCGCCCGGCGCAGCCTGTTGCTCGCCGGCACGATCGCCGGTCTTTTGTTGACCGCTCCGGCCTTTGCTCAGCAACCGCCGGCTTCCGCTCCACCCGCCGCAGCACCGATGGCGCCGCCCGCCGCAGCCCGATGGCGCCGCCCGCCGCGGCGCCGGCGCCCTGGCTGCCGCACCGGCCAAGCCGGCGCTGCCACCCGGCTCGCCGCTGATCGGCCGCCCGGAAGGCAATGAGGCCGCCGCCAAGCTCGCGCCGGTCGCCGCGCCGCCGCTGCCGGCGGCGCCCGACAAGCTGCCGACCGCCATGCTCAAGCTGCCGCGCGGCTTCCACCTTGAGGTCTATGCCAGCGGCATCGCCAATGCGCGCTCGCTGCGCATCGGCGACAAGGGCACCGTGTTCGTCGGCACCCGCTTCGGCAACAAGGTCACCGCCGTCGTCAAGAAGGACGGCAAGACCGAGTTGAAGACGGTGGCCTCCGGCCTCTACCGGCCGAACGGTCTCGCCTATCACAACGGCACGCTCTACATCGCCGAGCTGTCGCAGATCTCCAAGATCGACAATGTCGAGAACGTTCTCGACAATCCGCCGAAGCCGACGGTGTTCTACACGGATCTGCCGAAGGACGAGGCGCACGGCTGGAAGTTCATCGGCATCGGCCCCGACAACAAGCTCTACATTCCGGTCGGCCAGCCCGGCAACAACGCGCTGCACGACAAGGATCACGGCCAGATCCGCCGCATCAATCTCGACGGCACCGGCCGGGAAACCGTCGCGCTCGGCGTGCGCAATTCGGTCGGCTTCGACTGGAATCCGATCAACCACCAGCTCTACTTCTCCGACAACGGCCGCGACTGGATGTCGGAAGACGTTCCGCAAGACGAACTCAACCGCGTCACCAAGGAAGGCCAGGACTTCGGCGCGCCCTATTGCTACCAGGGCAATATTCCCGATCCGGAATTCGGTTGGGGCCACTCGTGCAGCGACTTCGTGCCGCCGATCCTGCTGACCGGCCCGCATTCGGCCGGCTTGGGCTTGCGCTTCTACACCGGCAATATGTTCCCGAAGAAGTACAAGAACGCCATCTTCCTCGCCCGCCACGGCTCGTGGAACCGGTCGAAGAAGTTCGGCGGCGACATCCTCGTCTACCACCTCAACAAGGACGGCAACGTGAGGTCGTCGGAAGTGTTCATGACCGGCTTCCTGCAGAACAACAACTATGTCGGCCGTCCGGTGGACGTCGAGATCATGAAGGACGGCTCGATGCTGGTGTCGGATGACTGGAACGGCGCGATCTATCGCATCACCTACGGCAAGGCGCACACGGCCAGCCGCTAACGCAGTGCACTGTCATTCCGGGACGCTCGCGAAAGCGAGCGGACCCGGAATCCGGAAACGACTTCGGTATGCGGCTCTGGATTCCGGGTTCGCGGGCGAAAGCCCGCGCCTCGGAATGACTCCTTCATTGGTCCGCCCTGCCGATGCAGACAATTCTTAAGCTTATTGCTGCGGTGGCGGCCTTAGTCTGTGCCGCCGTCGCGCCGCTTTCGGCCGAACCGATGTCCGAACGCGCGGCGCCGTGCCTTGCCTGCCACGGCGCGAACGGCCAGTCGGAAAATCCGGAAATCCCCTCGCTCGGCGGCCAGACCGCGCCCTATGCGCTGATCCAGCTTTATTTGTTCCGCGAAAAGCAGCGCGTGGTCGAGGTGATGAACGACATGACCAAGGCCTTCAGCGACGACGACCTGCGCGCCTTCTCCGATTTCATTGCCACGCTGCCGCCGCCGAAGCCGCCGGCCGACGCCGGCGATGCCGCGCGCTTGGCGAGCGGCCGCGCGCTGATCACGCAGCAACGCTGCAACAGCTGTCACGGTCTGGACTTGGCCGGCCGCGAAAGCATTCCGCGCATCGCCGACCAGCGCGAGGACTATCTGCTCAAGACGCTGCGCGAGTACAAGAACAACACGCGGCACGGCTATGACGGCACCATGGCCGAGGTGCTGGCGCCGGTGACCGACGCGCAGATCGTCGATCTCGCCTACTCCATCGCGCGCTTTCGCTGACCAGGAATAATCGCTGCATAAAAAACCGGGCCCCGCGAGGGGCCCGGCTTCAGTTTGCCGGTGTGGGGACCGGCAATATTCCAGAGGGGAACAAGCTGCACACCGGTGACTCTGGGAGGAAACATCCAGTGCAACAGCGATACACACTATGCGAGGCGCGCGCTGCTCCAGCAACGCTGTGGGCCGCATGTCTGCCATGCCAAATCGCAAATGCGCGCCGAAAGAACGCGAATCGCTCGCATAACGGCCATGCTGATTTGCAAATCGGAGAATTTTTTACCGTCAGGCTTCAAAAATGCCAGCGCTGCGCGTTGGCGACCAGAAAATCGCGGAATACCTGAATACGGGCCACCGCCTTGAGCTCTTCCGGATAGACGAAATAGGCATCGAGCGCGAGCGTGTCGGCTTCGCCGAGCAATTGCACCAGCCCGCCGTTTTCCTCGACCAGATAGTCGGGCAGCATCGCGATACCGAGGCCGCGCTGGCAGGCGCGCAGCACCCCGAGCACGTTGTTGATGGTCAGATGCGGACTGCGCGGACCCTTGCCGTCGCGGCCGACCTCGACCAGCCAGCGCCGGTTGGAGAAATGCGCCGGCACGTTGCCGCCGAGCAGAATCAGGCGGTGCTTGTCGAGGTCTTCATGCGTGCGCGGCGTGCCGAAACGCTTGAGATAGTCCGGCGAGGCATAGGTGTGGAAATGCACCGAGAACAATTTGCGCTGGATCAGGTCCGGCTGGGTCGGCTGGCGCAGGCGGATGGCGACGTCGGCCTCGCGCATGGCCAGATCGAGCTCGTCGTCGGTGGTGATCAGCGTGATGTGGATGTCGGGATAAAGATCGATGAATTCGCCGAGCCGCGGGGTGAGCCAATGCACGCCGATGCCGGGCGTGGTGGACACCTTCAATTCGCCGTTCGGCCGTTCGCGGCTGTCGGTGAGCTTGGTGCGCGCGGCCTCCAGCTTCATGAACACTTCGTGCGCCGTGCGGTAGAGCAGCTCGCCCTGTTCGGTGAGGATCAGCCCGCGCGCGTGGCGGTGGAACAGCGAGACCGACAATTCGCCTTCCAGCGCCGACACCTGGCGCGACACCGCCGACTGCGACAGGCCGAGCCGTTCGCCGGCATGGGTGAACGAGCCGGCTTCCGCCGCGGCGTGAAACACCTTCAGCTTGTCCCAATCCATCGACTTGTTGGTTGCGACCATGGTCTATTCCGCCGCCGCGCGCTGGTGTTCGTGCGCGGCCAGGAATTTCTCCGCTTCGAGCGCCGCCATGCAGCCTTGACCGGCGGCGGTCACCGCCTGCCGGTAAATGTCGTCGGTGACGTCGCCGGCGGCGAACACGCCGGCGACCGAGGTCGCGGTGGAATGGCCGGCGGTGACGATGTAGCCGCTCGGCTTCATCTCCAGTTGCCCGACGAACAATTCGGACGCCGGCGAATGGCCGATGGCGATGAACACGCCGTCGACCTTGCGCTCGCTGACCGCGCCGGTCTTCAGGTTCTTCAGCCGCACACGCTCGACCTTCGGCGGATTGTCGCTGCCGAGCACGTCGTCGAGCACGGTGTCCCAGATCACGTCGATCTTGGGGTTCTTGAACAGGCGGTCCTGCAGGATCTTTTCCGAGCGGAACGCGTCGCGCCGATGCACCACGGTGACCTTGGCGGCGAAATTGGTGAGGAACAGCGCTTCTTCGACCGCGGTATTGCCGCCCCCGATCACGACCACTTCCTTGTTGCGGTAGAAGAACCCATCACAGGTCGCGCAGGCCGACACGCCATAGCCCTTGAACTTCTGCTCCGAGGGCAGATCGAGCCAGCGCGCCTGCGCGCCGGTCGAAATAATAAGTGCATCGGCGAGATAAACCTCGCCCGAATCGCAAGTGAGGCGGAACGGCCGGCTGGCAAGCTCCGCCTTGGTCACCTGGTCATAGACCAGCCGGGTGCCGACATGCTCGGCCTGCTTCTGCATCTGCTCCATCAGCCAGGGGCCCTGGATGACGTCGGCAAAGCCGGGATAATTCTCCACGTCGGTGGTGATGGTGAGCTGGCCGCCGGGCTGCACGCCCTGGATCAAGATCGGCTCCAGCATGGCGCGCGCGGCATAGATCGCGGCGGTGTAGCCGGCCGGACCCGAGCCGATAATCACGACCTTGGCGTGGATCGTCTTTGCCATTGTCAGCGCCCCCCTGGCGGGCGCGGGCGCTAATCGCCCGTGTGGCCGGATGCGCGACCGGCTCTTGTGCATAGCAGGATGTATGGCTTTCAGGGGAGCTATGCAAGATACGCAACCCGCCGGAGTCACAGCCTTCGCTTTCGCGGTTCGGCGCGGCATGGCGCCCGCGCAATAATCTTTCGCGAAACAATATTTCACGGTATGGATATGCGTGCCGGGGCCGCCGCCCTGCCGGATCAGGAGCCGCTGTTGCCCGCCCGCCTCGACGCCATCGACCGCAAGATCCTCAAAGAGCTGCAGGACGACGGCCGCATGACCAATGTGGAACTGGCGCGCCGGGTCGGCATTTCGGCGCCGCCCTGCCTGCGCCGCGTGCGCGCGCTCGAGGAGGCCGGCTACATCAAGGGCTACCGCGCGCTGCTCGACGAGAAGATGCTCGGCTACGAGGTCGCCGTGTTCGCCATGGTGCATCTGGCGAGCCAGGCGGAAGCCGACCTTGCCGCCTTCGAGGAGTTCGTGCGGGCGCAGCCGCTGGTGCGCGAATGCTGGATGCTCTCGGGCGAGATCGACTTCGTCTTGAAGTGCGTGGCGCCGGACCTGAAGACCTTCCAGGCCTTCGTCGAGAAGCTCACCGCCGCGCCCAATGTGCGCAACGTGAAAACCTCGCTGGTGCTGCGCAATGCCAAGGACGCGGCCATGGTGCCGATGGAGCCGTGACCGTCAGGCCGCCCGGCTTTTCTGCTGTCTGATGAAGTTCTCGGCGCGTTTCTGCAGTTCCTGCGGCGCGACGTCTTCCTTGTGCGTCGCGATGAACCAAGTGTTGCCGGACGGATCCCTCACGCCGCCGCTGCGGTCGCCGTAGAACATGTCCATCGGCTCCATGACAGTCTTGCCGCCGGCTTTGACCGCGAGCTGGTACACGCTGTCCACGTTCGGGACATAGAGATAGAGCGTGGACATGGTCGGCGGCGCCATCTCGCTTTCCTCGGCAATCATGATGCGGGAATCGCCGATGAGCACCTGCGAATGCATGATCGCGCCATCCGGCCGCCTGATCGGTTCGTGCGACAGCTTGGCGCCGAACGCGTTTTTCAGGAAGTCGATGGTTTTCGCCGCGCCACGCACGGTGAGGTAAGGCGTGACTGTGTGATAGCCGTCGGGAATGGGTTTCGCCATGATCGTCTCCTCGCGGTTTCCCCCGAGATGGTCAAACCTTCACCGGAACTTGGTCTTTTATTTGCCGCGGCCATGAAGATGTAGTGTCGGCCGGAACCCGCATCTGACGAAAAACCCCGGGCTTTGGCCCGGGGTTTTGGTTTTGCCGTCGTCTCGCGAGAACGGCGAAGTGTGGCGCATGCAATGCGGCGGATCGCTTATTTCCACTCCACCTTCTTCACTTCATAAGCCTTGGCGCCGCCGGGCGTGTTGACCTCGACCTGCGCGCCCTTGGTCTTGCCGATCAGCGCGCGCGCCAGCGGCGAGGTGATGGAAATCTTGCCGGCCTTGGCATTGGCCTCTGGCTCGCCGACGATCTGCCACACCTTCTTCTCGTCGGTGTCCTCGTCGACCAGCGTGACGGTGGCGCCGAAAGTGATGGTGTCGCCCGACAGCTTGGAGACGTCGATCACGTCGGCGCGCGCGAGCTTGTCCTCGAGCTCGGCGATGCGGCCCTCGTTGAGCGACTGCTGCTCCTTGGCGGCGTGATATTCGGCATTCTCCGACAGGTCGCCATGCGTGCGCGCATCGGTGATCTGCTGGATGATGCGCGGCCGCTCGACCTGCTGGCAATGCTTGAGCTCGGCTTCGAGCGTCGAATAGCCGGCCGCCGTCATTGGAATCTTGTCCATCGTCTCATCTCCTCCTGGCGGGCGCCCGAAACGTCTTGAGTGCGCTTTAACGCCGCCAAGCCCCTTCCACCGTCAAAAACCCGTTCAATCGACTCGTAATACAACTCCGGCCACGGATTTCCGCGCACCGGAGTCATTTGACGAGGGCCGGTCAAAAAAACCCTGACCGCGGCGGTTTCACCTGCGCCGCGACCGTGGACTTCCCGGCCTAACTCGCGCCGCCGCTGGGCTGGCGAACCTTAAGGCAACCGCCCTCAGGCCCGATCGCTGAAGTAGCTCTGCAGCGCACGCACCTCGAGGTCGCCCCCAAGATAGGCTTTTATGCCTTGCGCCGCGGCGACGGCACCTGAAAGAGTGGTGTAGTACGGCACTTTATGCAAGAGGGCGGCATGGCGCAGCGAGCGGCTGTCGGCCAGCGCCGCCGCCCCCTCGGTGGTGTTGAAAACCAGCTGAACACCGCCGTTTTTGATGACATCCACGACATTGGGCCGGCCTTCCAGCACCTTGAAAATCCGGGCCGCCTCCACCCCGTGTTCGGCGAGGTAGCGCTGGGTCCCCGAGGTGGCGACACACTTGAAGCCGAGCGAGGCCAACAGCCGCACCGCGTCCAGGATGCGCGGCTTGTCGTCATCCTTGACCGAGACGAACACCGTGCCCGAGCGCGGCAGGTTGGCGCCGCCGCCGATCTGGCTCTTGGCGAAGGCGATCTCGAAGCTGGCGTCGATCCCCATCACCTCGCCGGTGGATTTCATCTCCGGCCCCAGCACGGTGTCGACGCCGGGGAAGCGCGCGAACGGGAACACCGCTTCCTTGACGGCGCGGTGCTTGAAGTGGGCCGGCGCCAGATTGAAGCTTTTGAGGCTCTCGCCCGCCATGATGCGGGCGGCGATCTTGGCCACCGGCAGGCCGATCACCTTGGCCACGAACGGCACCGTGCGCGAGGCGCGCGGATTGACCTCCAGCACGTAGATGTCGCCGTCCTTGATGGCGTATTGCACGTTCATCAGCCCGCCGACATTGAGCGCGAGCGCGAGCGCGCGGGTCTGCCGCCCGAGCTCGGCGATGGTCGCCTCGCTCAGCGAATGCGGCGGCAGCGCGCAGGCCGAGTCGCCGGAATGAATGCCGGCTTCCTCGATGTGCTCCATGATGCCGGCGATGAAGGTGTCCTTGCCGTCGCAAGGCAGTCGACGTCCACTTCGGTTGCGTCGGACAGATAGCGGTCGATCAGCAGCGGGCTGCGCTTGGAAACCACGAGCTCGCTTGGCCGGTCGAGATCGGACGCAAGCCGCGCCACGTAGCGGTCGAACTGGGCGCCGTCGCGCACGATTTCCATGGCGCGCCCGCCCAGCACGTTGGACGGCCGGATCACCACCGGATAGCCGATCTCGTCGGCAATGGCGCGCGCCGCGTTCAGCGAGGTAGCGATGCCGTTCTTCGGCTGGCGCACGTTGAGCTTGTCGAGCAGCTTCTTGAAGCGCTCGCGGTCTTCCGCGAGGTCGATCATGTCGGGCGAGGTGCCGAGGATCGGCACCTTGGCTTTCTCCAGCGGCTCGGCGAGCTTGAGCGGGGTCTGCCCGCCGAACTGCACGATGACGCCGTGCAGCGTGCCGTTGCTGCGCTCGGTGTCGACGATCTCCAGCACGTCTTCCGGGGTGAGCGGCTCGAAATAGAGCCGGTCGGAAGTGTCGTAGTCGGTCGACACCGTTTCCGGATTGCAATTGACCATGATGGTCTCGTAGCCGACTTCCTTGAGCGCGAAGGCGGCATGACAGCAGCAATAGTCGAATTCGATGCCCTGGCCGATGCGGTTCGGACCGCCGCCGAGGATGATGACCTTCTTCTTTTCGGACGGCGCCGCCTCGTCGGCGGCTTGGCCGGCGAACGGCGTCTCGTAGGTCGAGTACATGTAAGCGGTGGGCGAGGCGAATTCGGCGGCGCAGGTGTCGATGCGCTTGAACACCGGCCGCACGCCGAGCGCGCGTCGTTTTTGCGTTACCGCCTCGGCAGGGGAGCCCGTGAGTTTTCCGAGGCGGGTATCGGAAAAGCCCTTGGCCTTCAGCCGGCGGAACGCGCCCGCCGTGGCGGGCAGGCCCTTGGCCTTGATCTCGGCTTCCGTCTCCACCAGCGCGCGGATTTCGGCGAGGAACCACGGATCGATGCGGCAAGCGTTATGGATCAGCTCGTCATTGGCGCCGAGCCGCATGGCCTGCGCGATCTTGAGCAGGCGGTCGGGCGTCGGCGTGCCGAGCGCGGCGCGGATGGCGGCCTTGTTGTCGGCGTCGTCGATGCCCTTGGCCGCGTCGAAGCCTTCGATGGCGATTTCGTCGAGCCCGGTCAGGCCCGTCTCCAGCGAGCGCAACGCCTTCTGCAAGCTCTCCTGGAAGGTGCGGCCGATCGCCATCGCCTCGCCGACCGATTTCATCGAGGTGGTGAGTACCGGCTGGGCGCCGGGGAATTTCTCGAAGGCGAAGCGCGGCACCTTGGTGACCACGTAATCGATGGTCGGCTCGAACGAAGCGGGCGTGGCGCCGCCGGTGATGTCGTTGGCGATCTCGTCCAAGGTGTAGCCGACCGCCAGCTTGGCGGCGACCTTGGCGATCGGGAAGCCGGTCGCCTTCGAGGCCAGCGCCGAGGAGCGCGATACGCGCGGGTTCATCTCGATCACCACCAGCCGTCCGTCGGCCGGATTGACCGCGAACTGCACGTTCGAGCCGCCGGTTTCCACCCCGATCTCGCGCAGCACCGCGATCGAGGCGTCGCGCATGATCTGATATTCCTTGTCGGTGAGCGTGAGCGCCGGCGCGATGGTGATCGAATCGCCGGTGTGCACGCCCATCGGATCGACATTTTCGATCGAGCAGATGATGATGCAGTTGTCCTTCTTGTCGCGCACCACCTCCATCTCGAATTCCTTCCAGCCCAGCACCGATTCCTCGATCAGCACTTCGCTGGTGGGGGAGGCGTCGATGCCGCGCTCGACGATCTCGATGAACTCGGCCTTGTTATAGGCGATGCCGCCGCCGGTGCCGCCGAGCGTGAACGAGGGCCGGATGATCGCCGGCAGGCCGATGTCGTCGAGCGCCTCCAGCGCCTGGATCAGCGTCTTGATCTGGTGCGAGCGCGGCGTCGGCAGCCCGATGCGCGTCATCGCCTCGCGGAACAGCTCGCGGTCTTCCGCCATGTCGATGGCGTCGGCGGTGGCGCCGATCATCTTGACGCCGAACTTGTCCAGCACGCCCATCTTGCGCAATGACAGCGCGCAGTTGAGCGCGGTCTGCCCGCCCATCGTCGGCAGCAGCGCGTCGGGCCGTTCCTTCTCGATGATCTTGGCGACGATCTCCGGCGTGATCGGCTCGATGTAAGTGGCGTCGGCGAGATCGGGATCGGTCATGATGGTCGCCGGATTGGAGTTCACCAGCACGACCCGGTAGCCCTCGTCTTTGAGCGCCTTGCAGGCCTGCGTGCCGGAATAGTCGAACTCGCAGGCCTGGCCGATGACGATCGGGCCGGCGCCGATGATCAGGATCGATGTGATGTCGGTTCGCTTGGGCATCGGACCCGCTATTTCTCTTTTGTCATTCCGGGACGGCCGAAAGGCCGGACCCGGAATCCAGAAACGAGCACAGTGTTTGTGTCTGGATTCCGGGCTCACGCGCTTCGCGCGTGCCCCGGAATGACAAGAATTCCAGGCACAAAAAAAGGGCGCGCCTATGCGCGCTCCCCCGGACCGCGCTGGGGCCAAGCCCCGCGCGCGAGCGGTCTTTAGACCAGAATCGGCGGGCAGGGAAGGGCGGCGGCCGGATTAGCGGTGGACGGATAAAACCGGCGAAAAACGCGGCAAAATTAGACTAATGTGTTCGCCTCGCGCGCCCCTTGCGCGCAGCCGGTAACGACAGACCATGACCGTTTCCGCTAGCCTCGCGTTTTCTCGAGAAACGGGCGCCATCCCGGCGCTCGGCTTCGGCACCTCGCCTTTGACCGGCGGGCTTTCGGCCGAAACCGTGCTGGCGGCGCTGAAGTCCGGCTATCGCCACATCGACACCGCGCGCAAATACGGCACCGAGCCGGCCGTGGGCGAGGCGCTGCGCGCCTCGGGCGTGCCGCGCCAGGACATTTTCCTGACCACCAAGGTCAGCCACGAGAATTTGCGCGCCGACGACTTCGCGCGCTCGGTTGACGAAAGTCTCGCCGCGCTCGGGGTCGACTATGTCGACCTGCTGCTGGTGCACTGGCCCAATCCGCAGATCGCGCTCAGCGAGACCATGCCGGCGCTGGCCAGCGCCAAGCGGCGAGGGCTCGCGCGCCATATTGGCGTCGCCAATTTCAACATCTCGCAGCTCGACCAAGCGGTCGAACTCTGCCCCGAAGCGCTGGTCGCCTTGCAGGCGGAGTTTCATCCTTTTCTCGACCAGTCGAAGCTCTTGGCCGCGGCGCGCCGGCACAAGCTCGTCTACGTCGCTTATTGCCCGCTGGCGCGCGGACGCCTGTTCGGTGACCCGGTGCTGGCGGACATTGCGGAAAAGCGCGGGCGCAGCGTCGCGCAGGTTGCGCTGCGCTGGCTGCTGCAGCAAGACGTCGCCGCCATTCCGTTCTCGTCGAAGCCGCAGCGCATCGCCGACAATTTCAACGTGTTCGATTTCGCGCTAACGGATGACGAGATGAAGCGCATCGCCGCGCTCAAACGCGCCGACGGCCGCGTGGCCAATCCGGCCGGCCGCGTGCCAGGCGGCTGGGATTAGGCTTTCGTCATTCCGGGACGGCCGGAAGGGCCGGACCCGGAATCCAGACACACATTCGGAGTGTGCTTCTGGATTCCGGGTTCGCTCGCAATGCTCGCGCCCCGGAATGACGGGATAGATTACGCCGGCCGCGCGTGGAACGTCATGCGCCAGGGGTTGTGGCCGATATTGCGCGGCGCGCGTTGCGCCGCAAAGCCGGCGGCCTTGAGCTTTTCCAGCATGGCGGCTTCCTCATAATGCGACAGGCCGACCGCCTTCTTCAGCCGCAGATAATCCGACACGAAAATCCGCACCAGCCCGTCGACCGCCGCCCAGAAAAATCCGTTGGCGGCGCCGCATTTGAGCAGCGACAGCGCCGCCTTCGGCGCGGCGAGCTGCGGCGGCACGACGTCGCCGATGACCAGCAGGCCGTCCGGCTTGAGCAGCTTGCGGAAGCTCGCCAACAATGCGTCAAGCTCGCGGCCACTCAGATACTGCGCCACCGAATGCAGCACAATGAGATCGAAGCCGCCGGCCGGCAGCGCCGCCGCCGCTTCCGGCCCGAGCACGGAAATTTTCGCATTGCCGGCGTAGCGCGCGCCGAGCGCCGCCTTCACATTGGGCGCGGCCTCGACCAGCGTGAGATGCCCGCAGGCTGCGGCGATGCGGTCGGCCGAGGCCGCCTCGCCGCAGCCATAGTCGAGCACATGGGCGGAAGGCGCGCGCACCAGCGCGCTTATGTCGTCGGCGATCTTGCGATAATGCACGTCGCGATGGCGCGCATTCACGTAGATCAGCGAATGCCGCATGTCGTAGAAGCTGATCCAGTCGGCCATTAGGCCACACGCCGGCCGCGTTCGGAGCCGGCTTTCCAAAGACGGCGCACGGCAGTTTTTTTCAAGCGTCGTTCGGCGCGGCGCAGATCATAGGTCGCCTGCAGGCGCAGCCACATGTCGGCGGGCGGATTGGTGAAGGCGCGCTCCAGCCGCACCGCGATGTCGGGCGTGATCGGTGACTTCCCGTTGATGATTTCCGACAAGGTCTTGCGGCTGATGCCGAGCGCTTTGGCGGTCTCGGTCACGGTCAGGCCGAGCGGGATCAGCGAATCGTGTTTCAAGATTTCGCCAGGGTGGGGTGGGTTAAGCATTTGCATGGACAACCGATAGGCTGTAACCCGATGGGTATCAACAGCCGGCTCGTCAGTCCGGGGCGCGAGCGAAGCGAGCGAGCCCGGAATCCATACACCGCAGCACTGGGGTTATGGATTCCGGGTTCGCGGCCGTCGGCCGCGCCCCGGAATGACGCGAAGAGATCGACCGGCTAGTCGGCCGCTTACGCGATCTTGCGCTTCTTGGCGTCTTTGGCCTGCCGCATCATGTCGACGAAGCGCGTGAACAGGTAATGACTGTCGCGCGGGCCGGGCGAGGCCTCCGGGTGGTACTGCACCGAGAACACCGGCTTGTCGTTGAGCGCGAGGCCGCAATTGGAGCCGTCGAACAGCGAAACGTGCGTCTGCGAGACATTCTTCGGCAGCGTGTCCTTGTCGACCGCGAAGCCGTGGTTCATCGAGGTGATCTCGACCTTGCCGGTGGTCAAGTCCTTGACCGGATGATTGGCGCCGTGGTGGCCCTGATGCATCTTCATGGTTTTGCCGCCGACCGCGATTCCCAACATCTGATGGCCGAGACAAATCCCGAAGGTCGGCGTGCCGCTGATCGATCAGCTTCTTGATCACCGGCACGGCGTATTGCCCGGTCGCCGCCGGATCGCCCGGGCCGTTCGACAGGAACACGCCGTCGGGCTTGAGCGCCATGATGTCTTCGGCGGAAGTCTTCGCCGGCACCACCGTCACCTTGCAGCCGGAGCCGGCGAGCAGGCGCAAGATGTTGCGCTTGATGCCGTAGTCGACCGCGACCACGTGGAATTCCGGCTTCGTCTGCCGTCCGAAGCCCTCGCCCCAGACCCACGGCGTCTCGTCCCAGGAAAAGCGCTGGCCGGAAGTCACCATCGGCACCAGGTCCATGCCGACCAGGCCGGGCCAGGCGGCGGCTTCTTTCTTCAGCGCCGCGAGATCGAATTGGCCGTCCGGGGCGTGCGCGATCACCGCGTTGGGCATGCCCTTGACGCGGATCAGCGCGGTCAGCGCGCGCGTGTCGATGCCGCACAGCCCGATGATGCCGCGGCTTTTGAGCCAGTCGTTGAGGCTGCGGGTGGCGCGGTAGTTCGACGGCGCGGTAATCGCGCTCTGCAGGATCACCCCGCGCGCGCCCGGCGTCGCCGCCATGTTGACGGTCTCGATGTCGTCCTCGTTGGTGCCGACATTGCCGATATGCGGGAAGGTGAAGGTGATGATCTGCCCGGCGTAAGAGGGATCGGTGAGGATCTCCTCATAGCCGGTCATGGCGGTGTTGAAGCAGACCTCGCCGACCGCGCTGCCGGTGGCGCCGAGGCCGAAGCCCTCCAGCACGGTTCCGTCGGCCAGCACCAAAAGCGCCGTGGCTTTGGGCTCAGCCCAAGCCTCGCCGGAAGTCCCGGCGCCGGGGGTCGCTTTGGTCTGGGTCATGGCCTCTTAGTTGCGTATTATATGAGGCGAAGCAAGGGGCCGATTCACGCCGCCCCCAGCAATGCATCGGGCAGCGCAACTATGCGTGTTTTCGCATTTCTTGATCTGGAGCACCTCCCGGTCGCGTGGGCGGTAATGCGCGGCATGATGGTTTCGGCTGAGCACGCGTTCCCGGCGCCTCACACCGGTGCAATATCTTTTATGCTCGCGTGAATGATTGAATTTCAGAATAATCCGCGTCTTTTCAATGAATCAGTAGTCGAAAGTGTACGCCGCTCAAAATTCAACACTCAAGTCTCTCGTGTTCGGGGGATGTATTTCTTTAGGTCGAAGGACGAGGCGATCGCGCGCATTGGAGACATGAGATGGCCTGAATATTTCCAAAGCGAAAATCTGCTCGAATTAGAATTGCATGGGACTGGACAGCAAACGGTCGTTGACACCAATTGGATCACATTCGCGCCTCGCGCCAATGACGGGCGGTTGGAGCCCGATGAACTCGACTGGATTTCGAAATATTGGGCGGGCGAACTCTATTGCAAGAGTCCTGTATGGGAACTCGTTGCGAACGGGGTGGCCCTTGTGCTTGACACGGATGTCCGGCGTCGCTGTTTTGAATATGTGAAAACTAAATTTTCTGAGTTCTCATATTCCTATTTTGATGGCACGTCTTGCAGCAGAGGCCGGCACTCGGGGTGGCCTAATCACTCCGTTCCTCCTTCGCAAGAATGAACGAGAGATTGAATTGCAATATCGTTGGGTAGATTATGAATTTCACGATCCCGATGTCATCGCACAAATGGCAGAGCACCCCGATTTTGGACATCTAGCTAAATTGTTTAGAGAGAATGAGACATGGAAAATTCCTGATTTTCGCCCGTGGGGCCGCACATTTACATTTGGCATTCAGCCTAACAGCGATATTGCATCTGAAATAATTCCCTCGGTTCACCATACGCGGCGGGACGCTTCTCATGCCGGTATAGAATAGAATGCTACACTTCGAGTGAGGTCAGTGTCATGCTCCGCGACGACATCAATAACGCCTTGAAAGAGGCGATGAAGGCCAAGAACGAGCGGGCGGTGTCCACGCTGCGCATGGTCAATGCCACGCTCAAGAACGCCGACATCGAGGCGCGGGGGCTAAGCAAGCCGCCGCTAACCGATGCCGAGGTGCTGCCGGTGCTGCAGAAGATGATCAAGCAGCGCCAGGAATTGGTCTTGCTCTACGACAAGGGCGGCCGCACCGACCTGGTTAAGCAGGAGCAGGAGGAGATCGCCATCATCTCCGGCTATCTGCCCAAGCAGATGTCGGAGGCCGAAATGGCGGCGGCGATCGAGACCGTCATCAAAGAGACCGGCGCCGCCGGCATGAAGGACATGGGGCGCGTGATCGGCGCCTTGCGCGGCCAATATGCCGGGCAGATGGATATGGCCAAAGCCAGCGCGCTGGTGAAGGCGAAGCTCGCCGGCTGACCGCGCGCGCCCAAACTGGAATTGCGAGGCGGCCGTGCAGCCTGCCAACGGGACTTCAGCGGACGATTCATTCTGGTGCCGCAGCGCGGCCGAGCTCATGTCGGAGCTCGCCAGTGCGCCGTCGGGACTGAGCTCGGACCAGGCGGCCCAGCGCCTGCACGAGCAGGGCCGCAACGTGATCGCCGAGCGCGTGCACCACCGCTTGCTCGGCAAGATCGTACATCGGCTGGCCGATCCGCTGATCGCCATCCTCGCGCTCGCCGCGGCGGTCTCCGGCATCAGCGGCGACTGGGCGAGCTGCATCATCATTTTGGCGATCCTGGCGATTTCGATCGGCCTCGAAGTCGTCCAGGAGCAACGGGCGGAAAGCGCCGTCGAGGCGCTCAAGCGAACAGTGGCGGTGCGCGCCTCGGTGCGGCGCGACGGCAAGACGGCCGCGATCCCGGTCGAGGAGATCGTCGCCGGCGACGTGGTCGAGCTGGGCGTCGGCGACCTGGTGCCCGCCGACGGCGTGGTGCTGGAAGCCGAGGGCGCGCAGACGAACGAATTGCTGCTCACCGGCGAGGCCTATCCGGTCGACAAGCGCCCCGGTCCCTGCGCGGCGCCGGTGCCGGCGGAAGCCTTCAACGCGCTGTTCAGCGGCACCGTGCTGGTGCGCGGCACCGCCCTCATGCTGGTGACGGCGACCGGCAGCCGCACCCGCTTCGGCGCCATCGCCGCCGCGCTCGAATCCTCGCCGCCGCCGGCAAGCCTCGAGCGCGGGCTGCACGCCTTCTCGGTGCTGATCGTGCGCATGGTCGGCTTTCTGGTGCTGTTCGTGCTGCTCGCCAATCTCGCCGCCGCGCGCCCGGTGATCGAATCGTTTCTGTTTGCGGTGGCGCTGGCGGTCGGCATGACGCCGGAACTGCTGCCGATGATCATGACGGTGACGCTGTCGCGCGGCGCGGTGCGCATGGCCGCGCGCAAGGTGGTGGTGAAGCGGCTCGCCGCCATCCACGACCTCGGCGCCATGAACGTGCTGTGCACCGACAAGACCGGCACGCTCACGCTCGGCTCGATCGCGCTCACCGGCCACCCCGGCGCCGACGGCGCCGACAGCCGCCGCGTGCTGCAACTCGCCGCCGTCAACAGCAGCTTCGAAAGCCGCATGCGCAGCCCGCTCGACGAGGCGATTCTGGCCGGCGCCAAGGACGTGCCGCTCGGCGAATGGCGCGGGCTGACCGAGGTGCCGTTCGATTTCGAGCGCCGCCGGGTGTCAGTGCTGGCCGAACATGCCGGTCAGCGGCTGCTCATCGTCAAGGGCGCGCCCGAGGACGTCATTGCGCTGTCGACGGCGGTGGAGCAGGCCGATGGCGCGGTGCATCCGCTCGACGCGGCCGGCCGCGCCCGGCTCGACAAAGTCTTGCTTGGCAAGACCGCGCAAGGCTTGCGCTGCATCGGCGTCGGCTGGCGCGAATTCGCCGGGGACCACCCGGGCACCGCCGACGAAGCGCAACTGACGTTCGCCGGTTTCTGCGTGTTCGTCGATCCGCCCAAGGCATCGGCTGCCGCGGCCATCAAGCGGCTGGAGAGCGCCGGCATCCGCATCAAGATTATCTCCGGCGACGCCGCGCCGACCGTGCAGCATCTGGTCAAGACGCTGCACGTGCCGGCGCGCGGACTGCTCACCGGCACCGACATCGCGGAATTGACCGACACGGCGCTGGTGGCGCAGGCGGAAAAGACCGATCTGTTCGCGCGCGTCTCGCCCGACCAGAAGACCCGCATCATCCGCGCCTTGCGCAATGGCGGCCATACCGTCGGCTTCATCGGCGACGGCATCAACGACGCGCCGGCGCTGCACGCAGCCGATGTCGGTCTCGCGGTCGCGGGCGCCACCGACGTGGCGCGCGCCGCCGCCGACATGATCATGCTGGAGGCCGATCTCGGAGTCATCGCCGACGGCGTCGAGGAAGGCCGCCGCACCTATGCCAACATCATGAAATACCTGCGCATGGGCACCTCGTCGAATTTCGGCAACATGCTGTCGATGGCCGCCGCCTCGTTGTTCATTCCGTTCCTGCCGCTGACGCCGATCCAGGTTCTGCTCAACAATCTGTTCTACGACCTGAGCGAAGTGGGCATCCCCTACGATACCGTCGCGCGCGGCGACATCCGGCGGCCGCATGGCTGGGAAATGTCGGAATTGCTCCGCTTTACCCTGATCATGGGGCCGCTTTCGTCGCTGTTCGACATGGCCACCTTCCTGATCCTGCTGCGCGGCTTCGGCGCCTCGGCGGAAACCTTCCGCACCGCCTGGTTCGTCGAATCGATGGCGACGCAGGTGCTCGTCATCTTCCTGATCCGCACCGCCGCGCCGGCCTGGAGCAGCCGGCCGCACCCGTGGCTGGTGGCGACCTCGCTCGGCGCGCTCGCCGCCGCGCTCGCGCTGGCGCTGTCGCCGCTCGGCCACCGGTTCGGTTTTGTCCCGCTCGGCGCGCCGGTCTTGCTGGCGATTGGCGGGCTGGTGGTCGCCTATCTCGTCGCCGCCGAGACGCTCAAGCATGTGGCGCTGGCGCACCGGCACCGCCGCGCCGCAGCGCATGGCGGCGGGCATGCGCATCGACGCCATCCGCCTTGAGAGCGGCCGTCAGGCGCGCTTGCTGTTGCGGAAATCTGATGATTGGATACGCGCCGCCGCCGGAGCAGGACCGTTAAAAAATCAGCGAGGGATAACGCCATGAAGAGGCACGCCGTCAGTCTAGTGCTCGCGCTCGTCGGCGCATTGTTGGCAACCGCCGCGCCGGCCGAGACCTATCCCAGCCGTCCGATCCGCGTCTTCACCACCTCGAGCGCCGGCGGCATCAGCGACATTTTCATGCGCGTGTTGAACGACGCGCTGCAAAGCCGCCTCGGCCAGCCGCTGATCGTCGAGAACAAGCCGGGCGGCGCCGGCAATATCGCCGCGCGGCTGTGCCAGGACGCGCCGCCGGACGGCTACACCATCTGCATCATCAATGCCGATACGATGATCTACAACCAGTTCCTGTTCAAAAATATTCCGTTCGAGCCGGAAAAACTCACGCCGATCGTCAACCTGTTTCATCTGATCCAGGTGCTGGTGGTGAATTCGAGCCTCAACGTCAAGACAGTGGACCAGCTGGTCGCGCTGTCGAAGGCAAAGCCCGGCACGCTCAATTATCTCACCGCCTCGATCCCCTGCGTGGTCTACATGGACAGCCTGAAAAAGGACAAGGGCGCCGACTGGGTGCGCGTGCCGTTCCGCGGCGGCGGCGAGGCGGTCACCGCCATCCTGTCCGGCACCACGCCGATCGGCCTGTTCGGCCTCGGCAACATCATTTCGCAGATCAAGGCGAACAAGATGACGGCGCTGGCGCTGGTCAACAATATCCGCACGCCGCTGTTGCCGGACGTGCCGACGCTCGCCGATCTCGGCTACAAGGGCGCGCCGTCGGAGACCTGGTACGGGCTGTTCGCGCCGCCGGGCACGCCGAAGGCGATCGTCGACAGGCTCAACCGCGAGATCGTCAAGGTGGTGAGCGATCCGGCGTTCCGCGAGAAATACATCATCAGCCGCGGCCAGGTGCCGGCGGTCGATACGCCGGAGGACTTTGCCAAGCTGATCGCCGAGGACCGCGTCGGCGCCAAGGAGGTCGTCGCCGCGAGCGGGCTGGCGCAGCAGTAGCGCAGCTCCCTCTCCCCGCGTGCGGGGAGAGGGTGGCGAGCGAAGCGAGCCGGGTGAGGGGCATCACGGTTGTATGCAACCTCGGCGCCCCCTCACCCGACTTCCTCGCTTTGCTCGGAAGTCGACCTCTCCCCGCGTGCGGGGAGAGGTAAAGAAGAGTTTACGCCCGCTTTCTTTTCTTGCTTTTCTTCTGCTGCATATAGGAGCGCAGCACGGCGTTGATGCGGCGCTGATACTGGCCGCCTTCATTCTTGAAATAATCCAGCACGTCCTCGTCGACGCGGATCGAGATCGCCTTCTTCTTCGGCGGGATGACAAGGACGGCGTCGCCCCAGTTCCAGTCCTCGCTCCAGTCGGGATCGTTAGCGATCTGCGCTTCAATCTCCGCATCGGTCGTATTGCGCAGCTTTTCC
Organism: uncultured Alphaproteobacteria bacterium; assembly: GCA_963724335.1. GTDB lineage: Bacteria > Pseudomonadota > Alphaproteobacteria > Rhizobiales > Xanthobacteraceae > Pseudolabrys. The sequence goes on along the minus strand of CAVRUP010000014.1, from coordinate 74,043 downwards.
AAGTCACTCTTGATCCGACGTCGTGGAGCGTCCCGCGAGACGATGGTGATATTTTTTTCTTTCATCTCGCCTCGCTCGCCGTGCCGACATGATCCAACACAAGTCACCTCGGAACGTACAGACAAAGACGACTTCGACGTCGTCCAGAAACCCGAACACCATGTAGCGCGTTTCGCCTTTCCTATCGGACCGCCGAACCGCTGTCGGCCCTTGAAAGACAATTGGCGCATCGTCGAAGTCGATGCCGCGTTCGTCATACGTCTGCGCACGCTTATTCGGATTCCAATCGAAATCGCGAATGCCCGCGAACAGCCGCTGAAAGTCCTCGTCTTCCGTCATAGCGAAACGTCCCCAAAAGGGTTCAATACGTTTCCGTACCGTTCCGAGGGTTCGCTATGACGGTTTCGAGCGCTACAGCTGCCGCCCCGGCCCGGGGCATCACTTCGACCGGCCCTCAGAGTGCATTGTATATACAGACGTATAGGTCGACGGTCAACCAATCAGCCCCTGTGAATAACGAGCAAAACGCCGCGATTCACGGCCCAATTAGTGCCGTCCTCGCCCCGCCCCGGAATCTCTCGATTTGCCGGCCTATGATGGGGCCCGATTCGGCCAACCGAAAGACCCAACGCCGCGTGCCGCGCGCGGCGGCAATGCCATGCGCTTCACGCCCCAGTTCCTCGACGAATTGAAAGCCCGGCTTCCGGTTTCGGAAGTCGTCGGCCGGCGCGTCAAGCTCGTGCGCTCGGGGCGCGAGTTCAAGGGCCTCTCTCCGTTCAACAAGGAGAAGACGCCGTCCTTCTTCGTCAACGACCAGAAGCAGGCCTGGTTCGATTTCTCCTCGCAAAAGAACGGCAGCATTTTCGATTTCGTCATGGAAACCGAAGGCGTCAGCTTCCCGGAAGCGGTCGAGCGGCTCGCGCAAATGGCCGGCGTGCCGCTGCCGAAGGTTTCGCCCGAAGACGAAAGGCGCGACGCCCGGCGCAAGACGCTGCACGACGTCATGGAGCTGGCGGCGAAGTTCTTCGAGGCCACGCTTGCCTCGCGCGCCGGCGCCAAGGCGCGCGGCTATCTCGCCGACCGCGGCCTCGATTCCGCGACGCAACTGAAATTCCGCCTCGGCTACGCGACCAACGAGCGCTTCGCGCTCAAGGAACATCTCGGCTCTCACGGCATTCCGGTCGAGGACATGGTGGAAGCCGGCCTGCTGGTTTCCGGCGACGACATCCCGCTGCCGTTCGACCGCTTCCGCGACCGCGTGATGTTCCCGATCACCGATCTGCGCTCCCGCGTCATCGCCTTCGGCGGCCGCGCGCTGGAGAAGGACGCTGCCGCGAAATATCTGAACTCGCCGGAGACGCCGCTCTTCCACAAAGGCGCAACGCTCTACAACATCGCCGCCGCGCGCCAGGCCGCGCATGACGGCGCGCAAAAAGGCGTGCAGGTGATCGCGGTCGAAGGCTATGTCGACGTGATCGCCATGGTGACGGCGGGCTTTGCGGCGACCGTCGCGCCGCTCGGCACCGCGCTCGACCGAAGACCAGCTCGCGCTGTTATGGAAAATGGCGGACGAGCCGGTGCTCTGTTTCGACGGCGACAATGCCGGCCTGCGCGCGGCCTATCGCGCGGTCGAACTGGCCATGCCGCGGCTCAAGCCGGGCAAGAGCCTGAAATTCGCGCTGCTGCCGCAAGGGCAGGACCCGGACGATCTGGTGCGCTCGGCCGGGCGCGACGCCGTCAACGACGTGATCGGCGCGGCGCGCCCGCTCGCCGACATGTTGTGGGCGCGCGAAACCGAAGGCCATCAATTCGATACGCCGGAACGGCGCGCCGCGTTGGAAGCGCGCGTCAACGAAGTCACCAGCGCGATCGGCGACGACGCCGTGCGCAAATATTACCGGCAGGATTTCAACGCGCGGCTCGCGCAATTCTTCGCGCCGGCGCAAGGCGCCCCGCGCGGCAATTTCCAGCGCGGGCCGGGCCAGGGCCGGGACTGGCGCGAGCGCGGCAACTGGCAGCCGCGCAACGGCGCGCCGCCGCGCCCGTTAACCGGCGGCAAAAACACGCCCTATGTGGTGGTCAGCCAACAGCTCGCCGCCAGCCCGCTGCATCGCGGCCACCGCATTTCCGTGCCAACGCGCGAGGCGCTGATCCTGCAGGCCGCGCTCAATTATCCCTGGCTGCTGCACGACCACCTGGAGGAATTCGCCTCGCTCGAGTTCCGCCATGCCGACGCCGAGAAGCTCAAAAGCGCCCTGGTCGATATCGCCGCCCATGCCGCGGCCGCCGATCCCGCGGCGGTAAGGGCGGAATTGGGCTCCCGCGGCCTCGGCGAGGTCATGGACCGGATCGGCGCCGCGATTACCACCCAATCGGTCTGGGGCGCCCGGCCGGATGCCGCGCCGGAGGATGTTTTGGTGACCTGGGCTCAGCTTGTCGCCTTGCATCGGCAATGGCATTCCCTAACTAAGGAGCTCAAGGACGCCGAACAGGCCTTGGGTCAGGACAACAACGAGGCCAATTATTTGCGGCTGCGCGACGTCAAGGCCCGCCTGTCCCGCGTGGAAGGAACCGAGGCCCTGATCGAGGGGTTCGGAGCCTCTTCCGGTCGGGGCGTTGGTAGCTTATGAGCAACCGCGCATGAGCCCGAAAAGCGGCTACCGGTTTTCGGATAAGGTCATGCGCAAACGTAACAAAGTCCCGGAAATGCCGGACCGGCGGGGAATAAGAGGTCGATTCCCGCGGTATTTATGTAGTTAATCGGAGCTTAAGCGGGTTCCGACGACACTCACGACCTGATTCGGGGGCGGCGCCTCGCGGGCGCTGATGGCCCCCTTGGCTGTTGCCTATTTATAGGGGGTGTTTTTTTCACCCCGGGGCCGGTCCAAAGCGAGGACGATGATGGCAACTAAGGCAAAGGCGCAGGTCAAGGAAGAGGCCCCGGAAAAGGAAGCCGAAGGCGCCCCCGACAGCCCGCTCCCGCTGCTCGATCTCAACGACGCCGGCGTCAAGAAGATGATCAAGGCCGCCAAGAAGCGCGGCTTCGTCACCTTCGACGCGCTCAACGCCGTGCTGCCGTCCGAATCGACCTCGCCGGAGCAGATCGAGGACATCATGGCGATGCTCTCGGAGATGGGCATCAACGTGGTCGAGACCGAGGACGCCGAAGGCGAGGAGGGCGAGACCGAAAAGGCCGCCGACGAGCACGACGACGATGACGACGACACCGGCACGGAAGTGGTCGAGGCCAAGTCGAAATCGCTCGCCACCACCGAGAAGAAGGAGCCGTCCGAGCGCACCGACGATCCCGTGCGCATGTATCTGCGCGAGATGGGCTCGGTCGAACTGCTCTCGCGCGAGGGCGAAATCGCCATCGCCAAGCGCATCGAGGCCGGCCGCGAGGCGATGATCGCCGGCCTGTGCGAAAGCCCGCTGACGTTCCAGGCCGTCATCATCTGGCGCGACGAATTGAGCGAGGGAAAAGTCTTCCTGCGCGACATCATCGATCTGGAAGCAACCTACGCCGGCCCCGACGCCAAGCAGATGCAGGTGCCGGTGATCATCGGCCCCGATGGCAAACCGATACCGCAGGCCGCCGCGTTCCCGGCGCGACGCCGGTTCCGGGCGCGCCGCATCTGCAGGTGGTGCAGCCGGTGGCCCCGCCGGCCGCGCCCCCCGCCGCGACCCCGTTCAAGGCGCCGGGCGAAGCTCCCGCCGACGGCGAGGAGCCGAAGGATCCGGCCGAGGCCGCCGCCGAGAGCGATTATGACGAAGACGACATGGAGAATTCGCTCTCGCTCGCCGCGATCGAAGCCGAGCTCAAGCCGAAGGTGGTCGAGACCTTCGACACCATTGCCGACGCCTTCAAGCGGCTGCGCCGGTTGCAGGAGCAGGACATCGAGTTCCGCCTGAAGAACACGTCTTTGTCGCCGGCGCAGGAGCGCAAATACAAGAAGCTGAAGGAAGAGATCATCTCCGAGGTGAAGTCGCTGCGGCTCAATCAGGCGCGCATCGATTCGCTGGTCGAGCAGCTCTACGACATCAACAAGCGGCTGGTGTCGAACGAAGGCCGCCTGATGCGGCTGTCGGAAAGCTACGGCGTCGCGCGCGAGGACTTCCTCAAGCAGTACATGGGCAACGAGCTCGACCCGCGCTGGCTCAACCGCATCTCCAAATTGGCGGCAAAAGGCTGGAAGACGCTGGTCGCCAAGGAAAAGGACCGCATCAAGGAGATCCGCTCGCTGGTGCACGAGCTCGCCGGACAAACCGGCGTCGAGATCGGCGAATTCCGCAAGATCGTGCACATGGTGCAGAAGGGCGAGCGCGAGGCGCGCCAGGCCAAGAAGGAGATGGTGGAGGCCAACCTGCGCCTGGTCATCTCGATCGCCAAGAAATACACCAACCGCGGCCTGCAATTCCTCGACCTGATCCAGGAAGGCAATATCGGCCTGATGAAGGCGGTCGACAAATTCGAATACCGCCGCGGCTACAAGTTCTCCACCTACGCCACCTGGTGGATCCGCCAGGCCATCACGCGCTCGATCGCCGACCAGGCGCGCACCATCCGCATCCCTGTGCACATGATCGAAACGATCAACAAGATCGTGCGCACGAGCCGGCAGATGCTCAACGAGATCGGCCGCGAGCCGACGCCGGAGGAGCTCGCCGAAAAGCTCGGCATGCCGCTGGAGAAGGTGCGCAAGGTCCTGAAGATCGCCAAGGAGCCGCTGTCGCTGGAGACGCCCATTGGCGACGAGGAGGACTCGCACCTCGGCGATTTCATCGAGGACAAGAACGCCATATTGCCGATCGACGCGGCGATCCAGTCGAACCTGCGCGAGACCACGACGCGCGTGCTCGCTTCGCTCACCCCGCGCGAGGAGCGCGTGCTGCGCATGCGCTTCGGCATCGGCATGAACACCGACCACACGCTGGAAGAAGTCGGCCAGCAGTTCTCGGTCACGCGCGAACGCATCCGCCAGATCGAGGCCAAGGCGCTGCGCAAGTTGAAGCACCCGTCAAGGTCGCGCAAGCTGCGCAGCTTCCTGGATAATTAAGCCAGCCGTGCCGCGAGTTCGCTTCCCTCCCCTTGCGGGAGAGGGTGGCTCGCGCGGAGGGAATCCGAGCGCGAGCCGGGTGAGGGGTCAGTGCCTCACGATAGTCCGCCCCCTCACCCGCCTCGCTCACTAACGTTCGCTCGGCACCCTCTCCCACAAGGGGAGAGGGGAAGAAAGAAGCGGGCCCCTCACCGCTACTCCAGCCCCTCGACGATCCTGATGTCGCGCACCGCGCCGTCGCCGAGCGTCTTGAGCGCGGCCTGATAGGCGGGCGAGTCGTGCCCGGCGATCGCCTGCGCGAGCGAGGGGAACTCCGACACCACGACGCGCTCCTTGACGCCCGCCTCGTAAGTCGCGCCGGGGGTGCCGCGGCAGAGATAACGCACGCCGAACGGCGCCAGCGCGGGTGGCGCGAGCTTGGCGTAAGCCGCGAGCTTGGCGGGGTCCTTGATCTCGCGATAGCAGGCGATCCAGTAGGCTTTGGGCATGGCGGGCTCCGTGAGGTGGGGGTGATCTGAGGCGACGGTCTTAGCGCAAGGGCGGGGGCGGGTGGAAGGGCATGATCCGTTCGTCCCCGCGCAAGCGGGGACCCAGCACTTAAAGCAAAAATTTGGCTTCCCGCTTGCGCGGCAATGAGCGCCTGGGCGATGCTTCGGCCGCCTGCTTCGAGACGCTGGGGCGCAACCTCATGCCGACCATATCTTGGTTTTACGGCATCGCGATTCGGATGTATTTTCTCGATCATCCGCCGCCGCATTTTCAGGCGGTCTATGGCGAGCACGAAGCCAATATCGCAATCGCGACCGGCGAGGTCATCGAGGGACACTTGCCGCGCACTGCCGCGCGGCTGGTGAAACAATGGACGCTGGCGCATCGGGCCGAATTGCAGGTGAATTGGAATCGCGCGCGTGCTAAAGTACCGCTCGAACGCATTGCAGGGCTCGACGATGATCAAGGTATCGAAGATTAACTGGGTGGCAGATCACCGCCTAAGGTTTCGTTTCACCGATGACAGCGTCGGTGAACACGATTTCGCCGCCCTGGTAAACGAGCCCGGCCCGATGGTCGAGCCGCTGCGCAATATCGATTATTTCAAGCGCGTGTTTCTCGAATTTGGCGCGCCGACCTGGCCGAACGGCTTCGACATCGCGCCCGAGTGGCTGCGCCGCGAAATGGAAGCGGCCGGCGAGTTGACGCAAGTGGCGGCGGAATAGGGCGCTGTCATTCCGGGGCGCGCCGAAGGCGCGCCTCGAAGGGCGACGGTCTGGAACACTCTCGCCCGGTCATCCCCGCGAAAGCGGGGATCCAGCTCTTTTGCAGGAATCAAACGGAGCGCAAAGCGCTTGCCGTTTGATCTACGGCTTGCGCCACTGGTCGGGCTCACCGCGATTTGTGTGACGGACTCGCTCTACGTGGGGAGCCTGCCCGGGGTTCAGTTCGCGCGCGCGCTCTATAGCTTTTTTTTTGCGTCGGAAGAACGTCGCTGGCACGGTCTGAGTTCGCTCGCCTGACTGCGAAGTCGCCCCCAGGCCGACGCTCAACAAATAATCGTTTGTCCACCATCATTCGCTCCGTTGATTTAATGCATAACTGGCTTATTGGCCAGATTTGGTGACGCTAGGGCGATCCGTCGGGCTGTCCGGCGACGCGGGCGGTGCGGGATTCAATATCTCCCAATCTTTTTTGAACGCGTCGACCTTGTTCTTTAGGAGATGAATTGCCGTCGGCAAAATGTCTTCTTCACGAAAAAGCTTGTTGCTTATCGTGTCCAAAATCACGTGTTTATGACTCTCGTGGCCTTGCGCCTTGTAAGCACCGGCGCAAAAAAACAGCCCGATTGAAAGAGTGTTCACAGTGAGCAGTGGCTTTGTCGTAGCTCACAAATGCATAGAGATGAGGTTGCCGCCCAGCTTGAACGACATGTCGGGTTTGAGGCGAACGACTAGCCCGAAATTTCCAAAAGGTACGTCGATCGCTGGTAAGGCGGCGCTCGGCTCAATTGTTTTCCCTCTGATCCATTTGCAGACAGCGGCGAAAGCATTTTTATTGTATTGCCGTTGATGGGCCGAGCAGAGAGTATCGATTTCACTTTTCAGGAATTCAATATCAGCAGCAGGCATGATCGCTTTTGGCGCGACAATTTGAACTGGACGCCAGTATTGGAAGCCGCCACCGCCTCCAAGCTTCTTCTTTAGCTCGGTTCTGCGAGGGCCATCCGTAAGTTCGAGCAATTTAAGAAACGCGGAAAAGCCAATCGGTTTGGCCATAGTTCTTCTCCTGCGCCGTACATATATCAACAATACCACTGGTCTCGTGCATCTATTGACGGTTCACCTCGGCGCATTACGTTTGATTACGCTGACGCGATTGCACCAAGATGAGTACTTTATGCGCGGGCTTGTGCTTACCCAAGCGGAGAGAGCTGACCATTACCAACCATCAGTGTCGCCCATTTATTTCGAAAAGCTCGTAGGCGTTAGTAACGCCGCAGAGTTTTTGACCAAGGTCGGGCCGGTACATTCCGGTGAAGAGGAATTGCGGCTAAGGATCATTGATATACTCAATCACATTGAGACTAACGTAGCCTATTTTGCCGAGTGATCGCTATCACCCGAAACACAAATCAACCACTTGACTTAATTCCTATATGACTATATACCCATCATCGCCCTCCCCACGCGAGGGGCGTCCTGCAGGACGCTGCATAACGCGGGGTGGGTGCGGCGCCTGCGGGCGGGGCTCGTAACCCCGTCCCCGGGAGGCCCGGGAAACCGACCGGGGGGCATTATGACCCCTCCGCGAGGAGCTCGCTGGACTGGGACTGGCGCAAGCCTCGTCCCAGGAAGCGCGGACCCGGAGCCTGTGTCTTTGGCGAAAGCCGGAGGCGCGAAGCCGCGGTGGAGCGCCGAGAGGCGCCCGCGTTCTTGGCAACAGGAACGCGGCAAGACGGAAGACTGGTGCGCCACTCGGCGCTCCACCCCCTCGCACTTTTTGCGGGGGGAGACGGGAAGACAGGCGTCCCTGGCGCCTCGCAAAGAATACGGGCGATGACGCACGCCTGGAGATCGTCAATGACACGGCAGCGCGGAGCAAAGCGGTGCGCGCAGGGGCAGGGGCCGTGATGGAATATCCGCTGTCATTCCGGGACGCCGTGAAACGGCGGACCCGGAATCCAGATGCAAGCTCTGGATCTATGTCTGGATTCCGGGTTCGCGCGCAAAGGCGCGCGCCCCGCAATGACGCAAGCGCGTCACTTCGCCTTCATCATCTTCTCGGGCTTGGCCCCGACGCGGGCGACGCGCACGATCTTCATCGGCGCGCGGCCGGATTTCTCGGCGATTTCGCGGTCCTGCTCGATCAAAAAGCCGAGCGCGGGCGCGTCCTTCTCCAGCCCGCCGAGGAGTTCCGCCGGCACGCGCCGGTTGGAGCGCTGCGAGCCGTCCTCATAGACGACGTCGAAGAACACGAATTCGCCCTTCGGATTGGTGCCCGGTTTCTTGGCCATGCGCGTTGTCCTCTTACTCTGTCATTCCGGGGCGCGCTGAAAGCGCGGACCCGGAATCCAGATGCCGGCACCGAGTTATTATCTGGATTTCGGGTTCGCACGCATAGGCGTGCGCCCCGGAATGACGAGTGGATTGATTCGCCATCACCTACAAAAAAGAAAAACCCCGCGCAAGCGCGGGGTGTCTCCAGTCGTCTAGTGTCAGACCGCCTGCAGATTGGCAGCGGCCGACTTGCCGTTCTTGCGATCGGCTTCGATGTCGAACGAGAGCTTCTGGCCCTCGTTGAGATTGCTCATGCCGGCGCGTTCGACCGCCGAGATGTGAACGAACACATCCGGCCCGCCGCCGTCCTGCACGATGAAGCCGAAGCCCTTTTGGGCGTTGAAAAACTTAACGGTACCTGTGGCCATTATGGCCTCCTTTTGAAAACGCGAAAACGCGTTATGCCCCATGTGAACCATTCGCATGGGCCTCATATCCGGATTTGGCGTGTTCTTGGGGAAGGCCCTCTAACGGGCGAAACCATAAGGCAGGCGAAATCGGAACGCCGTTTATATAGGGACCCGCCGGCCGCTTGGCAATCGCCTGGCCGCGCCCGCCCGCGCCCGGCCGCCATGGTTAATTTTTGCCTAACCGGATGTGGCGGAAAAGCGGCGCCCACGCGACGCCTCAACGACATTGCACGCGTGCTAGGCGCTCATCGCCGCATTTGGAATCAAATGCATGCAATTACGACAATGGTGCGGTGCAGCGCATGTTGCGAGCGCATGGATCGCATGCGGCGCAAGGACTACTGGAATAGAGCAATCGGCGTATATTGCATCGCAACAAGAAAAAGAAACGAGACTGGAAACGCCTTGGATGTCGGCCCTTGAAGAGATGTGAAGGGAGATCACTCCATGGCTTATGCCCCATCCGCGTTTGCGCCGCGCGACCTCGCACTTCCGCAAACCGCCACCCGTAAGGGTAAAGGCTTTTTCGCACGCTTCCTCGCCGCCATGGCGGCCTCGCGCCAGCGCGACGCCGAGCGTGAAATCGCCCGCTTCCTCGCCGGCAGCGGCGGCAAATTCACCGACGAAACCGAGCGCGAGATCGAGCGCCGGTTCCTCTCCAGCTCGTCGGGCTGGTGAACGGTTTCAATCGAACGAATCCAGGAGTTTGAGAACGATGTCCACTCTACTGCTTCGCGCCCCGCATGTTTCGCAGATGCGGCGTGGCTTCGCGCGTGTCGGCGCCGCTATCGCGACGGTGCTCGACGTGTTCGCGGAGGCACAACAGCAGGCCGTCGACGCACAGAAGCGTTATCCGTTCGCGAGCTGGTGAGGCGGCCTGACGCCACCGGGCGCGCAACTATTTCAGCGCTCCGGGAGCGCGATAATTGCGTGTGTAATAATCGGCCCAGGCCAGCGCCAGGGCAAACACCGCAAACACCAGAACGATGCCGGCAATGACGATGGCGGTTTCGGTCGGCATGGCAAATCCCCCTTGGCGTTCCCGCAAACAAGGCTAGGCCGCCCGCCTCCGCTCGCTTTGATCTGAGTCAATGCGCGCAAAGCGCAAAGCACGGCAGGAAGCGCGCGAGAGCCGGCGCGCGTTGACGCCACCGTGCAACAGCGTGAATCAATTCGTGATGGAACTCGCGCGATTTCGTGCAGTTGCGTCACAAACTTGCCGAAGTTCCCAACGAAAAGCCGGGCATCCCCAAAAACGGAGGCGACATGATTCGCAAAATCTTCTTTGCCGCCATCCTTGTTGCGCTCGCCGCCTCGGCCTCCGCCGCTTCCGCAAAAAACCAGCGCGCGGCGCGTCTCGACGCCAACGGCAATCTCGATAGCCTGATCGCCCGGCACGCCGCCGCCAACAATCTGCCCGAGGATTTAGTGCGCCGCGTGATCAAGCGCGAGAGCGGCGGCAATGCGCGCGAGATCTACAAGGGCAATTACGGACTGATGCAGATCAAGCTCGCCACCGCCCGCTCCATGGGCTATCGCGGCACCGCCGCCGGCCTGCTCGATGCCGACACCAACATGACCTATGCGGTAAAATATCTCGCCGGCGCCTATCGCGTCGCCGGCGGCAACGCCAATCGCGCGGTGCATTATTACGCCGCCGGTTATTACTACGCGGCCAAGGGCCGTGCGGCGCGCAGCGAGGAAACCGCGCTCACCGCATTCGCATCCGCCAACGACCGCGCCAAAGGGCTGGCTGTCGCGCAGACCCAAGCGCCGAGCGGCTCGCCTGCGTCGGATCGTTTTAGCGCCCGCCTCGACGACCAATAGACCGCCCATGCGCGCGTTGCGCGCGCGACGAGGCTAGCGGGGAGTGGCGTTAAAGCGGTCTCGGTGGGCCTGGGGGTGATGCCGCGTGGGTTACGCGTTGCGGCGGCGCGTGTCAGACGGGCGAAGCACGCGCGTTGGCGGCGGCGAGACGCCTGGCAGCGCAGCCCCAGGCATGGGCCGCCGGACACGCTGAGGCCATCGCGACCTTGATGCGGCGGACACTCACGCGCACGAGGGCACCGATCTTGAGCAGCTTGAGACGAATGGTAGCGCAGGTCGCTTTAGCAAACGGCGTGTGATGCAGGGCGATGCGGCGCAAGGCGCAGATGAGCACATAAGCCATCGAGGCAAACCACAAGCGCAGCTGGTTTGCCCTCATGGTGGCGGTCGAGGTGCGATCGGCATAAAGATCGAGCTGGTACTCCTTGATCCGGTTCTCCATGTCGCCGCGGGCGCAGTAGACCTTTTCGTAAAGATAGCGGGCCTTGCACCCGGCACGCGTGGGTGACGACGAAGCGAGGATTGGCCTCGTCTTTTGTCCATTCCGCCTTCGCCACGATCCGGCGCGGGCGACTCCAGCTGCTCCGCGTTGTCCATCTGAAGTCCTTGAAGCGCCGCGCCGGCTTGGCGGTACGCCGGCTCTGCGCCGCAGCCCCCTCAAGCTCGGCCTTGATTTTGGCGATGAGCCGATCGGTCTTCGCCAGCCCAAAGAGAAAGTGCACGCCGTTGGCTTCGCACCAGGCCATCAGCTCCTCGCGCGCGAAGCCTGAGTCGGCCCGCAGCAGAATGCGCACAAGCGGCCAACGGCGGCGAATCTGGGCGACAATGCGCGCCACCTCCTCCACCGAGCCGGCCGCAGCGTCGATGTTCGCGCGCCGCAGCTTGGCGGCCAACAGATGACGCCCGCAGAACACGTAGAGCGGCAGGTAGCAGTAGCAGTCGTAATAGCCGTGAAAGAACCGCCCCTCCTGCTCGCCGTGCACCGGATCGTCGGTCGCATCGAGATCAAGGATGATCTCGTTCGGCGCTCGCTCGTGCGCCTCCAGGAACAAGTCGACGAACAGCCGCTTGATGGCCACCGGATTGTGACTGATCTTGTGATAGCGCGTCGGCTCCAGGCGGCTCAGCTCCAGCCGGTTGAGCGTCGACTTGCCGGCCACCGGCGCGCAATCCTCGCGGCGCGCCGCGAGCTTGCCCGAAAGCACCGCCAGCATCGGATCATGGCGCAGCTCGTCGTGGTCGTTGAGATCCTCATAGCCAAGCGCAATCCCGAATACCCGCTGGCCGACCAGCGTCACCACCTGGTGCTCAATCAGCTCCGGGTACCGCACGTCGTGAAAGCACGAGGCCAATCGGTCCATCATCCTGATCGCACGATCCGTCGCGCCCAACAGCAGCGCTCCGGCGTCCGACGTGACCGCGCCCCCATCGAACGCCGCAACCACCGCGCGCCCTTCAACAGGTTCGACGATGAATTGTTGCGGCACAACGGTTTTCGTTGATTCGCAGCCCCGATGCACTCAGTGGTGTGAGAGATTCGCGTTAGCGCCCAACGTCGGCTGAAAAAAATCGAATGGCGCGGCCGGTTTCGCTTTCCCCGCGGCCTTGGCGCGGTGCGCGCGCGGCGGGCGCGTGATGCGACTTTCATTGCGCGATTTGACCTGCTGCGGCACGGTGATGACCGGCGGCCGTTCCTCCGGCGCGGCCACCGGCAATTCGAACGCCGAGGGTTCGCCGATGTCGATCGGAATGGTCGCGGCCGGCGGCTGCATGATCGACCCGGTCTCATCGCCGGCCTCCGGATCGGAGTTGCTGCGCTCGGCCGGCAGGCCGTCGACCTTGGGCGGAGCTGGCGCGGCGTCGGTGCGGGCCGGGGTGTCCGGCAGCTCGCGCAACCGGTTCAATTCGTCGGCGCGCCGGATGGCCGCCAGCATGAGGAACTGCCGCCATTCCGGATGCTCGTCGCGCGCGATCGATGCGTCGCGCATCGCGCTTGGCGCCATTTGTGTGCGCGAGCCGTCCGGCGGGTTAAGCGCCAGGACCAACAGCATAATGGCGAGGAGTACGCCGCCAACTGGGAGAATCCGAAAGATCGGCAGCATCGATTCTGCATAACTCGAGTCGGCCAAAACGCCAAAGCAAACTCAATTGCCCGCTTCGAAAAATCTCCGGCCGCCACACGCAGGACGAGTCCGCGCGATGCACGACACGGAGAGGCCGTGACAGGGAACTCCCCGGTTGCTAGGAAACGGCCTTCAGGTGCGTCTTGGGGGGAAGTATCATGTTCAAAAAGCCTAACTGTCCGGTCATCGCCATCGAAGAGCATTATTGGGATCCGGAGCTGGCCAAGCATTTCACCGGCCCGGAAGCGGGCCGCGGCAACGAGACCGACGAGCGGCTCTACGATCTCGGCGCGCTGCGCATCAAGGAAATGGACGCCGCCGGCATCGACATCCAGGTGCTCTCGCACGGCGCGCCGTCGGCGCAGAAACTTCCGATCGACATCGCCGCCGACCTCACGCGTGCGGTCAACGATCGGCTGGCCAAGGTGTGCGCGGCCAACCCGAAGCGCTTTGCGGCCTTCGCCGCGCTCCCCACCATCGATCCAAAAGCCGCCGCCGACGAGCTCGAACGCACGGTGACCAAGCTTGGCTTCAAGGGCGCCATGCTGCACGGCATGACCAACGGCGAATTTCTCGATCACAAGAAATATTGGCCGATCTACGAGCGCGCCGAAAAGCTCGACGTGCCGATCTACTTCCATCCCTCGCTGCCGCATCCGAAGGTGACGGAAATCTACTATCAGGATTACGCCAAGGACTTCCCGCTGGTCGTGCGCCCAGGCTGGGGCTACACGGTGGAGACCGCGACGCAGGCGATCCGGCTGGTGCTGTCCGGCGCGTTCGACGCGCACCCGAACCTGAAGATCATCCTCGGCCATTTCGGCGAGACGCTGCCGTTTCTGGTGTGGCGCATCGATGCCTCGCTCAAACGGCCGGGGCAGAAGCCGATGAGCTTCCGCGACATTTTCTGCAAGAACTTCTACGTCACCACCTCGGGCTTCTTTTCCAATCCGGCGCTGCTGTGCTGCGTGATGGAGATGGGCATCGACCACATCTTGTTCGCGGTCGACTGGCCATTCGTGATGAATCCGCCGGCGACGGAATGGATGAAGGATGTGCCGCTCTGCGATGAAGACAAGGCGAAAATATTGAGCGGGAATGCCAAGCGGCTGCTGAAGATGTAATCGGCCCGCGCATGATCCCGAAGAGCGGGAACCTGTTTTCGGCAAAGATCATGCGGACTCAAATTGGGTGGGCGCGATAGTACTGCGCGTCCTCCGCCGATTGCTTCCACTCCGCATTGCCGCGCCAGGCGCAATGATGCGCGCGCATATCGGCGCCGTAGCGCACGCGGAACAGCGTGGTGCGGGCGGCGCCGTTTTCGTATTCGTGCACTTCGCCGGGCGGATGCACCACGAAGGCGCCGGGCGCAACGGCGATGGTCTCGTTCGGCGTGCGCATGGTGCCGCCGCCGGAAACGCAGAAATAGATTTCGGTGGCGTGCGGGTGGCAGTGGTAGGGGCTGATCTGTCCGGGCTCCCAGCAGGCGACGGTGTAATCGCCGCCGGCTTCCTTACCCAGGATCTTCTCCACATGGTGCGTGGGATTCCACTGCTGCTCGCGCTCGAGGCTGAAAACATGCATGCCGCTTGATCTCCGGGCAAAACGAGGATGGGCGAGCCTAGCCCAAATTGCGGTGGGGCAGGAGAGGGCGACATTGCGCGCGCCCTACGCGCATTGATAGAAGGGGCAGGAGGGCCCGTAGCTCAACTGGTTAGAGCCGACCGCTCATAACGGTCTGGTTGGAGGTTCAAGTCCTCCCGGGCCCACCAAATTCGCGGTTTTTTTGTCCCGCCACTTTAAGAATGACTCGATTACGCTTTAAGAGTGACTCGCTTACCGCGTTGATCGTGCAGGCATTTCGTTTCTCTTGGTGATGTTGCGTTGGATTTTATCGACGCAGGTAACCATGTGCGGCGTCAATTTTGCGCGCCTGGTAGCGTGCCGCTGGCGTGAACCTAAGATGAAATCAATGGAAGATGCGCGCGTCACATGCCCGGTGTTGGCGCGTATTCCTGTTGATCTTTCTGATCTGGTCCGCCGACAGTTTGGGACATAATCAGCCCTTGTGCATCGGGGCTGACCGCGATCAGCACGTCCGCACCCAAGGTCGACAGCATCTTGATCAATCGCCAGACTGAATAATCATCGAACCGACTGTTGATGACCCGGGAGATGTCTGACTGCTTTTGGCCGGTAATCTTGGCCGCCTGTTCCTGCGTCAGGCCGCGCGATTCAAGAATTGATGCGATCTCGTGACAGAGATGGGCCTTCACCCGAAACTCTTCGGTATCTTCGATGCCCTGGTCCGCGAGGAAGTTTCCGCTGCCGTGATGTACGACCTCATCTTCATCGATAGGGTCTAAGTGGCGCCTCTGAATCTGGGCCATAATCATACTCCTTTTGGTCTACGCGAAAGTTGCACTTTGAACGCTTCTCGCTTCACCCGTCTGACTTCGAAGGTTTGCTTGTAGGCCTCTTGGTTCTGCGCGTAATCCGCAAAAGCCGTCTTCCGTCTCTTCTCAAGTCGCTCGACGTCCTGCTGAGGGATGGTTCCTCCGCGCACCGACTTTTTAACGCCCGCGTGCAGAACGTAGATCACTTCTTTCAAGCAAACTACGTTGTAGACCCGGTACGTGTTTCCGTCGTCGCCGTTCAGTCTGACTTCTCCGATACCGCGCAGCTTGTCGTTATCGGTCATATCCTTGTAGCGGCCGGCTTTGGGAGTGCGTCCGTTCTGCAGATCCGAAAGTGCGGCTACGGCTTCCTTTCGGACCTCGTAGGGCAGATTTCGAAAATCCCGCTCGGCGCTCCCGACAAAATGCACGTCTTTGATGTCGATCGAATGCGGCGACGACATGCTTTTGCTCCGCTATATAGCACTTCCGCTATAAGAAGGCAATAGCATAATGGGGGTGCCGAAGAGTACGAAGTTCCGAGGCTACCTGTCTGTGGTTGGCACAGACGTGCAATTTGGCCTCCACCGGCACCGTTTTCGAGGCCGACAGCCGAAAATTTTGTCTGAACGATTCCAACAGCTTATAGGGACCGAGTCACTCTTAAAGCGCAAAGGCCCGAATCGAGTCACTCTTAAAGGGGAAATCGAGTCACTCTTAAAATGCACGATCGTGGAATATCAACGACTTAGGCAAGTCATTCTTAAAGTGCGCCGACATTTTTTGCCCCGTCGGGGAGTACCGCGTTTGAACCGATCCTTTGCCCGCGTCCTGATGGTGTCGGTGGCTGTAGCCGCAGCGATTGAGCTTGCAGGCTGCAACCCCAACAGCATTGCCCCGAACGCCCGCTCGCAAGCCCCGCTTTCCGAAAAGACGCTCGCCGAAATCGAGGCGAAGCACATGGACAAAAATTCTCCGATCCTCGCCCGCATTTTCAAAGAAGAAGCGGTGATGGAGATCTGGAAAAAGAACCGCGACGGCGAATTCGCCCTGTTGAAGGCCTATCCGATCTGCCGTTGGTCGGGCGATCTCGGCCCGAAGAAAAAGGAAGGCGACCGCCAGGCGCCCGAGGGCTTCTATAAGATCACGCCCGAGCAGATGAATCCGGCCTCGAACTACTACCTCGCCTTCAACACCGGCTACCCGAACGCCTATGACCGCGCCTGGGGCTACACCGGCTCCGAGCTGATGGTGCATGGCGACTGTTCGTCGCGCGGCTGCTACGCGATGACCGACGAGCAGATCCAGGAAATCTACGCGCTGGCGCGCGATTCGTTCTTCGGCGGGCAAAAGGAATTCCAATTCGAGGCTTTTCCGTTCCGTATGACCGCGCTGAACATGGCCAAGCACCGCAACAATCCGAACTTCGCGTTCTGGAAAATGCTGAAGGAAGGCTACGACGATTTCGAAGCCACCCATCAGGAACCGACGGTAGCGGTGTGCGACAAGCATTATGTGTTCGACGCGGTGGCGCCCGAAAATGCTTCGAATCCGCTCGCGTTCGATGCCCGCGGCACATGTCCGGTGTTCCGGCTCGACCCAACCATCGCCGACGCCGTGCTTCATCATCGGCGGCAAGAGCAAATTCAGATGGCCAACTATATCGTGCGCGACGTCGCCGTGGTGCCGTTCCGCGTTGGCGATGGCGGCATGAACCCGGTATTCGAGGCCAAGCTCGCCAGCCATAACGAATACGACAATAACGGCCGCGCCTCAGCCGAAAGAATACGAAGCTCCGCAGCAACAGCCAATCTCGGCGGCCAATCCAACTCATCATCAGGATCAACGTCGCTGAGATAGGACGGAATGCGACAAAACCTTGTTGGGATAAGTTGTCCTGCAATTTCAAAGAGAAGCGTTTTACAAGGCGTCCCCAAATAGGCGTGAACAGGACCGGAACAACCTGACAAATTGTGATCGCAGGTTCAAATCTTGCCGGGGTCGCCAACAAAACCACGATAAAATAGGCACTTCTAGAAAATGCCTTGTTCGCCAATCTGCCCAGAATATCCGCTGAGCAGACCATCGGCAGAAGAACGTTGCCCTATGATCGGCTGCTCACACTCGCCGTTTAACTCTGCCGTTCTTCATACGCCGATCATACTCGATGCGAAGCTCGGGTTCGTTCCAGAGAAACTCGCCGGAGGTATCGGCCGTCCCTTCCTTGATGGCAAAGCTGTGAAATCCAGACCGGTCCATCAGAGTGCAGACCCGCTCGATCGCGGCCTCATTAGAAGGAAACTCCTCGCGCTTCATCATCCCGAACTGCCCGTTGTTAGGATCAACAAAATTTTGTCCGGCCATGTAGACGAGCGTTACCGGAATGGCGGCCTCTTTCTTCATCTCCTTTGCAATACAAAACAAGGCGTCGTCGATGAGTTCTCGATCACGCTGCACATCAGGATATGCGTCTTTGCGCCTGTACTGTTTGGGCGAAAAGCTGCCGCTCGCGAGCTTGTAAAACGAGACCTCCATCGGCCCAAGGATCGCACGGCAACCTTCACGATCCACCAGCCAAGGAATACGCGGCCCGCCGCGCGCCTCGACGCGCGCAATAATTTCGTTGATCGCGATGGTATGATCCCGATGCGCCGCTATCTGTTGCTCATCGTCCTCGACGATGGCGATGCTATCTGGTCGCCAAGCAAGGTTGCGCCCATGCAATCGCCGCCACGCTCGGAATGCCTGCTCAGCCGGTCCTGGCATCTCCTCGCCGTCGAGCCATCGGCGGACCGTTCGAGGGGCCACACTAAGAACCTGAGCCGCCTCAGTTTGGGTAAGGCCAAGGACGTTAAGATGGTCCTGTAGTTCCTGCTTTGTCATCATGGTAATGCCTAGTGCGATATTACGTCATTTTTTAATAGGACATTATGTCATAATTGTAAAGAGTGTTTTGTCAATATCTTAATGGGATCGCCACTAGTTTTGGACGATCACGGCGCGGGTTCCGCAATACCCGCATGATCGAGGCTACGCGGCGAGCCGTAAGCCGTTCTGTTTTGGAGGACCATGCCGAGCGCATCCTTGTGCTCATTGCCGAGCAGCCAGACCGCATGCTGGACGAGCTTGTTGCGGCGATGCAAAAGCGACGGATACCAGGCAGCCGGAGTGCGCTCTGGCGGTTTCTCGATCGTCAATGGCCACGCCGCAAATGGATTCCCTGAAATCGGGGAGTGAACCCCACAATGCGGCGGCAGATTTTTCCTATCGGAAATATCGCCTCGACGTTCCGAAGGTCCATTTCAAATTTATCAGGAAAATCATCAGTGTATTTTGGCCTGCTTCTTGCTCGACCGTAATAGTCCTAATGCCGCCTAGCGTGTTTCGTCACGCTCATTGAGGGATTTCGGGAAGGTGTTGCCATGAAAATCCATATGCGGCCACCGTTTCCACCCATGCCGCCCACGCCTCCAGCACCACCGCCGACTTCATCCCAGTTGGAAATGCAGGCTGAGGAGTTGACCAAGACCGCACAGCAGCAAAGAGCTCGCCTGAAAAAACTGCAAGGGGCACGGAAAAACCCCTCGGATTTGGATGAAGACACGGATTCGGAAACACACAAGCGAGATCATCGCTCGAACCGGAATCTCGACTTCCTCGCTTGAGATCGCCGTGGCATGCAAGGCGCAAGATCCCTTAAATCTTGTATGGCAGCGGAGCAAATGAACGAACAGAAAGACTTTATGGAGAAATTAGCAGAACAATTTGAATCTCTGCCTGAAGTTTGGCTTCAAAATGAATTGCTCGAACAAACCAGAGACTACCTAACAAGGAGTCGGCGCTTTGAGAGGCTGAGACTTGATCAGCTGAATAAAGTATGGGCCGAAGCATTTAAGCAGTTCGTAAGACGACAAATTGGACCTCACCTTCGCGACATGGATGACGCAGGAGCGGAGCTTCGCATCCGCGGCGAGGAGTTCCCTACTGAACTGGTTACATCCGAAGTGGAGCAGCTCAGGGCCACTATTCAGCGCGTTGGTCCCATTTCCCCAACGGCAGAATTCGTTCGAAAGATCGATGAGTTTATCACCGATATGAACAAACCAAAGCACTAGCGCGGGCAGCCCATTTCTCGATACCGATACGGAACGTGGCGGTAGCTAATTGGTAGCTTAGAGCGGTTTCCGTTTAAGTGGACCATATCCGGAATTCGCGAAGTATGCAGCGCATTCAGCTCGAGAGATTTGATTGAGACATGAGGCGACGGCCTTGCAGAGGCTTCTGACGGTGAACGTGGCATTCTTCAGAGTATATGCGGCGACTTTGCGCAGGAGCGCCTTGAGTTTGGCGAATAGTTGCTCGATGGGATTGAGGTCGGGACTGTATGCCGGGAGGTAAAAAGGAATTGCACCGCGCGCTTCGATAGCTTCTTCGACCCCATCTACCTTGTGGACGCTGACGTTATCCATGAACACGACGTCATCTCTCTTCAGTGTCGGAGCGAGGAACCGTTCGACATAGGCCTTGAACATCTCACCATTCATCGGGCCTTCGAGCACGAAAGGCGCAGTAACACGGTCATGACGCAACGCCGCGAGGAAAGTGATGGTTTTCCAGTTCCCATACGGCACTTTTTGGATGAGCCGCTCGCCCTGCGGTGCTCGCCCGTAAAGGCGGGTGATCGTCGTTGAGACGCTGGTTTCATCGATGAAGACCAGTCGCTTCAGATCAAGCCTTGGCTGCTGTTTTTGCAATGCCTTACGTGCGGCGACGACGTCCGTCCGGTCCTGCTCGGCGGCCCGCAGACTTTTTTTTAAAGCGTAAATTCAAATGATGCAGAAATCGGGAGATCGACGACTGACCGACCGTCACCTTCTTCTTCGCTAGAAGGGTCTTGAGCTCTGCCAGTGTGATATCCGGTTGCTCCGCCACCAATTGCCTGACCAGTTCTTCGTACGCGGCCAGCGCATATCCCTTGTAACCGCCGAATTTGGCCGGACTAACGCTGCCCGTTTCGCGGTGCAGCCTACGGAAGCGCACAACAGAGCTAATACTTACTCCAAATTGCTCCGCAGTTTCCGGGATGGTAGCGCCATCCTGTCCCACCCCAACGACAAGCCGCACGCAGATCCTCCGAATACGGTTTTGCCATCCATGCTGGCCTCCATTCCAGCACGAACCTTGAATCCAATTCGTTCCCGCAGGGGAATCCCGCGATTCAGTCTTTTCGGAAAATGCTCTAATGGTGAAATACATACGCTAGAGCAACAGTGGCGCCCCACGTCATTTTTCACTGACGCCAGCGACTTTCACGGCTTCAGCCCACAGCGACTTATCGGTTTCTATTATCGCCGTAAATTCCTCAGGTGAATTACCGAGCGCATCGGCGCCAAAACTGGCAAGCCTCTTTGCAAATTTCGGATTTTTTGCCTCGCGAGAGACGAAGGCCGAGATCTTATTGATAATTTCTTTTGGCGTCCCCGCCGGAGCCATCAGCCCATTCCAGGTGAGCGTCTTGAATTGTGGATAGCCGGACTCGCTTACCGTCGGAACATCAGGAACTTGAGGCATTCGCTTGGGACTGGATACCGCCAACAACCGGATAGTGCCTGCAGTCGCCTGCGGAAGCGCATCGGACAGGTTTGAAAACATTCGGTAGATTGGATGATCTGGCAACGGCTTGGTAAGGGAAGCAATACCGACCGTTACAAGAGGTACGCCGCCGAGGCCAAAATTAGTAACGGTGCCAGTGCTGATTGCAATTGAAGTAATATTTGTAGTATTACTAGGAAGTACAACCTTAGGAAATTTCCCATCATCGTATCCTGACATTGGAAAACTCATGCAGAAGCAAGCAGATGGATACGGCACACAAGAAACCAAACAACGCCTGCAAAAAATCCTGCATGGCGCGTTTCTTGGTCCCCCGACGTCGCTAAAGAATATTCCAACTAGGAGTGGCGAGTCTCGAAAAAAGCGGCCTAAAACCGCTTCTTCCGCCATCGCAAAAACCGCCTCGCAACGTAAGAAAAATCAGGCTTAGTGAGATTGCCGGTACGTGAGGCGCTTGCCTTCGCCACCCTGTACGGCAAGCACCGCACGTTCACTATCCGTGATCTTGCGGGTGTTGTAGCGGAAATCAAATTCCGCCAAATATCGGTGCAAATTTTTCTCGGCACAGTGCTGATACACGCCTTTCATACCCCCTCTTGAAGATCGAGAAGTAATCCCTCGATAGTGTTGGTATGTACCCTCACCACGCACATATTCGACTCCCGCCGAGTGCTTGACGGTTTCGTGTGCGGCGACGTGATCGCTAATCCGATGATAAAGGCGGCTTTCGTCCGTGTAGAGGCGCGTTTCATGCGCTACGTTTCGGTGGATAATATCCTCCACCGCCGCCTGAGTGGCGACGGCAACGTGGAAGGTACGCACGTCCCCGCCGCGCTCGACTAAGGCCACGATGGCGCGCTTGCCGGACGGTCCAGTGCGGCCACTTTTCGTGAAAAGACGGCCCGAAGTCGTCTTAGACGGGCGCTTTGGCTTCCGGCACCCAACCGAAATACGTCTCATCGGCTTCGACAATCTTGCCACCTTGACCAAGCGGCGGCTCTAAGCCGCCCCGGCGCATGGCCTCCATAACGCGGTGGTGCAGGAACCAAGCCGTATTGTACTGGCAGCCAAGCTGGCGGGCTAACTGATGCGCGGAAAAGCCCTTCTTGCCGTCCGCAGCCACCGTGAAGGCGTAGGCCCAATGGGTGAGTGGGGAAGGGCTGCGCTCCATGACTGAGCCGGTCTGTACGGTGTAGTCCTTGCGGCAGTCCTTATTGGCGCAGCGATAACGGCCTACCTTTTTGGTCGCGTAGTGCTTATCGGACTGGCAATGCGGGCAGACAGGGCCGTTCGGCCAGCGGGCGGCTTCAAACCATACCCGGGCCGCGTCCTCGTCGTGAAAATGGGCTGCTGCGATCTTGCTCTTTTTGGCCATGATTAGCTCCTATGGCCAAAACACTAGTACAGCCGAGCGGAAGTTTTCATTCCGCTTGCAGCAAACAGATTTGAGGAGTCGAATCGGTTTTGTTGTGGCAAGACGAATCCGGAGCTGGAACAGGAGGTTGTCATGCCCCTACTAGCGGCCGACCCGGTGAGCGTTTTGCCCGAACAGCGCGAAGCGCTGGAACGTCTGGTGCGAACCCATTCGACGCCGCAGCAAGTCGCCCTGCGCTCCCACATCATCGAGCAGGCAGCCGATGGCATGGGTGTGCGTGCCAGCGCTCGGGAGCTTGGCGTCTGGCCCAAGACGGTACGGTATTGGCGCAAGCGCTGGCGGGAGGCGGCGGACAGGCAGTCGGTCGCCGAGCGGCTGGCCGATGCGCAGCGCTCAGGAGCGCCGGCGACGTTCACGCCCGAGCAGATCTGCGCTCTGGTCGCGATGACATGCGAGAAGCCGTCGGAGAGCGAGCGGCCGATCAGCCATTGGAGCCAGCGCGAGATTGCCGACGAAGCCATGCGACGCGGCCTCATCCCGAGCATCTCCAGCGCTCGGTGGGGCGCTTTTTAAAAAAGAGGCCGACCTCAAGCCGCATCGCGTCCGCTACTGGCTGACCCCGAAGCCCGATCCCGCCTTCGATGCCAAGTGCGCAGACATCTGCGCGGTCTACAAAACTGCGGCTACCCCCAATGACGCCCGTCGCACCATCTCCATCGACGAGATGACCGGCATCCAGGCCCTCGAGCGCATCGCGCCGGGACTGCCGATGGCGCCGGGCAAGGTCGAGCGGCGTGAGTTCGAGTATCGCCGCCACGGCACTCAAACCCTGATTGCCGCCTTCGATGTCGCCACCGGCAAGGTCGAAGGCGTGATCGGCAATACCCGGACCGAAAAGGATTTTGCGCGCTTTCTCCGCCGCTTGCTGACGAGCGCCGCCCCCAACATCCGCTGGGATATCGTCTGCGACAATCTCAATATCCACCTTTCCGAGGCCGTCGTCCGTCTCGTGGCTCGCCACTGCGAACTCAAGGACAAGCTCGGCGTCAAGGGCAAGACTGGCGTGCTCGCTTCCAAGCTCACCCGCGCCGCCTTCTTGTGTCAGCCGCAGCATCGCGTCACCTTCCACTTCACGCCCAGACACGCCTCCTGGCTCAACCAAATCGAAATCTGGTTCTCCATCCTGGTGCGAAAGCTCCTCCGGCGCGGCAATTTCGCCAGCAAGAAAGCGCTGCGCACCAAAATCGAGGAGTTCATCGCATACTTCAACCGAACCATGGCAAAGCCCTTCCGCTGGACCATGGAAGCAAAACCTCTCACCGGTTGAGCCAAAATGAGCCCCTCATTTTCGCTCGGTTGTACTAGCACTTGTTGCTTGTGGTGTCAACTACGTAATTAGGATATTATTCCGATATTGCTCAAATTGAGCAGCGATACCAGCTGCTCGGCTCACATTGGAGAACGACTATGCCTAAACCTAACCTTGCGACGGCAGGCCAGACGGCCGCACCCAATCTAAATTCACCGACAGGGGGCCACCAGCGGCCCCCTTCGGATTCTAGGGGCACTGCAAAGGCTGGTAACGGCAATGCAGCGGCTAAATCGGGGCCTGCGATCATCGTGTTTGGCCTCGATCCCAGCGGCAAGGCCAAGGCAGCGACGTTCCCGGCTCACCAGGTTGACCTGGCTACCAAAGCCGCTGGCCTGATGCAGCTGCGCGTTCTGAAGATCGACAATCCTGAACTCACTCAATTCGCTGCCCAGCTGCCGGTCGGCAAAATCTACGCCAGCGGTCATGGCTTTGTGCCGTTAGTGCGCGCGGCCATTTATGATCGGCTGTTGCAATTCGCCGACCCGGCACCACCACCAGGCTTGCCCGCGACCTGGGACGACATCGACGTCGGTCACCTGGTGATTGCCCGGGACGAGCTGGCTGAAGGTTGGTGGGAGGCCATCGTCATCGCCAAAGACGGTGACATGCTGACCCTGCGATTTCGCGACTACCCCAAACAAACACCAGTCGTATTGCACCGCGCGACGCTCGCCCTGCTCAAGCCCACGGCAGCCTAGCCGGTACCGCAATGGCTCGGGCCTATCCCAAGGCCCGAGCAATTCCCAAACCATCACTTCTGGAGATCAGCCATGGATACCAAGACCGAACGCATTCGCACGCTCAACGATGAGCTACGTCAATGCCTGCCTGGCGGCCATGCCGTCATGACGCCCGGCGTCGCTGCCCTGGGCCAAGAAGCTGTCGAGCGCATCGTCCAAGCCATCGCGGCATTTGACGATTTTTGCCACGCTAGAGCGGTTTCCGTTTAAGTGGACCATATCCGGAATTCGCGAAGTATGCAGCGCATTCAGCTCGAGAGATTTGATTGAGACATGAGGCGACGGCCTTGCAGAGGCTTCTGACGGTGAACGTGGCATTCTTCAGAGTATATGCGGCGACTTTGCGCAGGAGCGCCTTGAGTTTGGCGAATAGTTGCTCGATGGGATTGAGGTCGGGACTGTATGCCGGGAGGTAAAAAGGAATTGCACCGCGCGCTTCGATAGCTTCTTCGACCCCATCTACCTTGTGGACGCTGACGTTATCCATGAACACGACGTCATCTCTCTTCAGTGTCGGAGCGAGGAACCGTTCGACATAGGCCTTGAACATCTCACCATTCATCGGGCCTTCGAGCACGAAAGGCGCAGTAACACGGTCATGACGCAACGCCGCGAGGAAAGTGATGGTTTTCCAGTTCCCATACGGCACTTTTTGGATGAGCCGCTCGCCCTGCGGTGCTCGCCCGTAAAGGCGGGTGATCGTCGTTGAGACGCTGGTTTCATCGATGAAGACCAGTCGCTTCAGATCAAGCCTTGGCTGCTGTTTTTGCAATGCCTTACGTGCGGCGACGACGTCCGTCCGGTCCTGCTCGGCGGCCCGCAGACTTTTTTTTAAAGCGTAAATTCAAATGATGCAGAAATCGGGAGATCGACGACTGACCGACCGTCACCTTCTTCTTCGCTAGAAGGGTCTTGAGCTCTGCCAGTGTGATATCCGGTTGCTCCGCCACCAATTGCCTGACCAGTTCTTCGTACGCGGCCAGCGCATATCCCTTGTAACCGCCGAATTTGGCCGGACTAACGCTGCCCGTTTCGCGGTGCAGCCTACGGAAGCGCACAACAGAGCTAATACTTACTCCAAATTGCTCCGCAGTTTCCGGGATGGTAGCGCCATCCTGTCCCACCCCAACGACGCGCGCACGCAGATCCTCCGAATACGGTTTTGCCATCCATGCTGGCCTCCATTCCAGCACGAACCTTGAATCCGATTCGTTCCCGCAGGGGAATCCCGCGATTTCAGTCTTTTCGGAAAATGCTCTAATGACCCCCACGAAGAGCATGATTTTGGCTCATTCGAGGTCAACGGTGAGACGATCTTATTCAAAATCAATTATTACGACAAAAACCTGACGCACCATTCGCCCGATCCGTCTGACCCATCCGTGACCGAGCGCGTAATCACTTTGATGCTCGCCGATGAATATTAGCTCCCCGATAAATTATGGTTTGAAACCGATTGGCGGTGAAAGAATCCGAGCAGCAGCATTTACGTTAACTCCGAGTACTGCTGGCATTTTTCTATGAGAGAGGGACAATCCGTTTTGCTCACGCTGCAATAAGTAGAAATAAAACGTCATTGGTTCGGCACTCAGTTTACTATTATCCGACTAAATCAAATGGCCAAACTCGAAACGAGCATCCCCGGTCTCACCGTCCAAAGTTCTAAGGTTGGCCATATTATGAGACAGGCATTTGCCGGGCTCGTCTACCTGGTGATTTTCGCGGCCCTTGCGTCCATCATCTTCATTGCTTGGCTGATTTCACTTGTCATCTGGTGATTGCCGTCTTGGAAGCGACTATTTCGAGGGGGGAAGGCGTCGTGAAAGTATGCCATGAATGCGGAGGCAAATTTGGTCTCGTGCGCTATCATTATTTCCGATACTCATTTTGCAGTCGCCAGTGCTTGAAATGTTTTAAACAAAGGCTCGCCGAAGAGGTCTCGCGACGAAAAATATTCAGCTGGATCCGGCAATTGTCCTGATCGGCCCATTCCGCAAGTAACGTTCACCCGGTAAGCATGACCGCTTATCGCGCCAAAGCGGACTTGGGTGAGCCGGTTGTCAATTTGCTTTCCGCGGCCAAAGCCAAAACCCGTTTAATTTGAGCCAAAGTCCGGCGGCTTCGATCCTGAAACGGCAACGACGTAACGTCCGCCCATTCGTGCTTTTTCGCAGGTTTAATTGGCGATTATCCCCATGTTGACGGATAGCCGCAACAGCTTAGCCGGGTGGCAGGTAGCCCAAGGACTTATCCGTGACACAGGCATTCGAGGTAACGATTGTCATCATCTCAGCGGGCCCGGCAGCGGGAACCATTCGTATATCTTTGTCTACGAAGATCACATTGGAGGAACTACGAGGGCAAAAGAAAATGCCTCGCACTTGAACGGTGTTTGGGTTTGCGAAGTGAACCCAGAGCCGCTCAATGTTTTGATCGCGTACCACCATCGTGCTCAAGTCTCCTTGCTGCGGTGGGGAGCCCCCCGTTCAATTGTTGTGAAGGAATTATCGCGAATAAAGGCCTCAAGTTTACCCTGCAAATCAAAAACGCTGGCGTTAACCAGCAGCCCATTAGAGGTTTTCTGGATAGAAAGAAGGGTGCAATCAGCAATCTGTACGATGGGTACTTTCTCGTTTTTTGTTACAATGATTCCATTACTACCGAGAGTCACCAAGATCGCATCCTTTGGGATTGGCTCTTTGGGACGCTGTACTTTGAATCTAATAAATCCTCCAAAAGGCGACCAATATGCATCCGGTCCTGTAGGATCGCATCCAGTTTGGGGTCGCGGATCGCTGGCTGGCTGAAGTGTGCCGGTGACGATTTTTTCTGGAACTGGCGTCAGAATATCAACAATAAAGTTTTCTATTGGCGCTCCGACAAACAAACAAACAAACGATCACAGTGATCGTTACATGTCGTGGAAATTTTCTAAATTCATAGATGGCAATCAAACTGAGCCAAGCTGCCAGCGTCAGGAGGGCCAATAGATGGCTCTCCGGCCAAAAAAAAGCGAAATCCAAAATTCCAATCAAAAGGGTAGTACCGAACACATAGACCCAATGATGAAGGTCTTGGTGTTCGTTTTGTTTGCTGTGATTATTACTACTCATATTTTGATGGTTATCTTCGGGCATCACGGGGTATACCCCGTTATGAATTACCTAACGGCAAACTCAATTGCTTCTCTCGTTTTCTGGCGAATGTCTCAGGAGCCTGAGGCGGTCGCCAGTTCTTGCGCCTCAGCATCCTGCTATCGCCACTCCGAAGATATTGGCGTTATCGCGATTGTTATATTTGAACTGACATTCCGCGATGTAGAGCGGCAGATATTTTTCGCTGACCTTGTGATACGAGCCGACAATCGACCGCTTGAAGATCGACCAAAAGCCTTCAATCGTTTGCGTATGCACCGCACCGACAACGTACTGCTTGGCACTGTGCATGACGGACTTGTGCGGATATTCGCCAAGGCCCTTGTAGGCAACCTGTTCATCCGTCGCCAGCAAGCTGACCTTGGTCGAAACCGTTTCGCGCACGAATTTTTGCATGTCGATAGCCGACAGAGCGCCGAGCACGCGCGTCACAACGCTGCCCTTACGCTCGACGGCGCCGATGATGGCGGACTTAAGGTGCGATCCGTGCTTGTGGTCGTGCCCACGCTTGGACTTGTGCTTGTTGTAGCCCTTGCCGCCGATAAAAGTTTCATCCACCTCGACGATGCCCATCAGCTTGCGGAACTCCCTGTCTTGCAAAGCCGTGCGGATGCGATGGCAGACGTACCAAGCCGTCTTGTAGGAGCCGAAGCCCATGTGGCGATAAACCTGCATGGCACTGATGCCCTTCTTCGCGCCGAGCATCAGGTGGATGACCTTGAACCAGTCCCGCAGGTCCACTTTGGTATTCTCAAAGATGGTCCCGACAAGGTGCGAGAAGCGATAAGCGCCGCCTTCGCGGCAATCCGGGCATTCCCACTTAAATTTCATCGTGGCGAGCGGATAGACGTTCGTGGAGCCGCAGCGCGGGCAATGAACGCCCTTCGGCCAGCGGTTTGCGATAAGATAGTTGTCGCAAGCCTCTTCGTTCGGGAAAAGCTTGTCAAACTGGCTTGCCGTCAACTGATTGGTTTTCTTAGTCATTTTGGCCGCTCCTTGATTATGGGAGCAGCCTAGCATGAAAAAGCTAATCCGTCAAGAGGGGGATAATCGCCGTTTAATTCCTAGCCGTTCAAAATTAGGTTTACCCGAAGGCACTCGCAAAGTCGGCATCCGGGAAATTGGTTTTTCGGCGGGCATCGTAAGACCCTCGATTTTGCTACGGAAGACAAACAGCACCACTTGACCATTTCTATTCCTGAGGTGATCGCCGTACCACCATCCGCGTTGAACGCCGTTCCTATCGTAGACGGCATCAACGGCAATCAACCCGACGGCATTACCATCCAGATCGACCATCCAACTGGATCGCGGATCAGCCCAATATTTTACATTTCCCGTTCAGTCTAATAGTGGCAATAACTTCATGAATGACTTTTCGTTTAATTTGCTTTTCCAGAAATACGACGAAATTGGTTCAACACGAGGCATCATAAATTAGCATGTCTCGAAAACTTAGATTTACCCGGATCAGCTATTGTTGACCGATTTTCCGTTTGCGCCATTTAGCAGCAATTATTCAACCAAGACTGCAAGACAGCACCGGGTTATGAACTGCCTTCAAACGCCAAATGCTTCTGTTGCTGTGTAATCACTCAAAAAAGGGGATAACTTTCGGGAATGGGCTGGGCCACCGTACGGTAAGCGCGCTTTGGATTAATGTTATCGAGTTCGTCTCTCGAACATTGGTGCCCCATGCTTGACCGACCCTCCGATGAGGATGTCAGCCGCCAAATCCTCGACGTTTTCATGCGCCATCAGATACCGGCGAACGGCACGCTTCAGCGCAATTATTTTTTCGATATACGTGACGGCGATTTCCAGCGCGGGATCAACAAGGCTGTCGCGAACAATTGGATCACGGTCGATTTGCGCAACCGCTACCGCTATCAACTCACGGCAATTGGTTATGCCTTGGGGCAGATGATCGCCCCGGTACTTGGCCAACCGATAAATGTCGGGAAACCCTAGAAATCGGTATCGGACAATTTGGTACATATGCATTCCGCGCCAGTTTCGGCCATTGTCCGCTCTTACTCCAAGAGCGACCAAAAATGGTGCACCGCGACGAATGACGTGATGTGCCAATAGCGGACATCGTCCTGTAGTTCGAAGTTAATGGAAGGCAGGATTGCATGGTCGTCGCCAACCGTTTCAAGGTTTTTGATGCGGTGAATAAGTTCGTTAGATTAGAAATAGTGCGTGGATCGTGAGGTTGATTGGAATCGGACCGGCCTTCGGCGTCACTCTGCGGCAAAACGGCGGAAGAACCATTGTTTCACACCTTCCACCGCCAACAGGTAAAAAATCAGGATGGCAGCGAGTATGACGAAGAAGAAAGCCGGCGGCGCCACGAAACCGAGAAACTCACTCGCAGGAGTGAACGGCAACAGCGCGGCGACCGCCACCACCGTCAGTGAACAGGCGACTAGCCACGGATTGGGGCGACTTCTGAAGGGGTTCTGGCGGGTGCGGATGATGAAGATGACCAGCACTTGCGTGGCCAGGGACTCAATGAACCACGCCGGTATGGAAGAGCGCCTCTCCGGCATGGAAGACCGTCAGCATAATGTAGAAGGTGAGGAAGTCGAAGACCGAACTGACCGGGCCGATAATCAGCATGAAGTTGCGAATGAATTTCATGTCCCAGTGCCGGGGATGGCTCAAGTAGTCGTCATCCACCCGGTCCAGCGGGATAGGTAATTCGGAAACGTCATAGAGGAGGTTGTTGAGCAGGATCTGCACCGGCAACATAGGGAGGAAGGGAAGAAAGAGCGAGGCTCCGGCCATGCTGAACATGTTGCCGAAATTAGAGCTGGTGCCCATCATGATGTATTTCATAATATTGCCGAAGGTGCGCCGCCCCTCCAGAACGCCGGCATGAAGGACTCCCAGGTCGTGCTCCAGGAGGATCATGTCCGCCGCCTCTTTTGCCACGTCCACGGCGCTATCCACGGAAATGCCAACATCGGCCGAATGGAGCGAAGGCGCGTCATTGATGCCGTCGCCGAGATACCCGACCACATGGCCGCGCCGTTTCAGCGCGAGGATGATCCGGTTCTTCTGGGCAGGTGCCACGCGGCAGAAGAGGTTGACCTGCTCCACGCGCGCTGCGAGTGCCAGATCATCCATTTTCTCGATTTCAGCACCGGTAAGCACGCCCGTTACTGGGAGGCCGAGCTGCGCGAAGATATGTTGAGTCACCAGTTCGTTGTCGCCGGTGATGATCTTGACCGCGACCCGGTCGGCGGCAAGTCCGGCCAGGGCCGCCTTGGCGCTCTCCTTTGGCGGATCGAGGAAGGCGGCGAAGCCCACAAAGACCAGTTCTGCTTCATCGCCTACCACGGCATGAGCTTGGTCCTTCCCGACCTGCCGCGAGGCAATCCCCAGTACTCGGAAGCCTTCTTTACTGAGGGCCTCGAATTGAGCATTGATGCTCGCGCGCGCCGCATCATCCAGAGGACGCGGGGCCGCCGTCTGATCCAACTCATAGCTGACCGACAGACGCAGGATATCCTCGGGAGCTCCTTTGATCACGAGTAGCCTGTTGCTGCCGTTGTCAAGGAGCACCGAGATCCGGCGGCGCTCGAAGTCGAACTGCACTTCATCGATCTTGCGCCAGCCGCTGACGTCGATCTCCTTGTGCTCCAGGATGGCGTCATCCAGGGGGCTCTTCAGTCCTGTTTCAAAAAAACTATTGAAGTAGGCCAGCTCCAGGACCCGCTGACTTTCGCGGCCAAGGGGGTCCAGGTGGCGTTCCAGGTGAATGCGGGCTTCGGTCAGGGTGCCAGTTTTGTCGGTACAAAAGACATCCACGCTCCCCAGATTTTGGATCGAGGCGAGTCGCTTGACGATCACCTTGTTGGCCGCCATGCGGAGCGCGCCCCGCGACAAAGTCACGGAGACCACCATGGGGAGGAGTTCAGGTGTCAGCCCGACGGCCAGGGCCACAGCAAACAGAAACAATTCGAGCAAAGGGCGGTGAAAGAAGGCGTTAGCGAGAATGACGAACAGGACGAGGAGGATCGTCATGCGCATGATGAGGATCCCGAAACGGTAGGTACCCTGTTCAAAGGCGGTGGGCGGGGCCTTGGCCAGCAAGGTATCGGCAATCTCACCAAGCTCCGTATTCTGCCCAGTGCGGCACATCAGCACCCTGGCCGTGCCGCTGATCACCGATGTCCCCAACAGCACGGTGTTGCCGGCCGACAGGATTTCTGTCTCTCCGGGCAATTCATCGGGGGCCTTTTCCACTGGATACGGTTCGCCAGTAAGGAGGGCCTGGTTCACGAAGAAATCTTTTGCCTCCAGCACCCTGCCGTCGCAGGGAATCAGGTCGCCGGCGGTAAGCAGCGCCACATCGCCGGGCACCAACTCCGCAAGCGGTATCTCAATGGGCTTGCCGTCCCGCAACACCTTTCCACGTACCGCCACCGACTGGCGCAGTCGTTCCGCAGCCTGTCCGGCCCGGTATTCCTGGACGAAATCAAGGGTCGTGCTGATGATGACGATAGTACTGATAATAAAGAAGCTGGCAGCATCGCCGGTGAACGCGGAAAGGGCACTAGCAGTGAGAAGAATAATGACCAAGGGGTTGCGGAACTTGGTCAAAAATTGAAAGACCAGCGCTCTTTTTCGCTCCCCATGGATCAGGTTTGGGCCGAACTGTGCCAGGCGCGCCGCCGCCTCAGCACTGCTCAGTCCGTCAGGGCTTGCGGCCACCTGTCCCAAGAGCGCCGTGACGGGAACTTGCCAGAATGGGGAATCCGTTTTGATGGCGGGCGTAGGCATGATGGATTTTTCTGGAGAACCGCACCCCGTGGCTCGGGACAAGGCATCGTACCAACCAACACCAGCAATCTGGAAGGGGTCCGGCGTCAACCAAGCCGATGTCCGTTGTGGGTGTGCGCCGTGAAAAGGCGGCGCTTTCCAGTGGGTGCAAGCCCCACCCGGCAATCGCTCCAGCCGGAAGCAATCGGAGCAGTCATGGAGGTAACGAAGTGGCTGAAGCCTTCGATTAGAGCGGATTCCGTTTAAGTGGACCATATCCGGAATTCGCGAAGTATGCAGCGCATTCAGCTCGAGAGATTTGATTGAGACATGAGGCGACGGCCTTGCAGAGGCTTCTGACGGTGAACGTGGCATTCTTCAGAGTATATGCGGCGACTTTGCGCAGGAGCGCCTTGAGTTTGGCGAATAGTTGCTCGATGGGATTGAGGTCGGGACTGTATGCCGGGAGGTAAAAAGGAATTGCACCGCGCGCTTCGATAGCTTCTTCGACCCCATCTACCTTGTGGACGCTGACGTTATCCATGAACACGACGTCATCTCTCTTCAGTGTCGGAGCGAGGAACCGTTCGACATAGGCCTTGAACATCTCACCATTCATCGGGCCTTCGAGCACGAAGGGCGCAGTAACACGGTCATGACGCAACGCCGCGAGGAAAGTGATGGTTTTCCAGTTCCCATACGGCACTTTTTGGATGAGCCGCTCGCCCTGCGGTGCTCGCCCGTAAAGGCGGGTGATCGTCGTTGAGACGCTGGTTTCATCGATGAAGACCAGTCGCTTCAGATCAAGCCTTGGCTGCTGTTTTTGCAATGCCTTACGTGCGGCGACGACGTCCGTCCGGTCCTGCTCGGCGGCCCGCAGACTTTTTTTTAAAGCGTAAATTCAAATGATGCAGAAATCGGGAGATCGACGACTGACCGACCGTCACCTTCTTCTTCGCTAGAGCATTTTCCGAAAAGACTAAATCGCGGGATTCCCCTGCGGGAACGAATCGGATTCAAGGTTCGTGCTGGAATGGAGGCCAGCATGGATGGCAAAACCGTATTCGGAGGATCTGCGTGCGCGCGTCGTTGGGGTGGGACAGGATGGCGCTACCATCCCGGAAACTGCGGAGCAATTTGGAGTAAGTATTAGCTCTGTTGTGCGCTTCCGTAGGCTGCACCGCGAAACGGGCAGCGTCAGTCCGGCCAAATTCGGCGGTTACAAGGGATATGCGCTGGCCGCGTACGAAGAACTGGTCAGGCAATTGGTGGCGGAGCAACCGGATATCACACTGGCAGAGCTCAAGACCCTTCTAGCGAAGAAGAAGGTGACGGTCGGTCAGTCGTCGATCTCCCGATTTCTGCATCATTTGAATTTACGCTTTAAAAAAAAGTCTGCGGGCCGCCGAGCAGGACCGGACGGACGTCGTCGCCGCACGTAAGGCATTGCAAAAACAGCAGCCAAGGCTTGATCTGAAGCGACTGGTCTTCATCGATGAAAGTGTGCTGCAGAGCAGCGGAAGGAGTTCGACATGAACTAAAACCGCTTCGTGAAGCTGCGTGAAAGATGGGGGCGGGCCCCCCGAGATCGGCTTTCAGGAGCGGATCTCAAACCAGTCCGAGCTGCTGCGGTAAAGAGCCGTGGTAGTGAGCGTCGGATCAAAAGTTCGGATCAAACCGAGCAGGTGAGTGTCCGAAAGACGAACGAAAGTGAACCCTCCGAGGACGCGTCGTTATGAATCTAAGTGTCGTCAAAACCAGGACCGTTTCGTCATCCTGGGACAAGTCCGTCAGATGCCTGATGACGGGGCGGGCGGCGACCGGCGTAGAGGGGGCGTGAGTCGGACACAGGCTTTGACGTGGAACTGCAGGAACCAGGCTCTTGATGGCAAGGGAGAAGCCCAAGCGGCGCCAACCGTGAGGCGAGAGTACCGAAGCAAGAGACTGGGGCGGACCGATCCGTACGAGCGTTGAGGGCCCTGTAATGGGGTCGGAGCAAAGGGGTCGGGTCAGGTAGTCGTACTCTTGAACCAACTGGAAACAGGATGACTTCGATCGGTACGATAAACAGGCCGTTCTTGATCGAGAAGCGGCGAGTGTACGAAGCCTACAAGGCGGTCAAATCCAATCGCGGTGCAGCTGGAGTGGACGAGCAGACCTTGGAGATGTTCGAGACAGATCTTGCGGGGAATCTCTACAAAATCTGGAATCGCATGTCCTCAGGTACCTACTTTCCACCTCCGGTGCGCGCCGTCTCCATTCCAAAGAAGACGGGCGGCGAAAGGATTTTAGGTGTGCCCACTGTTAGCGATCGAATCGCGCAGATGGTGGTCAAGCAGATGATTGAGCCGGAACTGGAACTGATCTTCCTGCCGGACTCCTACGGTTACAGGCCGGGAAAATCGGCTCTGGACGCCGTAGGGGTCACACGTCAACGGTGCTGGAAAAATGATTGGATCCTGGAGTTCGACATCAAAGGGCTGTTTGACAATCTTCCGCATGATCTTCTGCTGAAGGCGGTCCGGCGACACGTGCAATGCAAATGGGCGCTGCTCTACATCGAAAGATGGCTGACGGCGTCAATGAAAAAGGACGGGGAGCTCATTGAGCGGACGCGTGGAACCCCGCAAGGGGGCGTGATCAGCCCAATACTGGCCAATCTGTTCCTGCATTATACGTTTGATCTCTGGATGGCGCGGACACATCCCGACCTCACTTGGTGTCGATATGCTGACGACGGACTGGTGCACTGCCGGACCGAGCAAGAAGCAGAGGCCATAAAGGCGGAGCTTCAAGCGAGGTTGGAGGTGTGCGGTCTTCAGATGCATCCGACAAAGACGCGGATCGTCTATTGCAAGGACAACAGGCGGCGACGAACGTATCCGAACGTGAAATTTGACTTCCTCGGATATCAGTTCAGGCCGCGGCGGGTGGCGACGTCACAGAGGACGGAGTTCTTCTGCGGATACACTCCGGCGGTCAGTCCAACAGCTCTGAAGTCCATGCGAGCAACGATCCGGAGCTTGCACATTCCCCGGCAAACGTCGGGGACGCTGGCTGAGATCGCCCGGCAGATCAATCCGCTCCTCAGGGGGTGGATCGGTTACTACGGCCGGTTCAGCCGTTCGGCGCTGTTCTCTCTGGTCGATTACGTCAATCAGAAGCTGAAAGCCTGGATCATGCGAAAGTACAAGCGCTTCCGGTTCCACACAACCCGTGCTTCGCTGTTCTTGCGAAAGCTGGCGGGGGACAATGCGGAACTCTTCGTACACTGGCAGTCGTTCGGAACGACCACGTTCACCTGATGGGAGCGGTGTGAATCGAGAGGTTCACGCACCGTTCTGCGAGAGGCCGGGGGTGAAACTCCTCCGGCCTACTCACCCCAGCGTCTCAACGACGATCACCCGCCTTTACGGGCGAGCACCGCAGGGCGAGCGGCTCATCCAAAAAGTGCCGTATGGGAACTGGAAAACCATCACTTTCCTCGCGGCGTTGCGTCATGACCGTGTTACTGCGCCTTTCGTGCTCGAAGGCCCGATGAATGGTGAGATGTTCAAGGCCTATGTCGAACGGTTCCTCGCTCCGACACTGAAGAGAGATGACGTCGTGTTCATGGATAACGTCAGCGTCCACAAGGTAGATGGGGTCGAAGAAGCTATCGAAGCGCGCGGTGCAATTCCTTTTTACCTCCCGGCATACAGTCCCGACCTCAATCCCATCGAGCAACTATTCGCCAAACTCAAGGCGCTCCTGCGCAAAGTCGCCGCATATACTCTGAAGAATGCCACGTTCACCGTCAGAAGCCTCTGCAAGGCCGTCGCCTCATGTCTCAATCAAATCTCTCGAGCTGAATGCGCTGCATACTTCGCGAATTCCGGATATGGTCCACTTAAACGGAATCCGCTCTAGAAGGGTCTTGAGCTCTGCCAGTGTGATATCCGGTTGCTCCGCCACCAATTGCCTGACCAGTTCTTCGTACGCGGCCAGCGCATATCCCTTGTAACCGCCGAATTTGGCCGGACTGACGCTGCCCGTTTCGCGGTGCAGCCTACGGAAGCGCACAACAGAGCTAATACTTACTCCAAATTGCTCCGCAGTTTCCGGGATGGTAGCGCCATCCTGTCCCACCCCAACGACGCGCGCACGCAGATCCTCCGAATACGGTTTTGCCATCCATGCTGGCCTCCATTCCAGCACGAACCTTGAATCCAATTCGTTCCCGCAGGGGAATCCCGCGATTCAGTCTTTTCGGAAAATGCTCTAGTACAGCCGAGCGGAAGTTTTGACTCCGCTTGCGGCAAACAGATTTGAGGAGTCGAATCGGTTTTGTTGTGGCAAGACGAATCCGGAGCTGGAACAGGAGGTTGTCATGCCCCTACTAGCGGCCGAGCCGGTGAGCGTTTTGCCCGAACAGCGCGAAGCGCTGGAACGTCTGGTGCGAACCCATTCGACGCCGCAGCAAGTCGCCCTGCGCTCCCACATCATCGAGCAGGCAGCCGATGGCATGGGTGTGCGTGCCAGCGCTCGGGAGCTTGGCGTCTGGCCCAAGACGGTACGGTATTGGCGCAAGCGCTGGCGGGAGGCGGCGGACAGGCAGTCGGTCGCCGAGCGGCTGGCCGATGCGCAGCGCTCGGGAGCGCCGGCGACGTTCACGCCCGAGCAGATCTGCGCTCTGGTCGCGATGACATGCGAGAAGCCGTCGGAGAGCGAGCGGCCGATCAGCCATTGGAGCCAGCGCGAGATTGCCGACGAAGCCATGCGACGCGGCCTCATCCCGAGCATCTCGCAGCGCTCGGTGGGGCGCTTTTTAAAAAAGAGGCCGACCTCAAGCCGCATCGCGTCCGCTACTGGCTGACCCCGAAGCCCGATCCCGCCTTCGATGCCAAGTGCGCAGACATCTGCGCGGTCTACAAAACTGCGGCCACCCCCAATGACGCCCGTCGCACCATCTCCATCGACGAGATGACCGGCATCCAGGCCCTCGAGCGCATCGCGCCGGGACTGCCGATGGCGCCGGGCAAGGTCGAGCGGCGTGAGTTCGAGTATCGCCGCCACGGCACTCAAACCCTGATTGCCGCCTTCGATGTCGCCACCGGCAAGGTCGAAG
Source organism: uncultured Alphaproteobacteria bacterium (assembly GCA_963724335.1). Taxonomy (GTDB): domain Bacteria; phylum Pseudomonadota; class Alphaproteobacteria; order Rhizobiales; family Xanthobacteraceae; genus Pseudolabrys. Next base: position 36,550 of record CAVRUP010000014.1, on the reverse strand, counting down.
GCGTGATCGGCAATACCCGGACCGAAAAGGATTTTGCGCGCTTTCTCCGCCGCTTGCTGACGAGCGCCGCCCCCCAACATCCGCTGGGATATCGTCTGCGACAATCTCAATATCCACCTTTCCGAGGCCGTCGTCCGTCTCGTGGCTCGCCACTGCGAACTCAAGGACAAGCTCGGCGTCAAGGGCAAGACTGGCGTGCTCGCTTCCAAGCTCACCCGCGCCGCCTTCTTGTGTCAGCCGCAGCATCGCGTCACCTTCCACTTCACGCCCAGACACGCCTCCTGGCTCAACCAAATCGAAATCTGGTTCTCCATCCTGGTGCGAAAGCTCCTCCGGCGCGGCAATTTCGCCAGCAAGAAAGCGCTGCGCACCAAAATCGAGGAGTTCATCGCATACTTCAACCGAACCATGGCAAAGCCCTTCCGCTGGACCATGGAAGCAAAACCTCTCACCGGTTGAGCCAAAATGAGCCCCTCATTTTCGCTCGGCTGTACTAGCGTGTCACGAATTGGTGACAGCGCGAGTGTGCAGGCCGCAACGCGAGTGAACGCCGAGCAATCCTCGAAAAGGACAATGCGCAGGCCGACCCGACAACCCTTTCGGGGAAGGCTGATACGTCTGGATGAAATGAGCGAAGCAATTCGTCCAGACGCTGCGCCGGGGTAGTGGCGGCGGCATGTACACAAGGAAAGCGCACGAAACACGGGAAACCCCAAAGCGTGGTCAGCGATGACCAACCGGACGCCCGCGAGGGACAGGCTGGGCGCCTTGGGGTGGCGGAGAGGTTCGTAGTACCGCTGAAGCCGGGTAACGCCGGTGGAGGGAAGGGACCTCAGTTCAAGACAGACGCAATACGTGGCGAAGGACCTGGAGATTGGGCAACCTATAAACTCCGATGAGTGTTCAGAAACTGCCGAAGGCGTTGCACGCGAAAGCAAAGGCGTGAGGTCTTGTCCGAGAGCCGGATGCGGGAAATCTGCCTGTCCGGTTCGATGAGCGGAGAGAGGAAACGGAGCGTTGCCGAACGGCCCAAGCTACCGCGCCTCTCTTCAACTCTACCCAGGCCGTGTGAAAACTCCAACGCCAGCCGCGCGCATAGGATAGTTTTGTAGAGATAACTCGCCTTGAGAACTGATAATGCTGTGGACGTATGGCCGGATGCCATGCTGAGGAATTTTATTTTCTACATTTTTTTGATGTATGAGTTTTCACACAGGCTGGGTCAAAGACGGCCTATCTGGCCAAGGCTGCCGCCCTTGTTTGTCTGCTGTTACTCCAGAGAGCGACCAAAAATGGTGCGCCGCGGCGAATGACGCAAAGTGCCAAAAGCGACCAACGCACTACAGCAATCAGCGTCCTCAATCGCTCACGTAGCCTGCGCGGGCAATAATAATCGTTTGACCGCTAATCATTCGGGTAGCCCGACTTCGCGCCAAGCATCGGCCATGGGCCTGAACACCGCAGGTTCAAGCTCCGCGTATCGCGAAGTCCCATGAATAGTGAAGGAAGGCTCACGCTCTAACACCGTCTGTGCCATCACCTTCGCCTCGTCAATGCGTCCAAGTCGCATAAGTGCCGCCGACAAAATTGCACGAGGAAGGCTGTAGCCCGGATTGGCATCGATTACGCTCCGAGCCGCGTCTGCTGCATCGCCATATCTTTGGTTATGGAAGTATGCAATCGACAGCGCATGGTTCGCTCGCCAGTTCAACAAATCGAACGGACCAAGTCGAAGCGCGAGCTTAGCCCGCTCAATCGCCAATTCAGTCTTGCCCATCCAAGCAAGGACCGCAGCATTCCAGCAGAGTGCGAAGACATTGGAGTTGCTTAACTCCAGGGCGCGATCGAAGATCTTGAGTGCCGTAGCGAAATCATGACCGTCGTATGCGATGACAAGGGCCGCGATTGCTAGCGCCGTTGCATCATCGTTGCCGAGTGAAACTGCCGCGCGCGCATGGCGAATTGCATCGAGGCGATCCTCCTCACGCAATCCTCCACGGCCAAACCGGGCGTGAAGACACCAACTTAAATACGCATGCGCGGCACTATAGTCGGGTTCAAGTTTCAGAGCGTCTTCAAGTAGCGGGATAGCCTTCGCGGCCTCCTTTGGCATCCCGGCAAAGACAAACTGTTGTGACCGCAATAAGAGGTCGTAGGCACTGAAAGTGTTGGGTCGTTGTCGCGAGATTCGATTGATCTCAGCCTTTCTCAGGCTAGGCTCGATTGCGCCGACCACGCACATAGTGATCTCATCCTGTAGAGCAAAGACATCTTCAAGCAATCGGTCGTACTGTTCAGCCCAAAGATGAACGTCCGTTCCCTGTATCAATCAATTGCGCAGTAATCCGGACCCAATTCCCTGACCTGCGCACGCCGCCTTCGAGCACGTAGCGGACACCGAGTTTACCCGAGACCTCCTTCATAGACACCGGCTTATTCTTATAGACGAAGCTCGAATTTCTAGAAACGACTGAGAGCCATTTGATGCGTGAAAGACCAGTGATGATCTCGTCAACTATCCCATCAGCGAAATACTCCTGCTCGGGATCGCCGCTCATATTCTGGAATGGCAGTACTGCAATTGACGGCTTGTTGGACAACGCTTGTGGAGCCGCCATGTTTGCCGCGGTCATGTCCAGCCGCACTTGATAGACCTGTACTGGTCGTGCGATGTTTTTAAGCTGCTGCTGGCCTGCATCCTCGAATGTGATCTCGAGTTTACCCTGCGTGTCCTCTTGCACCCGTCCCGACACGCAAATCCCGCCAGGTTCAGCCAAGCCTTCCAAGCGTGCCGCCACGTTCACTCCATCGCCGAAGATGTCGCCACTGTCGATGATGATGTCGCCGACGTTGATGCCAATACGGAACTCAATCCGTTTCTCATGTGGTACGCCGCTATTGCGTGTGGACATGCTGCGCTGTACCTCGATGGCACAGCGCATCGCATTCACCACGCTTGCAAACTCCACCAGCATTCCATCGCCGGTAGTCTTGATGATGCGACCGTGGTGCTCTTCGACCTTGCGGTCGACGAGCTCACGCCGATGCGCATTCAGCTGAGCGAGCGTACCCTCCTCATCGGCACCCATAAGCCGACTGTAGCCAGCAACGTCGGCCGCGAGGATGGCAGCTAACCGCCGTTCGAGCCGTGCCTCTGCCATAGAAATGGCCCACATCACCGTGATTTAGAGCCGAGTTTATGGTCGGCGGTAGGGTGTGTCTATCGAGGCAACAACGTCGCAGATGGGTCTTGGTTGTGTAGAAACGCCTTGTCGAAGCATTGACGCTTGGCGACCCCGGGCGTGGTGGCCGGGTGCAGTGAACTTCCCGGGGTTTGCGGTTTTTCGTTCTGGAATCGCTCCTGGTTGGGATTCCAGACGTCCTGGGCGGTTTTTACAACAGCAGATGGACGCATGTCGGCAGCGACTATGCCCTCATCGCCGCCATGAGCGGTTGGACGCCGATGATATTCATGACGCGCGTGAGGTTATAGGCCAGCACGTGCAGCGCCATCTCGGTGGCAACCCGGGGCAGCGTCTTCATCAGGAAGTGGGTTGCGCCCATCCGGGCCTTGATCGTTCCAAAGGGATGCTCAACCGTCTCGCGCCGCAGACGCATCTTTTCCGGATGTTCGTCGAGCCGGCGCTGCACCGCCTCAAGAATGTGCTCGTGTTCCCATCGGGTGATCCGTCGCTCCTTGCTGGTGGTGCAACTGTGCTTGATGGCGCAGCTCTGGCAAGCGTTGGTCCAGTAGCGGCGCAGGACCAATCCGTTTTCCTCGGTCGTGTAGTGGTAGGCGAGCTTCTCGCCGGCAGGACAGATGTAAACGTCCTCCTCAGCCACATATCGGAAGTCCTGCTTGCCAAAGCGCCCCTCTGCCTTTGAGTTCGAGGTCATCGGCTTTGGCAACGTGACCGTGATGCCAGCTTCCTCGCACGCCAGGATCTCTTCGCTGCTGAAGTAGCCGCGGTCGGCGACTGCATCGAGGCTCTCCACTTGCAGCGTCGCCTTCGCCTCCTTAGCCATAGGCGAGAGCTGCGACCGGTCGGTCCCGACGTTGGTCACCTCATGCGTGATAATCAGATGATGCTCGGTGTCGACGGCAACCTGGACGTTGTAGCCGACGACACCGGAGCCGCGGCCACTGGTCGCCATCGAGCGGGCATCGGAATCGGTCAGTGAGATCTGCTGGTCCGGTGTGGCGAGCATTCGCACCTTGAGAACCTCGAGACGCTGCATCTGCTCCTTCAGCTTCTCGATCTTCTCTTTGAGACGGCTGGTCTTGGCTTTTAGGGCCTCGGATGGCTCCTGCCGGTCGGCGGTGTCGAGTTGCTGCAGATAGCGTGCGACGCTCTCCTCGATCTGCGCCATACGCCGCTCCATTTTGGCCCGGGTGAAGTTCTTGTCACGGTTGTTCACTGCCTTGAACTTGCTGCCGTCAATCGCCACGCTGGCTTGCGTGAGCAGCCCCAGAGCGCGGCAAAGCGCAACAAACCGGGCGCAGACCTGCCGGATAGCGCGGTCGCTGTCCTTGCGGAAGTCGGCAATCGTCTTGTGGTCGGGAGCAAGCCGGCCCGTCAGCCACATCACCTCAACGTTGCGTCCGGCCTCACGCTCCAACCGGCGGCTCGACTGCACCCGGTTGAGATAGCCGTAAATGTAGAGCTTCAGCAGCACCGACGGATGATAGGAAGGCCGGCCGGTTACTTCGGGTTCGACCCTGCCAAATCCAAGCTCGGCCAGATCGAGTTCGTCGACAAAAACGTCGATCACCCGAACGCAATTGTCCTCGCCGATCCAGTCTTCCAGACATCCAGGAAACAGCGTGCTTTGCTCGCGATCCGCACCCTCAACGAAGCGCTTCATCTGATCCTCCCGCAAATCACGCGAGAATCTTATCCCGAGAATCAAATCCAGCGATGCGTTTTCACACAGCCCGGGTCAATCGCTGCCTAGCCTTTCAGCGCCCGGTGCCGACCTTTGTCCGCTATGCCCGTGCGCCGTGAAAAGGCGGCGCTTTTCCAGTGGGTGCAAGCCCCACCCGGCAACCGCTCCAGCCGGAAGCAACCGGAGCAGTCATGGAGGTAACGAAGTGGCTGAAGCCTTCGGATAGCGTGTCACGAAATACGGTGGCAGCGCGAGTGTGCAGGCCGTAACGCAAGTGAACGCCGAGCAAGCCTCGAAAAGGACAATGCGCAGGCCGACCCGATGGGGTTTTCGGGGAAGGCTGATACGGCTGGGGTGAATGAGCGAAGCAATACGCCCAGCCGCTGCGCCGGGGTAGTGGCGACAGCATGTACACAAGGAAAGCGTACGCAACACGGGAAGCCCTAAGGCGTGGTCAGGGAAGACCAACCGGACGCCCGCGAGGGACAGATTGGGCGCCTTGGGGTGGCGGAGAGGTTCGCAGTACCGCGGAAGCCGGGTAACTCCGGGGGAGGGAAGGGACCTCAGTTTAAGACAGACGCAACAAGTGGTGAAGGATTGGAGATTGGGCAACCTATCAACTCCGAAAACTGTTCAGAAACTGCAGAAGGCGTTACACGCGAAAGCGAAGGCAGAAGCTGGCTATCGCTTCTACGCGCTGTACGACAAGATCAGCCGTGAAGACATCCTGGCTCATGCGTATGCCCAGTGCCGCTCCAACAAGGGCGCACCGGGGGTAGACGGTCAGGACTTTGCGGACATCGAGGCGTATGGCGCAGAGCGGTGGCTCGGCGAACTGGCGCTTGCGCTCAGGCAAGAAACCTACCGACCGGATCCTATCAGAAGAGTGTACATACCGAAGGCCAACGGCAAACTCAGGCCGCTGGGCATCTCGACCTTGCGCGATCGAGTCTGCATGACAGCAGCAATGCTGGTGCTGGAACCGATCTTTGAAGCCGATCTTCCACAAGAACAATACGCCTACCGTCGCGGGCGAAATGCCCAACAGGCGGTGGTCGAGGTGGAAGGGCTGCTGTTCCGTGGCCACCCGGAAGTCGTTGACGCCGACCTCGCGGACTACTTCGGAAGCATCCCACATGCCGAGCTATTGAAGTCGGCCGCACGCCGGATCGTTGATCGGCGCGTGCTGCATCTGATTAAGATGTGGCTGGAATGCCCCGTGGAAGAAACCGATGATCGAGGAAGGAAGACACGCACGACCGAAGCCCGGGATAACCGGCGCGGCATTCCGCAGGGTTCACCCATCTCACCACTGCTGGCGAATCTCTACATGCGCCGGTTCGTACTGGGGTGGAAGAAGCTCGGGCTGGAGCGAAGCCTCGGCAGTCGGATCGTGACCTATGCCGACGATCTCGTGATCCTGTGCAGGAAAGGCAAAGCCGATGAGGCGTTGCAGCAATTGCGCAAGATCATGAGCAAGCTGAGGCTCACGGTCAACGAGGAGAAGACACGAATCTGTAAGGTGCCGGAAGGAGAGTTCGACTTCCTGGGGTACACGTTCGGACGAATGTATTCGGCGAGAACCGGCCAGGTGCGCCTGGGATACCGGCCATCGAGGAAGAGCATCAAGCGCATGGTTGAGAAAATCCATGCACTGACGGACCGAACGGGGACATGGCAAGAAACCACAAAGCTGGTGGGTACGTTGAACCGCACGCTGCGCGGATGGGCGAACTACTTCGAAGTAGGTACCGTCAACAAAGCGTATCGGGCGCTCGACTCCTACGCAGCAATGCGGTTGCGTCGGTGGTTGCGCATCAAGCACAAGGTCAGGCAACGCAGGGGCGGGACTTATCCACTCTCGCACCTCTACGGGCACTTCGGGCTCGTACGCCTGTGCCGGCTTGGGCACGACGTGCCGTGGGCGAAGGCGTGATGTCTTGTCCGAGAGCCGGATGCGGGAGATCTGCATGTCCGGTTCGATGAGCGGGATGTGGAAACGGAGTCATGGTCGCACCAGTAAGGCACTGCCAGACGAAAGAGGCGGCAACAGATATGTTCGACCTACAGCCACCGCGCCACATCTCGACTCTACCCGATAGCGATCGAGCATATTGCGTCGCGGCGAATGCAGCGATGTGCCATGAACGGACAAAATGACAATAACGATGAGGTCTGTTTTTGGGCCCTGGTCTTGTCGCAAAGTGCCAAAAGCTGACTTACGGTGGTGCTGTCTCCTGCATTGAACGAAGGTCAGACATCGAGCGCATCCACTTGGCGAGCTGCGGACGACCACTAGTGAGACCATCAAGGCCGCAGTGGCGTGCTCTCTCAAGAGCTACTGCAACGATAAAATGTGCCATGCGGGGCGCTCCCAGCATTATCGGATCGGTCAGACGGCCTTCAAAAACATCCGCCATGCGTTGGCTACGCGCTACCTCATGGGCAAGGACGGTGGGAGAACGCTCGTTCGCGGGGCGAGCCATTTCGCGCGTCCATACGGAAATGCCGTCACACATGCTACGTGCCGAAAACTCGAGCCGAAGGTAAGCCCAGTCGGGATTAAGTGTTGGCTGGTGGAAGCGAGGCTTGCCATCGAGGCTGTCGAGATAGGCACAGATGAGCTGGCTGTCTTCCATACCAACACCAGCATCGTCGATGAGATAAGGTACGCGACCAGAGGGGTTGATCTGATAGTACGGGCTCCCCGGGGTACGCGTTTTCGCCTCAATGATCTCGACGCGATCTTCGAGCGCCTTTTCTATGACGACGATGCGCGCAAGCCGAGCGTACGGTGAGGTATACGTGACGTACAGCTTCATCGAAACCTCCGCGCCACCGTGGGCGATTAAGTGTATTAGCCGGAACTCGATCTGACAGCTGATGCCTGGTTGAGCGGTCGGGTTTGAGTGTCCGATAGGTTCAGGCTGCGCGCCGTGTTAGCCGCCAAGCCAGATTCTCTCGGCTTGCTCTCTGATTTGCACGACCCGTGCGCTAATCTCCTCCGGTGTGATCGAGCTGACCGGATGGTCGATCACAATCGGCTCAAAATCGGGTGCGCCGAGGGCGCGTCGTGTCAATTGGGTCTCGCGCACGAACTCGGTCGTGATGATCGCGGCCGAAGGAATTCCAAGCTTTTCGAGAGCCACTGAATCCCGGATGCAGCACGAGCAGCACGATCCACAGTCGCCGATTGCGGTGAGCGCGACGTCGTTGTCGCGCGCGATTTTCTCGATCAACTCGGGCGCGGCATCTTTGGAAAAGCTCTGCTTCACATAATAGTTCACAACGGCAAACTTGATGTCCTTGCAGAGCGCGGCGGATGCGCCGCGCAGCAGCTTGTTGGCGTTCCATTTCGAGTTGTCGAGGATGCCAAGCCGCAATCCCGCAAGTTGCGTCTTGCGCGCCGCAAGCGGTGTGACGGCGAGATCCACGACGCCGCGCGGATCGAACAGGACAACGGGGCTCTTGTCGTGGTGCATGGCGGCCTCCCTCTTGTCAGAGCTTGCACGCGCCGTCGGCGCAAATGTTTTTCGATATAGTCGCCGCCTCGGCGATGGGTCGGAGCACCGGCGCACTCATATGGCCCCAGCCCGGGATGAAGGCGGAAAAGCGCCCGGCATGCCCGCCGACGACGAACAGGTGAATCCGATCTGGCGACTCCACGATTGGGATACGACTGTCAGGGTCGCGCTTGTACCACTTGGGAAGGTTGCGATTGTACACCTTGCCGTAACGGTGGCCGCGCGAGAGCGCGTCGAAGCGGTTGCCGGAATTGAGCCACAGGTAGCTCTTGACGTCGTTGCGGGTCCAGCCGTGCTTGGCGATGGTGCGCGCGTGCTCGACGCCGAGCGCGACGGCGCAGTGACCGCCGAGCACCGCCGTGTTGGAGGCAATCGTGCTCATCGCCGAGCAGATCGTGTCCAGGATGCCTTCTGGGTCGTTGCAGTGATGATCGCTCACGCTGTGCGGCGCTTCGGCGGCCAGCGCGAACACGGTCGACTGGCCGGGCGCGTAGCCGTGCTCGACATGGTAGGGGGCGAACGGGCTGTGCTCCTCGTTCTCGCAGATGCAATAGGTGTACTTCGCGGGATTGCCGAGCGTGCACTTGTCGAGATCGGGCGCGCGGCCGCCGCCGACGTTGAGCATGACAAGCCGGATGGCGCGGCCGATCGTGGCATTGGCCCGGTTGCCGGAGCCGAAGGCGCTTGCGCCGCCGTTCATCCCGATCTCGCGCGCAATCGGACCGTTGACGATCACTAATGGCGACGCCATGTGGGTGGTCGCCTGCACGCCGTTGAGATTAAATGCAGGATCGGTGAGCGCCAGGAGGGAGGCGCGCACCACCGGAGCATACGCGGCTTTGCAGCCGGCCATGACCATGTTGATGGAGAGAACTTCGCGCGTCAGCGAGCCCCAGCGCGGGGCGACTTTGCACTCCATGAAGCCCGGGTCACCGCCCAGGGCCGCAACGGTGGCATCGATTTTGTCTTGCGTGGGAGGGACGACCGGCAAACCGTCGGTCCATCCCCGCTCGAAGTAGAGCTCGACCAAATCCGCGCTTGCGAGTTCGCTCGGCGCAGGATCGAGCACGGCGGGCGCAGCGGTCATGGACTGCCTCCATGAAATTCGAGTTTGCTAGCTGCCACTATGAGGCTGGAGCGCGGGTATTTATGCAACAGAAATATGATACCATTTATTATTGCGATATTAGCATCAATCAGGCATCCCGCCACATCTCCTCGACCACAGCCGCGAATCCTCGGGCCGCCGGGGTCAACTCCCGATCGCGCAGCCAGACCAATCCGACATCGCGGCTCAGGCGCGGCTTCGACAGTGTAAGCACGGCCAGATCCTTGCCGAGCAGCCCCGCGATGGCGCCAGACGGAATGATCGCAATGCCGACCCCGGCGCGCACGAAGCTCATCATGGTGGCGAACTGGGTCACCGTCGCGGCGTGTTGCAGCGTGTATCCGGCGGTCGCGGCGGCGCCATCAACGATACGGCGCGTGCGTGATTCGTAGGGTAGGGACACCTGCGGGAAACCGGCGAGCTCGGCGAGCGTGACCGACGAGCGCTTCGCGGTTTTGACGAGCGGGTGTTTGCGCGGCAGGATGACGTCAAACACCTCGCGGCTCATCCGCTTCGCCGCGACGAAGTCGGGCAGGTCGTCCACGTAGGTGGCGCCGAGATCGGCGGTGCCGCTACGCACGTCCTCCATCACGGTGCCGTGCACACCCTCGCGCAGGATGATTTCGATACCCGGGCGCGAGGCGCGATATTTGGCGACGATTGCCGGAAGCAGGCCGTTCGCGACCGACATGATGCTGGAAACGATGATCTGACCCCGTTCCTCCGCGCCGATCTCCCGCATGCTGCCGACGCTGATGCGGAGGTCGTTGAGCATGCGCTCTGCGACCGCGACGAACTCCTTGCCGGCAGCTGTGATAGCGACCCGTCGCGTGCTGCGGTCGAACAATCGCACGCCGACCACGTCCTCGACCCGCTTGATCGTGCGAGTCAGCGCCGGCTGCGAGGTCTTGAGGAACGCTGCCGCGGCGATGAAGCTGTTGTACTCCGCGACGGCGAGCACGGCGTGCAGCTGGCGCGCGGTCAAATCGGGGACGTTAGACGGCTGCATGGTATCTATGCAAAAATTGGAATTAAACTGGATAACAGAAAAATCTTGATATGAAAAGGATTACGACCAGCGCGAGGTCGGATTGCCGGATTAATCCAAATAGCCTTTTCCAGTTGCGCAGTGCCATGTCCGAGTTGGGTGTGCGCCGTGAAAAGGCGGCGCTTTCCAGTGGGTGCAAGCCCCACCCGGCAATCGCTCCAGCCGGAAGCAATCGGAGCAGTCATGGAGGTAACGAAGTGGCAGAAGCCTTCGATTAGCGTGTCACGAATTGGTGACAGCGCGAGTGTGCAGGCCGCAACGCGAGTGAACGCCGAGCAATCCTCGAAAAGGACAATGCGCAGGCCGACCCGACAACCCTTTCGGGGAAGGCTGATACGTCTGGATGAAATGAGCGAAGCGATTCGTCCAGACGCTGCGCCGGGGTAGTGGCGGCGGCATGTACACAAGGAAAGCGCACGAAACACGGGAAACCCCAAAGCGTGGTCAGCGATGACCAACCGGACGCCCGCGAGGGACAGGCTGGGCGCCTTGGGGTGGCGGAGAGGTTCGTAGTACCGCTGAAGCCGGGTAACGCCGGCGGAGGGAAGGGACCTCAGTTCAAGACAGACGCAATACGTGGCGAAGGACCTGGAGATTGGGCAACCTATAAACTCCGATGAGTGTTCAGAAACTGCCGAAGGCGTTGCACGCGAAAGCAAAGGCGTGAGGTCTTGTCCGAGAGCCGGATGCGGGAAATCTGCCTGTCCGGTTCGATGAGCGGAGAGAGGAAACGGAGCGTTGCCGAACGGCCCAAGCTACCGCGCCTCTCTTCGACTCTACCAATCGCTGCGTGGCTTTTGAGCCTCCGGAGCGCACTTTGTCCGTTGTTCACCCAGGAGCGACATTTCGCGCCGCAGCAAAGTCAGGAGATATGCCAACACTCCTCCGAGCCCGCACGATGCCCTGCGACGGCGCGATCAAGCAAAATGGCCTGCATTGCGCTCGCCTTCAGGTCCCTACGTCAATGGTGCTGTCTGATCCATATCAATGACAATCTGCGCGGCTCCTGCATATACAGCATCATGCTGACTACATTTTTAGCTGCGCTTGGCCTAGCAGCTCTGTTCGGCGCTGCCGTTTACCTATTCGTTATTGAACCTCGCAGTAAAATCCATGATTTGTGAATAAGGGCGTCCGAAGGCTCGGTGAGTGGTGTCTCGGTCGCGGCCGCGATCACTCTCGGGCCCGCGGCCTTTTTTCTATTTAGAGCCGTATCCGGTGTCAGCGCTGTGCCGTATGATGGCTGGCCGTAGTGTGAACAGTGGAGAGTGGTTGTGGCAACCGGTACCGTGAAGTGGTTCAATCCAGCTAAGGGATACGGCTTCATTCAGCCGCAGAGCGGAGGCAAAGATGTATTCGTGCACATCTCAGCCGTGGAGCGGGAGGGCTTGAGCACGCTCAACGAGGGCGCTGTAGTTGAATATGAGGTCGTAATGAACAAGGGTAAGGAAGCGGCAGAAAACATCAAGGTGAAATAATCGCAGACGCCGATTAGAAATTCTAAGCCCTGCCTAATCGGCGGGGTTTTTAACTATGCAGCCGAAGTTCCATGCCCCTCGGCAACATGCGCGCCAACGGCCTGCGTTCGCTGATTGTTTGGTGTTCAAACGTCAATTGCCGTCACGAAGCAATCGTGAATGTTGATAGCCAGACCGATGACGTGTTCGTGCCGTCCCTTGGGCCGCGTATGCGATGTGAACGCTGCGGCCAGCGCGGTGCCGATGTAATGCCTAATTGGAACGAGCGCCCCACTATCGGGGCATTCGATGGCCGCCGATGACTGATAATCGCCCAATGACAGCGGAGCAGATGGAGACGCTAAAGAGGCTTGCGGAGGATGCCTATGAGTTAGACGCGTTTAAGCCGAACCTAATCCGCACCGAGGCTGATACACGCATCGCGGTGCTTAAGGCTAAGCTTAAGCTGCTTGACGGGCCGCCGCACACGCTCTGAAAAACAGAAAGACCGCCTGCCTAACGCCGATGGCCTAATCTGATTCCAAAAATCCCAGCTTTACGTCTTAACGCCCCAACCGTTCTTTTCATTTCTTTTGAAATTTTTGCGACCGGCGTTCTGGATTTTGAATGAGCTTTAAGGTCGGCAACATCTTTCTTTGTCCAGGCCCGCTTACGTTTCGACATGTAAGCCCCCGTGAAAAAGTGAACAGGAACCGTCTAGCAGAATAGAGTTCAACGATCCATTACCATCGGTGTAAGCGCAACGTCACTTATCTCTGCATGCTGTGACCTGGAGGCATGAGACCGACGGTAATGTCAATCGACCTACCGCCACATTCGCCCGACGCTCGCAGCAATATCGATCTTCGAGTCCAACGTTTGTCTTCTTGTATCTGGGCCACCCTGCTGTTCGCTCAAGTGCCGCCGGTCAAATGCCTCCACATGGCACCACATTGAGCGGCGTCGGCTTCTCCCAATGGTCGGAGGACAGGATTTGCCATTTGGATTATTTGCCATTGAAATTACTTACGTTTTTTACTGCGGACCACGACGCTTGTGTACTCTCAGCAAGGCGCAAAAACGGTCGCTTAACCAAATTCGCTGTAGACTATGTGCAGCTTGGTGGACATTCGATGTTTATAGGTTCTGCGTATTGCTCGAGGGCAGCGCTATGACTTCACACCTATCATCCCGTCGTTGGCTGCTGCGCGAATTTCGGCTGGCCAATGTGCTGCTTGTTTTGGTCGCCTTCGTCGTCGCCATTCTAACCTATTTCATTGATTGGTCCACGGTTCGGCGCGAAAGCGTCGTCCGGCCAAACGATGACAACATTGAACAAAAATATACAGGTTCGATCATTATCCCAACGGGCGGTGGACTGTGCTGGACAACCATTCTCGACAATCGCACGGGAAGCTTGCGGGATGGGGGTTACTCAAAATGCGGCGAAGCCACGAGCAAATTTGCCGAGGAAGCTTCACCTGAAGAAACGCGCCTTCACGAGGTAAGCAAAGCATTTCGCCATGAAGGCAATTAACTGGAGAAAATGACGCGCCCTAGGGGAGACTGCAGGTGATTTTAAAAACCAGGATAAAACCTGTAGAATTTTGCTTGCTGCCGGTGCAGCTACCCATGTGTACCACCGTGCATAGATCGGATTACCTAAATTTTAGCGGTTTACCGATGCGAAATTGGTAACCAGCAATCGAACCAAGGATGGCCTGGGATGGTCTCGCTTCACTGCGGAAGGCATAGCGCCCTTCAGTCATATCCACGAAACGCCACGCCTGATTAATCGTCTGCCGCTCGGTCTCAGGGAGAGCCTTCCAATCACGAATGACCGCCCGCTCAGTGGTTTCCATTTTCATCAAAGATTGTCCCCTAATAGCCCCGACATAGGCACGATGTTCAAACGAATAGGTGCAGAAATGCTTAAGAAGCCAAATATGCGCCTGCTGGCCGCCCGCTCGGTCGTCGAAAAAATTTCGGGCGATGACCGCGAGCCACGATCCAAATCCGACGTTTCAATCCGATGACCCTCGGCAACATGCGGGCCAATGGTATCCGCTCGTTTGACGTTTGATGCCTTGGCAGTGGCTGTAGTCATCACAGCGTGGTCGAGGCTATAGTACCGATACACACAGGAGACGTTCCAGTGGCAAAGAAAGTCCCTAATCCAATCGACGTGCACGTGGGCAGCCGCGTGCGAATTAGGCGCCTGGAACTCGGCTTGAGCCAGGAAAAATTAGGAGATGCGCTTGGCCTGACGTTTCAGCAAGTGCAAAAATACGAGAAGGGCACCAACCGCATCGGTGCGAGCCGCTTGCAGCACATTTCAGGTATTCTGAAAGTCCCTATTGCATGCTTCTTTGAGGGCGGGCCAAGCCAACTGAAAGCCAAAGGCGATGCTCCATCGTCGGCCTACGTGTCTAATTTTATCGCCTCGTCGGATGGCCTGGCGCTCGCGAAGGCATTTACGCAAATCAAGAATGCCCGCGTTCGGCATCTCATCGCGATGCTCGTAAATGAAATTGCGGGCGATTAATGTTAGCTGCCGATGCGCCCGAATTTCTGACAATCTTCGTCGCAATGCTCATATCAAAAACTCTGAAAGTACTGACCGCCGGAACGGGGCTTCACAAATCAGAACTTCACGGTATAAAAAGGATCTATCCAATTTATTTTGCTAATAACCATGCCGCCAAACGACCCAAGACAACCATCAGTTGGCGTTGTTTGCGTTCACTGTGGCGAGCAAACCCTTGTGGAGAAGGATCACGGGATTACTGAGGAGTTTTCGGTCAAGTGTCCAAAGTGTGAAAGGCGGGCGTTCTACAAGCGCGAAGACCTTATTCTAATGAAACCCTCGTAGTTGAGTAGGGAAGACAGCAAGCCGCGTTTATCCTGGTCTCTGCCTTCTTGATGCCATTGCGTTGGCGTGCTTGTTCTTCAACATCCAAATGAGGATCAACGCAATGATGCGCCAAATCGTACTCCCTATTACTTTTCTGTTAGCTTGCCTCGTCGGAGGGTTCGGCTTTTTTCTGTGGGATGAATTTCATGCACATTGGCACCATGATCTGACAATAGAGAACGCCTACGCAGGCAATCTCACGAGCCAACGTCATCTTGCCTCATGCTACGCGACAGGCTGCACTCCAGATTTTGCGGTAGAGCCTATTCTTGCATGTGCGTGGCGACAAATTATCACCGAAGAAACGTCACCAGCATCCCGACAAGATCTCTCTGCGCTGCACAAGCACGGCTAATCACAACGAACCCCTATCCAACAATAAGTTTGCAAAGGAACTCGAACGGAAGGGATTCAAGCGGCATAAAGCGGCCCGAGCAAATGAATGGAGGGGTATTGGTGTGAGGAAAAATGGAGAAATCGACCCGACGACTTTAATGGAGGCAAAGGTAGGGTGATTTGCCCCCGTTTCTCTCTTTTCCGAGGGTGTGTGGAGGCAGTGGAGGCATTTCCCATTATTATTTTATCACCAATGTCCTAAAAAGATTAATGAATTCAGCCTCCACAGCCTCCACTCGAAAAAGGGCGAACAGGCTGGCAATGATAACAAACTGAAGAAACCCGCCCTTAATAGCAAACCAACGGGACCCAAGGAACAACGAGATAGCAATTACCGTTCATCATTGCCAGCCTGAAAACCCCGGAAAGAGAGTGGGAGTTCTCAATCGTCCAAGCCAATGACAACCGGTCTATAGTTGAATTGAAGAGGCGTCTACATTGCACCAATTCCTTGCCAACTCAACAAACTTTTTCTTCACGGAGGGGTCGGACACGACTTCTTTCCACGCTTTCGTCCCAATCTCGTCCTCGTACTCGCCATCCTCTGAGGGACCCTTTTGATCTATTGCTTCGGCCACTGCCGTACGAACTCTGTCAACTAATTCAAGCGCAAACATAATTGGTTCCCCGTAGCTCTCCTCGAAGTTTTGCCGCGCTCGGGTCATTGTTCCGACCAGCGGACGGCTCACTCCCGATGCCTATGAAAGGTTGTGGGATATTTTTGCCCGTAAGATAGAGCGAGCCGGTTATCAGGTTTGGAAAAAAAGCGCGGAGACAAGACCACCTTCAAAATTGGCTATTCGGGCTTGGATGTGAGCAAGCGAACTGCCGTCAGTATGTTTTTTCTATCGTGCCAAGCCAAGGACCCAACCCAAAGCTTTTTTGACGTGTATGACGAACCAGGGAGAGAGGTTCTGGACTTATTGGCGTGGCTCAAAAACACACCTCGGTTGGATTTCCCCGAACCCATCGTCATTCCCTTTCCAAATAACCACCATCGGCAAATCAATGTCGTGAAGGTAGAGAAAGCAACAGAGGAATGGCAACAGGCTGATCACAGAGAAGGAGATAACCCCAGGTTCTATCAATATGCCAGAAAGCTGCAATGGGCTGGCATGTCGCTGCCCAAAATTGAGAGAAAGCTACAGTCGCAGGTTCGAGCCGCAAACAAGCCAATTAAGCGACGAACCAAAATCCCAAGCATCATGACCAGTTTGAAGCAATCTAAGAGGCAGGTGGCTGTGTGAGCATGCGTTGATCAGATATTACCAATCAGACTTTGTACCGTGAATTTATGGAGGAATGTTATGAATACACAAAATACGAGTGGAATGGCGTCTTTGCCAAGTGCGGTAGCGATGTTTGAAGCCCTTCACCCCAAAGCTTCATATTGGACACATAAATTGAGATAGAGATACCCCCGACAACTGACGCTCCCGATGCTAAATTCATATTTTGTCCTTCCACCCTAAAAAATCTAACTGGAAACCACGACAGCCTAAAACGGCTTGCGCATATATTTCATACCCAGCAACAGGAACATCCGCTATGGTTTCAGGTCCGTTGAATTGAATAGGCTTATCTTGAAGTGGGGGCGTATAGATTAGAACTGCCGAGTCCTTTGGAACGATCTTGGAGATTTTCACTTTCACGGAAACAGCGGTCGGCGGGAAGGAAGATGCGCATTCAATCTTCTTAGCATTCCTGATGTAGAGTTGGGCCATCGTGTTGATTCTCGGCTTCGTTGGTAACTCACAAGATAGAACAGTCCGAGCGGTTATTACAATCATCGGTTCCATTCCGGCTCCAACTTGATCAATTGCCGAGAATTCACCCAATAAAGATTTCGCCATTCATTGATCCGCGAGCGCAAAAGCCGGGAGTGCGGGCATTGGCCAAAGAGATTATTGATTCTAACGACAAAGCAATCGTCATCTCCGATATGATTGGGGATGTGCTGACGTAATGAATTTCCAGAGTATGAAGGGCGTCAATGGAAAAGTGTTTTGAGCAAGCTTGAGGATGCTGCTCCTCGTGTCCAACTTTACGAAATTAGTGCGAAGCCTTGGTAGACCGGCTAACAACCCTTGCAAATATCCAACATTCGATTGTCAAACTTTTCATAGCTGGCGGATGGTGCCTGCTCCTCTTGCCGCACTACATTGGGCGGTAAAGTTTTCAGCGTAGGTTGGCGGTGGTTAATTGGTGCTTGCCAACCTGTAGTCCCTTTTTTACCCGGCGATTGGTCGTTGCTATTTTGAGCTAATGCACCACCAGACAGACCGACGAGAATAACGACAGCGTACACCACCGGATGCATGACACGTCTCCTAATCTTCCTGATCTCTTACCGCAAAAACGAAGACGACCCACAGAATAAAAAATAGCGGCAAACACAAGAACCAATATTGTATTGTGGTTCCAAAAATCGATAATCACGAAGCAAAAACCCTGCAACAGCATCCATGAAAACACTATAATTATTAGCTTACATAAAAATCTCGTATTTTTTTGTGTCGCCGGCTCCTTATATCTTTGCCAGTATTCGATTTGGCAAGGAGCTTCCCATGTCTGAATGTTTGCACTGTGAAATTAATGAGTTGCTGGAAAGTCGATTACAAGGTCAGGAAGTCAATCTGGCGGAAGTGGCTGCCAAAGTTACAGAAGTCCTTGCCGACCTAATTCTGATGGTTCCGCCCGATGAACAATCCACCTTGATGGCTGACATTCTGGCGAACCTTGGTAGTTTTGTGCTTGAGAAAAAGGAAGACACCGATCCAACCAATCCGCGCCGATCAAGCCACTAAATGACAGCAGGTCATCCTATGAGCCAGCTTTGACATGGGTTACACGATTTCAATCTGGCTATTGCCAGTTCTTATCGCGGTTACCTTTCATGAAGCTGCTCACGGGTTTGTTGCCAGACTTTTTGGGGATCAGACCGCAACGAAAGTAGGTCGTGTTAGCCTAAATCCGATAAAGCACATCGATCCATTCGGTACGATACTTTTGCCGGGACTTTTGCTCCTTGCACATTCGCCATTTCTTTTCGGATACGCAAAGCCAGTCCCGGTCAATTTTCGGGCGCTTCGTAATCCGCGTATCGGGATGGTTTTAGTTGCTGCTGCTGGACCCGCAATGAATATCGGTTTGGCAATAGTAGCTGCCTTGTGTTTTCATCTAATCGTTTATCTGCCACCCATCGTTGCTCAATGGACTGCTCTGAATTTAAAGAACGCCCTAATCATCAATGTGCTTCTGGCGGTCTTCAATCTGTTCCCGTTACCTCCGCTCGATGGTGGACGCATTGCAGTTGGTTTGCTGCCCAATATCCTAGGCAGGCAGCTTGCACGACTTGAGCGTTACGGGATGATGATCCTGATTGGCTTCCTCATCATCCTGCCGTTGTTAGGTTCGCAATTGGGTATCGATCTTAGTTTTGTATCGCATTTTATTTCGATAGCAACAGGTGCGGTCATCAAAGTTATTCTGCTATTAACAGGCAACATATAAGTGAGACGCCATCTGTTTTTGGCATGGAATAGTCGTAGAAAGCAAACTACTGTCGGGAAATGCCACACCGCTTCGCTGTGACTTTGCTTTCCCAACATCCGGTTGATATGCACGTGTTGAGCAAAACTCCACAAACGTTCCGGCACTTCGCGGCGTTTGCATAATTCTTTTCACAATAGGCGAAGCAGACCTGTTGCCTATCAGTGCATGTGATCGCAAATGCCGAGGTTGCCGTTATTGTGAAGATTGCGAGAAGCACACATGCCACAAAGAGGTATCGCATAATTCACCGTCCTCCACCTTCCACACAGATATATATAATTCAGCTACGTCGTCGTGTTAATCTGGAAGAAGCCGCTAAAGGAATTAAATCGACATGATGCACGAGCATGAGAAATACGAAACAGTTCAGCAATGTAATATATTTGGACGATAAAGCCTGGCAATCGCTACTGGTATGAGCCGCAATTGCAATCTAGGAACAAGACGGCGAAAACGTTGCTGGCGTAGTCCAAGATCACATTTGGAGAATTCGTCGGGGCAAGACTAAAAATTAGCTAATCGTTAACCTTCAACCCGCGAACCTTCATTATCACTCGAATCGAGGCACAATGTATGTCTGACACACACAAAATAGTGTCGACACCAATTCCCGAAGCTCAACATTTGTCGGAGCATATTCAGCAAAATTTTGATGTTATGAGGACGGAGCTTCGCGTTGAAGACGGGCTCAAGGATGTCCCAGGCGTGACGACGCTAATGGTATTCGTCTTAAATGAACACAGCATAAGGTCCATCGATGATCTTGCTGACTGCGGCACTGATGATCTTGCTGGCTGGAATGAGATTAAGGACGGAACAACAATCAGGCATGCTGGTATCCTTGATCACTTTAGGGTGTCGCGCCAGGATTGCGATGCGATTATTATGAATGCCCCGCACTAAGGCTGGATGGTTCAAATAATCTGCCGTGCCACACTTTGCATAATTGTTGATTTGATTAGGGCTCATAAACTGCCTCTATAAAATGAAGGAACCTCGTATGAGCATTAAGAAGCCAACTCTTGCAATAAAAGAGACAACAGTTGACCAACCTGCAAACAACGGTACGACAAGACCAAAAAATCCATCCGCCAATGTTCTGCCGACCGATGGTTTTGTTCTCCAAATTGATGGGAAGTTCAAATCGGAATATGAGACCGCAGCACAGGCGAAGAAAGCGGGGTTAGAACTCAAAAAGAAGTATCCGTTCCTTCAGGTGATCGTATATGACGCGAAGGAGCGAACTCGCACACTGGTGACATTACCTGAGTGACTTGATTGTTTCAGTTCTGGTTCAGTTTTATTGCCCCGTCTTGGACTTAAGCTCACGCACACGTTTTGCGAACGCGGGATCAAAGACGCAGAGGGCATGCCGAATTCCATCATCTGAGCGAAGGAACTCTTGTCCTTCTGTGACCGGTTGACCGCAATCCAAGCATCGCCCGAGTAATGCGACGAATTTCTTTTTGCGCATTTTCTCTGCAGTAATTGGTTCATTTTCTGTGGACATGGCTAGTACAGCCGAGCGGAAGTTTTGACTCCGCTTGCGGCAAACAGATTTGAGGAGTCGAATCGGTTTTGTTGTGGCAAGACGAATCCGGAGCTGGAACAGGAGGTTGTCATGCCCCTACTAGCGGCCGACCCGGTGAGCGTTTTGCCCGAACAGCGCGAAGCGCTGGAACGTCTGGTGCGAACCCATTCGACGCCGCAGCAAGTCGCCCTGCGCTCCCACATCATCGAGCAGGCAGCCGATGGCATGGGTGTGCGTGCCAGCGCTCGGGAGCTTGGCGTCTGGCCCAAGACGGTACGGTATTGGCGCAAGCGCTGGCGGGAGGCGGCGGACAGGCAGTCGGTCGCCGAGCGGCTGGCCGATGCGCAGCGCTCGGGAGCGCCGGCGACGTTCACGCCCGAGCAGATCTGCGCTCTGGTCGCGATGACATGCGAGAAGCCGTCGGAGAGCGAGCGGCCGATCAGCCATTGGAGCCAGCGCGAGATTGCCGACGAAGCCATGCGACGCGGCCTCATCCCGAGCATCTCGCAGCGCTCAGTGGGGCGCTTTTTAAAAAAGAGGCCGACCTCAAGCCGCATCGCGTCCGCTACTGGCTGACCCCGAAGCCCGATCCCGCCTTCGATGCCAAGTGCGCAGACATCTGCGCGGTCTACAAAACTGCGGCCACCCCCAATGACGCCCGTCGCACCATCTCCATCGACGAGATGACCGGCATCCAGGCCCTCGAGCGCATCGCGCCGGGACTGCCGATGGCGCCGGGCAAGGTCGAGCGGCGTGAGTTCGAGTATCGCCGCCACGGCACTCAAACCCTGATTGCCGCCTTCGATGTCGCCACCGGCAAGGTCGAAGGCGTGATCGGCAATACCCGGACCGAAAAGGATTTTGCGCGCTTTCTCCGCCGCTTGCTGACGAGCGCCGCCCCCAACATCCGCTGGGATATCGTCTGCGACAATCTCAATATCCACCTTTCCGAGGCCGTCGTCCGTCTCGTGGCTCGCCACTGCGGACTCAAGGACAAGCTCGGCGTCAAGGGCAAGACTGGCGTGCTCGCTTCCAAGCTCACCCGCGCCGCCTTCTTGTGTCAGCCGCAGCATCGCGTCACCTTCCACTTCACGCCCAGACACGCCTCCTGGCTCAACCAAATCGAAATCTGGTTCTCCATCCTGGTGCGAAAGCTCCTCCGGCGCGGCAATTTCGCCAGCAAGAAAGCGCTGCGCACCAAAATCGAGGAGTTCATCGCATACTTCAACCGAACCATGGCAAAGCCCTTCCGCTGGACCATGGAAGCAAAACCTCTCACCGGTTGAGCCAAAATGAGCCCCTCATTTTCGCTCGGTTGTACTAGGTTCCTATGTGCGCCACGGATAGCTACTTAGTGCAGGCGCCTATCCGTAATCGCCTTATTACAGAACCGTTCGAGTTCTTCTTTGAGATGTAGCATGCGGCGCTTGATATCAGCGACCATCGGATCATCGGGTGAGCAATGCGACAAAGCTAGAGCGATCTCATCTTCGAGCACTTGCTGTCTCTGTTCAAGAACGAAAATATGATCTGGTTTTGGCACGATATTTTGCAATTCAGTGGTTTTTAGTCCACGTGCGCCAATGCGTCGGCTGAATGTCGATGCGTTTTTTCGTCTTGCTGTCGATCCATCCAGTTTTATCTTTTTGGTATGGGCACTCTAACGCATGAACGATCCCGTCATAGTCCATAACGCAGACTTCAAGATCAGCGTCGGATGGCGCTATTGAGACAGGTAACCATTCTGCGGGCAATGAATGAACACGCGTCATTATTGCATGCCCTTCCAACAGGAATTAATCAAAACGAGAGGGCGCTCTCGGGACAAAGGTCGGAGACTGGTCATGCTGTGATGGTGATGTCTCACACACTGCCCGAGGGCGTCCACTCGTTTTGCGCATCGAAGAAACCGAAGCTCCTCTCGCAATAAGTTTCTCCAATGCTCGATGAAATAGAACTGAAAAACGCAGAAATGTCTTTGATTTTGATCAGACAATATTGCTGACCAATTTTTCAAATTTGCGTGAGTAATTAGGTGAGGCTGGACAGTAACTTGAAACGTTGCAGTTCCAGCCTACCTAAATGTGCAAAGGCTGCACGCATCCGCCCCCAGCCTAACGTCCAGCCAAAATTGACCCCAGCGGTGCT
This sequence comes from uncultured Alphaproteobacteria bacterium, assembly GCA_963724335.1. Lineage (GTDB taxonomy): Bacteria > Pseudomonadota > Alphaproteobacteria > Rhizobiales > Xanthobacteraceae > Pseudolabrys. The sequence continues at coordinate 13,982 of CAVRUP010000014.1, read as the reverse complement.
CCCTCCGTCTGGGGTTATTTCTTTCTTAAGACTGGAACAGCCACCTCATTCCGCCGAAGAAATGGCAATGTCCAGGGCGGATTATAGAAAAAGGCAGTGGGCGGTCCGGACGCTCGCCACTTTGTGTTCTGAATTGCAGCCATCAATTCCGTCGTTCGCATAGATACTGCTTTATCGCTGGTCGATCCCGAAAATACCAAAACTGCCGCGATCATTGGCTCAAGCTCAGCAAGTGTCACCCTTGGATCAGACGGATCGGGCAGATCATTTTTGGAATAGCTTGATGGCATGAAAAACCGCATAACTACCGCTTTGTTCGCGGTGTTTATTTCGACTGGAGCCGTCATCGGTATCTTGACGCTTGGCAGTGTTACCTCGACCGGTGCCGTCATATCGATCTTTTGCTTCTCTTTGTTTGCGCCAAAAATGTAAGCCGCGATAATACGAAAAGCATCGGCTCGTGGATTATCCGATTTGCTGGCGTTTACAGTCGTTTCGGCAACAATTCGTGTCGGGTATTGGCGTATTTCAATGTTTTTCCCGATTTTCTCAATCACGTCATAGCGCTGCTGCTCGGTGTTCATACTAATTCCAAAAGTGGAGGTGACGAAAAATATTACAGACCATAGGAAGTTGAGAAAGGATTGGATCATATCAGTCCCATCGGTGTCCCAGACCTATATTTCTGCCGAACTAAAATACTACACCAAGGTCGGTTGAAATGTCTTTTTTGCAGAATCAGATGGTGCGGTGACCGCGTAGCCCGCCTTTACGCGTCTTGCCAGTGCAATAAACTCAACCCATAATCGCAGCGCGAGAATGAAAAACAATCAGGGAGAACATCAATGCCGACATTCATGATATCGATGAATTGGACGGACCAGGGAATTAAGGGGATCAAGGATGCGCCGAAACGCATCCAAGCTGGACGTGAACTAGCGAAGAAGGTGGGCGTCGAGATTAAGCAGCTTTATCTCACTGCTGGCGGCACCGATCTTGTCCTTATTGTCGATGCGCCAAATGGCGACAATATTGCCAAATTCGCGCTGGCACTCGGCTCGGCGGGCAATGTTCACACCCGTACTGGTCGCGCATGGACGGAGGCGGAATTCTTGAAGATTGTCTCCGAGTTGCCCTGAACGGCACACCCTTGTTGCCGAGTGCGAACGGCGACATAATTGTTTTATGGGCAGAAGCCGCACTCGATCAACCACGCCCGATCTGTTTTCGACGGCATCGGCAACAGTGCCTACTTCGCCATCGGCAAACACGCCCCCGCCAGTGGTCGCTGACGGGGGTGCTACGGCTGTATCGCCATCATATGCATTACCGACCAACCTCCCGAGTGCACTCAAACACCTTGATGATGATCAGCTAGAGCGATTGCTAACGGCGGTACGCACCGAGCAACACCGACGCGGAAAGGCGATTCCAAACTTTGAGCCTTCGCGCAAGCAGCGGACCAAGGAAGCCAACGCGCCATCTTTGGCTCAAGGGAAATTAAATGCTGTTCGCGCTGCTTTCAAAGCTGGTGTCAGCCCATCACGAATTGCCCGAGAGTTCGGTATTTCCCAGTCGGACGTGAGAAAGGCGCTGGCGGCCATTGCAAAAAGTGAGCGGCTTCGCTGAACGAAATGTGTGGACGTTTCACAAGACAATATACGTGGCGGGAAATTCACGACCTGCCTGCTTCAAATCGGTTGTTCAACAAATTTAATGATACGAACCACACTCTTGGCTACGAAGCCGTTCTATTTCTTCTCTTATAAACAAAACACGAGCTTTGATGTCGGCAATCAATATCTCGTCAAACTCGGTGTGGCGTGGCACCTCGATGAGTTCGTGTTCGAGGAATTCCTGGCGACGCTCCAGTGCAAGTATGTCGGTTTGCAGCATGATGATGCTCTCCGCCCGTGCAAATCGCTAACGATTTTGCCTCAAAATCGTTGCCGCAAATTGTTAACAGATTGTTAACTGGCGATTAGTGTTTTGTAATTTTGTTTTCATTAAAAGCCGCTTTGCCGCCTTTATCTTGTCGTGTCGGTGTCATCTACAAACCGTATGCCAGTTCGGATTACAAAGACGGAATAGGTTATGGAAGAATTGTCAAAACGAGAGCTTTTGGCTTTGAAAGAAATTCATTTGACTGGTGAAACATCGGACAAACGTCTCGTCTTCAGATTTGTTGAGAGCGATATCGTTATCGATGTCGGAATTGGCAACTTGTTATTGACGCACAAGGGGCTAGGCTTGCTCGTCCGAGGTTCGCCAGCGCTTTGGGATATCGCTGCCTAACTGATTTAAAGCGACCAACCAACTCCGCCTCTTAATTTCAAAACTGACGCATACAACAATCCTATCCAAAGGCACACCTGTAGGCTCCATATTTTTCAATGGCTTGACGTTCGCTTCTGTGGCATTTTTCGGTCGTTCAACAATCAAGTGATTAGAGCATTTTCCGAAAAGACTAAATCGCGGGATTCCCCTGCGGGAACAAATCGGATTCAAGGTTCGTGCTGGAATGGAGGCCAGCATGGATGGCAAAACCGTATTCGGAGGATCTGCGTGCGCGCGTCGTTGGGGTGGGACAGGATGGCGCTACCATCCCGGAAACTGCGGAGCAATTTGGAGTAAGTATTAGCTCTGTTGTGCGCTTCCGTAGGCTGCACCGCGAAACGGGCAGCGTCAGTCCGGCCAAATTCGGCGGTTACAAGGGATATGCGCTGGCCGCGTACGAAGAACTGGTCAGGCAATTGGTGGCGGAGCAACCGGATATCACACTGGCAGAGCTCAAGACCCTTCTAGCGAAGAAGAAGGTGACGGTCGGTCAGTCGTCGATCTCCCGATTTCTGCATCATTTGAATTTACGCTTTAAAAAAAAGTCTGCGGGCCGCCGAGCAGGACCGGACGGACGTCGTCGCCGCACGTAAGGCATTGCAAAAACAGCAGCCAAGGCTTGATCTGAAGCGACTGGTCTTCATCGATGAAAGTGTGCTGCAGAGCAGCGGAAGGAGTTCGACATGAACTAAAACCGCTTCGTGAAGCTGCGTGAAAGATGGGGGCGGGCCCCCCGAGATCGGCTTTCAGGAGCGGATCTCAAACCAGTCCGAGCTGCTGCGGTAAAGAGCCGTGGTAGTGAGCGTCGGATCAAAAGTTCGGATCAAACCGAGCAGGTGAGTGTCCGAAAGACGAACGAAAGTGAACCCTCCGAGGACGCGTCGTTATGAATCTAAGTGTCGTCAAAACCAGGACCGTTTCGTCATCCTGGGACAAGTCCGTCAGATGCCTGATGACGGGGCGGGCGGCGACCGGCGTAGAGGGGGCGTGAGTCGGACACAGGCTTTGACGTGGAACTGCAGGAACCAGGCTCTTGATGGCAAGGGAGAAGCCCAAGCGGCGCCAACCGTGAGGCGAGAGTACCGAAGCAAGAGACTGGGGCGGACCGATCCGTACGAGCGTTGAGGGCCCTGTAATGGGGTCGGAGCAAAGGGGTCGGGTCAGGTAGTCGTACTCTTGAACCAACTGGAAACAGGATGACTTCGATCGGTACGATAAACAGGCCGTTCTTGATCGAGAAGCGGCGAGTGTACGAAGCCTACAAGGCGGTCAAATCCAATCGCGGTGCAGCTGGAGTGGACGAGCAGACCTTGGAGATGTTCGAGACAGATCTTGCGGGGAATCTCTACAAAATCTGGAATCGCATGTCCTCAGGTACCTACTTTCCACCTCCGGTGCGCGCCGTCTCCATTCCAAAGAAGACGGGCGGCGAAAGGATTTTAGGTGTGCCCACTGTTAGCGATCGAATCGCGCAGATGGTGGTCAAGCAGATGATTGAGCCGGAACTGGAACTGATCTTCCTGCCGGACTCCTACGGTTACAGGCCGGGAAAATCGGCTCTGGACGCCGTAGGGGTCACACGTCAACGGTGCTGGAAAAATGATTGGATCCTGGAGTTCGACATCAAAGGGCTGTTTGACAATCTTCCGCATGATCTTCTGCTGAAGGCGGTCCGGCGACACGTGCAATGCAAATGGGCGCTGCTCTACATCGAAAGATGGCTGACGGCGTCAATGAAAAAGGACGGGGAGCTCATTGAGCGGACGCGTGGAACCCCGCAAGGGGGCGTGATCAGCCCAATACTGGCCAATCTGTTCCTGCATTATACGTTTGATCTCTGGATGGCGCGGACACATCCCGACCTCACTTGGTGTCGATATGCTGACGACGGACTGGTGCACTGCCGGACCGAGCAAGAAGCAGAGGCCATAAAGGCGGAGCTTCAAGCGAGGTTGGAGGTGTGCGGTCTTCAGATGCATCCGACAAAGACGCGGATCGTCTATTGCAAGGACAACAGGCGGCGACGAACGTATCCGAACGTGAAATTTGACTTCCTCGGATATCAGTTCAGGCCGCGGCGGGTGGCGACGTCACAGAGGACGGAGTTCTTCTGCGGATACACTCCGGCGGTCAGTCCAACAGCTCTGAAGTCCATGCGAGCAACGATCCGGAGCTTGCACATTCCCCGGCAAACGTCGGGGACGCTGGCTGAGATCGCCCGGCAGATCAATCCGCTCCTCAGGGGGTGGATCGGTTACTACGGCCGGTTCAGCCGTTCGGCGCTGTTCTCTCTGGTCGATTACGTCAATCAGAAGCTGAAAGCCTGGATCATGCGAAAGTACAAGCGCTTCCGGTTCCACACAACCCGTGCTTCGCTGTTCTTGCGAAAGCTGGCGGGGGACAATGCGGAACTCTTCGTACACTGGCAGTCGTTCGGAACGACCACGTTCACCTGATGGGAGCGGTGTGAATCGAGAGGTTCACGCACCGTTCTGCGAGAGGCCGGGGGTGAAACTCCTCCGGCCTACTCACCCCAGCGTCTCAACGACGATCACCCGCCTTTACGGGCGAGCACCGCAGGGCGAGCGGCTCATCCAAAAAGTGCCGTATGGGAACTGGAAAACCATCACTTTCCTCGCGGCGTTGCGTCATGACCGTGTTACTGCGCCTTTCGTGCTCGAAGGCCCGATGAATGGTGAGATGTTCAAGGCCTATGTCGAACGGTTCCTCGCTCCGACACTGAAGAGAGATGACGTCGTGTTCATGGATAACGTCAGCGTCCACAAGGTAGATGGGGTCGAAGAAGCTATCGAAGCGCGCGGTGCAATTCCTTTTTACCTCCCGGCATACAGTCCCGACCTCAATCCCATCGAGCAACTATTCGCCAAACTCAAGGCGCTCCTGCGCAAAGTCGCCGCATATACTCTGAAGAATGCCACGTTCACCGTCAGAAGCCTCTGCAAGGCCGTCGCCTCATGTCTCAATCAAATCTCTCGAGCTGAATGCGCTGCATACTTCGCGAATTCCGGATATGGTCCACTTAAACGGAAACCGCTCTAATAGGTGGCGGCGCTTCTTGTTTTCACCTTGCCATTAGACTGGTGCGTTTCCAGCCCAAATATGTTACGTTGTAACCCTTTGGCGCTAATGCAAAGGCTATGCCGCTTTTCGATCTGCTATATTGTAGAGGGTTGACGTGGGTTTCCTATCGAGTGCGCTAGAACAACTGAGGCCACGTAGGAATCTGATAATCGCCTCTGACGGTCTGCATTTCCGCCGCTTCAATTTTCCAGATGGCACGTCTGCCTATATCGCTGTCCCACAGAACTCAAATGACCCCGTGACGCAAGCATACTTCAGCGGCAGAACTCCGAACGATTACATGCTATCCGTGATGCGGCAATTTAGCATTCCCGGCGATCAGGTGGTCGATCTCGGTGCGCACATCGGTACGTTCTCAGTCCCGGCGGCGGCTATGGGTCGCGTTGTACTCGCAGTAGACGCTGCTCAGTTTCACGTTGATCTCCTAGAGCGTGACAAGACAATAAACCACCTCGGTAATCTGACAATTTGTTGTGCCGCAATTTCGCAGCGCAATGGGTTCGTGCATTTTGTCGAAAATGGCCTGTTCGGGATGGTCGAGTTTGGCAACGCCAACAAAGGCGTTCAGGTTCCAGCAAAACATCTGGACGATCTGGCTCGGCTCTGCAAGCACCCTATCCGTTTTCTCAAGATGGATATCGAAGGTAGCGAATTGGATGCCGTTGTGACCGGACGCGATCTCCTTGCTAGCGACCAACCTGCTATCCTTTTTGAGAGTAACGATATGACATTGCGCCTTGCAGGTCAGTCGGTCGTCGCTCTGCGCACACTGTTAGAGACTTGCGGATACAAAACCTTCCGTATCGAAAATGATCGATATGTGTATGCGCCGCCTGATCAAATTCAACCTGAGGCATGGGTCGATATGCTTGCACTTGGGAAGATTCATCAAACACAATGGAGCAAGCGCATCGATTGGAATTGGCCAGACAACGCGATGGTACAGCGATGCCACGAATGGGCGGCGTTGCCGTATCCGAATGTGCGCGAACATCTGCTACGAGAGGTTAATAGTCATCAGTTTAGTCCCCTGGTTGCTAGCAAACTCAAAGAGATCGCAAAAACACTCTCGCCTGATTGATATTTCCCCTGACCACAAAGGCGAGTGCGCCAGGCAAAGCTGGCAAAGAATAGGAGGTGAAAGTCCTTCACGGGGTAAGGCCTATCTATTGCTTCGCCCAAACATATGTGACGTACCCTAAACTGACCACGGCAAAAAATATTAGTTCACGAAGATAACTGATAAAATGCTCGTGCCAATAAGTTCCAATTGCGATCCCAAGAGCCAACATCCCCCATTTGAATAAGCCGCCCTGCCACCATTTCAACGTGAATGTCTTTAAAATATTCATGTACGTGTCCGCAAATGGGATCACTTTATTTTTGCACCAGCGAAGCGTTTCTGCAGATAATTGTTGAGCCGGATACGTTGCCAAAACCCCGAGTTCCGCTCTTGTAACGGCTTTAGCCCGATCGGCTGCCGACTTGAGAACAAAGCTGACATCGGAATCCGCTAATCCTGCGATGACAATCTGTTTGATTCCGTCCGCATATACCTTCGCACTTGTAAAAAGAGCCTTGTCGTCATCAGACAAAGGGATATGCGCGCTTGCGCAAATCGCAGACATTTGCTCGGCCGCAAATGCGGCATACAGTATCCTCGTCAATACATTTAGATCCTTGCCAAAGACCGGAGATAAGTTCCGGAGAACAACAAATGTCATAATACAGTGTTGCGCAGTCTGCGCTGCGGTTTTGCGCCGCAACGGCAAAATATGATTCACAGACCAAGGCCTGAGAGAGGCCAAGGCTGATGGCCGATAAACAAATCGGCTGATTTGGTATAGAAGCTCTCCGATCCCAAAAACTGCATCCGCGATCCCGTCTCAATTCTGTTACACTACCGCTTATTCGGGTTTGACGTTTAGACCATCTGCGGATTGAGGTAATGTCAAGTCAGCTCGGTTCCACCATCCGCCGCCGAGCGCTTGGAAAAGCGCCACGGTATCCGATAAGCGATTAGCCCTCGCTTGAATCAAAGCTATTCTTGCTTGCAGGTACGCCTGTTGAGCGTTGAGCAACAACAATATGTTTGCATAGCCTATATCAAATTGTTGTCGCACAAGATCAAGGCTTGTCTTTGCGGCGCGTTCAAATGCCGATGCTGCCTTCAGCGCGTTGGCGTCGGCTTGGAGCGCACGCAGCGTATCAGCAACATTCTGTAACGCGCCGATGGCTGTGGCACGATACTGCGCTGTTGCCTGGTCGTAGGCCGCCTCGGCGGCACGCTTTTGGTGTAGCAAGCTAAATCCATCGAAGATTGGTTGGGTTACATTACCAGCAAGCGTGAAAAAACGGTTTGCTGGAGAGAAATAATCGGCGAAATTTGCAAGTGCAGTAGACGTGTAGCCTCCGGTGGCATTGATCGTGAAATTCGGCAGCATGTTGGCAACCGCGATGCCGACTTGAGCGCTTGCCGAATGGACCAGTTCTTGTGCCGAGCGAACGTCAGGGCGCTGTTCGACGAGCCGCGATGGCAAACTGACCGGCAGATCGCGGGGCAAATGGAATCCTGAGAGCGTAAAAGTTTCTAGCGGTTCTTCGCTCGGATATCGACCCGCGAGAGCCGCGATAAGATCGCGTTGTTGCGCTAATTGCTTCTGCAGTGGAGGCAACGTTGCTATGGTTTGCGCCAATTGCGCTTCCTGGGCTGCGACGTCGACTCGATTGGAATATCCCGCTGATAATTGCCGATGAAGGACAGCAAGCATTTTTGTGTTGATGGTTATAAGTTCCTGTGTGGCCGTAATTTGATCCCGTAGCGACGCCTCTTGAATTGTGGCGAGTGTGATATTGGAAGTCAGCGTGAGATGCGCGGCTTCGAAAAGAAATCGCTCAGAATCCGCCTGTGCTTGCAAGGATTCGACCGCCCGTCGGTTTAGACCCCAAACATCGAGGGTATAGGATACGAGCACCTGGGTTGTAACAACGTTGAAGACGGTGGCGCCAGTGGCGAGCGGCGAAGACAAAGTGTTGGGGATTTGTTGACGTGTCGGATTAAAATTGCCCTGAACGAGGGGGAAAAATTTTCCTTCTTGGGCACGAACGTTTTCTTGCGCAACGCGTAATGCAGCCATTGCGGCCTGCAGATTTGGATTGGCCTTCAATGATTGCTCGATAAGTCCATTCAGTTTATGCGAGTGAAAAAGGGCCCACCACTCGGAGGGGATATCTAGGTCCTTCACGAATCGCTGCGCTTGGCCGTCGACGGTGTTGGTGGACGTGGTCTGCACGGGTAGTGGTTCTCTTGTGTAACGTTCTACTTCTGGAGGCGTTGCGGGCTTAAAATCCGGCCCCACTGCGCAATTTGACACTACCGCTGCGCCCGACAGCAAGGTAACGAATGCGAGAATGCGCGTCGGGGGCATGTATTTTCCGTGTAACTCGCACGCGATTTTAGGTTGGAATTCAAACGATAAGCCGCGCACCTGACCCCACCCTAAATACTAACTAATAGTGAGTCGTCAGGGAAACTGCGATTAATCACAGTAGACGCGGTCTGGTGCCGGCGGCAATTGTCAGAACAGTTTAAATCTGACGCGGGCTTGGTCGACCCATGAGCTCCGACAAGAAAACGACAATTGGCGATCTCGCGGTTGGCGTTGCGCTGCTGACCATCTTGCTGGCAGCCTATCTTATTGGCGGGTTTAGCGGTGACCAGGGATCGCAATCTGAAAGTCCCCGAGTGGCCGCTAATGTTACGGATTCCGCTACGGGCAATCCGATGGTGACAACGGGCTCGGGCCAAATCTCAGGTAATTTGCCGGAAGTGCAAACCGTCACTTTATCAGAGCAACAACTAGCGGAAGTGAAGGTCGAATCCATCGGATATCAAGTATTTCCAATCGAAGAATCAGCCGTCGGCAATATTGACTTCAATCAAGACATGTCAGTCCAAGTGTTCACTCCGTATCAAGGTCGGATTATCGAAGCCTTCGCTAAGGTCGGTGATGATGTGAGGATGGGGCAGCCCCTGTTCACCATCGACAGCCCGGACTTACTGCAGGCGGAGTCCACGTTAATATCAGCTGCGGGAATGCTTGACCTGCACACGCGCACATTGGCGCGCGCCAAGGAGCTTTATAAAACGCAGGCGGTTGCACAGAGAGAATTGGAGCAGGCTGTTTCGGATCAGCAAACGGCCGAAGGCGCTTTGAAAGCGGCGCGAGATGCGGTTCGAATTTTCGGCAAGACCGATACCGCGATAGATCGAATAATCGCCGACCGCAGGATTGATTCGTCGCTAATCGTTCCAAGCCCGATTTCTGGCCGCATAACCGCCCGCAATGCAGCGCCGGGACTTCTTGTGCAGCCGGGTGGGACAGCACCGTATACGGTGGCCGACATTTCAAAAGTGTGGCTGATCGCCAATGTGCCCGAGTCTGACAGCCCCGAATTGCGTATCGGACAGAGCGTCAGAGCCATTGTCATGGCATTTCCGGACCGAATTTACGAGGGAAAGATCACCACGATCGGGGCTGCAGTTGACCCGAATACACATCGGCTCTTTGTGCGCTCTGAAATCAACGATCCGCGGCATGAGCTGCGACCAGGAATGTTTGCGACGTTTGCAATTCAAACTGCTGAACCCGCGCGCGCTCTTGCAGTCCCATTTGACGGTGTAGTTCGCGAAGGCGACGGTACGATGACAGTATGGGTCACTAAGGATCGCCATCATTTTGAGAGACGCACGGTACGGATTGGTCTGCAGCATGGCGGATACGATCAGATTCTTGATGGTCTGCAGCCTGGCGAATTGATCGCCAGCGAGGGCGCGCTATTTCTGAGCAATTTCTTCGCGGCGGCATCGCCGGGTTGAATACCGCACCGTCGATAACCCGCCGTGGTCGGCAGAGAGATAAACCGTGCTCAAGCCCTTTCTAACTTTCGGTCTGACTCGGCGCCCGATCATTCTATCGCTGTTGCTCGTGTTCATCGGTGGCGGGCTCCTGGCGTTTTCGAAACTCAATATTGAGGCCTATCCGAATCCCGCGCCTGTAATCCTAGAAATCACCGCGCAAGCGCCGGGTCTCTCCGCCGAGGAAATGGAGCGTTATTACACAGTACCGATCGAGGTCGCACTTGCGACCACGCCAGGAGTCGACATTATTCGCTCGACATCATTCTATGGCCTGTCTTTCGTGCGTGTCGTTTTTAAATATGGTGTCGACTATTATTTTGCTCGTACGCAAACTGCCTTCAGTCTTCAGCAGAACGTTAGCCTACCGAACAACGTGCAACCAGTAATCCAAGGTTCCAGCCTTGTTGGTGAAATTTATAGATATCAAGTCGTTGGACCGCCAAATTTCGGTTTAACGAATCTTCGCACGATTCAAGATTGGATTCTGCAACGCCGGTTGCTGACAATTCCGGGCGTTATCCAGGTAAACACGTGGGGCGGCACGACCAAGGAATATGAAGTCGAGATCGACCTGCGCAAGCTCGAAGCTTTCAAGATTACCTTACCTCAAGTGATTGCCGCAATTGGTAGCGCCAATATCAATGTCGGTGGGCGGACGATCAATATCGGCCAGCAATCAGTAAATATCCGCGGAATAGGTCTGATCAACGGCGGCGGCGATGAGAATTTGACCCAGGGCTACAAGGTCGAAGACATCGAAAATATCGTCCTCGGGCAATCGAACGGCGTTCCCGTGCAGATGAAGAATGTTGCGAGGGTTTACGTTGGCAATATTCCTCGCCTCGGCAAGGCTGGTCGCGACCATGACGACGACGTGGTGGCGGCGATTGTGGTCATGGACCGCACGTTGCATACCAATGACGTCCTTCCGCTTATCAAGGACGAGGTTGCGAAAATAAACAATGATGGAACTTTGCCGCCTGGGGTGAGGCTTGTGCCGTACTATGATCGTGGGTCGCTCGTTTCGATCACAACCAAAACGGTCCTGCATAATCTTGCTTTTGGCTGCCTTCTGATTTTCTTAATTCAATGGATATTCTTGGGCGATCTGCGCAGCGCCGTCATAGTTGGCGCCAACATTCCCTTCGCGCTGTTCTTCAGTGCCATGATCCTCGTTTTGCGCGGCGAGGACGCAAATCTGCTGTCGATCGGTGCAGTCGATTTTGGGATCATCGTCGATGCGGCCGTGATTTTAGTGGAAAACATCTACCGCAATTTGCAAACGAATGAGGAAGGAAGACGGCGGTTACTCGACAGCCTAGGCGAAGAGGCATGGGGAACCGATCCCACCCGAGCCAAGCCTTGGACGGATCGGTTACGCCTAATCCTAATCAGTGCCTTGCAAATCGATAGAGCGGTTTTTTTCTCCACCGTGATTATCGTTGCAGCATTCATTCCGCTGTTTACCATGCAAGGTGTTGAAGGGCAGATCTTCGGACCGATGGCGCGGACTTACGGCTATGCCCTTGTCGGAGCACTAATTGCGACGTTTACCGTCACGCCCTGCCTCGCATCGCTGTTACTTCCAGACCATGTCAACGAAGTTGAGACGCGCCTAGTTAGGACTTTGCGCACCATTTACTCGCCAATATTGCGCTGGTCGCTTGCTAACCAAAAGGTCACGGTTGTGATCGGATTGGCATTTCTTATGGTTTCGGGCTTGGTCGCCTCGCGACTCGGGACAGAATTCTTGCCTGCACTCGAAGAAGGCAATCTCTGGATTCGTGCAACGATGCCGCCGACGATTTCACTGGAAGCTGGGGTGCCGATTGTCAAAAGAATACGCGAAATCCTACTCCGCCATCCGGAGGTTATCACCGTTATCTCGCAACATGGCCGACCGGATGATGGTAGTGATGCTTCCGGCTTCAACAACGCCGAATTTTTTGCGCCGTTGAAGCCGTTTGACCAGTGGCCTTCGGGGGTGACCAAGGAAAAGCTAATTGAGCAGCTGCAAGCGGAGTTTTCGAGTAGGTTTTCAGGAATCAGTTTCAATTTCTCACAATATATCCAAGACAACATCGAGGAAGGCCTTTCGGGTGTAAAAGGCGCAAACTCGGTCAAGATTATTGGCCGCAATCTTATTACACTGGAGCGGCTGGCCGACGAAGTGTTTCACGAAATGCAGCAAGTCAAAGGCGTCACCGATCTCGGCATATTTCACGTCTTAGGACAGCCCAATTTGAATATTGTCGTGGATCGCGAAAGGGCGGCACGTTACGGCCTCAATGCCGGCGATATCACGGCCGTTGTGCAAACCGCATTGGGTGGGACGGTTGCGACAACGCTTTTGGAGGCCGACCGTCAATTCAACGTCACCGTGCGGGCCGCGCGCAAATACCGGAATGACATTGATTCTGTCGGCAATATCAAGATCGGCTATGCGGCCGGAAACGGTCTAACCGCCTATATACCGCTGAAAGAGCTTGCGACGATAACCCTCGATACCGGTGCATCCTATATTTTTCACGAGCACAACCAGCGTTACATTCCGATCAAGTTTAGCGTGCGCGAACGCGATCTGGGAAGCACGGTCGCCGAGGCACAAAAGCGAATTACGCAGAAGGTCAAGCTGCCAAGCGGGTATCGCATCGATTGGGCTGGAGAGTTCGAGGGGCTACAGCAGGCTAAAAATCGTCTGGCGATAATAGTGCCGATTAGTCTTATTTTGATTCTTATGCTGCTCTACGCTCTGTTTAATTCTTTGCGCGATAGTCTCATGGCATTGGCCGGGATTCCCTTTGCTATTGGCGGTGGTGTATTGGCGCTTTACGTAGCCGGTTTGGACTTCAGTATCTCAGCGGCGATCGGCTTTATTTCTCTGTTCGGCGTATCGGTAATGAGCTGCATACTAATAATCAACGGATACAATCGAGTTGCAGCAACCGGCATACCGAAACTGGAAGCGATGTTTAAAGCCGTAGAGCAACAAATGCGGCCGATCTTGATGATGGCGCTGTCAGCCTGCATCGGCCTATTCCCATCCGCAATTTCAACTGGGATCGGCAGCCAAGTACAACGACCGCTCGCAACCGTTGTTGTCGGAGGCATGCTGATTGGACCCATCATGTTACTCGTGGTCGTGCCGGCACTGCAGACACTATTCTTGCATCATGACGGCGATCATACAGCGCAAAACGACTTCGATATTTCTACAGATGGTCGACCATAATCAGACGTCGATTGTACGTTGGTGCAGAAGGGGAGCTCAGTGAAGGTTGCCGTTTGGGTACTTGCCATCTTTGTATTTGCTGTATTTGCGCCAGAGGTTGGTTTGGCCGGGCAATCGGCGTTTGTGGGCGCAAAGTACGGAAAGGGCCAATCGTGGGATGCTGCAGTAAGCCAAGGTAAGAAAAATGGCGCAGTCGGCCTCGCGCAGAATACTCGCGCCAATAATAATCCTGGAGAGACAGGGAAAGTGACTGGGGGAAGCAACGCAAGTCAGTTGGGCACAACGAAAAAGGGTAACGGGTTTGTCTCGCCTCAATCTGTGGGACGCGCATTTTCGCAACGATCCAGTGCTAATGCGGGGATTAATGGGGCCAACTTTGCCAGAATTGGC
>CAVRUP010000013.1:0-92215 GCA_963724335.1 uncultured Alphaproteobacteria bacterium | reverse complement strand
CGGAAGACATCGATCTTGAAAAGGCGCTCGCGCTGCTCGCGTTGCCGCGTGAAGTCGGCTCCATCCGGAAGACGGCGAACCAATCGTCGCCGGCATCGGACGCTTCGGCCCCTACGTCAAGCACGGCAAGACCTACGCCAACATCGATTACAACGAAGACGTGTTGACCGTCGGCCTCAATCGCGCCGTCAGCTTGATCGCCGAGAAGAAAGCCAACCCTGGCCGCGGGCGTCGTTTCGGCGCCGATCCCGGCAAGGTGTTGGGCGAGCACCCCGACAAAGGCGGGCCGATCACCGTCAAGAACGGGCGCTACGGCCCTTATGTCAGCCACGCCGGCATCAACGCCACGCTGCCGGGTGACAAGACGCCGGACACGATCACGCTCGAAGAAGCCGTGGGCTTGATCGAAGCGCGCGCCGCCAAGGTCGGCAACGCGCCGAAGGGACGCCGCGCCGCCGGCCGCAAGACGGCTTCCGGCAAGAAAGCCGCTTCACCCGGGGCCAAGCCGAAAAAAGCGGCCGCCGCCAAGGCAAAGCCGGCGCGCCGAACCAAGGCCACCGCCGCCGAGTAGCTAGCGAAGCCCGCGTCCAATCATTACATTGAGTTCAGTCGCGCTGTTACGCGCAGGAAAATCTATTTTGAACAAGCAAACCAAACGAACACCTTCCCTCCCCTCCAAGGCTGACATTCTCGCCTTCATCGGCAAGCGGCCCGGCAAAGTCGGCACCCGCGAGATCGCCCGCGCCTTCGGCCTCAAGAACGCCATGCGCGCCGAGCTCAAGCGCATGCTGCGCGAGCTCGCCGACGATGGCGCAGTCGAGCAACGCCGCAAGAAACTACATCACGCCGGCACTTTGCCCTCCACCGTGCTCGCCGACGTCACCGCGCGCGATAGCGACGGCGATTTGCTCGCCACGCCCGACGAATGGGACGAGGAGGCGCATGGGCCCGCGCCGAAAATCCGTATTCACACCCGACGCAAGGCGCGCCCCGGCGAGGCCGCCGGCATCGGCGACCGCGTGCTGCTGCATGTCGAGGAAACCGAAGACGATGGCGGCATCCGCCACCGCGGCCGCGTCATCAAGATCATCGATCATCCCAAGCACCGCGTGCTGGGGATTTTCCGTAAAGCCCCGCATGGCGGCGGCCGGCTGGAGCCGGTCGACAAAAAGATGCTCGGCAAGGAGCTCAGCATTCCGGCCGGCGCACCGAATGACGCGCAGGACGGCGATCTGGTCGCGGTCGAGACCAGCCGCGCGCCGCGCCTGGGCTTGCCGACCGGCCGCGTGGTCGAGCGGCTCGGCTCGCTCGCGAGTGAGCGCGCGGTCAGCCTGATCGCCATCCACGCCCATACCATTCCACATGTGTTCCGCCACGACACGCAGGCCGAAGCGGATGCCGCCCGGCCGGCGACCCTTGCCCATCGCGAGGACTGGCGGCGCGTGCCTCTCGTCACCATCGATCCGCCCGACGCCAAGGATCATGACGACGCCGTGCATGCCGAGCGCGACACGGCGGCGAACAATCACGGCGGCTACATTGTCAGCGTCGCGATTGCCGACGTCGCCCATTACGTGACGCCCGGCTCCGCGCTCGACCGCGAAGCGCTGGTGCGCGGCAATTCGGTCTATTTCCCCGACCGCGTGGTGCCGATGCTGCCGGAGCGCATCTCCAACGATCTGTGCTCGCTTAGCCCGCCGAGGACCGCGCCGCGCTTGCCGTGCGCATGGTGATCGGCGCCGACGGCCGCAAGCGCTCGCACACGTTCCACCGCGTGATGATGCGCTCGGCCGCCAAGCTTTCCTACCAACAGACGCAATTCGCCATCGGCGGGCGCACCGACGAAGACACCGAGACGCTGGTTGAGCCGGTGCTCAGCCGCTCTATGCGGCTTACGAAACGCTCAAGCGCGCGCGCGCCGAACGCGGACCGCTCGATCTCGATCTGCCGGAGCGGAAAATCCTGCTCAAAGCCGACGGCACCGTCGACCGCGTGATCATGCCGGAACGGTTGGAAGCGCACCGGCTGATCGAGGAATTCATGATCCTCGCCAATGTCGCCGCCGCCGAAACGCTGGAAAAGGCGCGGGTGCCGCTGATCTATCGCGTGCACGACGAGCCGGGCATGGAAAAGGTCAACGCGCTGCGCGAATTCCTCGCCACGCTCGACATTCCGTTCGCCAAAGGCGGCGTGTTGCGGGCGAAGCCTTCAACCGCGTGCTCGCCCAGGTCGAAGGGCCGCGACGCCGAGCCGCTGATCAACGAAGTCGTGCTGCGCACGCAGGCGCAGGCCGAATACGCGGCGGAGAATTACGGCCATTTCGGCTTGAACCTGCGCCGCTACGCCCATTTCACCTCGCCGATCCGCCGCTATGCCGACCTGATCGTGCATCGCGGGCTGATCCGCGCGCTCAAGCTTGGCGGCGATGGCCTGCCCGAGGCGATGGACAACAAGGCGCTGGCGGAAATCGCCGCGCAGATTTCGGCGACCGAGCGGCGCGCCATGCTGGCCGAACGCGAAACCAACGATCGGCTGATCGCGCATTTTCTGTCCGACCGCGTCGGCGCCACTTTCGACGGCCGCGTCTCCGGCGTGCACCGCGCCGGCCTGTTCGTGAAACTGCACGAAACCGGCGCCGACGGCTTCGTGCCGGCGCGCACCATCGGCGACGAATATTTCCGCCATGACGAAGCCGGCCACGCCATGGTCGGCGCGCGCTCCGGCACCAACTATCGGCTGGGCGACCGCGTCACCGTCAAACTGGTGGAAGCAGCCCCCGTTGCCGGCGCCTTGCGTTTCGAGCTTTTATCGGAAGGCACGCCCGGGAAAACCGACGCCGCCGCCCGCGGCACGAACAGCGCCAACACTACCGCCCGCGCGGCAAGCAACGGAAGGCACGATGACGCAAGACCCGCAGACCAGAGACTTGGGCAAAGTCTGGGCCGAGCGCATGACCAAGCAGGAACGCGACCAGACGTTCCCCGACAGCGAGCCGCGCGACGCGGCGACGCTGATGCTGATCGACCGCTCCGGGGCAAAGCCGAAAGTGCTGCTCGGGCGCCGCCACATCGGTCACAAATTCATGCCGGGCAAGTTCGTGTTCCCGGGCGGGCGCATCGAGCCGCTCGACCGCATCATGCCGGCGGCGAGCGAACTGCATCCGGAAACGGAGAAAAAACTGCTGGAGCGGGTGAAGGCCCCGGGTGAAGCCTTCGCGCGCGGCCTTGCGCTCGCGGCGGTGCGCGAGATGGCCGAGGAAACCGGCCTGCTGCTCGGCACCAAGCGCGACGATGCCCCGGCGGTGCCGGGCGAGATATGGGCCGCCTTTTCAAAGGCAAACGTGCATCCCGACCTCGCGCAGATCCATCTCATCGCCCGCGCCATCACCCCGCCGCGGCGGCCCAAGCGCTTCGACACCCGTTTCTTCACCGCCGACGCCAGCGCGGTCGCGCACAAAATCGAGGGCATCGTGGGGCCGGACTCCGAACTGGTCGAACTCGCCTGGGTGCCGATCGAGGAAGCCACCCACCTCGACATGCCGACCATCACCGGCGTGGTGCTGGAGGAACTCGCCGCCCGGGTCGCGGCCGGCATGGGCCACGACCTGCCGGTGCCGTTTTATTTCATGATCGAGAAGCAGTTCTTCCGGGAATTGCTGTAAATGCAGCAAAATCGGGGCTTTCTTGACATTTGCCGCGCGACCGCTAGGTTCCGCGCCAATCAACGTCTCGACAGTTCCGTTGCGAGGGAAAATCCATGGCCAAAGCCATCAGTCTGAAGATCAAGCTCGTCTCAAGCGCCGGCACCGGCCACTACTACGTGACGCGCAAGAATTCGCGCACCCAGACCGACAAGCTGGCGAAGAAGAAATACGACCCGATTGCCAAGAAGCACGTCGAGTACAAGGAATCCAAGATCAAGTGAGCGCCATGCTGCGCACGCTGTTCGCCGCGCTGCTGTTCGTCCCGCTGGCCTTCGCCTCGGCGAACGCGATGGAAAAGCATCGGCTCGCGTTGCAGATCAGCGACAACGATCCGGCCAAGATGAATGCCGTGCTCAACGTCGCCGCCAACGTGTCGAAATATTATGCCGACAAGGGCGACGAGGTTGAAATCGAGATCGTGGCCTTCAATGCCGGCCTCAACATGCTGCGCAAAGACAAGTCGCCGGTGCTCGAGCGGCTGAAATCCTTCCAGCAGGGCATGCCCAATGTCTCGTTCATGGCCTGCGAGAACACGCTCGCCGCCATGACCCGCCACGAAGGCAAGGAACCGCCGCTGGTCGACAATGCCACGCGCGTCCCCGCCGGCGTGGTCACGCTGATCGAACTGGGTGAAAAAGGCTGGACGATCGTTAGGCCGTAGTCGTCGGTGTCGTTCCCGCGAAAGCGGGAACCCATACATTACGGGCTATCGATAGGCCGGCGGCTATGGGTCCCGGCCCTCGCTTCGCTCGGCCGGCACGACAATCAGAAAATGGTGGCCGGCCGAAAGCGGTGTCTTGAGGAGGCCACTCTCACCGCTTCCAGGCCGGCCGAACCCCACGAGGACCCAGGAGATGCGGCGGACCTGAGCACTCCGCAGGGCATTGCATGGGCTATTCGGGCGCAACGGCACCGGAATCAGCCGTCCGCGGCAGGTTAGACCAAGCGACCGCACCGGCCAAATTGGCTTTTTACGGCTTTGAAATTGCGACGAAATCTCTCTAGGCGGCGTCCGGCACAACCCGGTTGCGGCCGTCGCGCTTGGCGCGATAGAGCGCGGTGTCGGCGCGCTTGAGGATCGCCGCGGCATTGTCGCTCGCGCCGCTCAGCGCGGCGATGCCGATCGAGATCGTCACCTCGAGCTGCGCGCGCCCTGCTGGATCGCGAACGGCTCGGTGGCGATCCGCCGGCGCAGCCGCTCGGCCACCATGGTGGCGACCGCCACGTCGGTTTCCGGCATGACGATGACGAATTCCTCGCCGCCGTAGCGGCAGGCGAGATCGATGTTGCGGATCGACTTGCGGATGCGCAGCGCGAACTCGCGCAGCACGTCGTCGCCGGCATCGTGGCCGTGGCGTGTCGTTGACGGCCTTGAAATAGTCGATGTCGACCACCAGCACCGCGATCGGCTTGCCGCGCGCGGCGGCCTGCTCGACCAGCGTCGCCAGATGCGATTCCATGTAGCGGCGATTGAACAGCCCGGTGAGCGCGTCGGTGATCGCCATTTCGATCGACATCTGCACGTTGTCGCGCAGCCGCTCGGTGTAGCGCTTCTGCTTGATCTGCGTGCGCACGCGCGCCAGCATCTCGTTCTTGTCGATCGGGCGCAGCAGATAGTCGTTGACGCCGATCTCCAGCCCGCGCACCAGGCGCGTGTTGTTGTCGGCTTCGGCCACCGCCAGGATCGGCAGGTTGCGGGTGCGCTCGAGCGAGCGCAGCTGGCTGCACAGCCGCAGCCCGTCGAAATCCTTCAAGCCGAGCGAGACGATCAGCAGGTCGTAATTGCCCTCGGCGGCGTGAAACAGCGCCTCGCTCGGATCGGTCTCGATGTCCACCGTGTGCTCGCCCGACAGCGTCGCGGCGACGCGCTCGTAGGAGCTTTTGCGATCGTCGACGATCAGGATGCGGCCATGGCGGCCGGTTTCCGCCACCGCTTCGCGTTCCGGGCTTTCGATGCCGATTTCCTTGGAGGTGAGCGCGCGCAGGCGCAGCTCGTCGGTCACCATCTTCAGCCGCGCCAGCGAGCGCACGCGCGAGATCAGCGCGACGTCGTTGACCGGCTTGGTCAGGAAATCGTCGGCGCCGGCTTCGAGGCCGCGCACGCGGTCGGCCGGCTGGTCGAGCGCGGTCACCATGATGACCGGAATATGATGGGTCAGCGGATTGGACTTGAGCCGGCGGCAGACCTCGAAGCCGTCCATGCCGGGCATCATCACGTCGAGCAGCACGATGTCGCATTCGGCGCGCTCGCACAGCGCCAGCGCCTCCGGCCCGCTTTGCGCGGTGATGACGTCGAAATATTCGGCCGTCAGCCGCGCTTCCAGCAGCTTCACGTTGGCGGGCACATCGTCGACGACGAGAACGCGGGCGGTCATGGCTGCACCATCAGGCTGGCCCGAGGAAATGACGGACGGTCTCGATGAACTTGCCGACCGAGATCGGCTTGGAGAGATAGGCCTCGCAGCCGCCCTCGCGGATGCGCTCCTCGTCGCCCTTCATGGCGAAGGCGGTGACCGCCACGACGGGGATTGCTTTGAGTTCGGGATCGTCCTTGAGCCATTTGGTGACTTCGAGGCCGGAGACCTCCGGCAGCTGGATGTCCATCAGGATGAGGTCGGGCCGGTGCTTGCGCGCGAGATCGAGCGCCTCGATGCCGTTGCGGGTGCCGACGGTCTCGTAGCCGTGCGCTTCCAGGAGGTCGTGGAAGAGCTTCATATTCAGCTCGTTGTCCTCCACGATCAGGACGGTCTTCGGCATGTCCCCCGCCCCATTTGTCCCCAGTGCCACCCCAACCCGGCGCGTTCGGCGTCGCCACGCCGCGCGCGGTCGGGCATGATCGAGCCACGGTAGTGCCGATATGTTACGGAAAGGCAAATTTGATCGATGAAACTAGGGCCTTCGTTAACCCAAGAAGCGGCAGAAGGGCTTGCAGTTCAGGCGCTTACCTTCATTGCCGGGGACGGCGAGCGGCTCGGGCGCTTCCTCGCGATCACCGGCATCGGCCCTGCCCAGATTCGCGCCGCCGCCCAAGAGCCGGGCTTCCTGATCGGCGTATTGGACTATCTGGCCGGCGACGAGCGCCTGCTGTCGGCCTTTGCCGCCGAAACCGGCCGCGATCCGGGCGATGTCGGCAAGGCACTGGCGGCGCTGGGCGGGCACTGGGAGCGCGAGATACCGTGAGCTTCTGCCGCGATTGTTTGGCGGATGCGCCGGACGCCGCGACGCGCTGTCCGGCCTGCCGCTCGCCGCGGCTTGCGCGCCACGCCGAGCTCGACAAGCTCACCATCGCGCATGTCGATTGCGACGCCTTTTACGCCACGATCGAAAAACGCGATGACCCCTCGCTCGTCGACCAGCCGGTGATCGTCGGCGGCGGCAAGCGCGGCGTGGTCGCGGCCGCCTGCTATGTCGCGCGCACCTACGGCATCCGCTCGGCGATGCCGATGTTCGAGGCCAAGCGCCGCTGCCCGCAGGCCACGGTGGTCAAGCCGAACATGGCGAAATACAGCAAGGTCGGGCGTGAGGTGCGCCGCGCCATGCTGGCGCTCACGCCTTTGGTCGAGCCATTGTCGATCGATGAAGCCTTTCTCGATTTGACCGGCACCGAGCGGCTGCACGGCATGAGCGCGGCCCGCGTGCTGGCGCGTTTCGCGCGCGATGTCGAGCGCGACATCGGCATCACGGTTTCCATCGGACTGTCGGCCAACAAGTTCCTCGCCAAGATCGCTTCCGACCTGGACAAGCCGCGCGGCTTCGCCGTGCTCGGGCAGGACGAGGCCGCGGCGTTTCTGGCGCCCAAGCCGGTCGGTTTCATCTATGGCGTCGGCGCGGTGAGCGCGGCCAAGCTTGCCGCCGACGGCTATCGCCTGATCGCCGACCTGCAGCGCGCCGAGCAGCACGACCTCATGCGCCGCTACGGCGAAGAAGGCGCCCGGCTCTGGCATCTGGCGCGCGGGATCGACATGCGTGCCGTCGATCCGCAACGCGACACCAAAAGCATTTCGGCGGAAACCACCTTCGAGCGCGACATCGGCGAATTCCGCCGGCTCGAACAGACGCTGTGGGAGTTGACCGAGAAGGTTTCGGCGCGGTTGAAAGCCAATGCGCTGGCCGGCTCGACCGTGACCTTGAAGCTCAAGAGCGCCGACTTCAAAATCCGCACGCGGGCGCGTGCGCTCGGCCACCCGACCCAGCTTGCCGCGCGCATTTTCGCTGCCGGCCGTGACCTGCTGGCCCATGAGGTTGGCGCGACGCGGTTCCGCCTGATCGGCATCGGCGTCAGTCATCTGACGGAAGCCGCGGGCGACGATCTCTCCGACTTGATCGATCGGCGCACGGCCGAGGCCGAATAGGCGGTCGATCGCCTGCGCGCGAAATTCGGCCGCGATGCGGTGGTGAAGGGGCTGGCGCTGGAGGATGAGTAGCCTATCCGCTCGTCCCCGCGAAAGTGGGGACCTAGTCGGACTTACCGAGGATTTTGAAAGAACTGGATGCCCGCTTACGCGGGCATGAGCGGAAAGTCGTGCGCTACCGCGCTCTCACTTGCACGGCTTCACCTTCTTCAGCTCCAGCGACGTCATTTCGCCCTTGATGGTGAAATCGGAATATTCGAGCACCAGCGCGCGCGAGATGCCGTTCTCGTACAGCTCGAAGGAAATGGCATAGACCGGCGTTTGCTCGCCGGTCTGCGCTTGCTTAGCATTTTCCTGCTCGAAATAGCTGATGGTCACGGGCCAGCGCGTGAGCTTGGCCAGTTCGGGGATTTTCGCAGCCGCATCGCCCGGCGGCTTTACCCCCGGCGCGATCGCCTTACCGATCACGGTGAGCGTGTTGTAGAGCTTCTCGCCGGTCTCCGAGCCGTCATAGACCGGAAACTCCAGGATGCTCTTGCCTTCGCGTGCGGCGATAATGATGCGCCGCATATGCTCGGTCGGAAACACCGCACCGACCGGAACCGTGAAAGTCGTTTCCTTCGGCTTGCTCAAACTGACCGCGACCGTCTTGGCATTGCGGTCGGCATGGCCGTCGACCGAATCGGTCCGCTTGTCGTCGATCAGGTTCTGCGAGTTGAAGCGGAATGCCTTGGCATTGCCGGCCTCCCAGGTGGTGGAGCGCAGATCGCTGAGCGCGGTCTTGCCCTCGCCCGAATCGAGCTCGGACACTTGGCGGAATTGCAACTCATAGCCGTCACAGGCATTGCCGGTAAAGTCATACAGGATGCGCCCGCGCACTGCCTCGACGCCGCGGCTACCGCTCGTTTTTGCCAGCTTGAGGTCGTAAATCGCCCGGTGCGGCGCCAGAAACACCTCGTCGGCGGAAGCTGCGGCCGCAGCCGGCCGGTCAAGGGCCGTAGCGGCAAGACCGATGGTCAGGACCGGCAAGATCATCCATTTGGCGACCTTAAGCGTTTTCATCGGTACGGGCCTTCCGGCGATAGCGTTACGGCGGCGTCCGGGGAGATGAATCATGCAAGATAAGGGCAAGATAGAGGCCGCCACCGCGGCGGGCAACGGGCACTGCATGTCCTTGCGCAGGGGCTTTCGATCGGCCAAGACAGGGTAACCCAGCAGGAGGATTTCATGGCCGGAACGGTTGAAAAGAAGCTCGCAAGTCTTGGAATTTCGCTGCCAACGCCGGCCAGTCCGATAGCGAATTATGTACCGTTCGTGCGCAGCGGCAACCTTTTGATCCTCTCCGGCCAGCTCTGCTTTGGCGCCGACGGCAAGCTGGTCGCCAAGGGTCAGCTCGGCGCCGCGGTTTCGATCGAGGACGGACAGCAGGCGGCGCGCGCTTGCGCGGTCAACCTCCTGGCCCAGCTCAAGGGCGCGCTCGGCGATCTCGACAAGGTTGCCCGCGTGGTGCGGCTCGGCGGCTTCATCAATTCGGCGCCGGGCTTCACCGACGGGCCGAAAGTGATGAACGGCGCCTCCGATCTGATGGTGGAAGTGTTCGGCGACAAAGGCCGGCACGCCCGCACCACTGTCGGCGTCTCGGCGCTGCCCGCCGATGCCGCGATTGAAGTCGAAGGCCTGTTCGAGGTGAGCTAATTGCCCGGCCTCGACTGGCTCACCGCCCGGCCGATCGCCCATCGCGGCCTGCATGACGCGTCGGCCGGCGTGATCGAGAGCACCGCTTCCGCCTTCCGCGCGGCCATCGCCGGCGGCTACTCGATCGAAACCGATTTGCAGATCAGCGCCGACGGCGAAGCCTTCGTGCACCACGACGACGCGCTCGGCCGGCTCACCGAGGGCAGCGCGCGACTGGCCGATATGACGGCGGCCGAGATCGAGGCGGTGCGCTTCAAGACGACCAGCGACCGCATCATGACGCTCGGCGACTTGTGCGATTTCGTGGCCGGCCGCGCCACTTTGGTGTTGGAGCTCAAAAGCCATTTCGACGGCGACCAGCGGCTGGCGCAACGCGCCGCGCACGTGCTGGCGAATTATCGCGGGCCGGTGGCGGTGATGTCGTTCGATCCTGCTTTGATCGAAGTGGTGCGCTGGATCGCGCCGCAGCTCACGCGCGGCATGGTCGCCGAGCGTCATTATGCGGAGCGCGAATGGGACCGTTTTCCGGCGGCGGAAAAGCGCAGCATGGCGTTCTTCCTGCACGCCACCCGCACCCGCCCGCAATTCATCGCCTACGGGGTGAAGGACCTGCCGGCGGTGGCGCCGCTGATCGCGCGCACGATCTTCCGCTTGCCGCTGCTGACCTGGACCGTGCGCAGCGAGGACGACCGCCGGCGCGCGGCGCGCTGGGCCGACCAGATCATCTTCGAGGGTATCCGGCCGGCATGGCCGAACGGATGATCAACTTCGAACGATTTCCGGCATAAAGTCGGGGTAACAGACCCCCAATGACCGACATCGAACTCCGCATCCGCATCGCGCAATCGCTCGCCGAGGTTCGGCCCGCGGACTGGGACGCCTGCGCGGTCCAATGATGCAAGCGCTCTGGCCTCGGAAGTTAAACTAATATCTGAGGATAACTCGTCCCCAAGGTTATCCACACGAGGACAAGTCGATAACCCATTTATAACACATGATTTTCTGTCATCGCTTGAAGCCTCGTTTTCGGTCGGCGGCCGCAGTGGCTGGCAGCCGCGCCACCTGCTGGCGGAAGCCGCCAACGGCACCCTTTTGGGCGCCGCACCCTGCTACGTGAAAAGCCATTCGCGCGGCGAATATGTCTTCGACCATGGCTGGGCGGAGGCCTTCGAGCGCGCCGGCGGCGACTATTACCCCAAGCTGCAGGTGGCGGTGCCGTTCACCCCGGTGACCGGGCCTCGCCTGCTCGCCCGCCCCGGTCCGCTGGCGCAAGCCGTGCGTGGCGGCCTTGCCGATGCCCTGGTCGAGATCACCACCGCCAGCGAGCTGTCGTCGGCCCACGTCACCTTCCTGACCGAGCCGGAATGGCGCCTCCTCGGCGAGCGCGGCTTCCTGCAACGCACCGACCAGCAATTCCATTGGGAAAATCGACGGCTACGCCAGCTTCGACGACTTCCTCGGCCGCCTCGCCTCGCGCAAGCGCAAGACCATTCGCCGCGAGCGCAAGGAAGCGCTGGCGCCCGGCATCGAGGTGGCGTGGCTGACCGGCTCCGACCTCACCGAAGCGGTGTGGGACGCGTTTTTCGCCTTCTACATGGACACCGGCTCGCGCAAATGGGGCCGGCCCTATCTCACCCGCGAATTCTTCTCGATCGTCGGCGAAAAGATGCGCGACCGCATTTTGCTGGTGATGGCCCGCCGCGCCCGCCGCTGGATCGCCGGCGCCATCAATTTTCTTGGGGAGCGATGCGATCTACGGGCGCAACTGGGGCGCCATCGAGCACCATCCGTTCCTGCATTTCGAGCTGTGCTACTATCAGGCGATCGACTACGCGATCGCCCATAAGCTCATGCGCGTCGAGGCCGGCGCCCAGGGCGAGCACAAGCTGGCGCGCGGCTATCTGCCGAAAACCACCTATTCCGCGCATTTCATCGCCAACCCGGCGTTGCGGCGGGCGGTGGCCGAGTATCTCGCCCGCGAGCGGGCCTATGTGCGGGCGGCCGGCGAAGAGCTTGCGGCGGCCGCGCCGTTCCGCAAGGATTTGGTCGAACAGGAGTGAGTCAGCATTGTCATTCCGGGACGGCGCGAAGCGCCGGACCCGGAATCCAGAAGCGAACTCAGTGCGTGTGTCTGGATTCCGGGTTCGCGGGCTGACGCCCGCGCCTCGGAATGACCGGCAATGGATAGGGGAAAGCTGATGCCGAGCTACGATCCGAACAACATTTTCGCCAAGATCCTGCGCGGCGAATTGCCCTGCTACAAGGTCTACGAGGACGACAAGGCGCTCGCCTATCTCGACATCATGCCGCGCTCGCCCGGTCACACGCTGGTGCTGCCGAAGGCGCCGGCGCGCAATATCCTCGATGTCAGCCCCGACGATTTCGCGCACGTGATGAAGGTGGCGCAAAAGGTCGCCAAAGCCGCCATGAAGGCCTTCGCGGCCGACGGCATCACCGTGCAACAGTTCAATGAGGGCGCCGGCGGACAGGTGGTGTTCCACCTGCATGTGCATGTCATCCCGCGCAAGACCGGCGTTGCCATGAAGCCGCCGGCCAGCGAGAAAGAAAAGCCGGACGTGCTGGCCGAGAACGCCAAGAAACTCGCCGCCGCCATTGCCGCCGGTTAATGAGCCCTCTTAATGGGCGAATAAAAAGCCGCCCAGCAGTAGCACTGCCTCGCCAGCCAGCACGCCGGCGAACACCGAACGCTTCACCGCCAGGAAGGCCAGAAATCCGCAAATCGCGGCGGCCACTCGGACGGCGAGTGGGATGCCCGCCAGCGCGCCGGCGGAAAACAGGATCAGCTTGGCGATGACGCCGGCAAGGATCGCGGTCGCCACCGCGCGCGACCACACCACGATTTCGGAATCCTCGTTGAGTCCGCGCGCCAGCACCAGGCCGAGCACGCGCCACATCTCGTTCGGCAGAAAGCCGACCAAGATCAACAACAGATAAGGCCACAGCTCGGTCATAGCGGCGTTCGTCGGGCGGCCTGGCGCAGGCGGTGAATGCTATAGGCGAGCGAGCCCCCGACCACGCCGGTCCACATCAGGTCGAGCCCGACGTGCCAATAGGTCAGCAGCGGGCCGAGTATAAGGCCGAGCGCCAGCGCCAGCCGGTCGACCATTTCCTTGGCGTTGCGCGCGGTCGAGATCAAGAACGACATCGGCGTGAGAAACAGCAACGCGCCCGCAAACAGCGGCGGCAACCCGGCCGCGAGGTAATAGCCGACAAAGCCGAACGTGACCGCCGTGCTTTGATAGCCGACCGACAGGCCGTTGCAGAAAGCGATGCGCCGCTCGCGCGGTAGTCCCGGCAGCAGGCGCAGCGAATTCCACCCACATGCTCACCGACGTGAAATGGGCCGGCAGCAGCAAGTCGCGCAGGCGCGTGCTCCGGCCCGCGCAACAGCGGCAGCAGCGCCACCACCATGGGAAACAGGCGGATCGCGCTCAAACCTACCGCGATCGCACCCTCGATCGGCGGCGCGCCCAAGCCGAGCGAGGAAATCAGGATCACTTGTCCTGGCGCCGCCCATACCAGCATGGACGACAACGCGAGCCACCAAGACGCGAAACCATAATCATGGGCGAGCGCGCCGATGCCGACATAGGTGCCCATCAGCACCAGGAAGAACACCGAGGTCCACGCCGATTTCAGGCCGCCGAAGAAGGCGGCCGCGTTGGAATTGAAGGAGCCGGGCGTGGACATGGGCGGCGGCTTTCCTGTCTCATAGCGCCGTCGCGCGCGCAACCGCCCGCACTCGCATGCGGCACCTGCGAAATGCGAAGGCCGGGTGCAAAGCCCGGCCTTGGCTGGTGTCTTTGGAGCGGCGGGTTAAACCTACGCCTTGATCAGCGGCACCTTCGGAACCGAGCCGCGCTTCGCCCTCGGCCGCGGCGAGGAGCGGCGCTTGGCCTTGGGGCGCACTGCCGGCAGCTTTTCCGGCTTCGGCGTGACCGGTCCGTCGAGGAATTCGAAGCCGAGCTTGTCGCGCCCGTCTTCGTCCTTGGTGACGATGACGCGCACGTGGCCGCCACCCTTCAGATGCCCAAAGAGCACTTCGTCGGCGAGCGGCTTCTTGATGTGCTCCTGGATCACGCGCGCCATCGGACGCGCGCCCATCAATTCGTCATAGCCGTTGGCGATCAGCCAGCGCGCCGCCTCTTCGGACAATTCGATGGTGACGTTGCGGTCGCCGAGCTGCGCCTCGAGCTGGAGCACGAACTTCTCGACAACCTTGGCGATGATCTCCTGCGACAGGTGCGCGAAAGTGATGGTGGCATCGAGCCGGTTGCGGAACTCGGGTGTGAACATCCGGTTGATCGCCTCGTGGTCGTCGCCCTCGCGCTTGCTGCGGGTAAAGCCGAAAGCCGATTTGGCCATCTCGGAGGCGCCGGCGTTCGTGGTCATGATCAGGATCACGTTGCGGAAGTCGACCTGCTTGCCGTTGTGATCGGTCAGCTTGCCGTGATCCATGACCTGCAACAGCACGTTGAACAGGTCGGGATGCGCTTTCTCGATCTCGTCGAGCAGCAGAACGCAATGCGGATGCTGGTCGACGCCGTCGGTGAGCAACCCGCCCTGGTCGAAGCCGACGTAGCCGGGCGGCGCGCCGATCAAGCGCGACACCGTGTGTCGCTCCATGTATTCCGACATGTCGAAGCGGATCAGCTCGACGCCGAGGGCTGCGGCCAATTGCTTGGCGACCTCGGTCTTGCCGACGCCGGTCGGGCCGGAGAACAGATAGCAGCCGATCGGCTTTTCCGGTTCGCGCAAGCCGGCGCGCGCCAGCTTGATCGAGGCAGACAGCGAATCGATCGCCTTGTCCTGGCCATAGACTACGGTCTTGAGCGTCTGCTCGAGATGCTGCAGCACCTCGGCGTCGTCCTTCGACACGGTCTTGGGCGGAATCCGCGCCATGGTGGCGATGGTGGTTTCGATCTCCTTGATGCCGATGGTTTTCTTGCGCCGGCTTTCGGGCAACAGCATCTGCGCCGCGCCGGATTCGTCGATCACGTCGATCGCCTTGTCCGGCAGCTTGCGGTCGTGGATGTAGCGTGACGATAGTTCGACCGCCGCCTTGATCGCCTCGTTGGTGTATTTGAGCTTGTGGTATTCCTCGAAATACGGCTTGAGGCCGCGCATGATCTCGATTGCGTCCTCAACCGAGGGCTCGTTGACGTCGATCTTCTGGAAGCGGCGGACGAGCGCGCGGTCCTTCTCAAAGTACTGACGGTACTCTTTATACGTTGTCGAACCGATGCAGCGGATGGTGCCCGACGCGAGCGCCGGCTTGAGCAGATTGGAGGCGTCCATCGCGCCGCCGGAAGTGGCGCCGGCGCCGATCACGGTATGGATCTCGTCGATGAACATGATCGCGCCCGGATAGGCCTCGATCTCCTTGATCACCTGCTTGAGCCGCTCCTCGAAGTCGCCGCGGTAGCGCGTGCCGGCGAGCAGCGTGCCCATGTCGAGCGCAAACACGGTGGCGCCTTTGAGCACGTCCGGCACCTCGCCATGCACGATGCGGCGCGCCAGCCCTTCCGCGATCGCGGTCTTGCCGACGCCGGCATCGCCGACGAACAGCGGATTGTTCTTCTGCCGGCGGCAGAGCACCTGGATCGTGCGGTTGATCTCGGCGTCGCGGCCGATCAGCGGATCGATTTTGCCGTCCTTGGCCTTCTTGTTGAGGTTGATGCAATAGGCATCGAGCGCGTCGCCTTTCTTCTTCGGCTCGTCGCCGCTCTTGGTGTCGGCCTCCTCCTCGGCGCCGCGCACCGGGCGCGACTCGGAGAGGCCCGGCCGCTTGGCGATGCCGTGGCTGATGTAATTGACCGCGTCGTAGCGCGTCATGTCCTGCTCTTGCAGGAAATAGGCGGCGTGACTTTCGCGCTCGGCAAAGATCGCCACCAGCACGTTGGCGCCGGTCACTTCCTCGCGGCCGGAGGACTGCACGTGAATGACCGCGCGCTGAATCACGCGCTGGAAGCCGGCGGTCGGCTTTGAGTCCTCGGCGCCGTCGGTGATCAGGTTTTCCAGTTCCGATTCGAGATAGGCGATCAGACTGCGGCGCAGCTTGTCGAGGTCGACATTGCAGGCGCGCATGACCGCGGAGGCGTCTTGATCGTCGATCAGCGCCAGCAGCAGATGCTCCAAGGTCGCATATTCGTGATGCCGCTCATTGGCGATGGCGAGCGCCCGGTGAAGCGACTGCTCGAGGCTGCGCGAGAACGTTGGCATCAGATTTCCATTCCCATTTGTATTGAACGCCCCTCCCCGAATCTCACTTTTTTTCCATCACGCATTGCAGAGGATGCTGATGTTTTCTGGCAAAGTCCATGACCTGCGTCACTTTGGTCTCCGCCACCTCATAAGTATAGACCCCGCATTCGCCGATGCCGTGGTGATGCACATGCAACATAATGCGTGTCGCGGCCTCGTGATCCTTGCCGAAGAAGCGTTCCAGCACGTGCACGACGAATTCCATCGGCGTGTAGTCGTCGTTGAGGATGAGCACGCGGTAGAGGCTCGGCCGTTTGGTCTGCGGCTTGGTCTTGGTGATGACCGCGGTGCCGGGGCCGCCCGGTTCGTTGCGCCGCTTGCGATCGTCGTCCGCCATGGCACGCGACCAGCCGCCGTCCCAGGCGGCAGCCACCCTGTCGGCGAGAAAGCTCTTTATTAAAGTCGTCGTCATGACCTTACCGAGGCAAGAAGCATTCCAGAACGGCGGCATCCCCGGCCGCACCCGCGTCGCTTTGCCCCATCATAATGACCGCCGCCGCGTCACGCCAAGCCGGGATTTTGTCCCGCTCCGGGACAAACTAAGCCGATTCCGGTGATTCCGGGCGCATCGGGACAGATATCCATTGGTTACCCGATCACAAGCGGCTTGCGGACAATCCAAGGCGATTTTTCCCCAAATTCACGCTGCCATTCCAACGGTATCTCAAGGCCGTACCGGCATCTTTCAACGGCGTTATCGATCGCCGTTTAGCGGCCCACAGGGGGGTTACCGCAATGCTGCTGACGCGTTTTTGGAAGAACCGGCAAGGGAGCGTTGCTCCCATGTTCGGAATCGCGATCATTCCGTTGATGGGCGCCGTTGGCGCTGCGGTCGATTACACGCAGGCGAACGCCACCCGCACTCAGTTTCAAAACGCGCTCGATGCGACCGCGCTCATGCTCTCGAATACCGCGGCGCTGCAATCGGCCGCCGATCTGCAGGCCGCGGCGACCACCGACTTCAATGCGCTGTTTACGAACACCAACGCCAAGAATGTCACGGTCACTGCCGCCTATTCGATCGACCAACGGATCGCAACTCGTGCTCAACGGCAGCGCCACCATCCCAACGAATTTTCTCAGCGTCCTGGGCATCGATACGATCAATATCACCGCATCGACGACATCGACCTGGGGTAATACGCGGCTGCGGGTCGCGCTCGTGCTCGACAATACCGGTTCGATGGCGAGCTCCAACAAGATGACCGCGCTGAAGACCGCGTCGCAGAATCTTCTCACGCAGCTGCAGAGCGCGGCCATAACTCCCGATGATGTCTATGTTTCGATCATCCCGTTCAACAAGGACGTCAATGTCGATCCCAGCAACGTGAGTGCGTCGTGGCTGCGCTGGGATTTGTGGGAAGCCGTGAACGGAAAGTGCAGCAATTCGAACTACACGACCCAAAGCAGCTGCCTGTCGCATAGCAAGGTCTGGACGCCGGCGAGCCACAGCACCTGGAACGGCTGCGTCACCGACCGCGACCAGAATTTCGATACCACCAACGATGCGCCGGTCGCCGGCAGCACACTTTATCCGACCGAACAGTATTCCTCCTGCCCAGTGTCGCTGATGGGGCTGTCCAATGACTGGACCGCGCTGTCCAACAAGATCACGGCCATGCAGCCGGTCGGCAATACCAACCAGGCGATCGGCTTGCAGATGGGCTGGCAATCGCTGACGGCTGCGCCCTTCAGCGTTCCCGCCATGGATCCGAATTACAAGTATCAGCAGGTCGTCATTCTGCTGAGCGACGGTCTGAATACCGAGGACCGCTGGTACAGCAACGCGTCATCGATCGATGCCAGGCAACAGAAAACCTGCGACAACATCAAGGCCGCGGGCATCACGATCTATACGGTACAGGTCAACACCGACAACGACCCGACCTCGACGCTGCTGAAGGGCTGTGCAAGCGACGCCAGCAAGTTCTTCCTGCTGACCTCATCGGTGCAGATCGTCACGACGTTCGGCCAGATCGGCACCGCGCTGTCCAATCTACGGCTCGAGATGTAGCCGCCGTTGCGGCGATTTCCGCCTCAAAGGCGGCGCGGCGCCGGCCGTCGTGCGACGAGAAAGTCGGCGTTTCCGGGCAGCCGCGCCAACCAATCGTTAACGACACCCTATAAGAACTATTCGGCATTCGCGGCATCCACGGCAGAGGGCGTTAACCATCCAAGTCATTGATCGAACGCACGAAGCGGTCGATTTGCCCGCTTAACGATTACCGCGCGCTAAGGATTTCCGGCGTGTCGATACACCAGCCCTTTAATACCGGGGCCTATGAATGTACGCGAATTCAACCGTTTTCGGTGATCAGTCATGATGTTGGCCTGGACGAAATTCCGCAGCGCCCTGCGCGCGTTTCGCGTCGCGCAAGCGGGCAATGTCGCGATTACCTTTGCGTTGACCACGTTGCCCATCATCGCCGGCGTCGGTTTCGCCGTCGATTATAGTCGTGCAAATTCGGTGCAGACCGCGATGCAGGCCGCGCTCGACGCCACCGCGCTGATGATCGCGAAGGAAGCGGCCACCGACACCCCCGCGCAACTGCAAGCGAACGCCCAAAGCTATTTCGCGGCCTTGTTCACGCGGCCGGACGCCGGGAATATCACGATTACCGCCAACTACAGCACGACCGGCGGAAGCGCCGTGGTCATCAGCGGCAGCGCCAACGTCCCCACCAGCCTTCTTGGCGTCATCGGATACAACACCATCTCGGTGGGCGGCTCGTCCACCGCCAAGTGGGGTTCCAACCGGCTGCGCGTGGCGCTGGTGCTCGACAATACCGGATCGATGGCCGACAGCGGAAAGATCACGGCGCTTAAATCGGCGACTAACAGTCTGCTGACTCAATTGCAAAACGCCGCCAGCACCAATGGCGACGTCTATGTCTCGATCGTTCCGTTCGTGAAGGACGTCAATCTCGGCGCCGCCAACTGGAATTCGAATTACATTTATTGGGGCACCGCGGCGCAAGATCCGACGCTCTCCGACAATAATTCCTGGGATGCCAACAACGGATCCTGCAGCACCGGGAACTACTCGACCCGGAGCGCATGCGTCGCGAAGTCGTCCTGCTCGATTTCCGGCTACAGCAGCCAGAGCAGCTGCACCGGCGCCGGTACTTGCTCGCTGTCGGGCTACAGCAGCCAGAGTAGCTGCACGGCCGCCGGCACCTGCTCGATTTCGGGCAAGACCAGCCAGAGCAGCTGCACCGGCGCGGGCACCTGCTCGAATGCTGCTGAGACGAGCCAGAGCAGCTGCACCGGCACGAAGGCCTGCTCCAAATCGCAATACACGTCGAAATCAAACTGCCAAAACAATGGGGAACGTGGGGCTATGGGACGTGGACCGCCGGCGTCTGGACGGCCGCCACGTGGACGGCCGGCGTCTGGAGCGCGGCCACCTGGACACCCAAAAACCACAACACCTGGAACGGCTGCGTCATGGATCGCGGCAATCCGACCACGCCGGACACGATAAACAACTACGACACCAACGTCGTGCAGCCGAGCGTCACACAGAACTCATCCTTATATGCGGCCGAGCAATATGGCTCCTGCCCGCAAGCGGTGATGGGGTTGAACTACAACTGGTCGTCGATGAGCTCGTTGGTCAACAACATGTCGCCGGCTGGCAACACAAACCAGGCGATCGGACTGGAGCTCGGCTGGATGTCTCTGGTCGGCGGCGGGCCGTTCACCGCGCCGGCGATGGATCCGAACTACACCTATACGCAGGTCATCATCCTGTTGACCGATGGCTTGAACACCCAGGACCGCTGGTACTCCAGCCAGAGCTCGATCGACGCACGACAACAGCTTACCTGCAATAACATCAACGCTGCCGGTATCACGCTCTACACCATCCAGGTCAACACCGAAGGCGATCCGACATCGACGCTGCTACAGAACTGCGCCGGCAGCGCAAGTATCCTGGACTCAGGCAAGTTCTACCTGCTGACATCTTCAAACCAGATCCTGAGCGTGTTCACCCAGATCGGCACCGATCTGAGCCAATTGCGCGTCGCCAAGTAAGATTTCGCCACCTGGTACCACAAACAAAAAGCCCGGCCAACCGAGCCGGGCTTTATCTTTGACGCTTACGCAACGCTACGCGACGGGACTCAACAACTTAACGCGACGCGAATTACTTCGCCTTCGCCATCAGGCTTTCGAACGGCTTGTAGGTTTCCTTGGCCAGATCGGCATAGAGCTCGCCGATCTTCGAAGCCTTGGCCACGAAGCCCTCATAGGCGGTCTTGGCGTATTCGGTCTGCACTTCGATCGCTTTCTCGAACGACTTCACGCCGAACAGCTTTTCCAGCGCGGCGGTGCCGTCTTCGAAAGCCTTCTTCGAGTAGTCGGCGACTTCGGCCGCGATGGCCTGTGAGCCCTTCGACAGCACGCCCATGGATTTCAGGGCGATATCGACGTTCTCTTTCCCGACCTGCTGGAGGTCCTCTAGATTCTTGACCATTTGATCCCTTCCCGGCCGCACAGCGGCGCCAATGTACTGATCTCTAAACCCCGGCCTATCCGGGAATGGATTAGACTTATACCGCACTGCACAATAAAGTCAAGAATTATTTTGCAGTGCGAAAAATGCCTTAAAATTCAGCAGATTGTCTTAATTATTTGTAAACCGTGATCCCCTACGGTCGAAATTTATGGCGGCGCGGGGGCGCTATAAATTGGCCTGATTTGGCGGGTCTCAAGTCCGCCTGAAAACGGGGTTGGGGAGAGTGGATGTTGCGTGCGGGAGCCTTTGTCCAACGCTGTCTCCGTTGGAGCGTCCTCGGCTTGGCAACCCTCTTGGCCGTTGCCGCCATCACCACAAACGCCGATGCCCGCGGACGACGCCACCGGCACCACCACGCGGCCACCGTCGAAAGCTACGAGCCGTCCTATTCCTCGATTGTGGTGGACGCCAATTCCGGCGCGGTATTGCAGGCAACCAACGCCGACAGTCCGCGCCATCCGGCCTCGCTGACCAAGATCATGACGCTCTACCTGCTGTTCGAGCGGCTGGAGGCGGGCAAGATCAAGATGTCGAGCGAACTGCCGGTCTCGGCCCATGCCGCCGTGCAGGCGCCGTCCAAGCTCGGTCTGGAGCCGGGCCAGACCATCAGGGTAGAAACCGCGATCCGGGCCATCGTGACCAAATCGGCCAACGACGTGGCGGTGGTCGTCGCCGAGGCGCTGGGCGGCAGCGAAGAGAACTTCGCCAAGCAGATGACCGCCAAGGCGCGGGCGCTCGGCATGATGCACACCGTCTATCGCGACGCGTCCGGCCTGCCCAATGACGATCAGATCACCACGGCGCGCGACATCGCCATTCTCGGCCGCGCCATCCAGGATCGCTTTCCGCAATATTACCACTATTTCGCGACCCGCACGTTCGAGTACCGCGGCAAGGAGATGCGCAACCACAACCACCTGCTCGGCCGCGTCCCCGGCGTCGACGGCATGAAGACCGGCTATATTCACGACTCCGGCTTCAACATCATCGTCTCGATGCGCCGTGGTCCGCGCCATATATTGGCCGTGGTGTTCGGCGGACGTACGGCGGCGGCGCGCGACGCGCGCGTCATCAGCTTGCTCGACAACAATATCAATATCGCCGCCGTCAAACGCAGCGCGCCGCCGGTCGTCGAGGGCTGGCAGACCGCCGAGGCGCGTACCAAGAGCAGCATGGAAGTCAAGGATATAAAAGTCGCTTCGGCATTGCCCCCGCCGCATCGCGCCGAGCCGACGCCCGGTTCCACCGAACCGATAAAGCCCAATCCGGTGAAGACTTTCACGGTGCAGACCGGCGCCATGCACACCGCGTCGCTGTCGCCGCCGCTGGCGAATGACCGCAAGCTCGTGACGGTATCGGGCCCCACGAAGGTTACGACCGTCAATGTGAAACGAGAATCGCCGCCTTCGCCCGGTGCAAAACCGGGCGTACTCGGCGTGCTGCCGGCCAAGCTTGCCTCGGCGACTGACAGCGTACCTGTCACGGCCGCAATAGCGGCGCCCGCCGCCAAGGCGCGCGGCGGCTGGATGATCCAGGTCGGCGCTTTCCCCGAAGAGACCGAAGCCAAGCAGCGCCTGGTCGCGGCGCAAGGCAAGGCCAAGGACCAGCTCGGCCAAGCCAACCCGTTCACCGAACGGATCGCGAAGGGCGACAAGCCGCTCTATCGCGCGCGCTTTGCCGGCTTGGACAAAGATCGGGCGGAAGCCGCCTGCAAGCACCTCAGACGCAGCGATATTCCATGCATGCTGCTGAGGAACTGAATACAAAAAACAATTGACAGGGATGTGCCGATACCCAGGAGCCGCTGATGGTGTTGCGTAAGGAGTACCTCAGCGATGACGGCGAAAAAGGATTTCCTTGGCTTCGTTGATGCGGGCGGCCAGATACGTCGACCCGCCTTGGTCGGGATGCAGTTTCTTCATGAGCGTGCGGTGCGCGCGCGCGATGGCGTCGGCGCTCGCACCCGGCTCAACGCCAAGGATCTGATAGGCCTCCTGTTCCGTCATTTTGCCGCTTCCCGCAGCAGCCCGCCCCGCTGCCGCGTGTCCTTGCGCGTGTTCACTCCAGCTGGGATCCCGGCGGTCAAGATACGCCACCAGTAGCGCGCGGCTTTCTTCGTCCATCTCGTCAAGCATTCCGGCCAGCGTCTTAACGTCGATCTGCTCGAGCGCCGTGCCCTGATGGCGGCCGGCGACGATGCGGCCGCGCATCGCGCCGCTGTCGTGATCGAGCTCCATTTCGAGATAGGCCGAGCGCACATGCGAGGTTTGCCCCGCGCGCTTCTGGGTGCGCTGGGAAAAGCCCGCCGGCCCGAAGGGGATCCAGCCGAGCAGCCCGAGCCCGAATATGCCAAGCGGAATGGCGACGCCGACCTCCCCGCGCAGACCAAGAAAGGCGGCAAAACCGATCGCCAGGATGCCGCCGGAGGCTTTGAGCACCCGCGCGGCGACCTTCGGGTCGACTTTCGAGATGATGCCGAGCACCCATAGCGCGATCGCCAGCACTAGGACGCCGAAAATGATCTCCGGCATGGCTAAAGGCTCATTGGCTTGCGATCATGCGCGAAGCTGCGCCAGCAGCTTGCGCGCGCCGTCCGAGCGCCGGGCCGACAGGTCGGCGAGCGCCTTGATGCCGCCGGCGGCATAGGCCGCGACCGCGCGCAGCAATTCGCCGAGCTGGTGCGCCGCGCCGGTATCGAAACGGCAATAGGCGCCGCGGGACAGCCGGGCGATCTCGCGATAGGCGTTCTCGGCGATTGCGTCGTTGCCCTCCTGGAACATGAACACCGGCACGCCGAGCAGGCCAAGCTCGCCGGCCGCCTTGCACAGATCGTCGATCTTCTCCTCCATGGCATCGCCGACGAAGACCATCGCCTGCAAGCGCTGCTTGGCATACTCCTGCCGCGCGTGGCTCAGTACCCTGCCGATCTGGGTGTGACCGCCGCGGCAATCGATGCGCGACATCAGCGCGGCGAGCTTCTCGGCTCCAGCGACCCAGCCGGAGGCGCGGCATTCGCCAAGCCCGCGGAAATAGACGAGCTGGATATCGAGCCCGCCGGCTTTTGCGGCTTCACGGAACATGTCGGCCTGCAAAGCGCAGGCGGA
This sequence comes from uncultured Alphaproteobacteria bacterium, assembly GCA_963724335.1. Taxonomy (GTDB): domain Bacteria; phylum Pseudomonadota; class Alphaproteobacteria; order Rhizobiales; family Xanthobacteraceae; genus Pseudolabrys. The sequence continues at coordinate 68,554 of CAVRUP010000013.1, read as the reverse complement.
ATCCCAGGTCGGCTGCCGGCTCATGGTGGCGTCGAGCGCGAAAATCAGCCGCCCGCGCTTGCCGCCGGCGGCGGCGGGACCGAGCGCGCGCACGCGCTCTATAAATTCGGCGATTTCCGGCCGCGAGGAGGCCGGCGCCGGGGTTTGCTGGGAAGGGTCCTTGCTCATCTTGGGGATTCTACACCGAATTCGCGCCGCCCCCTAAAGGTGGCGACCTTCGGTCCAGCTTGCAATGGCCGGCGTGCACTACCCGATGACGTCGTGGACCTGCAGCGGTTGGTCCATGACCGAATACCATTCGGCGCGGGCGGCGGCCCGCCGCTTGCCGTTCTCCGACAATGGCAGGCGCAGCGCATTGAGCAGCGCGATCACTTCCTCGCGCGCCGTCAGATGCGACAGGCTCGGGCGCGTGCCGAGGGTGGCCTCGTCGAGATCGTCGAACGCGGTGAGGCCGCGCGGGAAGAATTCGCGATACACCACGCGCTCGGCGATGCCGTCCACGCAGCGGAAGCCCATGCGCTTGGACAATTCTATCAGGCCCTCGCCGACCAGTTTCTTGTTGCGCGAGCCGAGGCTGGACAGACGATTGCGCACCATGATCCAGTCGGTCAGTTGGCCGTCGACCAGGCGGCGCTGGCGGCGTGCCTCGCGCACCATCTCGGCGTAGTGGCTTTCCCCGGTGACGCCAAAATTGGTCGGATCGAGAGTGGCGAGCACGTCGAAATCGACAAAGCTGTCGTTGAGCGGCGTGACCAGCGTATCGGCCATCGAATGGGCGAGCCGCATCAGATAGGTGTCGCTGCCGGGGGTATCGATCACCACCACGTCGTGGCTGTGCTCGATCGCGCTGACCGCCTTCGAGAAGGCGGTGAATTCCTCCGCCTCATTGGCCTGCAGCGAATTGCTTTCGGCGCGCGCGATGCAGTAATGCGTCGGCAGATCGAGCTTGACGCGCGCGCGGTCGCTCCAGGCGCGGCGGTTCTCGATGTAGTGGGTGAAACTTTTCTGCCGGCTGTCGAGATCGATGGTCGCCACGCGCTGGCCGGCCTTGAGCAACGCGACCGCGATGTGCAGAGCGGTCGTCGACTTACCCGACCCGCCCTTCTCGTTGCCGAGAACGACCACGTGAGCGGACTGACGAGCCTGCTCGATCGGCTGCACTAACATGACGCCCCCCGGGGCGTTCAATTCTCGAATTATTACCGCGCCGCCGTCAAGCTCGTTATGATTTTGCCGATCCCCGCGTGGCCGGACCGGTGGCGTTTTGCTATGGGCTAGCCCTGTTTTATGACATTCAGCCGACAAGGCCGCTAAACATGGCAAACCGTCCGACCATCGCACGTACGGTTTCCTCGCTTCGCCGCGCCTTGATGCCATTCCGGCAGGCCGGCCAACGGATCGCCCTGGTACCGACCATGGGCGCCCTGCACCGCGGCCATTTGGCGCTGGTCGAGCAGGCGCATCGGCGCGCCCGCCGCGTGGTGGTCTCGATTTTCGTCAATCCGACGCAGTTCGCGCCGCATGAGGACTTCGGCAGCTATCCGCGCGGCTTTGCCGCCGATCTCAAGGCCCTCGCCGCGGCCAAGGCCGACCTGGTCTGGGCACCGTCGGCCGCGGCGATGTATCCGGAAGGCTTCGCGACCCGGATCGAACCGCAAGGCGCCGCCAAGGCCGCCCTGGAGGACAAGTTCCGCCCGCATTTCTTCGGCGGCGTCGCCACCGTGGTGACCAAGCTATTCACGCAAGTTGCGCCCGATTTCGCCATGTTCGGCGAAAAGGACTACCAGCAACTGCGCATGGTCACCCAGATGGCGAAGGATCTCGATCTGCCGCTCAAGGTGATCGGCGTGCCGACCGTGCGCGAGAGCGACGGCTTGGCGCTGTCCTCGCGCAACGCCTATCTTTCGGAAGGCGAGCGCGCCGTAGCGCCGACGCTTTATCGCGTGCTTAAGGCAAGCGCCGCGCGCATCAAAAAGGGCGAGCCGATCGAAATGGTGCTGGAACAAGGCCGCGCAGAAATCGGACGCGCGGGTTTTGCGCTCGATTACCTGGAAGCGCGCCATGCGCTGACGCTGACGCCTATCGCGTCGCGCAAAGACGGGCCGATCCGGCTGCTGGTTGCCGCAAAAATCGGCAAGACGCGGCTGATCGACAATGTGGGAGTGTGAGCTTCCGGTCATTCCGGGTTCGCGCCTTCGGTGCGCCCTGAAATGACGGGGAAAAGCCAACGCTCCGCCGTCCCTATTCTTTACGGCGCGGGACACGCCGGCGTCTCGTTTTCCGTTCCCCGCACGGGGAATGGAGCGCCGAGAGGGGCGCCCGGGGGCAGGCGACGCCCCCTTTTGGCGGGTTTGGCGCAACCCGCCGCGCGCCTTGGCGAGGCGCGCGCCCGCTTGGCGAAGCGGGCTGCGCCCCCCTTGGCGCTCCATCCGTCAAGCCTGCGCGCAAGTGGCGCAAGCCCGACTGCGATGCGCATTGTCGGCGCACCGCGTCCAGCCCCCGCCATGACGCCTCATGAAGCGCCCGCGGCGGACCGGACGGACAGCACTATAATCACGATAGGAATATAGTCAAGAGCCGCCGATAGCCGAATTACAGCAGCCCCAGCTCGCGCAATTCGCGCCGCATTTGCTCGGGCATCGAGGCAGCGCCCGGTGCGGCACGCGAAAGATCGCGCGGCGCGTCCTTGGCTTCGAGATAGCGCCAGCCCTGGAAGGCCGCGCGCGGGCGCGGCTCGACCAGCACGACCTTGCCGTCGAGCACCACGCGGCAGCGACCGATGCCGTCCTTGTCGGTGAACGGCCTAATGTCGAGTATGCGCTCGCGGCAGCTGATCTGGCCGCGGATGACCCAATAGAGCGAGCCGCCGGCGGTCAGTTCCGCGGCGCGCTTGGGCACCATGCGGGTGGTGTGAATGTGCTCGGGCTTCTGCCGGCGCCGCTTTTTCTCTTTGAGTTTCTGCTTGATCCAGTCTTCCAGGTCGGCGACCGAATCGCAGCCGACGCATAGCTTGATGAGATGAAGCGGCATTACGGACTTCCAACCGGGCCGAAAACGCTTAAAACCGGCCCCTCAATAGCGCGCAGCCGGCCTGTTAGGAAGCCATCAGCGGCCATTGTTCACGCCCGTTTCGCTGCCGAGACGAAATATTTGCCGGGGGCGGCGGAACTTTCTTATTCGTGATATCATTGCATCCGTTGCTGGGGTAGCCACCGTCGGAGGACAACTTGATGCGCACGCGCGTCATTCACCTCATCAATCCCAAGACCGATTCGCTGACCACCCGTCCGCTGTACTTGAATCGGGCGCTCTATTCCCCGCTTGCCGGATTGCTTGCGGTTGCCGCGGTCATCCCGCGCGACCAGTACGAAGTGGTCCTGACCGACGAAAATATCGAAACGATCGACTTCGACTTGCAGGCGGATCTGGTCGGCATTTCCGCGATGACGAGTTACGTCAACCGCGGCTACGAGATCGCCGACAAGTTCCGCGCCAAGGGCGTGCCCGTGGTGATGGGCGGCGTGCATCCGAGCTTCATGCCGCAGGAGGCGCTCAAGCATGCCGACGCCGTCGTCATCGGCGAAGTCGAACTGGTGATCGACAAACTGCTCGACGATCTCAAGGACGGGTCGATGCGCGGCACCTACAAGTCGGACACGCTGCATCCGATGGTCGGCGTGCCGATGCCGCGCTACGACCTGCTCAAGAAGCACCGCTATGTGAACAAGACTTTCGTGCAGACCTCGCGCGGCTGCCATCAAGGCTGCACGTTCTGCGCCGAGCCGCTGATGAACGGGCTGAAATTCCGCTACCGGCCGGTCGACGAAGTGATCAACGAGATGGAGAACTGCGGGTCGCGCGTCATCTCGATCAACGACGCCGATTTTTTCGGCACGCCCGAGCGGCCGAAGGAAGTGATGCGCGCCTTGAAGGGCCGCGGCATCCAATGGCAGGCCGGCGTCACATCGAAGCTGGCGCAGGACGACCGCATGCTCGAGCTCGCGGCCGAGAGCGGCTGCACGCTTCTGAGCATCGGCTTTGAATCGATTTCGCGCGCGACGTTGAAAAGCGTGCATAAGCACGTCAACCGGCCGGAGACCTTCGCCGCGCTGGTGGAGAAGGTGCACTCCTACGGCATCATGGTGTTCGGCCTGTTCATGTTCGGCTTCGACGGCGACGACACCTCGGTGTTCGACGAAACCGTCGACTTCAACATCGCCGCCAATTACGACGCCTGCGCCTATTCGACGCTGACGCCCTACCCCGGCACCCTCACCTGGTACGAGATGAAAAAGGAGAACCGCATCGTCTCCTTCGACTGGACGATGTACGACCAGGGCCACGTGGTCTACCGACCGGCGCAGATGTCGGGCGACGAACTGCGCATCGGGCAAAGCCGCGCCTACGGCAAATTCTATTCGACGTCGTCGATCGCCAGCCGCTTCCCGCTGCTCGGCAAGCGGCATCGCGCGCAATGGACGATCTACAATCTATTCATGCGGCGCGGCTCGCAGACCGAGAAGATCGATTCCATCGCGGCGCCGACGCCGCAGCCCGACGTCGCGCCGATGCCGCCGATCCTGCCGATCAAGCGCGAATGGCGCGCGGCCGTGCTCGAGGCGGCCGGCGGACCGGGACCGCATATGAGCTGATCAACTCACCAATGATAATTGATGCCGGCCCGCACCAGATCGTTGGTGACGGGCACCGACAGCGTGGATGCACCGGACGCCGCGCTGAATAGACTCGCGGTGCCGAGATCGAGGTGGAGATATTCGGCCTTGGCGCTCCAATTGCGATTGAGCGAATATTCCACGCCGCCGCCGGCGCTCCAGCCAAATCTGGTCTGCGTCGCGTTGCCGGTCGATTCCGAGGCTTTGATGTCGCCGTAAGCGGCGCCGCCGGTGACATAGGGCATGAACCGGCCGAAGGCGTAGCCGATGCGTGCGCGCGTGGTGCCGAACCAATCCTGCTGGGTCTGACACAAGCCGGCGCCGTCGGCCGCACAGACGCCGCCGAGGCCGGCCGTGCTGCCTTTGATATTGGTCCAGTCGGCGTCGGTTTCGATACCGAGCACGATGAGACCGGTCTGCCAATTATAGCCGAGCTGGCCGCCGAGCAATCCGCCGGAGGTGTTGAAACTTCCGGAATCGGCGCCGAACGCCGGATCGCTCCAACTCGATCGGCCCCAGCCATAGCCGCCGTTGACGCCGAAGTAGAACCCGGTCCAGTCGAACGGCGTTTCCGCCGGCGCCTTGTAGTAAGGAAACGGTTTGGCGCGCGGCATGTCGGCGGCCCGCGCGGGGAGCCCGCTTGCGGCGAGACAGGCAGCGGCCATGGCGAAAGCAAGCGAGCGATTCATCGAAATTTTCCACCAATATGCAACCGCCCCCGACGGCCATAACCATCAGGCGTTCGGGGCCGAATTGGGGCGCAAAAAGGGAAATTATTGGCGCAAAATGGGACACCGGCCGTGTCCGGTGCGCGCCTTATTCTTGCGGCAGCGCTTGCAGCGGCGCGATTACCATCAGTTTGGCGCCCTCGGCCACCTGCGCATCGGCGGTCACGGCGATCTCGGCGACGGTGCCCTCGATCGGCGCGTGCAGCGTGTGTTCCATCTTCATCGCCTCGATGATGGCGAGGCGCTGGCCGCGCGTGACGCGCTCGCCCTGCTCCACCAAAACGCTGAGCACCTTGCCATGCATGGGCGCACGCACCAGCCCACCGGAACCACCATCCCCGGCTTCGTCGAGGGCAAGATCGCGTAAAGTCACCTTGGTCTGGCGGCCGTGGCGCAGCACATAGACGGCATCGCCCGCCTCGACCGCCACCGCGTCGGTCGCCGGCGCGATGCCGTCGACGGCGATTTTTGCGCCGCCGGGCCCGTAGGCAACCTGCGCCACCACGCTCTCACCCTCGGCGAGAATCGGCAAGGCGAGACGGCGCGCGCCGGAGAGCTGAAAGGCGTCGCCGCTGTCCCAGGGCGACGGCGGCGCGTCCGGCTCGGCTGCAACCGATGCGGCGATCCGCGCGCATTCGCGCTCGATGAGCTTCTGCGCGCCGAGCGCGGCGGCGGCGCGGTCGAGCGCTTGCGGGGCGGCACCGAGCTCCGCGCCATGGCGGTCGATGAAGCCGGTGTCGAAGTCGCCGTTGCGGAACCCATCGGCGCGGCAAAGCGCGGCCAGGAAGCCGGCATTGCTGCGCGGGCCTATGACGACCGTGTGGTCGAGCGCGCCGGCCAGCCGGTCGAGCGCCTCGTTGCGTGTGTTGCCGTGCGCGATCAGCTTGGCGATCATCGGATCGTAGAACGGCGTCACCTCGCTGCCCGCTTCGACGCCGGTATCGACGCGCAAACCGTCGCCTTGCGGAAATTGCAGCGCCAGCAGCTTGCCGGTCGAGGGCAGGAAACCGCGCTCGGGGTCTTCGGCATAAAGCCGCGCCTCCACGGCGTGGCCGCCGAGCGGCACCTCGCCTTGCGTGAGCGGCAGCTTTTCGCCCGCCGCGATACGGAACTGCCATTCGACCAGGTCGAGGCCGGTAATCGCTTCGGTCACTGGGTGCTCGACTTGCAGCCGCGTGTTCATCTCCATGAACCAGAAGCCGCCCTCTTTCAGCCCGCCGGCGCCGTCGGCGATGAACTCGACGGTGCCGGCGCCTTCGTAGCCGGCGGCCTTGGCGGCGGCGACCGCGGCTTCGCCCATGGCCGCGCGCAACGCCGCGCTCATGCCTGGCGCCGGCGCCTCCTCGATCACTTTCTGGTGGCGGCGCTGCAGGGAACAATCGCGTTCGTTGAGATGGATGGCGTTGCCGTGGCGGTCGGCGAAAATCTGCATCTCGATATGGCGCGGCGCGGTGACATATTTCTCGATCAGCACGCGCTCGTCGCCGAAGGCGGATTTTGCCTCGCGCTGGGCGGCGGCGAGCGCCGTGTCGAAATCGGCATGGCGGTCGACCCGGCGCATGCCCTTGCCGCCGCCGCCGGCCACCGCCTTGATCAGCACCGGATAGCCGATCTCGTAGGCCTTGCGGGCTGAAGAATTTCCCGTCCTGCATGTCGCCGTGATAGCCGGGCACTACCGGCACGCCGGCCTTCTCCATCAGCGCCTTGGCGCTGCTTTTCAGGCCCATGGCGCGGATCGCGGCCGGCTTTGGACCAACAAAGGCGAGGCCGGCATCGATGCAGGCTTGCGCGAAATCGGCGTTCTCCGACAGGAAGCCATAGCCCGGATGCACGCAGTCGGCGCGCGCGGCCTTGGCGACCGCAATCAACTTGTCGATGACCAGGTAGCTTTGCGCCGCCGGCGCCGGGCCGATGGCGTGCGCCTCATCGCAAAGGCGCACATGCAGCGCATTCGCGTCGGCTTGCGAATAGACCGCGATGGTGCGCAGCCCCAGCCGCTTGGCGGTGCGGGCGATGCGGCAGGCGATTTCGCCGCGATTGGCGATCAGGACGGATTTGAACATGAATGGGCCCGGCTGCAGCTTACGTTCGTATTATTTTGCACGTGATCCTATCCGAAAACCGGTACCCATCCCCGATCGGGGTCGACGACATGCTTTTCGGGATCATGCGCGCTAACGTGCCGGCGGCGGCGCCGCAGGCGTCTGCGGCCGTTTCGGCGGCACCGGCACGGCCGCCTTGCCCGGCGCGGCGGGCTGTATCGGTTGGGCGGCCTGCGCATCGGTCGCCGCCTTTGGCAGCGGCGGCTCGGCATTCATGATGCTCACCGGCGGGATCGAAGCGGCCGACGGGAAACTATACTTGCTGCTCAGCGGGGTCTTGGATGGCGCGGCGCTGGCCGACCGGCGCCGGCGCCTTGGCCATAGGCTCGGACTTGTTCCAGTCCGCGGCATAGCGCGAGACGTATTGGTCGAACACCTGGGCCTTGAGATTGGCCTTGATCACGCTGGCATCCTTGAGCAGCGCGAACGCGGCGCAGCGCTCGGCGCTGCAGCCATCGCGCACCGCCAGCACATGGGCGGCGATGCCGAAGCGGTCGAGTTCGATGGCGCGGCGCAGACCGGAAAGCGACGCGGCGTAATCGGGATCGCTATAACGGGCGAAGGTGAGCCCGTCGGCCAAGAGCTTCAGCCGCGCCGCCACATAGGCGACCGCGGCGGCGGTCGATTGCGGTCCGGCGAACACCGTCTTTTCGCAGGCATTCTCCACCGCCTCGCCGGCGGCGTCATCGAGGCAGGCGAGCGTCGAGCCGGGCGCCAACGCCCGGGCGGTCAGTTCCGCGCTGCGCTGCGCCAGCGCGCGGCGCTCGGCCCCATGTTCATCCCGCACCATGCGGTCGAGAATGGCCATGATGCCGAAGCTGAAGATCACCAGCACGGCAGCCGGCACCAGCAGCCGGCGCGCCACACCGGGCCGCATCGACGCAAGCACCAGCAGTACGGCCAGCAGCGCCGCCAGCGCGCCCAACATCAGCGCGGTCGACAACAGGCCGTTCAGCGACATGCCAGCAACGGTCGGCATAGGCCTCCGCCAATTGGGCTACCTGCTTGCGCATGATCTTTTCCGAAAACCGGTCCCCATCCCCGGTCGGGGTTGAGCCCATGCTTTTCGGGATCATGCGTCATTGAATTTTCGCCCCCGACACCTTTACCACGTGGGCCCATTTTTCGATGTCCTTGCGCAAAAAGGCGTCGAATTCTTCCGGCGTCTTCGTCATCGGAATGGCGCCCTGCTTGAGCCAGGCGGCCTTCACATCGGGCAGATTGATTACCTTGTTGATCGAAGCGTTGAGCAAGGTGACGACTTCCTTGGGCGTGCCCTTGGGCGCCATCAGGCCGATCCAGATGGTCGACTCATAGCCGGGCACCGTCTCGCCGACGGTCGGCAGATCGGGCGTGAGCGGATTGCGCTTGACCCCGGTGGTGGCGAGCGCGCGCACCTTGCCGGCCTTGGCCAGTTGCGACATCACGGTGACGGCGTCGAACATCATCTGCACGTTGCCCGACAGCACGCTGTTGCGCATATCGCCCGAGGCCTTGTGCGGCACATGCACGATGTCGGTGTGGCTCATCGCTTTGAACAGCTCGCCGGCCATGTGATAGGGCGTGCCGGGACCGGAGGAAGCGTAATTGAGCTTGCCCGGCTCCTTCTTGGCCAGCGCGATGAATTCCGCCACCGTCTTGGCCGGCACCGAAGGGTGCACCACCATGATCAGGTCGGAATAATTGATGCTCGCCACCGGCACAAAGTCGCGCATCAGTTGATACGGCTTGTTCGGCATCAACGACTCGTTGGTGGTGTGGGTGTTCGACATGACCAGCAGCGTGTAGCCGTCGGGCGCCGACTTGGCGACCGCATCGGTGCCGATCAAAGAGCCGGCGCCCGGTCGATCTTCGACCACGAAGGACTGCTTGGTCTCCTCGGATAAATATTTGGCAAGGACGCGCGCATAGACGTCGGCCGGCCCGCCGGCGCCGAACGGCACGATCAGCCTGACCGTGCGGCTCGGATAGGTGTCCGCCGACGCCGGCAGTGCCAGCAGCACCGGCAACACCACCAACGCGACAAAACGCAGAATTTTGAGCATTAATCCTCCGTACGGGCTTTCGTTCAGGCCGATGATGGGATGGTTTTGTTCATTCCTTGCAGCGGTCACGTCCCTCCGGCCGACTTGAAACCGGGCGCCAGATCGCTCGCCGCCGCGAAGGCGCCCTTGGCCTCGACCGAGGTCATCGCCACCGTGGTGCGCAGATCGGTGACGCCGCCGCCGCCGGCCGCCGCCAGCAGCACGGCGGCCATCTGAAGTTCACTCGGCGCCTCGGCAATGCACAGAAAATCGTATTCGCCGAAAGTGAGGTAATAGCCGATCAGACGGCCGCCGGCCTTGGCCATGACGCGGCCGACCGCATCGGCGCGGTCTTCCGGCTTGATCATCATGCCCTTGACGGCTTCGCGGGTGTAGCGGCCCTGCGTGATGTAAATCGGCATACGGTCCTCCACGTCGGCTGCGCCCCGTGCCCTCGGTCACGCATTCTAGTCGTTGGCGGAGACGGAATTGCGGGCGTCCGGCGCCGATGGACGTGGCTCAGACGCGATCGAGCTGGCTTTCCTTGGCGACGCGCTCGAACGCCTCGCCGGAACTCTTGATCCGGTACTGGTAGTCGTCGCCTTCCGACGGCAGCAGCTTGACCACCGTATAGCTGCCGCTGGCGGCGGCGCGGCCGAATGTCGGCGAGGTGAAGTAAACCATTTCGCCGACCTGGTACTTGTGCGCCATGATCTTGATGTCGTGCGCGGTTACCGGCTGCACCGGCGGGCTCGGCGTGCGGATCATCTTGGCCGCCGATTTGGGCGCGATGCTGGGCGCGCGGATCGCCGTGGCGGCGTTCGGCCGCGTGGCCTTGCCGACCGGACGGCGAGCCGATTTCGACGCCTTTTTCATCTCGGCGCGGGCGCTTTTGGCGGTTTTTTTGTCGGGCCGCCGGGTGGTTTTGGAGGACCGGCCGGCGGTCTTGGTGGAATGGCTGCTCATAGCGTCAATATAGCAGTTTATTTTGTCTCGGGGCGAACATTTTTAAGTCGGAACTCACGCTTTTTCAATGGGTTACAACAAAGGTTCCGGGGTGGTTAACGTACCGCGGGCCCTGCCTAATGTCGCCCGCTCATGTGCCCAAAGGCGCAGCCTGCGGGTGGGAACCGACAGGTGCGCGAGCGCGTTTGCAGCAAGCGACATGGGAGGTTTCACATGCGCCTTCTGCTCGGGATCATTCTGGGCGGCGTTTTGACCGTCGGCGGCGCCTACCTCTACGATTTACACAACGCGCTCGCAGCCGGCAACGCACCAGCGAGCGTGCAACGACCCCTGGTCAATTGGGACGTGGTCGGCACCAAATGGCAGCAGCTCACTGAGCGTGCCCGCTCCGAATGGGTCCGGCTCGCCGGCTAGACCCTGCGAGCCGGAACTGTCCTCGCCGCGTTCAGCCGCCGACTTGCTCGCGCTGGCCGACCCGCAACGCATCGGCGACGGCGCGCCGGTCCATACGCGTGCCGTCGTCACCTTCGATCAGTAGCGGGACGCGCCCGCCCTGCTCCACGTGACGCGCCCATGACAGGGCGTCGTCGAGCGCGGCGAATTCCTTGAACAGCATCTGCTCCTTGGCGATCGGAGATATCTCGCCGGACCCCTTTGGGCCGCTATAGACACGGTAGCGCATAGTGGTACCTCCTTCTTGGGGCTGTTTCCTCGACATATGGTTATGCTTGGATAGCGATGAAACCCCGGCTCCGGTTCCGCAGCGGATTTCGTTGGCGCCGCCGGGTTGTCGCGGGTTACCCGGGAGATAGCGCATGCGCGCCGCCTATTACGAGCAGAACGGTTCGGCACGCGACGTGCTGCGCGTCGGTGAGATCGAGACGCCGCAAGCCGGGCCAGGCGAGGTGCGGGTCAAACTCGCGACCTCCGGCGTCAACCCGTCCGACGTCAAATCGCGCCAGGGCTCCACGCGCAAGATCGCCTGGCCGCGCGTGATCCCGCACAGCGACGGCGCCGGCGTCATCGACCAGGTCGGCGACGGCATCGCCAAGTCGCGCATCGGCGAGCGGGTCTGGGTGTGGAACGGGCAATGGAAGCGCGCCTTCGGCACCGCCGCCGAATATATCGCGCTGCCGGCGGCGCAGGCGGTCAAGCTGCCGCGCGGTATCAGCTTTGAGTCCGGCGCCTGTCTCGGCATTCCGGCCATGACCGCCCTTCATGCCGTCGCGCTGGCCGGCACCGACAAAGGCACCACGCTGCTGGTCGCCGGCGGCGCCGGTTCGGTCGGCCAATACGTCATCCAGTTCGCCAAGGCGCTGGGCGCGAGCGTGTTCAGCACCATTTCCTCGCCCGAGAAAGCCGCCGTGGCGCGCGAGGCCGGCGCCGACCACACCATCGACTACAAACGCGAGGACGTCGGCGAGCGGGTCATGGAACTCACCGGCAAGCGCGGCGTCGACGCGGTGATCGAGATGGATCTCGCGGCCAATGCCAAGCTCATCCCGTTCGTGCTGCGGCCGAAGGGCAGCGTCATCGTCTATGGCACTGGCGCTGCGGCGGCGAGCCTGCCGGCCTTCTTCTGCCTCACCCAATCCATTCGAGTGCAGTTTTTCCTGGTCTACGAGCTTGATAACCGCGAGCGCGAGCGGGCGGTCTCCGGCATCACCCGTGCGCTCGAACAGGGCAGACTGATCAACCGGGTCGCGACGCCGACCTACGTCCTGGCCGACACCGCCGCCGCCCATGAGGCGGTGGAGCGCGGGACGATCGGCAATGTGATCGTCACCGTCTGATGCCGACGCCGGAGCGCCGCTACGAAATCGCCATCCGCGTGCGGACGATCGGCCAGTTGTTCAATTCGCTCGACCCCTCGCCGTTCCGCGACAAGGATCTCGCCGCCAATACCGAGGAATTCGTCGTCGGCTGGGCGCGCGAATTGCCGGTCAAGGCACCGTTCACCGTCGCGGTGGAATTGCCGCCCGAGGAAGCGACAAAACCGGAGGCGGCCGAGATCGGCGAGGCCTTTCGCCAATTATTTCCATGACCGTGCGACGGTTGCCGAGCGCGAGCTGCGCGAACTGTTCCGGGTCGGTTGGCGCTCGCTGCTGATCGGCCTGGTCGTGCTCATCGTCTGCCTGGGTGGCAGCCAGGTCGTCGCCAATATGATCGGCAACGCGGTGGTGGCGCGCGTGCTGGAAGAAAGCCTGATCATCGTCGGCTGGGTCGCCAACTGGCGGCCGCTTGAAATCTATCTCTACGACTGGTGGCCGATCCGCCGGCGCATCTTGCTGTACCGCCGCATCGCCGCCGCGCCGGTGAATGTGCGGCCGAGCTAGGGCGCCGGTGGCGCCACTTCGGCATCCTTGAAACCGGCGGCATCGAGCGCCCGGCGCACCAGGCCGGACTTCTTGGCGTCTTCGATCAGGCCGGTCGCCAGCTTGAGCGCGGCGGGCCGGCCCTTCGGCACCGCCACTGAAATTCCGGTCTGCTGGAAATGGCCGGCGAGCACGCGCGCGCCCGGCAGCTTCGGCAACAGGCCGGCAAAGGAGTCATGCGACAGCGCGAAGGCATCGCCCTGCCCGGTGCGCGCCATCTCGGTCATCTGATCGACGCTCGGCACCTCTTCGACCGCGGCATTGGGCGCGGTGCGGCGCGCGCTGCGCGCGGTCGTGGTGTTGGAGATGGCGACGATGCGCACGCCCGGCCGGTTGACCTCGTCGATCGATTGAATCTTCGAGCCGGCCGGCACCAGATAGGTGCTGGAGATAAAATAATAGGCCGGGCCGAAATCGACTTTCGCTTCGCGGGCGGCGTCGCGCGGCATGAAGGCGAGGTCGCAGGCGCCGCCGGCGACCGCGTCCGTCACCTGGCCGGAGTTCTCGTAGACCTGCAATTCGAGCGCCAGCTTGAGCGTGCCGGCGAAGGCGCGCACCAGATCGACGGTGACGCCCTTCACCTCGCCCTTGCCGTCCTTGATGGCGAAAAAGGCGGAAGCCGCCGGCGAGACCACCACGCCGCCGCGCAGTTTTCCGGTCGGCGCGAGAACTTTGAGATCGTCGGGACTGATCATGCGGCCCGCATTTAGCATGCAGGCATCGCGCGTGCCACCCGCGCCGGCTTAAGCCAGCAGGTTCAGCAATGGCTGATTGGGCGGCGTTGTGTCGCCGGCGGGCGTGACCGCGTTGGCGGCCGCGGGATCCTTGAGCGAGCCACCGAGGACGGTGGCCGGCTGGCCGTCGAGGCCGGATGTCTTGTCGGTCTTGTTATCGGTTTTGCCGGATTGTCCTGGCGGCGTGCCGGGCGGCGCATTCGGGTCCTTGCCCGCCCGCGCGCTCGCCGCCTCGCAGGACGACGTGCAGACATAGCCGTTGACCACGGAAATCATGACGCAACGCTCCCCACGAAGGCGACGCTAGGAGGCCCAGGTAAACCGTTTATGAATCGGCCGATCACAGGCGCGTGACGGCGGCGGCGACGGCAAAAGCCCTGTTACCAGCGGGCTCACCCTCGCTTGATCGAGCGGCTGGTATTGCCGTCGCCGTGCAGTCGTGAAGCCAATATCGGGCTATGCTGCGGTTCTGCGAGGTCCGGCCCGGCCGGCTTCACTTGGGGAGGCGATGCATGAAATTCGTTCTGGGCGTTTTCGTCGGCGCCGCGCTGATGCTCGGCTCGGCCTATCTGCACGACAAAGGCGTGGTGAAGGCCGGCCCGGCGCAGCCCTTCGTGAACTGGGACACCGTGATCGGGATGCTGGGGCGGTAGAGCCCCTCATCCTGAGGAGGCCGCGAAGCGGGCGTCTCGATACGCCGATGAGGCGCAAACCGCTAACGACCGCCGACTATCCGGATGGCCGGCCTCTCCTTCGAGACGCGCGCCTTCGGCGTGCTCCTCCGGATGAGGCCGGAACGTCAGAACTTCTCCACCCACGGCCGCAGCTCGACTTCGTGCGTCCAGGCGCTGCGCGGCTGATTGAGCACGGCGAGATAGCTCGCGGCGATGGCGTCGGGATCGAGCAGCGCATCGGGCTTCGCCGGATCGGGCGGACGCCGCGCGCTTCTGATGCCGCCGTCGATCACGAAATGCGCGACGTGAATGCCCTGCGGCGACAATTCGCGCGCCATGCTTTGCGCCAGCCCGCGCAGCGCGAACTTGCCCATGGCGAAGGGCGCCGACTGCGCATAGCCCTTCACGGATGCCGAGGCGCCGGTGAACAGGATCGCGCCGTGGCCGTTCGGCAGCATGCGCTTGGCCGCCGCCTGGCCGACCAGGAAGGCGCCGTAAGCCGTGATCTCAAGCGCCTTCGCAACTTCGACGGGATCGAGCTCGGTGAACGGCCCGCGCGTGCGATAGCTGGCGTTGTAGACGACGACGTCAGGTGTCATTTGCGCCGCGTCGAGATCGGCGAACAATTGCTCGACCTCGTCGCGCTTGGCGGCATCGCAATTGAACGCCTTGGCGCCGGTCGCTTTGACGAATTCGTCGAGCTTCGCCGCCGAGCGCGCCGCCAGCGCGACTTTCATCCCGGCCTTGGCGAACGCGCGCGCGAGCGAGGCCGAGAGGCCCGAGCCGGCGCCGACGATGAGGGCGGAGGTGTAGGTCATAGCGGTAATCCAAGGGCAAACCGGCCGCTACTGTTGCCGCAACCAATTCCATGTTAGATTAGCAACATGCGTCGTGAACAAGTAATTACTAAACTGAAAACGATCGAGCCCGCAATCCGCGCGCTCGGCGCCAGCGCGCTGTACCTTTATGGCTCGCATGCGCGCGACGAGGCGCGTCCTGATTCCGATGTCGATGTCTTTATCGACAAGGATCCGGCATGCGATTTCGGGTTCGACGAATTCATGGAAATCTATTTCAAGCTGCAGGACGCGCTGGGCGCCGATATTGGCTATACGACCCGCGAAGGGCTGGTCGAGTTCTACCGGCCCGACATCGAACACGAGGCGATCCGGGTATTCTGATGGCGGCGACCGCCAACCCCCGTGCGCGGCTCGAGCATATCCTTTTTCATATTCGTGGCGTTGCCGATACCGTGGGCGGCGTCGAATTCGACACCTATACCAGCGTCTATCATATGGAGCGCACCGTCGAACGTGCGGTGCAGATCATCTCCGAAGCCGTGCGCGCGCTGCCGCCCGATTTGACACCGCGTTATCCGGAAATCGAGTGGGCAAAGATTGCTGGCATCGGCAATGTGTTGCGGCACGAATACGAGCGTGTTGACCCGCAGACCATGTGGGAGATCGCGACGGTGCGGCTGCCGGAGATGGAAAAAGTGATTTGGCGAATGCTGGAGGACGTCAAGGCCTGAACGCCGCGGCTGGCAGAGCCGCATCAATGCCGCGCTGCGCAAGGCGGCGAAGCTGCCGGTGGTGAAGAGGAAGAAGGCGTAATTGAAACAACAACCCAGAATGAGGCAGCGGAGTAAATCGAGTTAAGCTAAAGCTACATATCCAATTAGCCTGCGGTGATCTGAATCATTCCGAAAAATAATCCTCGTCCATAACGTTTATTTCGTATGTGTCCTTACTTCGCACACCAATTTTGTATTTAATCATAAAGCGCGCCAACTCATCTCCGTCGATCAGAACAACTCGTTTTGAAACCTTCTGTGCGAATTCGACGGCACTTGCAGGAAACGAAGAGGTTGTAACAAATACGCCTTTCGACGCTCTATATCCTTAAAGGCTACAGGAACTGAATTTCCTGCTGCATATCGCTTCGCCTGGACATAGACGACATCCAAGCCCAAAGCATCCTCGTTAATCACGCCGTCGACACCTCCATCTCCCGAACGCCCAAGCGCCTTGCCGGCTTCGGCCCGGCCGCCGCCATACCCCATTGCCACCAAAAGATCGACGATAAGTCGCTCAAGGAAAACTGGTGGAGCACTCCGAATGCGATCAATCAAATCCGCCGCGAGCGCCTCTTGAATCTTCCCATACCCAGCTGAAATTTGATCTTCAGGGCTGCTTTCCTCTAATCTTAAGTTTGCACGGCAGATCGCCTAATTTAGGAGTTCGCATGAGTCACTTAGGCGCAAAATCGCTTTCGATCTGTGTCCAGGTGCTCCGGTGCTAACACATTGAGAGCGCGGTCACTCTTCGAACGCGTGTCCAGCCACAAGAAAGGCCTTTTGGCAAAATGTGGAGTCGGACCAAGCGTTTGCAGTGAGACCACCCGCGAACTTCAGTCTAATTCGACGTCAGCTGGTGGCTCTGCCGCAGACACGCGTGGCGTAGAACTCGCACTGCGCCTTCTCCATTCGACAAATTCCGGAAATCGCGACAGAATTGAGTTGCGGATTCAACTCGCCAGTGCATAGAAATTTAAGAGCAAGCGAGGGAGTCAAAAACCTCTTGCGGTGAACGGAAGCCGAGGGATTTTCGAGGTCTCGCGTTGAGTAAACGTTCGACCTTGGTAACCTCGGCATTAGAGATCGTAGAGAAGTCTGTCCCCTTTGGGAAGAAGTCGCGGATGAGGCCGTTGGTATTTTCATTCAGGCCGCGCTCCCATGCATGGTACGGCGTCGCGAAGAAGATTTTTGCCTTCAGCGCATGCGCAATATCCTGATGCGCGGCAAATTCCTTTCCGTTGTCGAACGTGATGGTGTGCACGAAGTTGTTGATAGGCTTGAGGCGACGCACGGTTGCCCTTTGTGTAGCGCGGGCGGTCGAACGCCGCAGCTTGCTTATTTTGGTTAGTTTAGACTTCCTCTCGACCAGCGTGAGCAAGCCACCGTTGTGTCCGGCGCTGACAACGGTGTCACCCTCCCAATCCCCCAGGCGAGCTTTGCGCGCGACAATGGCCGGACGCTCGGAAATGTCGGTTCTATTTGGGATCAGGCCGCGTCCGGCGTTCTTACCGGCACGCTTGTTATAACGTTTTCCACGCCGCCTCAGACAGCGCCACAAGTTGCCACCGTCGCGTTTGTCCTGCCAGATCATCTGGTAGATGCGCTCATGGCTCAGCTTGATGCCCTGGTCGCGTAACCAGCCGCTGACCTGTTCCGGCGACCAACGCATCTGGCGCAACTTCGCCTCGATCTTACGCCGCACTGGCGCCGTCAGCTTGCGGGGCTTACTCCGTATCGCCTGTCGTGCTTGGGCTTTCGCTTCTGCTTGCTTGAACCGGTAGCCACGCTGACCCCGATTGCGGCATATCTCTCGGCTCACTGCGCTTTGGCTTACGCCCAAAACTTCGGCGATGCTTTCTTGGCTCGCCCCGCGTGTGTTCAGCGCATAAATCTGGCAGCGGTCCTCATACGTTATTCGCCGGTACTTGTTCATCAGTAACCTCTCGCAATCTCAAGAGGTTACCCCTTCGTCGTCTTGCTCAATTATGCACTGGCTACTTGAATTGGCGAGTTGTCAATTCTGCTCGGTCCTTCGCCGAGTAATTCTGAGCCTCGTGGGGTGAACTCCGAAAATAGCCATGCCTGGTACTTTCGATAACTCCGGCTCGCTGCATATATGATTTTGCCCAATGCAACCGATTTAATAATAGTGTTTGGCCGCCACTTGGGATTAATGCAGCCAAGTCCTCGGTAGTTAGCTTCATCTCATTGGCTATCTCGTCAACGAGCGCACCGATGTGTGTCTCGCCGCCCTTTTCTGCAGCGTGACGAAGCAACGGCAACATGAGCGTCTGATAGTCAGGTACAGTCATTTTCTACATCCTAAACACCCCAAACTTCGTCCCCGGTACCGGCGCATTGAGCGCGCGCGGAAACGCCAACGCCAACACGCGCCCGCGTTTCGGCCGGCGCGATGATGCCGTCGTCCCACAGCCGCGCGGTGGCGTAATAGGGATTGCCTTCGGTCTCGTATTGCGTCGCGGATCGGCGCCTTGAACGCCTCCTCCTCGTCCGCGCTCCAGCTCTTGCCCTCCGCCTCGATATTGTCGCGCCGACGGTGGCCAGCACGCTCGCCGCCTGCTCGCCGCCCATCACCGAGATGCGCGCGTTCGGCCACATGAACAAAAAACGCGGGCCGTAGGCGCGCCCGCACATGCCGTAATTGCCGGCGCCATAGGAGCCGCCGACGATCACGGTGATCTTGGGCACCTGCGCGCAGGCCACCGCGGTCACCATCTTGGCGCCGTCCTTGGCGATGCCGCCGGCCTCGTAGTCGCTTGCCCACCATGAAGCCGACGATGTTCTGCAGGAACAACAGCGGAATGCGGCGCTGGCAGCACAGCTCGACGAAATGCGCGGCCTTCAGCGCGCTCTCGGAAAACAAAATGCCGTTGTTGCCGAGAATGCCGACCGGCATGCCATGAATATGCGCGAAGCCGGTCACCAGCGTGGTGCCGTAGAGCTGCTTGAACTCGTCGAATTCGGAGGCGTCCACGATGCGCGCGATCACCTCGCGCACGTCGTATTGCTTCTTGAGATCGACCGGCACGACGCCGTCGAGCTCGTCGGGGCTCGAGCGCCGGCTCGCGCGGCTGGCTGAGCGGGATATCGACATTCTTCCGGCTGTTGAGATTGGCGACGATGCGGCGGGCGAGCGACAGCGCGTGATGGTCATCCTGCGCCAGATGATCGGCGACGCCCGACTTGCGCGCATGCAAGTCGCCGCCGCCGAGTTCCTCCGCGCTCACCACCTCGCCGGTCGCCGCCTTCACCAAAGGCGGGCCGCCGAGGAAGATGGTGCCCTGGTTCTTCACGATGATGGTCTCGTCCGACATCGCCGGCACATAGGCGCCGCCGGCGGTGCAGGAGCCCATCACCACCGCGATCTGCGGAATGCGCAGGCTCGATAAAATCGCCTGGTTGTAGAAGATGCGGCCGAAATGCTCGCGGTCGGGAAACACTTCCGTCTGCGTCGGCAGATTGGCGCCGCCGCTGTCGACCAGATAGATGCAGGGCAGCCGGTTCTCGCGCGCGATCTCCTGCGCGCGCAGATGTTTCTTCACCGTCATCGGATGATAGCTGCCGCCTTTGATGGTGGCGTCGTTGGCCACGATCATGCATTCGCGGCCCTTCGACGCGGCCGATGCCGGTGATGATGCCGGCGGCGTGGATGTCGCCGTCATACATGCCGTAGGCGGCGAGCGGCGACAGTTCCAAGAACGGCGAGCCGGGATCGATCAGGTTCATCACGCGCTCGCGCGGAAGAAGTTTTCCGCGCGACACATGACGTTCGCGCGATTTTTCCGACCCGCCCAAAGCGGCCTCGGCGCGGCGCGCCTGCAATTCGGCGGTCAGCGCGCGCATTTTCTCGGCATTGGCGCGAAATTCGGCCGAATTGGGGTCGATCTGACTGCCGATCTGTGCCACCTGCGCCCTCCCCCGAATCCTCGCCCCGCACTATGGCGCGCCCGGAAACGGAAGGAAACGCTCCCCGGCTGCGCTAGCATGGGCCGCTTTTGGACCCGAGGTACCCGCCATGATCACCCATTTTCCCGGCCTCACCCCCACCCGCAGCCGCGCCGTCGCGCACGACGGCCTCGTGTTCACGGTGGCGGTGTCGCCGGACGGCGACCCGAGCTTTTACGAGCAGACCCGCAAGGCGCTCAAACGCATCGACGAGAGCCTGGCGCTGTCGGGCAGCGACAAGAGCCGCATTCTCTCGGCGATCGTCTACATCGCCGACATCGCTCGCAAGGAAGAGATGAACCGCGCCTGGGACGAGTGGGTGGACCGCACCCAGCCGCCGATGCGCGCCTGCCTCGGCGTCGCGCTCGAGCCGCCGCATTTGGTCGAGATCGTGGTCACGGCGGCGGAACTCCGGCGCACCAAATTGCCACGCGCGCGCCGCATTCTGAAATTTTTTTCAATGACGCCCGAGTTCCCGGAACACGCGCTCTAGCCCCTCGTTGACGTGGGTGCCGCCAGCGCGGCACTCACCCTCAAGGAGGTCATCATGAAGACGTTGACTACGCTTGCCGCCGTTGCGGCGTTGATCGCGGGCATTTCCGTCGCCGGCGCCGCCAGTTCCATGGACAAGAGCAGCACGATGGGCAGCAACTCCGCGCACGTGACCGGCACCGGCAAGTTCTGCATCAACGGCGCCGGCGGCGCGCTGAATTGCCAATACGCAAGTCTTTCGGCGTGTAAGAAGGCGGCTACCGGAAGCGAAACCTGCGAGGCGCGTCCGAGCAGCACCACCGGGTCGAAATACTGAGCTGTTTTCGCAAGGCCTGACCAAAACCTCGTGCCGGCTTGAGGCCGGCGCGAGGCTTTCGGCTGGGCAAACCGCGTATTAGGCTTCCTCACCCAGCACGGAGGGAGCCCATGCAGGCCAAGCTCGACGACTACAAGGATCTCAAGCTCAAGCTCGACGGCATCGTGCCGGCCGGCCACGGCTTCCATCGCAATCTGCTGCTCGACACGCTCTACGCGTCGCTGCCGCGCGATCCGCAGGTGAAGGTGCAGATCTACAATGCCGAGATCGTGCCGGGCGGCTTCACCAATTGGCATTGCCACAACGGCGCGGCGTTTTTCGTGGCGTTGCAGGGCCTGTTCGAGGCCCACTTCCAGGAAGGCGTGCTGGTGAAGGCCAAGGCCGGCGAATGCTATTCCGAGCCGATCGCCAAATTCCACCGCGGGCACAATCCGCACCCGGAATTGCCCTATCTCTGCGTCGGCCTCTGCTTCACGTCGCCCGACCGCGAGCACGTGACCAATTCGGTCGAGCGGCCTTGGTGATCTACGCCCTCTCCACTTGTTGCATGAAGACGGTGCTCGCTAGGCTCGCACCTCTTGTCTCTGAAACGCGACATAGCCGCCGACGAACAGCAGGATGCTGGCCGCCACCATGCCGACGATCTGCGGCCAAGCCACCATGATGCTGTCCCACAGCGGCAGCGGCGAGCCCATCACCGCGCCTTCGAGCTGGCTCAAATAGACCGGCCCAAGCGTGCGGGTGGCCGGATGCAGCAGCGCCAGCACGGCTTCGCCGTAAAGCGTGGAGGGCGACAGCCGCGCCAGCATCTGGGCGGTGATCACAAGCGTGGCCTGATGTTCGGGCGACACGATAGCCTCGGCGATCGCCGGCGCCAGCGCCGGCCAGATCACCGACAGGAACAGCCACAAGCCGAGCGTCACCAGCGCCGCAGTGGCGGCCGAACGGAACACCACCGAGAACAGCATGGCCAGCGCCAGCCAGACGCCGGCATAGGCGATGGTCACCAGTAGAAAGATCAGCGCGCGCGCCATCTCCTCGCCGCCCGGCGGCACACCGAGCATGATCAGGCCGAGCCCGATCACCAAGAGCCAGAGACACACCATGCTGATCGCTATGACGCCGAGACCGGCGAGGAATTTTCCGAACAGCAGCGCGTCGCGGTAGATCGGCTGCGACAGGATGCGCGACAATGTGCGCCGGTTATGCTCGCCGTTGACCGCGTCGAAGCCGAGCCCGATGGCCATCAGCGGCACCAGGAAGCCGAGGAACGCCACGAACGACGGCAGCGGCTCACGCGCAGTGGTGAACAGCCGCAGGAACAAAAACGGGTCCTCGGCGGTGACGTCGCGGATCTGCTGGATGGCGCCATAGACGGCGGCAAGCGCGGTCAGCACCACCAGCCATTCCAACACGCGCATGCGCGCACTGGCGAGATGATCCGACAATTCCTTCAGCATCACCACGCCGAGACCCTGGAGGGCTGAGCCTTCACGCCGCATGACGGGCCTCCTGCGCGTTCTGGAAATAGCGAGTGTAGATCGTCTCCAGGCTCGGCTGGTCGAGCGACAGCTGCTTGAGCCGCCCGCCGGCGGCGACCGCCGCCGCCGCGGCCTCCGCGCGCAGATCGCGATCGCAGGTCATGCGGAAACGGCCGGATCCCAAGTCCTCGACGCTACGCACGCCCGGCAGCCCCGAAAGCCCCTTGGCGATGCCCTCGCCGCCATCGGCCTCGACCTCGACGGCATAGCCGCCGCCGAGCACCTGGCGGCCGAGCTCGGCGACCGTGCCCATCAGTACGATCTTGCCGGCGTTGAACAGCGCTACCCGGTCGCACACGCTCTGCACGCGATCGAGCAGATGCGACGACAGCAGGATGCTGACGCCGGATGATTTCAACGAGCGGATCAGCTCCAGCAGTTCGACGCTGGCCTGCGGGTCGAGCCCGTTGGTCGGCTCGTCGAGGATGGCGACGCGTGCGTCCTTCATGACGATTTCGGCGAGGCCCAGGCGCTGGCGCATGCCGCGCGAGAAGGTGGCGACTTTCTTGTTGGCGACCGCCGAAAGTCCGACGCGGGCAAGTGCGGCGGCGATGCGCTTTTCGCGCGTGTCAGCGGCCAGGCCCATGAGCCGCGCCGTGTAGTGCAGGTTGTCGGCCGCGCTGAGGTGATCGTAGAAGCCGACCGAATCCGGCAGATAGCCGACCAGACGCTTGACCTCGAGCGGCTCGCGCATTGGATCGTGCCCGAACACACGCGCCTCGCCGCTGCTGATGTCGCATAGGCCGAGCAGCATCAGGATCGTGGTCGTCTTGCCGGCGCCGTTGGGACCGAGCAGGCCGAAGATTTCGCCGGCACCGACGTTGAAGGTCGCGCCGTCCACGGCTTGCGCCGTGCCGTAGCGCTTGCTGAGGCCCTTGGCCTCGATGACGGAGCCGTTCATCGCCGACCGAACCGTGCGACGGCCCCCACCATGATCAGCAGCGCGGCGCCGATGATGCCGAGACCGGCGACCCCCCACACCGTCGAGGTGGTCACGGTGACGCGGAAATTCGCCGTGCCGGTCTCCCCGCGCGTTGACGCGGTCAGCGTGGTGACGTAATCGCCGGCAATCGCCTTGTCCGGCGGAGTGATCAACGCCTGTACTTCCTTGTGATCGTTGGGCGCGATGCGATCGATGGTTTTCGGCTCAAACGCGATCTTCCAGCCGCTCGGCGTGTTGCCCGACAGTTGCACGTTCTCCGCCGGGGCGGTGCCGGTATTGGTCACGTCAATCGGAACCGAGCTCTCCTTGCCGGCGGTGGCGCGCGCACTCAGCAGGCCCTCGCGGCCGGCGAGCGTGAGCTTGGGTTCGCCGGTAATGTCGAGCGCAATCTTGGCGGAAGCGCGCGCGTCTTCGGCGGCGATGTGCGCGGTCACCGCATAGTGCCCGGCATCGACGGTGTCGGGCGGGCTGACCTTCAACTTGACGTCCTTGCTCTTGCCGGCATCGACCGGGATCGCCGTGAGCTGCTGCGAGCCATAGGCCTCGGTGAACGAGGTATCGAAGTTGCGCGGCGCGTCGGCAGCGAGACTGACCAGCAGCTTCTTGCCGCTGTCGTTCTTGATCGTCATGGTATATTCGAAGCTCGAGCGCGAGGAGCCGCGCAGCTCCGGCAATTGCGGCTGCAGCGTGAGCTTGGCCGGCAATTCCTTGGCGAGCGTGACCGCCACCGGCAACGCAATATGATTGTTGGCGCCGTCGGCGGTGACCGTCAGCGTATGGGTGCCGATCTTGGCATCCTTCGGCACGTCGAGCCTGAGATCAAGCGAGACGCTGTCGTCGGTCGCCGGCATGGCCGCCGCGATCGGCTGCCCGCCGCCGAGCAGCGTCGCGGTCCAGCCCTGCGGCACGCCCGAAACCGACAGCGCCAGCCGCTCGGGCGCCAGCGCGTAATTGCGCAATTTCAAATTGACCGTCGACGTGGTGCCGGGCTGCACGGTGACCGCCGGATAGTCGGTCAGCAGATAAAGACCCTTGATGTCGTGATTGCCGTCGGCGGCCAATGCGGGCGTGGCAATCGCGAGCAATGCGGCAATGATGGCGATTAAAGGCTTGGTCATGGCGAACGACTCCGTACGAGGCCTCTGCACGAGAGGTCCCGCCGCAACGCCGCCCCCGAAATGGAAACACGGCCGACGCCGTGTAGGTGACGGGCGACTTGTTGCCCATAATCTTGACAAAATTTAGGACGGCGACTGCCTTTAATGCGGCAGAGGCGGCATCACGCTTTCAGCACGGTCGGCCAATCGACCTCATCTCCGGCCAGCACCCAGGGCTCCTTGATCGCGGCGGCATGCCACTCGCGCCAGGCCGGCAACGCCATCACCGCCTTCATATAGGCGCGTGCGCGGGCGCCGACCGCGACCGCATAAGTATGCAGGCGCGACACCACCGGCGCATACATGGCGTCAGTGGCGCCATAATGGCCGAACAAGAACGGCCCGTCCTTTCCGAAACGCGCACGGCAGTCGTTCCAGATCGCCTCGATGCGCTGCACATTTGTCTCAGCTTCCGGCGTCAGCTCGCGTTTGATCACCGGGCGCCACATATTCATCGGCAGATGGCGGCGCAGCGGCAAAAAACCCGCATGCATCTCATTGGCGATAGCGCGCGCAAGCGCGCGCGCCGATACATCTGCTGGCCACAGACCTGCGGCCGGGAATTTTTCCGCCAGATATTCCAGGATCGCTAGCGATTCCCACACACGCACGTCGTTGTCGATCAGCACCGGCACCTTGCCGGTGCCGGACACCGGCCCGACATGCGCTTTGAATTCCGGTGCATTGAGCGAAATCACCGTCTCCTCGAATGCAATGCCGGCCACTTTCATGGCGATCCACGGCCGCATCGACCAGGACGAATAGTTCTTGTTGCCGATGATTAATTTCAGCGTCATGGCGGTTTCGCCGCTCACGCTTTCTTCGATTCGCCCGGCATAGTGTCCGGCAATTCAACCGGGCCGCCCGCCTGTT
Organism: uncultured Alphaproteobacteria bacterium; assembly: GCA_963724335.1. Classification (GTDB taxonomy): domain Bacteria; phylum Pseudomonadota; class Alphaproteobacteria; order Rhizobiales; family Xanthobacteraceae; genus Pseudolabrys. Next base: position 43,414 of record CAVRUP010000013.1, on the reverse strand, counting down.
TCCAGGCGCCGAAGCCGCCCTTGATATGGGCGACCGGTTTGAGCCCCATGCGCTGGGCGGTCTGCGCCGCCAGCGCCGAGCGCAAGCCGCCGGCGCAAAAGAACACGAACTTCTTGTCCTGCGCGAACATCGGCTTGTGATAGGGGCTCTGCGGGTCGATCCAGAATTCCAGCATGCCGCGCGGACAATGCACGGCGCCGGGCACCCTGCCCTCGCGCTGCAATTCGCGGATGTCGCGGATATCGACCAGCACCACATCGTCGCGGCCGGCGAGCTTGATGGCCTCTTCGGTCGGCAGCATCTCGACTTCACTGTTGGCGGCGTCCACCAGGGCGCGGTATCCGGTGGTGATGTTTTGCGGCATGCAAGTCTCCTTCTCGGCCGATGGTGGCAGACCGCGGGCGGGCGCTCAAGCTGGCGGTTGAAGCGCGCGGCGAGAGCGGGCACCATGGCTGTTGGGGAGCATGATATATGTATCGTGCTGAGGATTTGCGGCTATGGCGACTTTCACCCTGCTCGATCTGCTTGCCTTCGCCTGGTTCCTCGGTGCCTGGATCGGCTATTCGCTGCTGATCGAGAAGTCGGCCAAAGGCCGCAGCGGCCTCAACGCGATGATGAACCTCTATCGCGACGAATGGATGGAGCGCTTGCTGGCGCGCGAGATGCGCATGGTCGATGCCCAGGTCACCGCCGCGCTGCAGAACGGCACGGCGTTCTTCGCCTCCACCAGCCTGATCGCCATCGGCGGCACGCTCACGCTACTGCGCTCGACCGGGCAGATATTGACCGTGGTGGCGGCGCTGCCGTTCGGCGTCGCGCAGTCGCAGGAAATGTGGGAGCTCAAGATAATGGGGCTCGCCATCATCTTCGTCTACGCCTTCTTCAAATTCGCCTGGTCGTACCGGCTGTATAATTATTTCGCCATCCTGGTCGGCGCGGCGCCGCCGCCAGCGGAAAAGGACAGCGCGGCGGCGCAAGCCTTCGCGCATCGCGCGGCGCGGCTATGCGCCGACGCCGGCCGCCATTTCAACCGCGGCCAGCGCGGTTTCTTCTTCGCGCTCGGTTATCTCGGCTGGTTTCTCGGTCCGCTCGAACTGGCGCTCACCACCACCGGCATCGTGATCGTGATGTGGCGCCGGCAATTCACCTCGGATTCGCGCCTGGCATTTTCGCAAACGATAACCTGACGGACGACGAGCATGCTCAAGATCGACGCGCAGGTCATCGACGAATACATGATGCGGCACTGCTTCGCGCTGGCGGCAAAATCGACCGAACAGGGCGAATACCCTTATGCCGCCGTGGTCGTGCGCGACGGTGAAATCGTGGCCGAGACCACCAACCGGGTCGCGCAGGAGGGCGACGTCACCCGCCATGCCGAATTGGTGGCGATTTCTCTGGCGCAGGAGGCGCTCGTCTGCACCGATCTGTCCGACTGCACCATCTACGCCAACATGGAGCCCTGCGCCTTCTGCTGCTACGCGATCCGCGAGAGCAGGATCGGCAAGGTGGTCTTTTCCATGCGCTCCCCGATCATGGGCGGCGCATCGCGCTGGAACATCTTGGGCGACCGTAAGCTGTCGAACGCGATGCCGGAAGTATTTGCGCCGCCGCCCGTTGTGATGGCGGAATTCCTATGCGAGGAAGGCGATGCGACGCTGCGGCGCAGCTCGCCGCTGATCTGGGCCGTCATGCGGGCGCGCGGGCTGTTGGTCGCGCCATCGCCGCAGCGGGCCGGCGGCGATCCCTATCACGCCGGCGCGGCCTGGCGGGCGCGCGAATATGTCGGCGTGGCGCAATGGATCATGCGCGCGCTGCGCCAGAATTTCTTCGATCGTTTCGGGCGCGGCGCCGGCGGCAAGAAGGCTAAGCCATCCCCATCACAACGGCGATAAGCGCCACAATCAGCACCGCCAGGCTGGCGGCGACGACCGTGACGATGCGCTCGCTCCAGTTGGGATAGAGCGCGCCAAGCCTGTCCGCCGCCGGTTCGTCCGGCGCGTCGGGATGCGTTCTATGAACTTGCAAAGCCATGGGCAGCCCTTTGTTAGCATCGCGTGACCGCAACGACTTAACGAGCACGCCGACACGAACCCGGGCTGCGAATCGCCCATAACCAAAAAAGAATATCACAGTTTTATGAACGGCCCTTAGGCGGCGGACCAAGCAAGATCAGCGCTTCTTCTTCCAGTCTTCGTAGCGCTTCTTGTTCTCGTCGTTGGGCGGATAGAGGCCGGGCAGCTTTTCGCCCTTCTCCACTTGTTCTACCAGCCAGCTTTCCAGCAGCTCGTGCTCGGCGCCTTCGCTGGCGACGAAATCGGCGAGCGCGGCCGGAATCACCACCGCGCCGTCGTCGTCGGCGACGATGATGTCGTCCGGAAAGATCGCACAGCCGCCGCAGCCGATCGGCTCGTTCCAGCCGACGAAAGTCAATTGGTTGACCGAGGCCGGCGCCGCCACACCCGCGCACCAGACCGGCAGGCCGGTAGCGATGACGCCATGCTTGTCGCGCATCACGCCGTCGGTGATGAGCGCCGAAACGCCGCGCTTGACCATGCGCATGCACAAGATGTCGCCGAAAATGCCGGCGCCAGTGACGCCCATGGCGTCAGCGACGACAACGCAGTTCTCCGGCATGGCTTCGATAGCGCTGCGGGTGGAAATCGGCTTCGACCAGCTCTCAGGGGTGGCCAGATCCTCGCGCACCGGCACAAAACGTAGCGTAAACGCTGGGCCCACAACGCGTTTTCCGGAAAACCCGAACGGCATGGCGCCGGCCATCCAGGAACGGCGGATGCCCTTCTTCAAGAGCATGGTGGTGATGGTGCCGGTGGTGACGTTACGCAGCGTTTCGAGCGTGGATGTCATTGATTCCTCAAGCGGGTTTCAGGCCGAGCCGCTCGTCGCGGCGGCGCAGATAGGCGACGAAGGGGGTGGCGAGCAGAACCATCCAGAGCTTGCCGACGATCTGGCCGGCGAGGAAGTCGAGCGAGCCGAAGGCGAGCCACAAGAACACGATCGAATCAACGACAAGACCGATCAGACTTGAGGCGAACACCGCCAGAACAAGGCGGCGGCGGGCAAGCGGCGTATAGACCAAGAAGTCGGCGAACTCTGAGAGCAAAAATGCGGCCGCCGAGGCGAGCACCAGTGCGCGCGGCGCCAGACTGGCGGAAATCGCCGCGCCGGCCAGGATCGCCGCAATGCCGAATTCTACGCCCAAGCGGCGCTGAACAAGGTCGCGAAGAACCAGAGCAATGCCGATCATCAAGACGCCGGATGGCGCCATCAGGTGGGGCGCGACCGGCAGCAGGCAGGGGCCGCCCGTCACGCAAACCGTTCCGACGTGGCCGATCATCCAATTGGCCAATGGAATAGTCAGGCAGAACAAGACCAGATATGCCCCACCTTCAATGTTCTTCTGCTTTTCTACGCCGGTCATGTTCTTGGCCGTTTCATGAAGCTCGCAAAGCCCCGCGCCCGCAGCTGGCAGGCCGGGCACTCGCCGCAGCCATAGCCCCAGTCGTGGCGGCGCGAGCGGTCGCCCAAGTAGCAGCTATGGGTGTCCTCGACAACGAGATCGAGCAAGGCTTGCCCGCCGATCTCCTCGGCCATGGCGAAGGTCGCCGCCTTGTCGATCCACATCAGCGGGGTATGGATGGTGACGCGCTTGTCCAGGCCGAGGGTGAGCGCGACCTGCATGGCCTTGACGGTGTCGTCGCGGCAATCCGGATAGCCGGAATAATCGGTCTCGCACATGCCGGCAACGATGTGCCGCGCGCCGCGCCGATAGGCGAGCGCGCCGGCGAAGGCAAAAAAGATCAGATTGCGCCCGGGCACGAAGGTGGTCGGCAGCCCGTTGTCGGCGATCTCGATTGCGGTTTCGCGGGTGAGCGCGCTGTCGGAAATGGCGGAAAGCGCATCGAGCTTGATCATGTGATCCTCGCCCAGCCGCGCTTGCCATTGCGGCTTGAGCGCCGCCAGGCGCTCGCGGATGCGCGGACGCACCGCCAGCTCGACCGCATGGCGCTGGCCGTAGTCGAAGCCGACGGTTTCCGCCCGCGCGAAACGTGTGAGCGCCCAGGCCAGGCAGACGGTGGAATCCTGGCCGCCGGAGAACAGCACGAGGGCGGTTTCGTTGCTCTCAGTCACTGAATGTCATGGCCGGGCTTGTCCGGCCATCCATGTCTTGGTTGCGTAGCCGTTATAAGACGTGAATGCCCGGCACAAGGCGGAGTCGTCAACGGCATACCGTTCAAGCAACAGCGGCGAGCTTACGCTTGCCAGCCGCTTGAGCGGCAGCCTGCGTGCTTGCATTAAGCCTCCGTCTAGACCGGAAAGCCGCCGATCACGAGCGCCGTATACTTAGCACCTTATGCCCGCGGGAAAGCACCCGCAGTTGCCGTTTGCAGTATGACAACAGACCTGATTGGAGCTGCACTTGGAACAATCGCAATTGGCTGCGAGAACCGTCGTTGCGCGCACCGAGAGCGCCGTCGCCGCTGCGGCAAAAACTGCCGCTCGGGCGACCTCTGCGGCGAATTGGCGGCGGCTAAACGGCGCGGGCGCCGAGGCTGACGTGGTGTCGCTTGCGGCCGGGTCGCCTGTGGCACGTCTGGCGGCCATCGTCGCGCGTATTGCAAAGGTGCCGATATGTGCAAGCCACAGCGCTGTTAAGCCAAGTGCCGCAAATACCAATGATGCCGTCAGCCAAGGTGCGCCGCCGAGCGCCGTAACGGCGACAGCAAGCACCCAGGCGCCGAGCGCAGCGAGGAACGCCGTGCGCATGCATCTGGGGCAACGGCCGACGGAGCGATCCAAGAGACTTACAAATGACCTGAACATTCTGTCCTCCTTGCCAGTTGAACGTTCTTTTGCACCGCGACCGTGCCCCTCAATCCCACTTCGGCGAATAGGTCCAATCGACGATGCGGCCGCCGCGGCGGGCGAGCCCTGCGATCTCCTTCATCTCGGCATCCGACAAGTCGAAATCGAAAATGCCGATATTCTCCTCCAGCCGCTGGATCCTGCTGGTGCGCGGGATCACCGCGATGCCCTGCTGGGTGAGCCAGCGCAGGCAGACCTGCGCGGCGGTCTTGTCATGCGCCTTGCCGATGCGCGCCAGCAGCTCGTCGCCCTTGGCCTGGCCGCGCGCGATCGGACTATAGGCCACCACCGCCATGCCCAGCCTGCGGCAGGCGGCGATCACCTTGTCCTGATTGAGATAGGGGTGGCATTCGACCTGGTTGCAGACCAGCGGCTCGCTCGACACTTTGTTGGCCTCGTCGAGCAGGGCGACGGTGAAATTGGACACCCCGATCGCGCGCGTATAGCCCTCGCGCTTCATTTTCGCCATGGCGCCGAGAGTTTCCGACAGCGGCACGCGCGGGTTCGGCCAGTGGATCAGCAACAGGTCGATGACGTCGAGCCGCAGTTGCGCCAGGCTCTCCTTCACCGAGCGCTCGAGATCGTGCGGCGCCAGCAGCGTTGGCTGGATCTTGGTGGTGACCATCACCTCGGAGCGTAGCCCGGAGGCGCGCACCCCCTCGCCCACCGCGCGCTCGTTGTCGTACATCTGCGCGGTGTCGATGTGGCGATAGCCGATGCGGATCGCCTGCTCGACCAGGCGGGCGCAGTCGCGCCCGTACAGCGCCCAGGTGCCGAGGCCGACGATCGGGATCTTGAAGCCTTTGGCTTCGACCGCGTGCATCTCAAGCCTTCATTTTCTTTCGGCGACGTCGTCGGCAAAGCCGCGCAGGTACAGCGCCTGCATTCCGGTCGCGCGGCTCAAGCACGCCGCGATCATCGGGTTGGCCATCGTGCCCTGGAAATAGTCGTAGAGGAACGCGCAGGTCTTGTCGCGCGACGCCATCCAGGCGCGCTGCATCTCCTGCAGCTTGCCTTTTTGCTCGTCGTCGAGCGCCGCGCGCAGGCGGCGGTAACTTTCGTTCAGAATGCCGTCCCACACGGCCCGCTCGCGGTCCTCGCAGGCGATGACCTCGGACGGCGGCATCAACTCCTCGTTTTTCGTGCAAGGTTCGGAAACGATGCCGATGCACCGTTCCCAGGCCCAATGACGGCCGGTCTTGTTCTTGATGCATTTTTCGATCGCCGCCACATCCTTCGCAGCCGGCTTGTCCTGGGCAAATGCCGCCGCGTTCGGGATGAGCGCGGCGACCAGCAGGACCGATCGCATCATGGCGTATCCCACACCGGCGCGTGCGGCGGATTGACCACGCGCATATTGGCGGCGTTGAGCTTCTTGAGCTCGGCCATCTCGGCGTCCGACAATTTGAAGTCGAATACTTCGAGATTTTCCTTCAGGTGCGCCGGGTTGCCCGTGCGCGGGATGGCGCAGAGGCCGAGCTGCACCAGATAGCGCAGCGAAACCTGGGCCGCCGTCTTGCCATGCGCCTTGCCGATGCGCTCGATCGCCTCGGCGCCCGGCACCTTGCCGCGCGCGATCGGCACATAGGCGACCACCGCCATGCCGCGCTTCTTGCTGGCCGCGATCACCTTGTCCTGGTTGATGAAGGGATGCACCTCGATCTGATTGCAGACCAGCGGCTCGCTGGTCACCGCCCAGGCCGCGTCCAGCATCGTCGTGGTGAAATTGGCGACGCCGACGTGTTTGGCGCGGCCGTCCTTCTTGGCGGCGCAGAGCGCACCGATGCTGGTGGAGAACGGGATGTCCTTGTTGTTCCAGTGGATCAGCAAAAAATCGACATAGGGCAATTTAAGATTGGTCAGGCTCTGGTCGAGCGACTTGTTGAAATTCTCCGGCAGCAGGTTGTTCTCGCGCACCTTGGTGCAGATCAGCACTTCCTCGCGCTTGATGCCGGATTGGCGCAGGCCCTCGCCGTTCTCCACCTCGTTGCCGTAAAAGGCGGCGGTGTCGAGGTGGCGGTAGCCGAGCTGCAACGCGGTCTTCACCGCCTGCACGCAAATGTCGCCCTTCAGGGTCATGGTGCCGAGACCGATCTGCGGGATACGGACGCCATGGGCTTCAACAAATTGCATCACAATCTCCTTGAACCTCGGATGGAATGGCTTAGCAGGCGGGAGCCGGAGAATGCCCGCTTGCCGCGGCGCTGCCAACCGGGTCCGCTCATGGCGGGCATCGGGGCGGTTCCGGAGAGCCAGAAGCCGGCGCGGCCAAAGATCATGCTTTTTTATGTTGGCCGCGCACGCGACAATACTTGGCGCTGCAAGCTTTTAGCCACGGTTCTCACATTGGAATAATTCAAGAATACAAAAAGCCTCTTGCATCAATAGTTTTTAATGCTTTTGTGAGGGGTGATCTGCACTATGAAATCGAAGCGATATCCTGATGTCCCCGTTCAGGACCTGACGACCGCGGATTTTAAAGCATGCTTGGCGCGCTGATCATCGTCTTTCGCGAAGTCATCGAAGCCGGCCTGATCGTCGGCATCGTGATGGCGGCGACGCGCGGCGTCGCCGGGCGCGGGCGCTTCGTCAGTTACGGCATTCTCGCCGGCCTCATCGGCGCCGGCCTGGTTGCGCTGTTCGCCGGTGCGATCTCGCAGGCCTTCGAGGGCGCCGGGCAGGAGCTGTTCAACGCCACGGTGCTCGGCATCGCCGTCGTGATGCTGATGTGGCACAACGCCTGGATGGCGCGGCACGGCCGCGAGATCGCCGAGGAGATGCGCACCATCGGCCACGCGGTGAGCGAAGGCGCCAAGCCGCTGACCGCGCTCGCCGTCGTGGTCGGCCTGGCGGTGCTGCGCGAAGGCTCGGAAGTGGTGCTGTTCCTCTACGGGATTTTCGCCTCCGGCACTTCGGGCGCGGCGCTGCTGGTCGGCGGCCTGCTCGGCGTCGCCGCAGGAGCTGCCTTCACCGGGTTAACTTATTTCGGGCTGCTGGCGATCCCGAACCGCTACATTTTCTCGGTGACCAGCTGGCTGATCGCGCTGCTCGCCGCCGGCATGGCGGCGCAGGCGGTGCAGTTCCTCAACAATGCCGGCGTGGTGATCGCGCTCGATCGCACGGTCTGGGATACGTCCTGGCTTCTGTCGGACGGCAGCCTATTCGGCAAGCTGCTGCACACGCTGATCGGCTACACCGAACGGCCGACCGAAATGCAGTTGATGACCTATATCGCGACGCTGTTTGCGATGTTCCTGCTGATGCGGATCGCGCGCCCGGCGCCGCGCGCGCGGGTTCCGGCCGCCGCCGAATAAGCGGTCAGCGTCTTTTTCCACCCAATGCCGCAAACGCGGCCTCCGGCGCCGTGTCGATCAGCTTGAGCAGTGCGCGCGCCGGACCGCGCGGGTGACGCTTGCCCTGCTCCCAGTTGCGCAAGGTCTCGATCGGCACCTCGATCTTCTCGGCGAAGGCCGCCTGGGTGAGCCCGCAACGCGCGCGCACCTGGCGCACGAACGAGGCCGGGTCTCTGTGGTCGAGGGTTTTCTCGCTGCCGTCGGACAGGATTTCCACGATCCGCCCATCGGCCTTCAAGCGCACGCGCAGCATGGCTTGCCCCATCGCTGGTGATATCGGCCAAAGCACTAGCTGATTCGCGGCAATGAGACGTTAACAGGACCGGTCCGATGGCCTACTCATCCATAGGCCGACTGGGCCATTAGCCTATCGGGTCTTCTCGAAAATCTCCCGCCCGATCAGCATCCGCCTGATTTCGCTGGTCCCCGCCCCGATCTCGTAGAGCTTGGCGTCGCGCAGCAGGCGGCCGGTCGGAAAATCGTTGATATAGCCGTTGCCGCCCAGGCACTGGATCGCTTCGAGCGCCATCCAGGTGGCGCGCTCGGCCGCGTACAAAATGGCGCCGGCGGCGTCTTCGCGCGTGGTGCGGCCCTCATCGCAGGCTTTCGCTACCGTGTACACGTATGACTTGGCCGCGTTCATGGTGACGTACATGTCGGCGAGCTTGGCCTGCACCAGTTGGAAGCGGCCGATGGCCTGGCCGAACTGCTGGCGCTCGTGCACGTAGGGGATCACCACGTCCATGCAGGCCTGCATGATGCCGAGCGGACCCGCGGCCAGCACCACGCGCTCGTAGTCGAGCCCGGACATCAGCACATTGACGCCGTTGCCGACCGCGCCCAGCACGTTCTCCTCCGGCACCTCGCAGTCGGTGAACACCAGTTCGCTGGTGTCGGAGCCGCGCATGCCGAGCTTGTCGAGCTTCTGCGCCGGCGCAAAGCCCTTCATGTCCTTCTCGACGATGAAGGCGGTGATGCCGCGCGCGCCGGCGGTGCGGTCGGTCTTGGCATAGACCACCAGCGTGTCGGCGACCGGGCCATTGGTGATCCACATTTTCGAGCCGTTGAGCACGTAATGGTCGCCTCGTCGGTCGGCGCGGGTGCGCATCGACACCACGTCGGAGCCGGCGCCCGGCTCCGACATGGCGAGCGCGCCGACATGCGCGCCGGAAATCAGCTTGGGCAGGTATTTGCGCTTCTGCGCCTCGCTGCCGTTGCGGCGCAGCTGGTTGACGCACAGATTGGAATGGGCGCCGTAGGACAGGCCGACCGCGGCGGAAGCGCGCGAGATCTCCTCCATCGCCACGCAATGCTCGAGATAGCCCAAGCCGGCGCCGCCATATTCCTCTTCCACAGTAATGCCGTGCAGGCCGAGCGCGCCCATCTCCGGCCACAGCTCGCGCGGAAATACGTTATCGCGGTCGATTGCCGCGGCGCGCGGCGCGATGCGGTCGGTCGCGAAGCCGTTGACGGTCTTGCGCAGCATCTCGACGTCGGGCCCGAGGCCGAAATCGAAGCCCGCCCAGGCATTGGGGATCATAGTCTGGTCTCCGGCAGATCGGAGACAACTCTACAGGCTTGCGGTCAGGCTGTCAGCGTGGCGGGCGACGGCGGTGGTGGCAGCATACGGCCGCTGTTGCCGGATTTGCCGAGCAGCCGGTCGATCGCCTTGGCAGGCGCCGGCTTGGCGAACAGGTAGCCCTGCATCTCGTCGCAGCCGGCCAGCCGCAGCAGCACGCGCTGCTGCTCGGTCTCCACGCCCTCGACCACCACGGTGAGGCCAAGCGCGCGGCCGAGCGCGACGATCGCCTGGACGATCACCCCGCCATTGGCGGAAGTGCCGAGCGCGGTCACGAAACTGCGGTCGATCTTGAGCTTGTCGAGCGGGAAGCGCTGCAGATAGCCGAGATTGGAATAGCCGGAGCCGAAATCGTCGAGCGCGATGCGCACGCCGAGCGCGTGCAGGTCCTCGATGCGCTTGACCATCTCGTCCGGGTTGTCGATCAGCACGCCTTCGGTGATTTCCAGCATCAGGCGCGCCGGCTCAACGCCGCTTTCGGCGAGCGCCGAGCGCACCAGATCGACGATGGCAGCGTCGCGCACCTGCAGCGGAGAAAGGTTGACCGCCACGTAGAGCTCCGGCCAGCGCTTGGCCTCGTGCAGCGCGCGGCGCAGCACGAAGGCGCCGAGCGTATCCATCAGGCCCATCTGCTCGGCGACCGGGATGAAGACCGCGGGCGGAATCGCGCCGCGCGTCGAATGGGTCCAGCGCAGCAGCGCCTCGACGCCGACGATGCGCGCGCCGTTCGACGACACGATCGGCTGATAATGCAGCTCCAGCTCGTTGGCGCTGAGCGCGCGCGGCAATTCGCGGTGGATGAATTTCTGGTCGGTGGTGACGGTATCGATCGCGCGCTCGAAACCGACGATTGTCCCCGGGCCTCGCTTGGCCGCGGCGCGCAGCGCGAGCCCGGCGCGGCGGGTGAGCTCGCCGCGGGTGGTGGCGTGGCGCGGCGCCTGCGCGTAACCGGCATGCGCGCTGACGCGCACCACGGTGTCGACCCAATGCGGCCGCGCGATCGCCTCGAGGGCGGCGCGGATGGCGGCGCCGGCATCCACGTCGCCGCCGGCCGTGAACGCCGCCGCGAACTGATCGCTGCCGATGCGGCCGCACACTGCCTGCGCCGGCAGCGCGTCCTTAAGGCGCGCCGCCACCGCGCTGATGAGCTCGTCGCCGCCGAGCACGCCGAGCTGCGCATTGACGTCGGCCATGCCGTCGAGCTCGATCAGCACGAACGTGGTGACGTCGTTGCCGGCACGTTCCGCCAGCGCGAGATCGAGCATTTCAAGCGTCTTGGCGTGGTTCGGCAGGCCGGTGAGCTTGTCTTCGTCGGCGGCGCGTTGCGCCTGCCGCTCGCTCGCCGCCAATTCTTCGCGCGCGCGCCGCAGTTGCCAGAGCGAAAAACCGGCGAAACCGACCAGCGCGAGAGCGACCGCAACGATGAACGGCATCAGCCGCTCCATCGCCTGCAGCATCGGATGGGCTTTGTCCCAGGTCAGGAAGCCGGCGATGCGACCTTGTGCATCCATCACCGGCTGCAGCTCGCGCTCGCTCGGCGCCGGATCGGTTTCGAATCTGAGGCCTCTCAGGCCGACGCTCTGCGCGAGCATGCGCACAACGTTCGGATCGACCTGGTCGGATTTGCCGAATAGTTTACGAAATTCTCCGATGCCGTCGCGCAGCGAGGCGCGCTGCTCGGTCCACAGCCGCTCGTCGCTTTGCCGCGCCAGCCCGTAGCCGATCGCGCCGGCGAGCATGGTCGCGCCCAGCGCCAGCATCGCCAGCACGACGATCAGCTGCGAGGCCGACAGTATGCGTTTGGCGCGCGCGTGCGGCGCCCACGTCAGCGGCGAGCGGCCCGGCGTTGCGCCGGTCGCTTGCAGTTTGACCTCGCCGTCCACAGGAACTCTCCCCGCGCCACACTGCGGTACTCGGAAGATGACGCTAGGGTTTTAGCCTTAATGGCGGATGAGCAAACACGGTGAACGAATTATGACCGTCCCAAATCTTGTGCTCACAAATCGAGCATTGATTGGCGGTTGGTCCACGTCCGTTTTGTCTCCATAGCAGCCTCGCTACCGCAGGCGCGGAACGTCCGCTCAGGCCAATGAGCGACATCGCTTGAAACGACGAGGCCGCCACGCAAGGCGGCCTCGCTTGCGATTGGCTTGCAGATGGAGTTTGCCGTAACCCGCGATCTGATCAGGCTGGAGAGGCGAGCGGCTTGCCCTTCTCCACGACATAGGTGCTGATGACCAAGGTCTTGGCGTTGCCGTTCTTGGAGCCGGCATGCGGCGTTGCGACCGGCACCTGGAAGCCGTCGCCCGGCTTCAGCATGCGCGTCGGCTGTCCCTGGATCGGCAGTTCGATACCGCCGGAAACGACGTAACCGGATTCGATCCCAGGATGCGTATGCCGCGGCACCAAGGTGCCCGCATCGATGTTGACTTCGACCACGAGCGTCACATAGCCGGGCATCGGCCCGTCCATTTGCGACAGGATCTTTCGCGTAAAGCCGGCCGGAGCCGGTGGCGGCGCGCCTTGCGCCGACACTTCGGTCGCGGCGAACTCGGCGAGCCCGCATAGTGCGCAGGATGCAAAACCGGCGAATCCACGTCTTGTCAGCATAATAGTCCCCTCCCCGTTTTGTCCGGATTATCAGCGTCCGAACTTTGATAATGGTAGCCGACTTTGCCGGATAATGGGGCCTCAGATGGATCAAATCCAGTGGTTTTTACGGCTACTTTATTTCGACCGTTCCCGGTCATTAGGCGACATCCCGTGATGTCCGTGATGTCCGTGATGTCCGTGATGTCCGTGATGTGCGCACGTCGCGCCCCTGAAAGCAACCATTGGCCGCACGTTTAAGCGTCCGCATTCCACTTACCGCAAGCCAATCCACAGTGTGGCGATGCTCAAAAACGAGAAGGAGCCGGCTGCGTCGGTGGCGAGATTGACCAAGAGTCAGTTGAAGTGGCCACACGCGGCGGTCCACACCGAGTCCGACAATTCGTCGTCGCGGGTGACGCCGCCCAGCGCCTTGATGTCCTCTTCCGCCTCCTCCTCGATCACGTCGGCAACGTCGGCGAAGGTGATGACGCCGACCGTGCGCAGCAGCGGCGCACCGGTTTTTTGCTTGTTCATGCCGACCTCGGTCACGGAATACAGAAGCGCGTCGCTTGTGCGACGGGCCCTGGGAATGGGCAAATGATTAGCGCATAAACTCACCTTATGAACTCGCAGCTTTGCCATCGCCGCCCTGCTCGCCATAGTTCCCTTGACTGCTCGGGCGGCGCCCTGCCCGGGCAATCCGGACGCGCTCGGCACCGAACGCGTGCTTGCGGTCGATGCCGCCAGCACGCCGCGGGTCGGCCGCAAGGAATTCCCGGTCACGCTGCCGCTCGGCAAGAAGGAGCTGGTGCTCACTTTCGACGACGGCCCCTGGCCGACCACCACCCCGAAAATTCTCGACGCGCTTAAAGCATGAATGCGTGCTGGCGACCTTCTTCCTGATCGGTCGCAACGTCGAAGCGCATCCCGAGATCGCGCGGCGCGAACGCGACGAGGGCCATAGCCTCGGCCATCACACCTATAGCCATCCACTGCTCAATCTCGTGTTGCCGGCAACGGCCGAGGCCAATATCGCCCGCGGCATTGAAGCCGACGAATTCGCGCTCTACGGCCGACGCCGCAGCGAGCCGAGTACGCCGTTTTTCCGCTTTCCCGGCTTCGCCTCGAACCGAGCGCTGCTCGACTACTTGCAGGCCCGTCACATCGTGGTGTTCGGCGCCGACGTGTGGGCGAGCGACTGGCTGCCGATGGGGCCGGAGCAGGAATTGCGCCTCATATTGTCCCGCATCGAGCGCCTTGGCAGCGGTATCGTGCTGCTGCACGACACCAAAAAAGAGACCGCCCAGATGCTTCCTGCCTTCCTGCGCGAGCTCAAACGGCGCGGCTATCGCATCGTTCACGTCGTTCCGGCCGGAAAGACGGGCCATTCCAACTAGAATTGCGCGGTTTGGCGAAACCTTAGGAAAACCGCCGGCACAATGTTCCCGTGGGCTGCCTTAGTCGGTTAATTTGCCGTTAATGTTGAGATTCGTAATTTATCAAAACCGCGCCATTCTGGAGTAGAAAGCGCGACGGGGGGCCAGGGAAGCGTTATGCGTTCGGTTGCCGTAGGCATTTGTTTGTTGGCCGCAAGCGTCGGATCGGCCGTGGCCGACACGTCGTGCCCGGGCCATCCGGATGCGCTCGGCACCTCGCGCGTGCTCAAGATCAGCCCGGACGAATTCAGCCGCATCGGCAGCATGCAATACAAGCAAGACCTGCCGCTCGCCGATCATGAGGTGGTGATCACCTTCGACGACGGCCCGCTGCCGCCCTACTCCAATATCATTCTCGATACGCTGGCCTCGCAATGCGTAAAGGCCACTTATTTCATCGTCGGCCAGATGGCGAAGGCCTACCCGTGGGTCTTGCGGCGCATGTACAACGAGGGCCACACCATCGGCACCCACAGCCTCGATCATCCGCTCGGCTTCGAGCATCTGAGCTTGCCGCGGGTCGAGCGCGAAGTCGACGGCGGCATCGCTCTGGTCGACGCCGCGATCGGCGACCCGAAAGCGGTATCGCCGTTTTTCCGCATTCCCGGCCTCGGCCGTTCCAAGGTGGACGAGAGCTACCTCGCCTCCAAACACCTGGTGACCTGGAGCGCGGACGTGGTCGCCGACGACTGGTTCCGCGGCATCAGCGCGCAACAGATCGCCAAACGCGCGATCCGCCGGCTGGACGCGAAGGGCCGCGGCATCCTGCTGCTGCACGACATCCACCCCGCCACCGCGATGGCGCTGCCGACGATTCTGAAGGAACTGAAAGCGCGCGGCTATCATGTGGTGCAGGTGATGGCCACCGGCGAACGGCCCGCTTCCGTGCCGGTATTGGTGGCCGAACCCGGCAAGGGCGCCTGGCCGCGCGTGCTGAAAACCAGCGCCACCGCGAGCGAAAAGCCGACGCTGCGTCATCGCATCAAGAAGGCGCTCGCCGGCAAGCGCCGCCGGGCGGCGATTGCCAGCCTGCCGGCGCGCGCTCACGCCGCATCCCGGGTTTGGCAGCTGAACCAGTTCTAGTTTCCGCGTCCGCCGCATCCTGCTGCAATGGATTGTTGCGATGGATAGTGCGGCTGCATGCCTCAAAAGCCGCGTACTCACGTACCAGCATGGGCGCATGGGCAGGAGCCGCCGATCCAATCGGCGCAATGACCGGCTCGGCCGCTACGTTCGAACCGCCGTCGATTTACAGCGCTAAATTTGTCCGCTTCGGGGCCTGGACATTCGCTGCATTGCGCCGACAATATCGGCGCCAGGGGCCCGTATGCGTAGCGACATCATCCTCGAAACCGAGGATCTTACCAAGGAATTTTCCGGATTCATCGCCGTCAACGGCGTCAGCCTGCGCGTCAAGCGCCGGACCATCCACGCCTTGATCGGGCCCAACGGCGCCGGCAAAACCACCTGCTTCAATATGCTGACCAAGTTCCTCAGCCCGACGCGCGGGCGCATCGTCTTCAACGGCGACGATATTACCGCCATGCAGCCGGCCGACGTCGCCAGGCTCGGGCTGGTGCGCTCGTTCCAGATCTCGGCGGTGTTCCCGCACATGACGGTCCTGGAAAACGTGCGCATCGCGCTGCAGCGCCAGCGCGGCGGCTCGTTCGATTTCTGGCGCGCGGCGTCCGTGCTCGACCGGTTCAACGCGCGCGCGATGGAGCTGATCGCCGACGTCGGGCTTGCCTCGTTCGCCGGTTGGACCGCCGTCGAACTGCCCTATGGCCGCAAGCGCGCGCTCGAAATCGCCACCACGATCGCGCTCGACCCCGAAATGCTGCTGCTCGACGAGCCGACCGCGGGCATGGGACACGAGGACATCGAGCGCATCGCGCAACTGATCAAACGCGTCGCCGCCGACCGCACCGTACTGATGGTCGAGCATAACCTGTCGGTGGTGGCCGACCTCTCCGACACCATTACCGTACTCACGCGCGGCACCGTGCTGGCGGAGGGCGACTACCAGACGGTGTCGAACAATCCGGAAGTGCGCGAAGCCTACATGGGAGTGGGCAATGCTTGACGCCCGCACCCCCCTGCTCGCGGTCAAGGACCTGCAGGCCTGGTATGGCGAGTCGCACATCCTGCACGGCGCGAGCTTCGACGTGCACGAAGGCGAGGTGGTGACGCTGCTCGGCCGCAACGGCGCCGGCAAGACCACGACGCTGAAGTCGATCATGGGCATGGTCGGGCGGCGCGAAGGCTCGGTGCGCTTCGAAGGCCACGAAATGATCGATCGCTCGTCGGATCAGATCGCGCGCGCGGGTATAGCGCTCTGCCCCGAGGAGCGCGGCATTTTCGCCAGCTTGAATGTCGAGGAAAATCTCCTGCTGCCGCCGGTGATCCGGCCGGGCGGCCTCCCGATCGAGCGCATCTTCGAATTGTTTCCCAACCTGCAGGAGCGGCTCGGCGCCAGCCAGGGCACCAAGCTGTCGGGCGGCGAACAGCAGATGCTCGCCATCGGCCGCATCCTGCGTACCGGCGCGCGGCTGCTGCTGCTCGACGAGCCGACCGAGGGGCTTGCTCCGGTCATCATCCAGCAGATCGGCAGAACCATCAGGACGCTGAAGCAGCAGGGCTTCACCATTCTTCTGGTCGAGCAGAATTTCCGCTTTGCGGCGACGGTTGCGGACCGTTACTACGTGATGGAAAACGGGCGCATCATCGACCAGTTCGCCACCGTCGAACTCGACGCTAATCTTGAGAAGCTGCACGACTATCTTGGGGTTTAACAAAAGGTGCCGCACGGCACGAAAAAGGAGGACTGCGTCAATGAAACGAACAATGAGCTTGGCGGCACTTGCCGTCATGTTGGCTTGCGGCACGGCCAGTGCCCAACAAATCAATGTCAAAATCGGCGTGCTCAGCGACATGTCGAGTCTCTATGCCGATGTTGGCGGGCCTGGCTCCGTCGTGGCGGCCAAGCTGGCCATCGCCGACTTCACCAAATCGAATCCGAACGTGAAGGTCGATCTCGTCAGCGGCGACCATCAGAACAAGCCGGACGTCGGCTCGCAGATGGCCAATCAGTGGTACGACGTGCAAAAGGTCGACGTGATCGTCGACGTGCCGAATTCCGGCGTCGCGCTCGCCATCAGCCAGGTCACCGCCCAGAAGAACAAAGTGTTCCTGGTGTCCGGCGCGGCGGCCTCCGACCTCACCGGGCCAAAGTGCAACGCCAACACCATTCATTGGACCTATGACACCTGGATGCTCGCCAATGGCACCGGCAAGGCCATCGTGAAGACCGGCGGCAATACCTGGTTCTTCCTGACCTCCGACTACGCCTTCGGCCATGCGCTCGAGCGCGACACCGCGGCCGCGGTCGAAAAGGCCGGCGGCAAGGTGCTCGGCGAGGTGCGCCACCCGCTCAACACCAACGACTTCTCGTCGTTCCTGCTGCAGGCGCAGGCGTCCAAGGCCAAGATCATCGGCCTGGCCAATGCCGGCGGCGATACCATCAATGCAATCAAACAGGGCGCCGAGTTCGGCATCGTCAAGGGCGGGCAAAAGTTCGCCGGCCTCTTGGTATTCGTCAGCGACGTCAATGCGCTCGGGTTGCCGACGGCGCAAGGCCTGACACTTACCAGTGCCTGGTATTGGGACATGAACGACGCCAACCGCGCCTGGACCAAACGCTGGCAGGCGGAACGTAACGCGCCGGGCAAGTTCCCGACCATGGTGCAGGCCGGCGTCTATTCCGCGATCACCCATTACCTCAAGGCCGTGGTCGCGCTCAAAAGCGCCGCCGACGGCAAGGCCGTGGTGGCGGAGATGAAGAAGCTGCCGACCGACGATCCATTGTTCGGCAAGGGCACGATCCGCGCCGACGGCCGCAAGCTGCATCCGGTCTATCTGTTCGAGGTGAAGTCCCCGGATGAATCGAAGCATCCCGGCGACTTCTACACGCTGCGCGCCACCATCCCGGCCAACGAAGCGTTCCGTCCGCTCAAGGACGGCAATTGCCCGCTGGCCAGCGGCTGAAAAGCGTTCACCTCACCCTGAGGAGCGCGCGCAGCGCGCGTCTCGAAGGGTGAGGTGACAGGTTTACGCCCTCATCCTTCGAGACGGCGGCTGCGCCGCCTCCTCAGGATGAGGGCGAAATGCAGGATCAATCGTGTTCGAAATTTTCGGCATCCCTTCGGCGGCGCTGTTCGGCCAGCTCCTGATCGGGCTGATCAACGGCTCGTTCTATGCGCTGCTCAGCCTCGGACTCGCCGTCATCTTCGGCATGCTCAACATCATCAATTTCAGTCACGGCGCCCAATACATGATGGGCGCCTTCGCCGCTTATCTCTTGCTGCAATATTCCGGCCTCGGCTACTGGCCGGCCTTGATCGTCGTGCCTATTGCGGTCGGCATCTTCGGCATGATCGTCGAGCGGCTGTTCCTGCAATGGCTGTACAAGCTCGACCATCTCTACAGCCTGCTGCTCACCTTCGGTTTGGCGCTGATCATCGAGGGCGTGGCGCGCAACTATTTCGGCTCCGCCGGTTTGCCCTACACATTGCCGCAATCGCTGACCGGGGTGCGCAATCTCGGCTTCATGTACCTGCCCAATTATCGCGCCTGGGTGATCGTGGCCTCGCTCACGATCTGCTTCGGCACCTGGTTCGTGATCGAGCGCACGCGGCTCGGCGCCTATTTGCGCGCCGCGACCGAAAACCCGACTTTGGTGCGCGCCTTCGGCATCAACGTGCCGCGCATGATCACGCTCACTTACGGCTTCGGCGTCGGGCTCGCCGCCTTCGCCGGCGTGATGGCGGCGCCGATCTACAACGTGTCGCCGCAGATGGGCTCCGACCTGATCATCGTGGTGTTCGCGGTCGTGGTGATCGGCGGCATGGGCTCGATCCTCGGCGCCATCGTCACCGGCTTCGGGCTCGGCGTGATCGAGGGCCTGACCAAGGTGTTCTTCCCCGAAGCCTCGAACACCGTGATCTTCGTCATCATGGCGATTGTGCTGCTGGTCCGCCCGGCCGGCCTGTTCGGGCGGAGAGGCTGATGGACGGCGCGGCAAACCCCTTGCATCACGCACCTGCCACGACGCGGGCGCCGAGCGAAACCATCGCCTTCGCCGTCATGGTGGCGGCGCTGGTGGTGGCGCCTTTCTTCACCTATCCGCTGTTCCTGATGCAGGTGATGTGCTTTGCCCTGTTCGCCTGCGCCTTCAACCTGCTGATCGGCTATGTCGGCCTGTTGTCGTTCGGCCACGCGCTCTATTTCGGCTGGGCGAGCTATCTGTCGGCCTACGCCGCGAAAGCCTGGGGCTTCACGCCGGAACTGGCGATCCTCACCGGCACCGCGACCGCCGCGCTTTGCGGTCTCGTCGCCGGCTCGCTGGCGATCCGCCGCCAGGGCATCTACTTCGCCATGATCACGCTGGCGCTCGCGCAAATGATGTATTTCTTCGCGCTGCAGGTGAAGCTCACCGGCGGCGAGGACGGCATCCAGGGCGTGCCGCGCGGCCACCTGTTCGGCCTCATCGATTTGCGCAACGAAGATGGCGATGTATGTCGTCGTGCTGGTGATCTTCCTCGCCGGCTTCCTGTTCATCTACCGCATCGTGCATTCGCCGTTCGGCGAGGTGCTCAAGGCGATCCGCGAGAACGAGCCGCGCGCGATCTCGCTCGGCTACAAGACCGACCGCTACAAGCTCGCCGCCTTCGTGCTGTCGGCGACGCTCGCGGGCGTCGCCGGCGCGACCAAGGCGATCGTATTGCAGCTCGCTTCCCTGACCGACGTCAATTGGCCGATGTCGGGCGAAGTCGTGCTGATGACGCTGGTGGGCGGGCTCGGCACCATTTTCGGTCCGATCGTCGGCTCGTTTGTCATCCTGCTGATGCAGTACAAGCTCGCCGTCGTCGGCGAATGGGTGCTGGTGATCCAGGGCGTGATTTTCGTCGCCTGCGTGCTGTTGTTCCGCCGCGGCATCGTCGGCGAGATCGCCAACCGGCTGCGCATCCGGCTGTGATTTAGCTGCGGCGCAATCGCTTGAAAAAACCAGGCAAGAAAAACAGCGCCGCCAATATTCCAAGCGCGATCAATGCAAAGCGGATACGTTGCGTGTCGCCGGCGATAAGTTCGCGGCCGGCATAGCCAATCCAAGTATATGCGATCGTCGACGGCGCCATGAATACCATCGTTGCGAGAACGTAATGGTGGAACGGAATGCGCGTGAGCCCGAGCAAATAATTCATTACGTTGTAAGGAAACACCGGAACGAGGCGCAAAAAAGCAACGGCTTGCCACCCTTCTGCATCCACGCTGCGCATGACCTCCTGCAATCGAGGTCCTGCCCGGCTTTCGACCCAATCGCGGGCAAGATAGCGCGCAATCAGGAACGTTACCGCCGCACCGAGACTCCCACCGGTGAAATCGAGCAGGCTGCCAAAATAGGGACCGAACAGCGCGCCGCCGGTTAGGTCGAGGATGCTGCCCGGAACCATGCCGACGGTCGCGACCGTATAGAGCAGGATGAAAGCGATCGGCGCCCAAATGCCGAGATTGGCCACCCACGTTTCCAGCGCATCCACGCTGACAGCGCCGTGAAAATACCATGCGCATGCGGCCACGCCGGAGATGACCAGCAGGATAACAAGCGCAAGAAGCCATCGTCTTGGATGTGCCATTGCCTGGCGGCCGGGTGGAGGGATAATTCGCGATGCGCTACAAAATGACCCGTCCAGTCTCTAAAACACTGAAACGCTAATATAAACATTTTGGTGCGGCCGAGAGGAAACGACCGTCACGGCTATAAGATATTGAAACGGCTAGGTTTATTTTTCACAGTCCTAACAATTGTGTAGCACGTTGTGTAGTGAATTTGATTGTGGATACCAATGCAACCGCCAGCTTGCACTACCCTTGGAAGCATGCGCGAATGGCGTGCGGTCTCTGCTAGCGTAATGTCGCGCCCGCCAGCGGATACGATTCCAGGTCCCCCAGCCAGATCCGCACTAATCATTTAAATTCAACGACTTAGCGCAATCAAAATCTTCAAAATCCGTAACAAGTCGTAACAGTCAGTCGTGTGTTACGGCTGTGGACAATTTGAATTCACGCAGCACGCGCGCGTGATGATGTCGGTCATGCGCAAAGCTGCAACCAAAAATCAATCTTTGGCCGTTGTTGACCGGTGGTCTCAACCGGTCGACGCAACACTTGCGTAACGCATACCAAATGCTCGCTTAATCGCTTTCAAGATCCCCGGCTACCAGCGATACCAAAGCTCCCGGTTTCTCGGGCCGCAGTGAGCCCTAAACGACATTTTTCGCTTATCAGCACACGCCCTATATCTTTTCTGTTCTCGATAAGTGTTGCATCGATCGGTTGAGCTGGCTACAATCACGGACAACCGCGGACGCGGTCAGTTTGTCCGAAGTGCGACCAACGCGCTCGTTTGAAATGAAAGAGGCCGCCAACTGAGGCGGCCTCTAGTGAAAAAAATCGCTCTTGCGGCGATCCCAGCGGCGATGAGACCGTATTCATTGCGACACCGGGAAGCTTTTGGACGAATGTAAAAGCTAGGCCGCCTTCAGTCAGCGGCCTCACTCATTTTGAAGTGAAGATCGAGCCGGAATCGCGGCCGCCGTCCGAGCCATTCAGCATTGTGCTGTTGAAACGGACGAGCGCGGCGGTTGCAATGGCCTCCTTTATTTGAGCATCGGTCGCACCAGCGGCTTTTGCCGCTTTAGTGGTAGCGTAAACGCAATATGCACAAGGAATTTGTGCTGCCACACCGAGGGCAATGAGTTGCTTGGTTTTCCCGTCCAAAGCTCCCTTGGGATTCAACACGGCCTGGTATTCGTCCCATAGCGGCTTCAGTGCCTGGTCAGGAAGTGTCTGTTTCATCCATGCAGGGGGCTCCTGAGCGCTGACGCTTGGTTCCGTTGCCAAGGCCAACAACAGCGCTAGACCGGCACTCGCTAGTAGAGTTCTCATGCATGACCGATCTCCCTTAAGCTTATAGTTCGTTTTCATGGTCGCCTCCCTGATGGTCGCCCGTCGTTGATCCGACCGGGCGGTAGTATTGTAGTTCTGGCGCCACTTCCAGGCTAGTGGTCAAAACCGGCCACTGTTCAATTCAAATTCGGCCACTGAAGGTCAAAACAGGCCAGCACCCGGAACCGCCTATGCTGACCCCTAAACGCGCTTCAATGCACCGCACTGGCGGCCAATGGTCGGATAACGATTACGACGTGATCGACGACGACCAGCACATCGGGCGCATCACGCTTCACCCGCAAGCGCCACAGGGGCAGCAGTGGTTTTGGACCATCACGGCGCGGGTGCCGCAATACCCGCATGATTGAGGCTACGCCGCGACGCGGGAGCAGGCGATGGCGGATTTCAAGGCGCGGTGGACGGGATAAAAGTTCCGCAGCGCGAGTAAGAAAAAGGTAAGAATTGCTGCTTCATTGTCGCGCTGAGTTTTTCAAAAATCCGCCAAACGCCGCGCAACCAATGTGCGAGCAACGCAGCTCGAGGAACACCCTATGTCCTATCGTCTCAGTAACACCCGAAAAATCACACCCTCACGCCCGCACATTCCATGCGCGCAATGCCGCGAAAGCCTGTTCATGCCGGAATGGTCGGAATACGTCGATGAACGTCGCGTACGGCACCTTTGGCAATGCGAGGCGTGCGACTATACCTTTGAGACTATCGTCTCTTATGAAGCCGAAGTAGAAGCGGCTTGATCCTCAAACTGGCGTTAGCAACGGCGACTGATGCAGGCGCGGCTGCATATCGCTGCCCTGCATGGATGCGCTTCGCAATGGGGGATAAATCCGGTGCAGTTCGGCGGGATCGATCTGCCACTCGCCGTTCTCGTCCTTAATAACTGAAATCTTGCCCGCTTTGATCGCCCGCAGGATCGCGGTCTTATTCCGGCCGACCGCCGCAGCGGCTGTTGCGATGGTGTGCATGGGGGGTGTTGCCTACCGTTTCTATGAGCAAATACGGTGCAACCGCCCAGGTTAAAAAAACGTGTGTTGGGGCAGCACCCCGCCCTTCGGCACCAACCGTTTTAAGGCGTTAGGAACGCAAGCCGTGATCCTCAAGTCCGAGACTTACAATTTCCACCGTCTCGATCTCACTCGGCAAGGCCGGTTCATCGTGACGATATACGACGAAGACGGGCTGAGGTTGGCCGCAACGATCCCTTGCTCAACGCCCGCCGAAGCCTTCGCGGAAGCGCGAAAGATCGTTGACAATAGGATCGAGGGACCGAGAGATTAGCTGCCATGATCCTCGGCAACATGCGCGCCAACGGGGTGCGAACGCTCGCGCATTTTGCGGCCAATAAAAAGGGCCGCGCGGGGAGGCGCGGCCCTAAATGCTCCGGTTTTTGCAACAGTCGGGAGGTACCGGAGGCTTGCGACGGACAGATCAATATCGCTGCATCCAGGGATTACAGCACTGCTCTCCGTTCCAGAACCACTTGGTGGTGTCTAGCCTGACGTCGGGCTTCCTCAGTTCGAGTTGCCCGAGCATCATCAATTTCCTGCGTTCGCGTAGGCCACGCCGCCATTCAGATATGGAGGCGAGGCGATCAGCGGTGATATGAAACATCGACATCGTCCTCTCCATTCCTTCCGGCATCTTTTCATTTTTTAAGGTTAATGCGTCGCGGGCGATGTACCTGTGACCGGTTTCACAAATCCGAGAAATATTTTCTGGCAGGCGAGAAGGGTCAGCACTACTGCCATTAGATCGCGATCATCGTCAGCGACCTGATCGGCAAAATAGGCTGCAAGTCGCCTGCGACAACTGCGGCGCCGGGTGCCTGTTGGCGCGGCTGACGGGTCGCTTTCAAACCATAGCGGACAAACTTCGATGTTGGCCTGCGATGGCAATGACGTGAATGACCCATTAAGCGACATCAAGCCTGACCAATTTTGAAGTCGATTTGTATCCATTTGTAACTCTTGGATCATTCATAAAGTGCTGGGCCCGATTGAGGCAGATCATTGTAATAGCGTGTAGGATGGATCATAGGCATTCGCGCAAAAGGATCATCAGGCTAAAAAGTCGCGCCATGGACATTCGCTCAAGAATTATTATTTCCAGTATTATTTTCCTCACGGCTGCTTCGACAGCTCTGTCGGGCGATAGCAGCCTTCCGAAAATTGACGTTCAGACACTTTGCCGGGCCCGGCAGGCCACGATAGACGCCGTATTTAGCAATCAAAATGCAAATACATTCGATTCTTGCGTAAGCAGCGAACAAGATGCGCGCGACAAGCTTATCGCGCGCTGGGCGACTATGACGACATTGGATAAAACATACTGCATTCATCCAACAGATTTTTCTCCAAGCTATTTGGAATGGCTTGGCTGTATTATTACAAGAGAGTATGCGCAAACGTTGCCAAAGGAGCGTCCCGCTTCCCCGCTCGCGCAGGGGCCATGCCCGCATGTGACCTGGAAACTGGACGGCACAATCTCTAGTGCCGACCCATGTTTGCCTCAATTCTAACGACAAAGATCAGTACAAACGGCCCGCCGAACTGTTGGCACATAGCTGCCTTCGCGGCACCATTTAGGACGCGATTGGACAATAACGGACAAAGGTCGATTTTAATCTGCGACGGCCATGACGTGATTGGTAAAGTCGAAGAGAGGCGCGGTAGCTTGGGCCATGCGGCAACGCTCCGTTTCCTCTCTCCGCTCATCGAACCGGACAGGCAGGTTTCCCGCATCCGGCTCTCGGACAGGACCTCACGCCTTCGCTTTCGCGTGTAACGCCTTCTGCAGTTTCTGAACAGTTTTCGGAGTTGATAGGTTGCCCAATCTCCAAATCCTTCACCACTTGTTGCGTCTGTCTTAAACTGAGGTCCCTTCCCTCCCCCGGAGTTACCCGGCTTCAGCGGTACTGCGAACCTCTCCGCCACCCCAAGGCGCCCGATCTGTCCCTCGCGGGCGTCCGGTTGGTCTTCCCTGACCACGCTTAGGGCTTCCCGTGTTGCGTACGCTTTCCTTGTGTACATGCTGTCGCCACTACCCCGGCGCAGCGGCTGGGCGTATTGCTTCGCTCATTCACCCCAGCCGTATCAGCCTTCCCCGAAAACCCCATCGGGTCGGCCTGCGCATTGTCCTTTTCGAGGCTTGCTCGGCGTTCACTTGCGTTACGGCCTGCACACTCGCGCTGCCACCGTATTTCGTGACACGCTAATCGAAGGCTTCAGCCACTTCGTTACCTCCATGACTGCTCCGGTTGCTTCCGGCTGGAGCGGTTGCCGGGTGGGGCTTGCACCCACTGGAAAAGCGCCGCCTTTTCACGGCGCACGGGCATAGCGGACATTGGGCAGGGATCGCCAGCATCAATGACCCTCGCCAACATGCGCACCAACGGCGTGCGCACGCTCGCTGCGTGGTGCCGCCGCGCGAGCGCGTTGGATGCGGCGCCCGAACTACGTTATTTTGTGGCTGCAAACGATTCTTGGGAGGGCACCATGAAAGCTTCTTCGATATGTTTCCAAGCCGCGGTCCTGTTCGTCGTAGCCGGCATGGTCTGGGGTCTCCAGATGGCTATATCCGATGATCACGCCGCGTTTCCGGCACACGCCCATCTCAATCTTTTGGGCTGGGTCTCGCTTTTCCTGTTCGGAATTTATTATTTTCTCCATCCTTCGCTGGACCGGAGCCGATCAGCACTTATCCAGGTTTTGGTTTGGATTGTGGGCACGATAATCTTGGCCGTCGGTGTCGCTCTTGTGCACACGGGCCATAACGCCGGCGACCCAATCGCGGCTGTTGGCTCATTCATTGTGTTAGCGGCGATGCTGATGTTCGGCTGGCTGGTATATCGATGCGAGCGTGGCCTGGAAGCTCAGCGAGATGCAATCATGCCCGCCGAATGAAAGTATCCACTTCACTGCGAGCAGTGCGCGGACAGGGTTCGTCCTCAAGAGGTATGCGGCGTTCGGGCAGCATCGTGATCTCTCCGACACGGTTGTTCCCATTAATGAGCATCCGATGCGCCGCGTTAACGTAGAGTTAACTTGATGGGCTGTCGCCTGATCGCCCGTCGCGCAAACAGAAAGACCGCCTCTCGCGGCGGTCTCTCCGAAATCCGATCAGTCGCAAGCGCGCCTCAAAATCCCGTCCCGGCGGCCTATGGTCGGACGACGATTACGACGTGTTCGACGGCGAGCAGCACATCGGCCGCATCTTGTGGACATACGCTGCGCCAGAAGATCGCCGCTGGTTCTGGACGATCACGGCGCGGGTGCCGCAGTACCCGCATGATCGAGGCTGCGATGGCAGCGTTCAAGGCACGGCAAAGTGCTGCATTCGGTTTAAAATGAAAGAGGCCGCCAACTGAGGCGGCCTCAATAAAAGACCTCGGGCATAAGTCAATGCGCCGGCGCAGCCCGCGCCTTCCATTTATCCCAGGTCATAAATTTCAGTCCCAGCCGGTCGTAGTTGACCATCAGATATCCGTCGCGGTCGCGCCAGACCGCGCTCGGTTCAAGTTTCTGCACCTCCTGCGCCATTACGCCCACATACGCCGTGTGGTCACTCCCCTTATAGCGGAAGCGATAGAGGCCGATGCCATTGTCGAGCCGTGCCAACGGGATGATGTCTTCCTTGAGGCGGATATCGGAACGATGCCCGTGCCCTCCGCCGCCGTGCCCTCCGGCATGCCCACCGTGATATCCACCGTGATATCCGCCGTGATATCCGCCGTGATATCCGCCGTGATATCCGCCGTGATAGCCACCATGATATCCACCGTGATAAACACGGCGACCATGGTAATAAGCGCCTGGATGTCCCCCGCGCCAATGATGCCAGCCGTATCCGCCGCCCCAGCCGTAGCCGCTATTGAAGGCGTAGCCGCACCAATACCAGCCCGGTCCGTTCCAACCGTCGTCGTACCAGCAATAATTGTGACCGAGCCAGATGAACTGAACGCGCTCAACCATATTCATGTTGTCGATCGTTCCGAGTGCGACGATTGGGGCTGCGCCAACGTTCGTGCCCATCGGTGCACCAACAACAAATGCAATTGCAGCCACAACGGTGATAGCGAATTTACGCATAATGACCTCCCGCGGCTTCTTTTTGCTTAGCTTATAATCTTACTCTGTTCCGCATTATCCGGCAACATGCGCGCCAACGGCGTGCGCACGCTCGCCGCGTGGTGCCGCCGTGCAATCCTGGGCGGTGCTAGTGCTGACGTTTGCGCTTGCTCTTTGAAGTGTCGCTGACCGACCCCGGGTAGAACAGGTTCTGCTCGCAGAAGCCGCCCATGCCGCGGATCGTTTCCATACATTGTTCATAGCTCACGAAGCCGCAATTCCGGCCCCCACCGCTATTGCCACCGGCATATTGGGCGCACCAAGGATATTCGATCTCCGCCCGCGCCGGCGTGATCAACGCTGGCAGGGATGCCATGGCAACAACAGCAAGAAACGCCAAATTGATCCTGGTCATGACTATCGTCCCCTGGACGATCACGGCGTGGGTGTCGCAGTACCCGCATGATCGAGGTTATGCGGCGAGCCGTGAGCAAGCGGTGGCGGATTTCAAGGCGGCGCGGGAGCGACCGGGATAAGATAGAAATAAAAGAGCCACGCTGCCACGAGCGCGTTGCCAACCAGTATGATGAACAATGTGAGTATCCCCGCTACGCTGCTGGTCAGGTAGTCATGCTGATCATCAGGCTTTGTCATCGGACTTCTCCCACGAAGACCGACACGACAGATCAAGCGCCAGATTGCAACGATTGATAAGGCAATATTAGAAGACTGCGTTTATTTAATACCATCGCATGATCGGGGTGTCATTGAGCTAGGTCAAACAATATGCCCGCCGCTTTAGATCGAAGCGCAGCGAGGTGGCGCGCAAGTTCCGACAAACACGTCGCCCCAATGACGCATCATGCCCTGCAAGGCCCATGCTGACCCTCAAAACGCGCGTCCAAGCACCGCCCCGACGGCGCGTCGCTTCACTCCCATCCTTCGGTCCTAATAAGGTCGTCCCACATTTGCATTGTCGATTTAGCAAGAGCCGCAAAGTCTCTGTCGCCGCCTGCGCCCTCCAGATGTACTCGGCTTTTTTGAAAGTCGTCTGAAAAGTCGTTACTAAACCCGCCTCCAACAACAAACACATTTGCGGAATGCGACGGCATGTCTTTTGGATTGACCCTACCTTCTGGGACCGGCTTGAGCTGAAAGTGCTTAAGAGCGTTGGCGATCCCTCTGATTAGCTGAAAATGTTCGTATTTCTGACCCAATGCATTTGCGAACTCCGCAGAGTTGTTCACCTGCCTTTCCTTGCCTCGGTCGTCGATGAAGCCGAACTTGGCGTCGATTTGTTTCTTGTGGCTCGCATAAACCCAGTCAGCGAGGTGAAAGAGCGAAATGGCACAATGAAAGGCTTTTCGGACATCACCCTTATCCTTCATGAAGTCCTCCAAGTCTGGTCGAACGACCTCCTCTCTAAACTGGATGTCATTTTTAATTATTCTGCCGCTTGCCATTGCCGCCGCTCCGCCTGCGAACTATCCCGCAATCTTCGGTTTACAACAGATTGCAACTCCGGGCCGCGCAAAACTGCGAAGTCACAGTTCAGACCGGCTGTATGTCCACGAGATTCTGATTGGCGAGGGCATTGTTGATGCCGGCGAACGCCACATCGGCCGCATCATGTGGACATACGCCGCGCCGGAAGAT
Source organism: uncultured Alphaproteobacteria bacterium (assembly GCA_963724335.1). Taxonomy (GTDB): domain Bacteria; phylum Pseudomonadota; class Alphaproteobacteria; order Rhizobiales; family Xanthobacteraceae; genus Pseudolabrys. Next base: position 14,820 of record CAVRUP010000013.1, on the reverse strand, counting down.
CGCCGCTGGTTCTGGACGATCACGGCGCGGGTGCCACAGTTCCCGCATGATCGAGGCTATGCGGCGACGCGAGAGGAAGCGATGGCGGATTTCAAGGCGCGATGGAGTGCGTGATGATCTCACGGCGAAAAATCGAAAGCAACCTGCCGGTTCACTCGTCGGTAGGAAAAGCGCGTCAGACACGATAAAAGAACTGATGGGAAAAATCGTCCTTGCAGTCGTTGTTGCGGTGCTGCGCGACTTGGGTCGCGGTTGCTCAGCAGTCCGGTCAGCCGCCCAAAAACCTCCAAAGTCGGGTACGCTGCATCCGATTAAGCGCAATCCTTGCGCGATGTATGGCGCGGGCTTCGTCAAGATCGGGGGCACGGATACATGCGTTAAGATCGGCGGCAGCGTTAGCGTAGAAACTGGCGCGCGGCGCTAACTCGTCTCTAGCCGTGGCGCGGGCTCAGCCGCAAGCGCAGACGTCGCCCCCCATGACCCCCGGCAACATGCGCGCCAACGGCGTGCGCACTCTTGATGCGTGGTGCTTGGGTGGGCTCTAATATGCGCCTGCATGAGAGCGAAGGTCACAGACTATGGGCAGCCCGCTAGACCTTTTGAACAAGATCATCGGTGCGGTCATTGCCTATGGGCCAAGAAACAAAACTAAGAAAGCCAGAAAGGCCAGGAAGGCGGCGCGCCGCAAAAAACTTGCGGCGATAAAGCGCGATTAGCCGTGGCAATGAAGCTCTCCGAAATGGAGCATTTGCAATGCCGCTGCAGCAAGGCGAGATCCGTGGTTACGACTTCAATCGGTCGGTCGTTGAGTTCACGATGCTCAATCAGGGCAATGTAATTCTGTGCGCGATCAGCACCGCAGCGATGGACGATCTTGAAGGTAAACGTGACGCAAGGCCAGATCAGCGCGTAGATCAGTTTTTGCGGCTACGGAAAGTAATTGAAGAGCGAGCATCGCGTAAGTTTTTCGAAGAGCAGCCTCAGTCGAACCGACCCGTGGTGTTGCGAGCCAACGATTTTTCTAAATAATCCACCTATGCCCCCCGCCAATACGCGCGCCAACGGCGTGCGAACGATTGCCGCGTGGCATCTCGGTCGCGGCTGCGAGATCGCTTTCGGGTTCTCGACGTGTCACTCAGATCGAAAGCAGATTCTGCGTAGCGACGGCAGTGTTGATGCCGAGGACCGCAGCCGTGACCGTGCTGTGGTCGGATGTCACCCCCTGAATGACCGCGACCGCCGCGTTATAGGCCGCATCGCCAACACTAGCTACATCGAGGATGCCGCCGTTGGGCTGCTGCGAAGCGTCCAAGTAGGCCAGCGACACCGCAATCTTGTCGTTGATGATGGCCTGGCGGGTCACCGCCTCCTGATACTGTGCGGCGGTCAATCCCAGCGCCGCGGCACCGGGCGTAAGATCGACACCGATCAGGTCATGCACAAACTGTCCGACAAGGCCAGCGCGTGCAGCTTGAATTTGCGCAGCGGTTGGATTGGCCCCCTCGGCCTGCGCCAACAAGCCCTCCCAATAGGAAACCCCGCCAGGATCGCCGGCATTGCCGGCGATGTTGACATAGAGCGCATTGATGAATTGGCTGTCGGTTAAGCTGCCATAGGTTGCATTGAAGAACGTACTCTGCGTGTTGACAAACTCTTGTCCCAGCACCTGTGCGTCATTGAGCGTGACTGCAGTTGTGCCGGCATTGGCGACCGTCACTCCGCCTGAGTCAGATTGCTGACCATCGACGCCGACCCAATACGGATAGCCGTCAAAATCGGCAGCGCGGTTGTAGAGCGCCGCGTAAAGGCCAAGCACTTCCTGCTGGACCGAGGTCGGCGGCGGCGGTGCAGTCGAAGATGAAGGATTGGCTAGGAAGCCGTGATCCGCGCCGCTGCTGTCAATGTAGGCCCCGACGATCTGGCCCGCATCATTGATGCCTGCCGCGACGGTACCCTTTGTGCCCAACGAGTTGTCGATCGTGGTGTAGGTGCCGTTGCTATAGAGGAAGCCGTGCGGCGTGCCGCTGCTGTCCGTGTACCCCCCAACGATCTGGCCCAAGTCGTTGATGCCATACGCTAAGGTGCCGCCGGTGCCCGACGGATCGTCCAGCGTGATGAAGGTGCCGCCGCTGTAAAGGAAGCCGTGATCCACACCGCTGCTGTCAACATAGTACCCGACGATCTGTCCCGCGGCGTTGTTGCCGAAGGCCACCGTGCCCTTGGTGCCCAACGGATCGTCGATCGTGGTGTAGGTTGAGGTGCTGCCGTTGTAGAGGAAGCCGTGCGGCGTGTCGTTGCTGTCAACATAGTACCCGGTGATCTGGCCCGCGTCGTTGATGCCGGTAGCAACGGTAAGGCCCTTAGGCCACGGATCGTCCAGGGTCGCGTAGGTGCCGCCGCTGTAAAGGAAGCCGTGATCGCCGCTGGTGTCCGCGTAATACCCGACGATCTGGCCCGCATCGTTGATGCCGTTGGCGTTGGTGCCTTCGAAGCTGTGCCCAACGAATTGTTGATCGGGGTGTAGGTGAAGGTGCTGCTGCATAGAGGAAGCCGTGGTAAGTGCCGCCGCTGTCCTGTGTAGTACCCGACGATCTGGCTAAGTCGTTGACGCCATACGCTACGGTGCCTTTTGTGCCCGACGGAGCGTTTAGGGTCGTAAACGAATAACTGGTCGATGCTAATCACCCGCCCCCGAATAAGCCGTTTCGCCCGCGCTTGAGCTGACGCTCGCCGCCGCCGCGGTCGCCGCCGGCTTCATGTCGTTCATGCCGACCGATTACCGCGGCGTCTCCGAATTGGGCCAGATCGCCGGCGTCGGCATGCTGGTCGCCTACGCCACCAGCATCACGCTGTTGCCGGCGTTGATTACGGTGCTCAACCCGCCGGGCGAGGCGCATCCGGTAGGCTACCCCGCGCTGGCGCCGGTCGACCGGTTCCTGGAGACTTACCGCGTGCCGGTGATCGTCGGCACCGTCGCCGTTGCCTTGCTCGGCTCCCTCCAAAGGCGGCTTGCCGCAAAAGATGAAGGAGTAACGTTTTCACAAATTTCGGCTGAGGTGTTTGTAGAGCCCAAGCGGCGCTAGAGCGTCTCTCCACCAATAAAAACTAAGAAATTTGCTTTCCTGCCCTTGGTTATCTCGCGGAAGTGAATTTCGCTTCTGCATTTGCACGAAAAAGCCCGCCTTGGTAGGATTTTCTCTAGCCCTCCGCCTTGTTGTCCGTCGCCTGAATCCTCGGGCGCCGGTCGTGCGCGATTTTCCGGTTCGGGGCGGTGGCCGCGCCGCTCGCAGGTACGGGGTCAGCTTCGCCACGACCCGATCGCAACAGCTGGCTGAGGGGGCGTCATAATCATCATCTGACCATTTCGGCGGTTTTTCGGGTGCCGTCGCAGGGTTGGTAGGAATTGAGGGTGGCGTAGTCCGCCACTCAATTTGCGGGCTAGCAGCTTACCCGCAACCTTGAACGAGGTCCGGGAAATGGCGGAACGCCGTCTCCCCCTGTTTTTCCCCGGAAACAGGGAGATTTTCCAAGAAAAACAGGGAAGGCGATTGAGTGCGAACGGGCAATCACCGTGAGAAATAAAGCACTTAGACAAATTTCTCCGAAAGCAAATAACAGAGAGAAACAGGGAGAAAACAGGGAGACGACTCTTTGGAAACAGGGGGGCGTCCGCTTCCCGAGCCAGCTGAGGACGTAAGCGTCCATTTCTCGCACGCTTGTCTCGGAGGTCCGCGGACGTGATCTGTTCTCACCGACGCTTTTCAGGTGAGGAGGGCGAGATGTCGGACGAGAACCAGTCCCGTGCGCGTTAAGGTGAGGCCTTCTGGCGGGCACACCATTGAGGCGTGCCGGCGGAGCGAGTTGAATTCGGCTCAGGGGATTTCGCTCAAAGCGTTCGGCAGCTGGCGGGCGAAGTTCAAAGCCGACGAGCCGCAGCCGCCGGCGCGCAAGCTGCTGTACTGGGGCCGCGGCTTAAGCAATGCGGCTTGACGCTTGGGAATGAGAGCGGTGAGTTAACATCAACGAAGGTTGGTATTAGTCATACGATTGACGGCTCGCCGGAAGGGCGGCGCCCGCGCGCGATCAGAAATGCGACGGCGCCGAGGGCTGCAATGATCGCCACCGCCAAGCTCAACGGCGTCGACCCGCAGGCCTGGCTCGCCGACGTGCTGACGCGGCTGCCCGATCATCCGGCCAAGCGCATTCACGAGCTCCTGGCCTGGCAATGGTGTGGAATCGCGCCGGCTTGCCGTCTGACCCTGCCGTCGCCGCGTGCCATGACGATGGCCGACGACTCGCGAGGCCGTTCATGCGCGCCCAGGCACGTGCCCATGAGATTCCACTCGACCGCGTCGACCTCGAGGCGCTCGACCGCTTCCTGATCTCGGACCGCTCGCCGCCTGAGAGCATGATGCTGTCCGATCTCGACGGCTTCCTCACCGGGATCGCGGTCGGGCCCGAGCTGTTGATGCCGAGCGAATGGCTGCCGCTGGTCTTCGGCGGCGACGCGCCCGAGTTCGCTGACGAAGCCGAAGCCAAGGCCATCTTCGGCGCCATCATGGGCCGCTACAACGAGATTCTCCGCCAAGTCGCGGATGATGATCTCGACCCCGTGTTCTGGGCTGATCGCGACGGCACGCTGATCGCAGCGGACTGGGCCGAAGGCTTCCTGCAGGCGATCATGTTGCGCGCGGATGCCTAGGAGCAGCTGTTAAGGTCCAAGCGCGACGGCCAGCTGCTGGTGCCGATCCTGGCGCTGTGCGGCGACGAGAACGGCGACTCGCTGCTTGGCATTCCGCCGGACGAAGAAGATCGCGTCATGAAGGAGGCGGCCGAGTTTATCCCGGCCTGCGTCACCGCCATCGCTGCCTATTGGCGCGCAAAACGGCCAAGGCAAGTCTCGATGCCGCTCACCGCCGGCCCACCGTTCCAGTCCGGCCAAGCCTCAAGCAAAGTCGGCCGCAACGACCCGTGCCCTTGCGGCTCCGGCAAAAAGTTCAAAAAATGCTGCGGCAAGGCCACCTGAACCCGCAACACAGTCGCCGCGGCCTTCACCGGATGCATACCCATATCGGAACTATGTTTGGACCTGTGACAAAGCCCTCACGCGTTGATGGTCGCCAGCACTCGGCGCATGTGGACCGGCCTTTTTGGTGCGCCGCATAGGCGGCTGGGAGCCGGGCGGTCATCAACTGAATGACCCTGCCGAACCTCACCCTGTGACTCCACATGTACCGACCCCAGGCAAGTCCCTGGGTCAAGGCATCGACTTGGTCGTCGTGACGTCCTGGGAAAGCAAGAAGCTCGGCCGTGAAATCTTCGAGCCACGGTGCACTCTTGGGAAGCCGGACCGAACCGCCGGCGAACAGATCGGACTGGGCAATCAGGCGAGAACGCTTGTCGGTCTCCGGTTTATAGGTCGTAACGTTGATCGAACTCTCCTCGAGGCTTTGGATAAGACCTTTGCTGATGGGCGAGTCCTCGATCAGGAGCGTCCCCGTCCCGTAGCGTCTTTTGACGTCCAAAATCTTGCGCTTGCAGGTCGTCAAAACGCAGACGGCCGCGAATGACTTCCAGAACGAAGAACACTTCCTTGCGGCGCAACAACACCACGCACGCAAAATAGTCGCCCTTCTCTTCCTCGCTGAGCGCGATATCCCAACTCATGATGATATGATCGCCGCGCTCATAGGCGGGGTACCTCATCGTAGGACGTGAGCCATTTCCGCTTGATGATCGTGCCACCCGGCGGGATCGGGCTCTGCTGGTACTGCGCCGAGAAGGCGATCGGCCCCATTTCGCGTTTGAGTTCGAGGAGCACCGATGCCGGTTCATGCGATGGGTGCAAGAGCTCGCCTTGTTGCCGCACATAGGTGCGGCCGGCGCCGAGCTCATAGGTTTTGGTCTGCGTGGCAATTGCCGGCAGGTTCAAGATTTCAAAGCCGCCTTGTTCCTCCAGGTAGCCGGCGAGATCGTCCTGATGCACGCGCTGCATGACGAGAAGAATGCGTGCGATCTGTTTGTCGTCGGGACGGCTCAGCAAGGTGGAACGATACCACTCGATCGTCCGCTTCCTGACCGCTTCGGAATGCGCATCGTCCTGCTTGAGCGGATCGTCGATGATCACCAGGTTGCCGCCCAGTCCGGTCAACGTGCCCTCGATCGAGGTGGCGTAGCGCTTACCTCGCATCGTCGTCACGATCTCCCGGTCGGTGTCACGTGCCAGCCGCATGGCCGGGAAGGTTGCCTGATAGAGCGGATCATTCACCAGCCGGCGGAAATCGCTGGCGTGCGTGCGAGCGAGCTGGTCAGAATATGATACCGCCACGACGCGTTCCGATGGGTTGTGGCCAAGAAACCAGGCCGGTAACGCGACCGATGCGAACAGCGATTTCAGGTTGCGCGGCGGCATGGTGACGATCAGCCGCCTGACCTCGCCGGAGGCGACCTGCGACAGTTTGTGGCCAGGGCCTCGAGGTGCCAGTTGGGCTTGAACGAGCGTGTTGGGACGCACCACGCCGAAGGCGAACTCGGTGAACGCCATGAAATCGAGCGCCAGCGTCGCGCGCAGCACGAGGCCCGGCGGATATTCGTCCGGAGCATGCAACAGTGTGGTCATGGCTTGTTCGCTCTCTCCTTCGCCTCATCCTCCGCGCGCAATTTCCGGGTACCACGCCCGCTTTTCCGACGAGGTCATTCGGCTGAACGGCTTGGGATATGTTCACGCCAGGTTTTTGCGGAGGCTCTCTGGCTCGATCTTCCGCCTTCGGCGGCGATGGGGGCGTTGGTTCGGATTCCTCAGAGTCATCATCCAGGAGTTCCGGCGGAGCCAACACACGCGGGGCCGGCGGAATGTTTGCTGCGCCGTTGCGGCGTGCGAGAGACGCATCGAGGATTGCTTGGTAGTTGGGGGTGAGCGCCTCCTCGAGGGTCTGCCGGTATGGGGCCAAAAAATCGATGCCCAGCTTGCCGGCGTAGTCCATAAGGTCCTTCCGCGCGTGCCGGTCACCTTTGGCGAATTCGTTGAGGAGCTGCTCGATCCCCATTTCGGCCCTCGTCATAAGAACCTTTTTATTCCCTCGGGTAACCCAGACCTTCTTGTTGAGAGCCTGCTCGAAAGCCTTCCGAAGGTCCGGAAGCATCGACTGGTCCTTGCGCGGCCGTCCACGGGGATTTGGCGACGGACCACCTTTCTTCCAGCGCTTGTCCGCCGGCGGATGACCGGGACCGACCTCGGGCTGTTCCGCCGGGGTGCCCTCCGCTTCGTTGACCTTCGGCTCGTCTGCTTTGTTGGACGCTGCTTCGAGCGGATCGCCGTGCGTGGGGTTGAATGTTTCGGACATGGCACTCACTCCCCGCGGCTCTCGGCAGTGGACGCGCTTTGCCCGGCAAGGCGCGTGGCTGCCACCTCGGCAAAGCTCAGAGCCGACCCCTCAAGCCGCGCGGCGTTGCCAGTGTATTGCTGCCAGTGCCGGACAATGACGTCGCAATCGAGCGGCGCATCGCCACAGGAGAGGCGATGCGGGCCAAGGACCCACAGATCGCCGGCCCGTGAAACGGCCGGACCCTGCGGGCTGTTGGCCGGAAGTTCGTCCTCGGCTGCGGGTTGCGCTGTCTGCTTTTCGGCTGCCTCGTCCAGCATCATGTCGATCTCGCCGAGCGAAAACCCGGTCAGTTCGACGTCGTCGAATTGAAGGTCGAGCAGCCCCTGCAGTTCGCTCGCCAGCAAGGCGCGGTCCCACCCCGCCAACTGAGCCAGCCGATTATCTGTTATCATGTAGGCACGCCGATCGGCCGGGGAGAGATTGGACAAAAGAACCGTCGGCACCTGCCTTAAGCCGAGCACCTTCGCGGCTTCGACCCGGCCGTGACCGGCGATGATCTCGAAGCCGTCGGCGATCAGAACGGGATTGACGAAAGCCAAACCGCTCGATCGACCGCGCAATTTGTTTCAGCTGCTTCTTGGAATGCCTGCGGGCGTTGTTCGAGGACGGACGCAGCTGTTCGGGCGGCAGGTATGTGATCTGAAGATCAGTGGCAGATGCAGACCCAGACGGCGCCGTGGCGCTGACGGCTCCCGCCATCCTACCAACCGCAATCCTACTAACGTTGTGGAAATTCGACCGTCTGACCATGGTCGGCTCCTTGGTTTGGGTTTGCGAACCCAACCAGAACCCCATGGTCCGGTGCAGGCGTCTTTTGCGGTCGAGGGGACCACCTGAGCACAGCCCCATGGCGGCTCAAAGGAGCGATCGGTCAACCGCAACGCCGCTGTATATAATGAAAGACAACCAATCTCGCAAGTTGACAAGTGGCTTGTTAGCTCTGCCGCCAATCCGAGAGCGGTGCTGCTTCCGGCAACCCCACGTCGAAAAGTTCAGGGTGATACTCTGGTGGCGATCAATCTCGTCCAGTCTGGCTGATACGCTGATACGGACGATCGCAAGCTGACGTTGGGTGTCAATGCGGTTGTTTGATCGGGGGGTTGGCGGCGGCGGGCCCCCCATAGCTCCGCGGCGGCCGCACCATCGGTCGCCCCCGTTCGGGAGGCCCCTGTTTCCAAAAAGTCGGCTCCCTGTTTTCTCTCTGTTATTTGCTTTTGGAAAAATTATCTAAGTCCCTAATCCCTCACGGTGATTGCCCGTTCGTGCTCAATCGCCTCCCTGTTTTTCTTGAAAACCTCCCTGTTTCCGGCGAAAAACAGGGAGACTGGCGAGAAAACGGGCCGCCCAGGGAACGCCGTCACGCCCGTGCCGCGATTGGCCAAGCCGCCGCCGCACCGCCAATTAGCCTGATGAATTCGCGCCGCCTCATAGGTGCCCTCGGATTTACCGGACGACCTATCATAGCGGGTTAAACCGGTTGGCTGGAAGTGGTCAGATTGAGGTGGGAAATGTCCGTTTTGGGTGTGCGCCGTGGAAAGGCGGCGCTTTCCAGTGGGTGCAAGCCCCACCCGGCAATCGCTCCAGCCGGAAGCAATCGGAGCAGTCATGGAGGTAACGAAGTGGCTTCTCTAATCGGCCGATCGGAGTCAAGCACTTTCAGGCCATCCACTGTCACGGTGTCGATGTCACTCGCGGGCTCGTGCTTCTCTTCGGAATGAGCACCGGGCTCTTCCATCATGGGATTCGAAGATGGGGTGGAACTATCTGAAGCGCGGCCTTACCGTCGGATCGACGGCAGGTCCAAGCCACTTCACGAACTCACCTCATCCATCGTCCCGCGAGGGACATCATCCCACCGCTTGGTGGAATCCTAAACTTCTCCTATCGCGTTTGATCCTGCAGATCTTTCATGTCGACCTATCAGACATCGAGCTTGCCTGGCACCAAGAGCAGCAAGTGTGCATTGGCGGCACGGTTGTCTGATCGGCGCGGCCGTGGCGAGCGGTCAAGCCCGGAAGCCCTATTGCGGCGCGCCGAAGGCGCGTGGCTTGACGATGAAGGCGTGGACCGAGCGACAATCATGCCACCGCGACCTCGCGGGTCCAGCGGAACTCGGTGCCGTCAACCCAGATGCGATGCAAGATCACCGCCATTCGGCGTGCCAGCGCCACGATCGCTTTCTTCATTCCGCGGCGCCTGGCGATCTTCATCGCCCAGACCTTGAGCCAGGACCATTTCGCTGAGCGCGTCAGCATGGTTTGGGCCGCTTCATAGAGCATCGACCGTACCATCTCATCGCCGCAGCGTGAGATAGCGCCGATGCGTTCACTCTCGCCCGATTGATGCTTAGCTGGGGTCAATCCAAACACCGCCCCGACCGCCTTGGAGTTGCGAAAGCGGGCGGGCACGTCGACGGTGGCGCGGTAGGCCAGTGCCACAACGGGCCCAACACCGGGCACCGTCATCAGCCGCCGGCAAACCTCGTCGTCCCGTGCAATCGCCAACAGGCGGCGGTGCAAAATGGCAAACTGTTCGCGAAGAACCCGCCGGGCAAACAGCACCGGTTCGACCAACTCGGCCAGATCGGGGAGGTTGGCGACGAGCTCCCTGATGCGCGCCTCGAACTTCACCGTCCCTACCATACCCACCTTGAGGCCGAAATTGCGCAAGGTTCCGCGCAAGTCGTTCTCGATGGCAATCGCCTTCGCCTGCAGCAGCTTGCGGTGGGTCAGCAGCATTCGCAGTTTCTGACTGCGCAGCGTCTTTACATGCACCGGGCGGTAAAGCCCCACCCGCATCATCTGCGCGATGCCCCGCGCATCATTGCGGTCCGTCTTGTTGATCTGCGCCTTCAACACCGCCCGCATGTGCCGCGTCTCGACACAGATCACCGGCAGACCCGCTTCAGCGAGCGTGCTGAAAAGCCACTGCGACAGCGGTCCGGCTTCCAAGCCGATCCGCATGAGCCGGTAGGCAGGGTTGGCCAGAACCGCCAATAATGCTTCAGGCTCGCTCGCCACCTTCACTTCCCGGACAATCTTGCCCGTCTCATCCACAATGCAGACGCTGGTCTCCTTGACGAAACGTCCAATCCCGCAAAATGGTCCATGCTGCGCTTCTCCTTCTGATGCTTGAGGCCCGAAACCTCGGTGACCTCGTTTCCACCATCAGCCTGAAGCGCAGCACCCAAAATCTTCAGCTTATCCACAAGCTGCCGGCCGATTACCCCATCTATTGGAGGCATAGCGACCTTTCGCGTTGCAGCAGAATAGGTGTAACTCAACGGGGCAATTCTGCCGTTGGGCGACACGACTCAGGCGGTTAGTTGCTGGCACCCATCAAACTAGATTGGTGTGGTTATGCAGCGCTTCCGACGCGCAGGTCGATTTCGCTGCGTAGAATTCCGAAATCGATGGGCTTGGTCAGAAGCGCCTCGGCGCCATTCTCCAGCGCCTGGCGCTTCGTCTCCGCATCGCCGTATGCCGTGATCATGATGATCGGAACATCCGGCCGCATGGCCTTCGCTTTGGGCAGGAGTTCAAGGCCGCTCATTCCCGGCATGTTGATGTCAGACAGAATCAGAATGATTGACGTGCCGGCCGCATCAGTGATGCGCTGAAGCGCAGCGGGAGCTGACGGGGCAAACTCCATCGTGAACCGGCCGGCGCGTAAGTCATGCCGGAATTGCTGGCGGAACAGCACCTCGACATCCGGCTCATCATCGACCACGAGAATAAGAAGGTTCACGCCCGTTCTCCTGATTTGGCGATGGTTTCTGCCCAACGCGGCAGAACAATCCTAAATTCAGTAAACTCGTCGGGCTGCGTATCGACCTCGATAGACCCGCCATGTTGCTTGACGATGATATCGTGACTGATGGACAGACCAAGCCCAGTGCCCTCACCGACGGGCTTGGTCGTGAAGAACGGATTGAACATCTTGTCCTTGACCTCGGGCGGAATGCCGGTGCCGTTGTCTCGGATCCTGATTTCGACGCTGTCGCCAAGGCTCCTCGTCGAGGCAGTAAGCGTTGGTTCATAGGTATCGTTATCGGCCTGCGATTTGCGCTTCGTCGCCGCATAGAAGCCGTTTGAAATCAAATTGAGCAGAACCCGTGTGATTTCCTGCGGGAAAAGATTGACCTCGCCGGCGGCCGGATCAAAGGACCTTTCCAGCGTGATATTGAAGCCCTGCTTCTCGGCCCGCGCCCCGTGATAGGCGAGGTTGAGGCTCTCCTCGACCAGGGTATTGATATCGATGGGCCGGCGCTCTCCTGAGCTCTGACGCGAGTGCAGCAGCATGTTCTTGACGATCGCGTCGGCGCGCTTGCCGTGCTGCACGACCTTGTCGAGATTGCCCTGCAGCGTATCCGCAATCTCGCTAATTTCCGCCCGCAGTTTGGCGTCGAGGTTGGCGCCGGCAAGCGCCTGCCGCAATTCGTCAATGAGTTCGACTGAGATGGCTGAGAAATTGTTGACGAAATTGAGCGGGTTCTTGATTTCGTGCGCGATGCCAGCGGTCAGTTGACCAAGTGAGGCGAGCTTCTCGGTCTGAACCAGGCGGTCCTGCGCGGTCCGCAAGTCCTCCAGAGACTTCCCCAATTCGCGGGTGCGGGCTTCCACGTTTTCGAATAGGCGCACATTCTCGATCGCAATCGCCGCCTGGTCGGCGAACGTGGATACCAGTTCGAGCTGCTTATCGGTGAACGGTCGCATCTCGTGACGTGTCAGAGACAGAACGCCAATCGGGCTTCCCTCGCGCAACATCGGAACGGCAAGGATGGTTCGAAACCCACCCAACTTCTGCCCCTCAACAAACGTGTATTCGGAGTCCGCTTGCACGTCGGGAATATGCACGACCTTACCCTCAAGCAGGGCTCGTCCTGTCGCCGTGCCACGCTCCGGAATAACTGGCAGAGCTCTAACGTACTCCTTAAAGTCGTCGGAGAAGCCGTAAGTTGCGACACGTTGGTACACGCCGTCCCGCTCGCGGGCGATAATACCCTGGTCAGCTTCGCACAGCCGGGCGGCAGCCTCGACGAGGGCATCCAATACCGTTTTGAGATCGAAAGCCGACCGGCTGATGACCTTGAGAACGTCGGCGGTGGCGGTCTGCTGTTGCAAGGAGTCGGCCAGTTCCTTCGTGCGCGCCTGCACCTCGTCGAACAATCGGACGTTCTCGATCGCGATCACCGCCTGATCTGCAAAGGTCGTCGCAAGCTCTTTCTGCTTTTCAGTAAATGGGTTTACCTCATCGCGAGTAAGCGTAAAGGTGCCAATGGCCGTCCCCTCACGCAGGAGCGGGATGGCAAGCATGGATCTATATCCAAATGCCTTGTGATAGCCAGCCGCGCGGTATTCGGGATCGGCTAGAGCGTCTGGAATATGAATCGCCCTGCCTTCCAGTGCGGCACGCCCGGTCGCGCTGCCGCGGTCCGGTTGCAGTGGATTGTTCAACGCGTATTGCACTGCCTCGTCTGAAAAACCGTAGTTGGCGCGTATCCGATACACGTCGCCATCTTGCATCATGATGGCGCCCTTGTCTGCCTCGCAAAGCCGCGCCGCCGACTCCGTCAGCGTATTAAGCACCGTCTGTAGGTCGAACGTCGAGCGACTGATGACCTTGAGCACGTCGGCTGTGGCGGTCTGCTGGTGAAGCGACTCGGTCAGCTCAGCGGTTCGCGCCTGCACTTCATCGAACAGCCGCACGTTCTCGATCGCGATCGCCGCTTGATCAGCGAAAGTTTCGACCAGCGCGATTTGTTTCTCTGTAAAGACCCTGACCTCCAAACGGAAAATCATAATGACGCCCAGCAAGTCGTCGCCTTTGAGTATCGGCACACCGAGAATTGTTCTAATAGCCTCCACATTCTTTGCCCCATACGAATATTCGGGATCGGCTAGGACGTCGGGGATATGGATGGTTCGTCGCTCGAGCGCAGCCCGTGCAGCGCCGCTGTAGCGCCCAGGACGAATTGGATTTTGTTCGATCCATTTCATAAATCCCGGTCAGTGTTGAACCCAGCCACCACCCGCAATAACTCGCCATCGAATCGAAAAACTACGGCATGATCGGCCTCACAAAGTCTGACCGAGCTTTCGGCTACCGATTTGAAAACTGGCTGCAGATCGAATGCCGAGCGACTTATAACTTCGAGTACGTCTGCGGCGGCGGTTTGCTGCGGCCAGCGACTCACGTAGCTCGCTGAGTAGCCGCGTATTCTCGATCGCGATGACGGCTTGTGCGGCGAAGTTCTGAACCAATTCGATCTGTTTGTCAGTAAACCGACGCACTTCCTGGCGGTACATGTTTATTGTGCCGATGAGCTCGCCTTCCTTGAGCATTGGCACGGACACAAAAGTCCGTGCGCCCACGACTTCGACGAGAGCAACGAAGAATCGGTTTTTCGCCATATAAGACTGATCAGCCCGGAAATCGGGAATATGGACGACCTGTTTGGTCCTAGCGACGCGATCAGACGGGACTTCCCGGTTTTCACGGAGGTCGACCACGGAATTCGGCACCAAATACTCTTCGAAGCTTTTCTTGTTGTGGACCGCGGACGGCGCGAAAGATAGGTCCCTCGCGCAGGAACAGATTACCGAACTCGGCCTCACAGATGCGGGTTGCGTTCGCCAACATTGCGTTGAAGACCGGCTCCAGCTCGCCGGGCGAGCTCGAGATGACCTTCAGCACCTCCCGAGGTCGCCGTCTGCTGCTTTAGCAGGAATACGCTCAAATCGTCCGTGCGCTGTCGCAGTTCGTTGAGCAACCGCGTCCTCGATGGCGATGACCGCCTGGTCGGCGAAGGTCTTGAGCAGTGCAAGCTGCTTGTCCGAGAGCGGTCCCGGCGCCAGCCGAACGACGCTCCAGCGCGCCGATTGCGGCATCGCCGCGCATTAGGGGCATAATCGTCAACGCTCGGTACCCGCTTGCCAGGAAGTTTCGTGCCCCAGCGCCCGAATTCGACCGGCGCGTTTTCGACATCTGGAATGTCCACGACTTGACCGTCGAGAATGGCCACGCTGTGCATGTACTCGCGCGTGAGCCCCAACGGGAACAGCCGCCGCCATGCCTTGGCGCAGTCTCAATTCGGCTCGGCGAAGGCCGCAGCTCTCACCTGGTCACCGTCAGGCAGCACGACGCTGATCGCCGCATCTGGAACAGAACTCAGTCCGCTGCGCACGATGGCCTCGAACACCGGCTGGGTGTCGCTAGGTGAACTGCTGATGACCTTGAGTACGTCAGAGGTTGCTGTCTGCTGGTCCGACGATTCGCTCAAGTCGTCGGTACGCTGGCGCAGCTCATTGAGCAGTCGCGTATTCTCGATGGCGATAACGGCCTGGGAGGCGAAGTTTTGCACCAACGCGATCTGCTTATCGGTGAACGGGCGAACCTCCGCGCGGTAGATCGAAAATGCACCGATCAGCTCGTC
>CAVRUP010000012.1:0-124931 GCA_963724335.1 uncultured Alphaproteobacteria bacterium | reverse complement strand
CCGCTCAGTACCGCTTCGCTGGTCGCGGCTGCACTGGCAGCGATTTGCCGGTCAGCGCCGACTGGTCGAGCACCGCCACGCCCTCGGCCACGGCGCCGTCCACCGGCACCACATCGCCCTGCCGCACCAGCAGCCGGTCGCCGGGCACGACGAGATCGAGTGCGACCTCCTCCAGCCGCCCGCCGCGGCTGCCGCATGGCGGTGCGCGGCACCCGGGACAGCAGAGCAGTCATCTCGCGCCGGGCCGCCCGCTCGGCATAGCTCTCCAGGTACTGGCCGCCGGCATACATCAGCGCGACGATGGTGGCAGCGAGGCTCCTCCCCGACCACCAGCGCGCCGGTCATCGACAGCGCGGCGACGATGTCGAGCCCGAGATCGCCGCGGCGCAGGCTGGTGACGATCTCCGTGAGCAGCGCCAGCAGCACCGGCACGTACCGCCGCCCGGACGATCGGCGACCAGGCGCAAAGCCGGCGAGCTTGGCGGCGAAGCCGGCGGCGAGGCCGAGGGCCACCAGGCCGGCGAGGATTTGCCTGGCATTTTTCAGCGCACTGGCGATCGACATGACGGCAACTTCGCCGCTCCGACTGGCCGCGGCCATGACCAAGATCAAACGCCGCTGCTCCTCTATGGACTCGATTTGGCAGGCGGATTCGTGGACATTGCAGCTGCGAAAGGAGAATGTCATGGCCGCAAGCCGCCGCATCGTCTGGCTCAACGTCATCACCGTGATCAGCGCCGCCATCCTGATCGGCGCCGAGGTGTTCGGCGCCGCCTTCGCCGGCTCGTGGGCGCTCGCCACGCTGTTCGATCTCGGCCACATCGGCCAGCGCATCCTCGACGGCCTCTTCGTGCTCTGCGGCATCGCCATCATGGCGCAATTCATCCGCAACGCGCACCGCATCGAGCCGTTCACCGCACGCAACTGAGCCGAGCGCCGCGTCCCGCCGAAACGAAAAGTTAAGAAAGTTTTTGCGTGCGCGGAACAAATTCTCTTGCATCGCGCGCAAAATTTGTTATTTCAATGTTGCCCAAATTCGCACGTGCCTGTGGCCGTGTGTCGGTCGGTAGGTAGCGGGACAAGAGGCCCGCCAGCCGCCTGGAGAGAGAAGCCAAAGCTCTCCAAGAAATCTGACCGGCAGCCGGAGGCGAAACCGGCAAACCCTGCTCTCAGCAGGGGACGCGGCTTGAAGCAACGACGATCGGGCTTCCTTGGTCTCTGCCGGGCTCCACCTCCGGCGCGGGTCACCGAAGAGGCTTGTTCATCTTTGCCGGCCGTGCGGACGGGGGTCTCCCCTTTCCAATCCAAGGCAGCATGAGCGGTTGAAGAGCGGAAACGCTTGCGCGTCCCCATCGCGCGCGGCGCCATGCTTGGAAATCCGCGACATCAGGGGCCGTAAACCGCCCCTTAGCCTAGTGGGAGAGCGCCATGACTGAGCGCATCCGCGAGTTTCTACGTAAGCGCAACGACGACGGGCCGTGCCTGGTCGTCGACCTCGACGTCGTCAAGGACAACTACAATGCCTTCGCCAAGGCGTTGCCCGACACCCGCGTGTTCTACGCGGTGAAGGCCAACCCGGCGCCGGAAGTTCTGGCGCTGCTGGCCAAGCTCGGCTCCTGCTTCGACACCGCCTCGGTCGCCGAGATCGAGATGGTGCTGGCCGCAGGCTGCACGCCCGACCGCATCAGCTACGGCAACACGATCAAGAAGGAGCGCGACATCGCGCGCGCCTTTAAGCTCGGCGTCCGCCTTTACGCGGTCGACTGCAAGGCCGAGGTCGAGAAGGTCGCCCGCGCGGCGCCCGGCTCCAAGGTGTTCTGCCGCATCCTCTCCGACTGCGTCGGGGCGGAGTGGCCGCTGTCGCGCAAGTTCGGCTGCGAGCCCTCGATGGCCGTGGACGTGCTCGAGCACGCCCTCAAATCCGGCCTCGAGCCGCACGGGGTATCGTTCCATGTCGGCTCCCAGCAGCGCAACCAGCACGCCTGGGACCGCGCGCTCGCCTCGGCGGCGGCGGTGTTCAAGGAGTGCGGCGAGCGCGGCATGAACCTGGCAATGGTCAACCTGGGCGGCGGCTTCCCGACCAAGTACCTGAAGAACGTGCCGACGGTGAAGACCTACGGCAACGCCATCTTCAAGGCGCTGCGCAAGCATTTCGGCAACCGTATCCCGGAGACCATCATCGAGCCGGGCCGCGGCATGGTCGGCAATGCCGGCACCATCGAAGCCGAGGTCGTCCTCGTCTCCAAGAAGAGCGAGGAGGACGACGTGCGCTGGGTCTATCTCGACATCGGCAAGTTCGGCGGCCTGGCCGAGACCATGGACGAGTTGATCCGCTACCCGATCCGTACGCCGCGCGACGGCGACGCCATGAGCCCGTGCGTGCTGGCCGGACCGACCTGCAACTCGGCCGACGTGCTGTACGAGAAGCAGCCCTATCCGCTGCCGGTGAGCCTGGAGATCGGCGACAAGGTGCTGATCGAAGGCACCGGCGCCTACACGGCGACCTACTCGTCGGTGGCCTTCAACGGCTTTTCGCCGCTGAAGACCTACCACATCTGACAGCGACGGGAGGCGGCTTACCGCCTCCCCTTTCCCTCAACTCGAACGGATGCGTTCCGTCAGCGCGCGCCTGCACGCGCGGCGGGACAGGGAAGGACCTAGAGATGATCACGTTGCGTCAAGAGCGGCCAGCCGACGTCGAAGCGCGCGAGGCGCTACTCGACCAGGCCTTCGGCGACACCCGCGCCCGCAAGACCTCGCAGCGGCTGCGCGACGGCCGCCTGCCGGCCGAAGGACTGAGCCTGATCGCCGCCGACCGCCGACGCGTCATCGGCACCGCCCGGCTGTGGAACGTGGCCTGCGGCACTGGCCAGCCGGCCTTGCTGTTGGGCCCCGTGGCGGTCGCGGCCAATTGCCGCAACCGCGGCATCGGCGCCGCGCTGGTGCGCCGCGCGGTCGCAGAGGCGCGCCGGCTCGGCCATGGCGCGGTTATCCTGGTCGGCGACGCGTCCTATTACAGCCGCTTCGGCTTCGCCGCCGGGACGGCCGCCGGCCTCAAGCTGCCCGGTCCGTTCGAGCACCACCGCCTGCTCGCGCTCGAGCTCGTCCCCGGCGCGCTCGATGGCGCCAACGGGCTGTTGCGCGCGACCGGCCGCATCGTCCAGAAGCCGCAAGCCCGCGCCGCGTAAGAAAAAAATCGCCAAATTCTCGTGGACGCCGCGCCAGAATCGCCGGCGTTGCCCTTCCGTTTGCGCGCCGCGGCGGATATCACCCGAATATAGCTGGAGGCTTTGAGCAATGACGAAATGGCCCGTTCACGCCCGTGTCACGGGCCCCATTGTGATGATCGGCTTCGGCTCGATCGGCAAAGGCACGCTGCCGCTGATCGAGCGCCATTTCAGCTACGACAAGTCCCGCTTCGTGGTCATCGACCCCGAGGACAAGGACCGCGCCATGCTGGACGAGCGCGGCATCCGCTTCATCCATCAGGCGGTCACCAAGGACAATTACCGGCACCTGCTCACCCCGCTGCTCACCGCCGGCGGCGGCCAGGGCTTCTGCGTGAACGTGTCGGTCGACACCTCCTCGCTCGACATCATGGAGCTCTGCCGTGAGATCGGCGCGCTCTACATCGACACCGTGGTGGAGCCCTGGGTCGGCTTCTACTTCGACAGCAAGCTCGGGCCGGAGGCGCGCTCGAACTACGCCCTGCGCGAGACCGTGCTCGCCGCGCGCCGCAAGAAGCCGGGCGGCCCTACCGCGGTCAGCTGCTGCGGCGCCAATCCGGGCATGGTGTCCTGGTTCGTCAAGCAAGCGCTGCTCAATGTCGCCGGCGACATCGGCCTCAAGTTCAAGCAACCGAAGACGCGCGAGGAATGGGGCCGGCTCGCCAAGAAGGCCGGCATCATGGGCATCCATATCGCCGAACGCGACACCCAGCGCGCCAAGCAGCCGAAGTCGCAGGACGTGTTCGTCAATACCTGGTCGGTGGAAGGCTTCATTTCCGAGGGCCTGCAACCGGCCGAGCTCGGCTGGGGCACCTGCGAGAAGTGGATGCCGGCCAATGCCCACAAGCACAAGACCGGCTGCCAGGCCGCGATCTACCTGACCCAGCCCGGCGCCAACACCCGCGTGCGGTCCTGGACGCCGACCGCGCAGGCGCAATACGGCTTCCTGGTCACCCACAACGAGTCGATTTCGATCGCCGACTACTTCACGCTCAAGAACGGCCGCAAGCCGATCTACCGGCCGACCTGCCACTACGCCTACCACCCCTGCAACGACGCCGTGCTCTCGCTGCACGAGATGTTCGGCCAAGCCGGCCGGAAGCAAAAGGACGTCCACATCCTCGACGAGAACGAGATCGCCGACGGCATCGACGAACTGGGCGTGCTGCTCTACGGCCACAAGAAGAACGCCTACTGGTACGGTTCGCAGCTCTCGATCGACGAGACCCGCGACATCGCGCCCTATCAGAACGCCACCGGCCTGCAGGTGACCTCCGCCGTGCTGGCCGGCATGGTGTGGGCGCTGGAGAATCCCAATGCCGGCATTGTCGAGGCCGACGAGATGGACTACCGGCGCTGTCTCGAGGTGCAGATGCCCTATCTCGGCCCGGTGATCGGCGCCTACACCGACTGGACGCCGCTCGCCGGTCGGCCCGGACTGTTCCCGGAAGAGATCGACAAGCGCGACCCCTGGCAGTTCAAGAACGTGCTGGTGCGCTGACCGGCGCCTTGCGCGGCGCGGGCGACACACAAAAAGCAAAGTAGAGTCGAAGAGAGGCGCGGTAGCTTGGGCCGTTCGGCAACGCTCCGTTTCCTCTCTCCGCTCATCGAACCGGACAGGCAGATTTCCCGCATCCGGCTCTCGGACAAGACCTCACGCCTTTGCTTTCGCGTGCAACGCCTTCTGCAGTTTCTGAACACTCATCGGAGTTTATAGGTTGCCCAATCTCCAGGTCTTTCACCACGTATTGCGTCTGTCTTGAACTGAGGTCCCTTCCCTCCGCCGGCGTTACCCGGCTTCAGCGGTACTACGAACCTCTCCGCCACCCCAAGGCGCCCAGCCTGTCCCTCGCGGGCGTCCGGTTGGTCATCGCTGACCACGCTTTGGGGTTTCCCGTGTTTCGTGCGCTTTCCTTGTGTACATGCCGCCGCCACTACCCCGGCGCAGCATCTGGATGCACCGCTTCGCTCATTTCATCCAGACGTATCAACCTTCCCCGAAAGGGTTGTCGGGTCGGCCTGCGCATTGTCCTTTTCGAGGATTGCTCGGCGTTCACTCGCGTTGCGGCCTGCACACTCGCGCTGTCACCAATTCGTGACACGCTAATCGAAGGCTTCAGCCACTTCGTTACCTCCATGACTGCTCCGATTGCTTCCGGCTGGAGCGGTTGCCGGGTGGGGCTTGCACCCACTGGAAAGCGCCGCCTTTTCACGGCGCACACCCAAAGCGCGACATTCACCAAGCGGTGGATGCGCGCGACTTGGCGCGCGATAAATTGTTGACTCTCATGACAGTTGGATTATTCCGATACCTGCCCTTTTTCGCACGTGCCTGTGGCCGTGTGTCGATCGGTGGGCATCCGGACAAGAGGCCGGACAGCCGCCTCGGGAAGTGAGCTCACTTCCCAGCTCATGCGATCGGCAGCCGGAGGCGAACCGGCAATCCCCGCGCTCAACGGGGTACGCGGCTTAAAGCAACGACGGATCGGGCTTTTTTGGGTTGCCGGCCGGAATGCCGGATGTCCGAAGAGGCTTGTCCATCTTGCCAGGCGCGGAGCGGGGCGCGTCCCCAATCCAGACCATGGCAGCAGACGGCTGCAAGCGGCCGGGTGTAGCGGCGTATCTCGCTATCCCGGCAAAGCATGCAGCCAACGGCGCTATGACACGGGGATACAGAAGCAATGACAGATCGCATCCGCGAGTTCCTTAAGAACCGCAAAGAGGAAGGGCCCTGCCTGGTGCTCGACCTCGACATTGTGCGCGACAACTACAATGCTTTCGCCAGGACCCTGCCCGACACCAAGGTCTATTACGCCGTCAAGGCCAACCCGCATCCGGAGATCCTGAGCCTGCTGGCCCGGCTCGGCTCGTCCTTCGACGTGGCCTCGGTGCAGGAGACGCAAGCCGTGCTCGCCGCCGGCTGCACGCCGGACCGCGTCTCCTACGGCAACACCATCAAGAAAGAGCGTGAGATCGCGGCCGCCTTCAAGCTCGGCGTCACGCTGTTTGCGGTGGACTGCGAGGCGGAGGTGGACAAGGTCGCCCGCGCCGCCCCCGGCAGCCGCGTGATCTGCCGCATCCATTGCGACGGCACCGGCGCCGAGTGGCCGCTGTCGCGCAAGTTCGGCTGCGAACCGGAATTCGCCGCCGATATCCTGGAGCGCGCCCATAAAGCCGGCCTCATCGCCCACGGCATCTCGTTCCATGTCGGCTCGCAGCAGCACAATGTGGAAGCCTGGGACCGCGCGCTGGCCTCAACTGCCGCGGTGTTCCGCACCTGCGCCGAGCGCGGGATCATGCTTTCCACCGTCAATCTGGGCGGCGGGTTCCCGGCCAAATATGTGCGCAAGACGCCGAAGCTTGAATCCTACGGCAAAGCCATCTTCCGTGCGCTGCGCCGCCATTTCGGCAACCGCATCCCGGAGACCATCATCGAGCCCGGCCGCGGCATGGTCGGCAACGCCGGCGTGATCGAGGCTGAGGTGGTGCTGATCGCCAAGCGCAGCCCGGAGGACGACACCCGCTGGGTCTATCTCGACATCGGCAAGTTCCACGGGCTGGCGGAGACGATCGGCGAATCGATCCGCTATCCGATCCGCACCCGCAAGGATCGCGACGAGGCCGGGCCCTGCATCGTGGCCGGCCCGACCTGCGATTCGGTGGACGTGCTGTACGAGAAGACGCCCTACCCGCTGCCGGTCACGCTCGCCATCGGCGACAAGGTGCTGATCGAGGCGACCGGCGCCTACACCTCGACCTACTCCTCGGTCGGCTTCAACGGCTACCCGCCGTTGAAATCCTACGTGATCGCGCCGACTGAGCCCGCGCTGGCCGCTTAAGGCCGCTGCGCCAGCCACCGGACGTGCAACGGGCGGCCTTTAAGGCCGCCCGTTTCGTTTGCCTGCTATTTCGGCGGCTCGGGCGGCTTCTCGCCCGGCTTCGGCGGTGGCCGCTTCGCTTCCGGCGCCTTGGGTGGCGGCGGTGCATGTGCGGCGGGCGGTGGCGGGGCGTGTACCACTGGCGGCGGCGGCGCGCGAACGGCCGGCGGCGGAGGCGCGTGTACGACCGGCGGCGGCGGTGCATGCACAACCGGCGGCGGTGGTGGCGGAGACGGATGGACAATCTTCGGCTGGGGCGGAGGTCCGCCCGCGCCCGCCGGCGGATGCGCCTCGCGGCGCTCCTCATGCTTCTCCTCTGGCTGGCTTGAACCGGCGCGGTCGGAGTGACGGTGGCGCGGGGCCGCCAGGATGCTGGATCGCCGGCGCGCCCGTGCGCGGCGGCGTGCCCGTTGGCCCCTTTGGCTGTTGCTGCTGCTGCTGCTGTTGTTGCTGCTGAGCGCCGCCCTGAGCGGCGCGCGGCGGCTGGCTGCCGAGATGTCCGTGTTCGCCCTTGCCGAGCGCCTTCGGCGCGGCAGTCGGGGTGGTCGCCTGGATCGTCACGTTGGTGCGCTGCACGGTAATCGGCGCTGCGCGCCTGACCGCGCCCTTGATGCGCAAGTCCTGCTGACGCACGGTCACTGCGCCCTGCACGCCGGTGGTAGCGCCGAAAACGCGCGGGCGCACCTGGTAGGCGTGCAGCGTCACATGCGTGCGGCCGGCGATGAAAGCGGGCGCCAGGCCCGGACTGACCCACAGCCGCCGGCCTTCGATACGGGCACCGGTCGATCGACTGACGTGCGCTGGCGCGCATGCAGAAGCGTGCGGCGCTCGGCGCCGGGCAGGAAATGCTCGCGCAGCTGCGACTCGCCGATGTAGCGCATGCGGCACGAAATCGGCTGGGCGCCGCTGCCGTCGGACGCATTCGATCAGATCGTCCGGCGGCAGCGGCG
Source organism: uncultured Alphaproteobacteria bacterium (assembly GCA_963724335.1). Taxonomy (GTDB): domain Bacteria; phylum Pseudomonadota; class Alphaproteobacteria; order Rhizobiales; family Xanthobacteraceae; genus Pseudolabrys. Next base: position 116,876 of record CAVRUP010000012.1, on the reverse strand, counting down.
CCCAGCCGATGTCGTCGCCGCCATAGCGCCAGTCGACCCAGGCGGCGCCGATTCGTCGCCCGACACCCGGCACCATGACCCTCGGTCATGAACCTAGCGGCCGTAGTGATAGACCACCCAGCCCCAGTCGTCCTCGCTCTCGTCGGAGACCCAGTACCAGCCCCAGTCGTCGGTATAGACCCAGTGCCGTATTCATAGGGCTGCCAGTCAGACGGCACGCCATCCGGCACCCAGACCTCGCCATAGTGCGCATGGCGAACCCAGTGGCCATAGGCATCGAGCGCGGCCGCCATATCGTCAGCGCTCTGCGCGATGGCCGGTGTAAGCGCGGCGTCCACGACCGGCGCCGCAACGCCGGTGACGGCGAGCGCGAGGCCGGTTGCCGCGCTAGCAGCAGGCGGCGGATGAAGATCGGTCGATCATTTTGGAATCCTCACAGGCAATCGAATGAGCGCAAGCAACGGCCGGCAAACCGGACAGTTCCAGAACATATTCCAGACAAGCTGAACGGCAGCCGAATTGTTCGGGCGCAATGGCGCCGCAATTAAAACGATAAAGCGCCGGCTTCGCCCGCCTCGGTGCCGAAGGCGAGCGTCTGACCGTTTGTATCCCAGCCGAGCGCGCTGACAGGAGCTATGTCCTCGTCCTTAATCTCGATCAGGGCGCCGTCGTCGATGCGTACCAGCACGACGCGGCCGTCGGCATAACCCACCGCCACCACCGGCTGGCGCGGATGGCAGGCCACGACCGAAACGCGCGCCTGCGAGCGGGCCAGAATCTTGGGTTGCCGCCCCATCGGCCCGTCCTTGCCGTCGAACGGCCAGAGGATGAGCTGCTCGGAACCCGAGGTGGCGAGGAATTCGCCGTCCGCCGTCCATGCGAGCGAGCGCACGCGCGCCGAATAGCCCGACATGCGCATGTGCTTGGCGTCGGCAAGCCGCCAGCCGTGCAGCATCGGCTCCTGCATGCAGGTGATGAGGAATTTGCCGTCCGGGCTGAAGGCGACGGCGAGATGCGAGCCTTTCCATTCCAGCTTTTCCGGCGCGGCGCCGGCGGCATTGGGAAACCAGAGCGTCGCGCCGTTGTAGTGCGCGATGGCGAGGCGAAATCCTTTGGGCGCGAAGGCCAGGCCGGCGACGGTCGATGGCGCCTCCAGGCTGCGCGCTTCGCCCTTGCCGGTGAGCACGTGCGCGATCTTGCCGGCCGACCAGGCCACCGCACCGTCCGGGCCGAGCGCGACCTGATCGATCCAGCGTTTCTTGTCGTCGGTGGCGAGGACGCGATGCTCGCCGCTTTCCTCGGTCGCGACCAGCGTGCCGTCGTCGCCGCCGGTGACGATGCGCGTGCCGTCCGACGCGCTCGCCAATATGCCGCCGGCATGGATGGCGACACGGCGTTCCTCAGCCCCGGCAAACAGCAGCGCCTCTTCGCCCAGCACGAACACCGGCGTCTTGCCGAGGAAATGCACGCCGACGACAGTGCCGCCGGCCGCGATCGGGCGGACGCGGTCGGCGAGCGAGGGCATGGCGGCGGGGGTGTCGGACATCAATTCTCGCAAGCGGTTGACTTCTTATCCCTCCCCCGAAGGGGGAGGGTGGCCGCGAGCGTCAGCGAGCGGTCGGGTGGGGTTCAGATATCGAGACGCACAGGAATATACCCCACCCGGCTCGCTTCGCTCGCCACCCTCCCCTTTCAGGGGAGGGATTAAGCCACGCAGCTTCGAAACCCTTGCGAATTTTTTCTTCCGGCAAATTGCGGCCGATGAAGACGGCGCGGCTTTCGCGCTTGTCATCCGCGCCCCAGGCGCGCTGGTGGTCGCCGTCCAGGATCATGTGCACGCCCTGGAACACGAAGCGCTCGGGATCGTCCTTGAACGACAAAATCCCCTTGCAGCGCAGGATTTTCGGCCCCTCGGTCGCCACCAGATCCTGCACCCAGGGGAAAAACTTGTCCGGGTTGAGCGGCTTGTCGGTCTTCTGAGCGCGACCGACTGCATGTCCTCGTCGTGGTAGTGCTTCAGCCCGCCATGGCTGTGAGCATGGCCGTGGTCATGATCGTGATGATGATCATGGTCGTGCTCGTCGGCTTCCAGGAACGCCGGCTCGATGTCGAGGATACGGTCGAGGTCGAAGGCGTTGCGGCCGAGCACTTCGGCGATGTCGATCTTGGCCCGCTCGGTGCGGTGCAGCCGCGCATACGGATTGATGCCGCGGATGCGCGCCTCGAGCTCGGCGAGCTCGCCGGCTGAGACCAGGTCGGTCTTGTTGAGCAGGATGACGTCGGCGAAGGCGATCTGGTTCTTGGCCTCGGGCGCGTCCTTGAGCCGCTCCTTCAGCCACTTGGCGTCGGCGACCGTCACCACGGCGTCGAGTTTGGTCTTGGCGCCGACCGCTTCGTCCACGAAAAAGGTCTGCGCCACCGGCGCGGGGTCGGCCAAGCCGGTCGTCTCGACGATGATGGCGTCGAACTTGCCCTTGCGCCGCATGAGCCCGTCGATGATGCGCACCAGATCGCCGCGCACGGTGCAGCAGATGCAGCCGTTGTTCATCTCGAACACTTCCTCGTCGGCGTTGACGATGAGCTCGTTGTCGATGCCGATCTCGCCGAATTCGTTGACGATGACGGCGAATTTCTTGCCGTGCGGCTCGGACAGGATGCGGTTGAGCAGCGTGGTCTTGCCGGCGCCGAGATAGCCGGTGAGCACGGTGACGGGGATTTTGGCGGGGGTCTGGGATGCGTCGGTCATGAAATGGGGGCTCCTTGCGGGGCAGATATAGGGGGTCTAAGGCGGGGGTGCAAAAGGCCCTTGCCGCATGCCGCAGCCTGCTCGGTCCCCCTTGTGGGGTGGAGCTCGTAGAGCGGATTAGCGTAGCGTAACCCGCCATTCTCCGAGAGATCGCTGGGTTACGCCTCCGGCTAACCTCCCCTACGCTGCACGACCGCGCTAGTTCATAATGATCGCCTGCGACCATGTTGGCCGTAGGCGCTCGCAAATTTGGATGGCGCGCTATTATTGCTATGCCTTCTTGCTAATACTTCAGGAACGGGGACTTGATTGCGCGAAAAGGAACTCCGCATAGCACTTGTTTGCTTTGGCGGCCTCTCGCTCGCCGTCTACATGCATGGGATCACCAAGGAGATTCTGAAGCTAGTCCGAGCGTCGAGTGCCCTCCATGCCATCACCAATCGGGCTAATCGGTCGACTTCAACATTTTTCGACACTCACGACCGCTCCGATCCCGAATACGATACCGAAGCGATTTATTTCGATCTGCTGCGCGACATCGGCCGAATGGTTGAACTGCGGGTGATCGTCGACATCCTCGCGGGAGCGTCTGCGGGCGGAATTAATAGCGTTATGCTGGCACGGGCGTTGAAGTCATGATCTCTCCATGGGCCGGCTACGCGACCTCTGGCTCGAGAATGCCGACGTTACCAAACTCCTGGCACCGGAAGCGAGGGCACGTAGGCGGAGCAAGTGGTTTTTGCGGCCGTTTTTCTGGGCTGCCGGCAAGGCAGGCCCGCAACTTATCGGCGACCGGGAGATCCGCTCCAAACTGTCACTATTCATGCGATCTCGTTGGTTCCAGCCGCCACTCGACGGGCTGAAAATGGCCGCTCTGATGTACGACGCGGTCAATGCAATGGGGACCTTACGCGAACAGGGATCGTCTCTGCTTCCATCGAGTTCTGGGGCTCGACTTATTCGTCACCGTGACGGACTTCTATGGGTACCACCAACTTATGCAAATTCACGATCCGCCCGTTATCCACGAACTTGAACACCGTCATGTGCTTCATTTCAAATATCGCCACCGCGGAAGCGGAGTCATCGAAGACGATTTCGACCTGGAAAATGCGCCGGCGCTGGCGTTTGCCGCGCGCGCGACATCTTCCGTTCCTGGGGCTTTTCCGCCAGCACGAATTCTGGAGATGGACCAGCTCGTCAGGACGCGATCGGTCGATTGGCCGCGCCGTGCGGAGTTTATTCTGCGAAATTTTGAGCAGTATGCCCAATTGAACGTCGACGTGGCTTCCGTCCCATTTATTGACGGCAGCGTCTTAAACAGCCGGCCATTCCGGGAGGCGATCACGGCGATCCACGGCCGCCCCGCGTATCGCGAAGTGGATCGCAGGGTGATCTACATTGATCCGAATCCGGCACCACCAGGCTCACCCGCGCATCACGGCATGCCGGGGTTCTTTGCAACGCTGAAGGGCGCGTTGTCAGATATTCCATTGGCCGAACCTCTGACAGATGAGCTCAATTGGATTACCCGATTCAATGAACGGGCGCGCCGGCTCAGGGCCATCATCGAAAGTGCGCGTCCGCATATCAGCCGACTAGTTGCCGAGGTAACCGCCACCAGCCGCGATGAGCGGGTCACCGAAGATCGAATCCGAAACTGGCGCGAACAGGCCAATATTAAGGCTGCTCACGATGCAGGCTTTGCATATGAGGCTTATGTCCGTCTGAAACTCGCCTCAGCGCGCAGCTTCGTCAGCAAACTAATCATGGATATCCGTGGCGTCCGCCCGGGATCCCCGTTCGCACGTGCAATTTCAGAAATCGTCGACGCCTGGGCGATTCAAGTCGGCGCAACATACGAGCCTACGGATATTCGATCGCTGCAGGCGGAAGTTTTGACGGATTCTAAAACCACATCGAAATGGATTGCGTTTCTGCTAGCGTTCGACGTCGACTATCGCAAGCGTCGGCTGCACTTTCTAATTGAAGGTCAGAACCGCCTTTATCAGATGCTAGGTTCTAGAGGGTTTGAAGATCTTGATGCCGTCGCTATCGATGGGCTCAAGCGCAAGTTTTACGAATGTATCGAGCCGCTGGAACGGCGGGAAGCGGCCCCGTCCCTCAACGCAGCGACGAGAAACTTAGTGGAAGACATTTTCCGGTCGGCGCCGTCTCTTACCGAGGTCAAGGAGATCGCAAAGTACGCTCAATCATTCGTCGCGCAGCACAAGGATCAGCTTGATCTACTCATCGAGCACCTTGGCTCGGACATCGACCTCAAAACCAGCACACGAGACATCGATGCTCTCTTTGCCGAAGCGGAGGGGTGGTCGCCTAGCGGACTGCAAGAGGTGCTCGTGAATTATCTCGGATTTCCATTCTGGGACACCCTGACGTTTCCTGTGCTGCCATGGCGGGAGGCCGGTGAATCCAACGAAATCCGAGTTGACCGCATCAGCGCGCAAGATGCCACCGCGATCGAGCGACTTGGACCATTTCGCCTAAAGGGCACCGCCTTCAATCAGTTTGCGGCGTTTTTGTCGCGCCCGTATCGCGAAAATGATTACCTCTTAGGTCGTCTTCATGCAGTTGATCGTCTAATCGATATCGTAGGCGACGCAGCCGGCGCAGATGCTCTGAGTCGAGCTGTTATAACGGCACTGAAAAGGAGTGCAGTCCTGCGGATTTTAGATGTGGAGGAGCCTCATCTGCCCACGTGCAAGAATATGATTGCAGAGCTTCGCGCCGCACTCGAAGCCATTTAGCTCGTAGGGCGAATCAGCGCGGCGTAATACACCATTCTTCGAATGACGGGCGGGTTACGCCTTCGGCTAAAACGCTAGAGCCGCACCGCCTACACTATTCTCACAGCGCCTTTTGCTTATGCCCGCATTCCTTGCAGGCATATTCGATACGGGCCTGCCCGCGCGGCGCCTTGATGCGGTTGAGCGCGCCGCATTTTCCGCAGTGCGTCTCGATGCGCGTGTCGCCCTCTTTCACCGTGACCGATTTGCGCTCCAGCGCCTCTTTGATGAGACGTTCGGTTTCCTCGCGCATGGCCTGCTTCGACATGGGGACCCTGTTTGTTTGTCCATGATGGTACGGCGGCCCCCTTTAGCAGAGTCTCGCCGTCAGCGCACCGCCCAAACTTGCTACGTAAATCCCACCCCCCTCTCCATCTTGACGCCGCAGGGCCGGGCTGTGCAGCTATCGCCGGGAAATAATGCTTCCCGTCGCCTCACCCCAAGACTACGAGGGAAAACGGCAATGCCTGAAGCGGTTGTGCGCGGAGTCCACATCAATTACGAAATCATCGGCACCCAAGGCCCCTTTATCGCGCTGACGCCTGGGAGCCGGCGCTCCTATGCCGAATTGGTCGGCCTCGCGAAGGCGATTGCCGCCGCGGGCTATCGCGTGCTGCTGCACGACCGCCGCAACTGCGGCGCTTCCGACGTCGCCTTCGACGGATCGGGCTCCGAGCACGAAGTCTGGGCCGACGACCTGCACGCGCTGGGCGCCCAACTCGGCGCGCTGCCGATGGTGGTCGGCGGCTCGTCGGCCGGCGCGCGGCTCGCCATCCTTTACGCCATCCGCCATCCCGCAGGCGCTGCGCGGATTGCTGCTGTGGCGCGTCACCGGCGGGCAGGAGGCGGTCGACCGGCTGGCCGAGAATTACTACGGGCAATTCATCAAACTTGCGCGCGCCGGCGGCATGCGGGCGGTCGCCGAGAGCGAGCACTTCAGCGAATGCATCAAGGCGCGGCCGGCCAACCGCGCGCGGCTGCTGGCGACCGACGCGGAAGAGTTCATCAGGGTGATGACCTCTTGGCGCGAGGCCTTTCTGAAATCGGCCGAGTTGCCGATCGTCGGCGCCACCGAGGCGAACTTGCGCGCGGTCGCGGCGCCGGCCTGCATCATCGCCGGCAACGACGTCATCCATACGCCGGCGACCGCCCGCAAGGCCGCCGCGCTCATTGCCCACAGCGAGCTGCACGAGGACGTGGTCGAAAAGCGTTCCGACGACAATTTGCGGAAGGAATGGGATCGCAAGGAGTGGCGCGATGCAGAGCCGCGCCTGGCCGCGATCTTTTCGGCATTCTTGCAGAAATCCGAGCGCGCCAAAGCGCCGGCGTGAGCCGGCTATCCGCCATCAAACCCGTAAGTCGAAGGGAAGGAACAGCCGATGAGCCTGCAAATCCGCCGTATCGTTACCGGCCACAGCAAAGACGGGCGCGCCAAAGTCGAGGTGGACGAGATCGCCAAGAACGTGATCTCCAACCGGCCCGGCGCTTCGTCCTGCGTGGTCTGGTCGACCAAGGGCTTTCCAGTCGACAATGACGGCTTCAGCGATCCGACCACCGGCTCATTCAAGACCACGGTCGAGGGCGGCAGTGTGTTCCGCGTCGTGCGCTACGAGCCGGGCGTGACGCCGCGCAATCATCGCACCGATTCGATCGACTATGCCGTCGTCATATCCGGCGAGATCGACATGGAGCTCGACGACGGCGTGGTGGCGCACCTCAAGGCCGGCGACGTGCTGGTGCAGCGCGGCACCATCCACAACTGGGTCAACCGCGGCAAGGACGTGTGCATCATCGCCTTCGTGCTGATCAGCGCCAAGCCGGTGACCGCGGCCGGCAAGCCGCTCTATGCAATAGGCTAGCCGCAAGCACGCTCCGGTCATTGCGGCTGGATACCGGCCGCCTTTACCGCATCGGCCATCGCCTCGACTTCCGTGCGGAAGAAGGCGGCGGTTTCGGCCACGTTGCGTTTGTCGGGGAAATAGCCGTCGCGCTGCATTATGCTCGCGACCTTCGGATTGAGCAGCGCGGCGTGGATGGCGACGTTGAGCTTTTCGACGATCGCATCGGGCGTTTTGGCGGGCGCGAAGAACATGCCCCACGAGCCGATCGGCTTGAAATTCGGCAGCACGCTGGTCATCAGCGGCACGTCGGGGAAGGCCGGGAACGGCTTGGTGCCGGTGAAGGCGAGCGCGCGCACACGGCCGGATTTGAGCAGGCCCATGACCGAGGGCGGCGTCACGAACATGACATTGACATTGCCGCCGAGCATCGCGCCCATCACCTCGGAGGCGCCCTTATAGGGGATGTGCTGCATCTTGATGCCGGCCGCCTTGCTAAACAGCTCGGCCGCCAGATGCAGGCCGTTGCCGACGCCGGGCGAGCCGTAGAGCAGCCGGTCCTTCTTCGCCGCGGCGATGAATTCCTGCAGGGTCTTGTACGGGGATTTGGCGTCGACCAGCATGAACAGGCCGTCGAGTTGCCCTTGGGTCGCGATCGGCTTGAGGTCGGTGAATATGTTGTAGCCGAGGTGCTTGTAGATGTACGGCGTCGGCGCGATTCCATTCGACGAGAACAGCAGCGTGTAGCCGTCGGGACTTGACTGCACGACATAGCGCGTGGCGATCGTGGCGTTGGCGCCGAGCCGGTTCTCCACATAGAACGACTGGCCGAGGTCGGTGCTCAGCTGCTGCGCCACCGTGCGCGCCTGGATGTCCGGCCCGCTGCCCGCGGCATAGCCCACGACCACCCTCACCGAACGGTCGGGATATTGTTGCGCCTGCGCCGCTGTCGACGCCAATGCCAGGATCAAGCCCAACACGGAAACAGCCCGAAACATGCCTTGAATCCTCCCCAAGCTGTATCGTTGTTATTGAGACGTCTGAAGATTGGACGGCCGCGGCAGCAGGCTATTGCATCGAGGCGGGTCGAGCCAGCAATAAAATCGTCGGTACAGATATGCGCCGGCGCATGAAAGGAGAAAGAAAGCGCATGCTCACCGCCGCTTGCTCCGAATCGGCGGCACGGTTAGGTCTTGACGCTCGCGGGCCGATAAAATCCGCGCCGCTCGGGGCCAGGCATGCCGGACTTAAACTGGAACAAGACGATCTGGGGCTCGACCTACGGCTGGCATGACAGCGGCGAAGAGTGGAGCACCGCTTGGGGCGGCAGCGAGTCGCAATGGTTCGGTTCCATCTTTCCACGGCTGCATCGCTTCCTGCCGGCGCGGCGGATATTGGAAATCGCGCCCGGGTTCGGGCGATGGACCAAGTTTCTGATCCCGGCTTGCGATGAATTCGTCGGCATCGATTTGTCGGCCAAGTGCATCGATGCCTGCCGCGATCGATTTGCCGCCGTCAAGCATGCGAAGTTTTTTGTCAACGACGGGCAATCGCTGCAGGCGGCGGCGGACCGGAGTTTCGATCTCATTTTTTCTTTCGATTCGCTGGTGCACGCCGAATGCGACGTGTTGGCGGCGTATATTCCCCAGGTGCTGCGCAAGCTGTCGCCGGGAGGCGTCGCGTTTCTCCATCATTCAAATCTTCTGACCTATGGCAATACGATCGGCAATCAGCATGGGCGCGCGGCAACCGTCTCGGCCGAGACCGTCGCCGATCTGATCAAGCATGGCGATGGAAAGGTTCTCATTCAGGAAGTCGTCAATTGGGGTTGCGAGCATTTGATCGATTGTTTGACGCTGTTTGCGCGGCGCGACTGCTACCCGACCGCCAAGGCGGTTTACCTGAAGAACCCGGTGTTCATGGGAGAGGCGACCCTCATCCAGCATTTTCAGAGCCCCTACAGCGCATTGTCCGGTGATCATCGGACGCCCGATGCGTTGGCCGCCACCGGATGAGCTGATCACCTTTTGGTGCCAGCCGGATTGCGCCTTCGGCTCACCCGCTCAGCGCGCTATTCTCCCGCCATGTTGAACGCCGCTTTCGTCGTGCTCGGGATCGCCGTGCTGCTGGGCAGCGCGCTGGCGGTGCTGCACATGCGTGCGGGCGCCGCGCCGCCGGCTTGGCCGCTCGGCGCGCTGCACGGGCTCATCGCGCTTGCCGGCCTTGGCCTGCTTGCGCTCGCGCTACGTGGCCCGCCGCGCGGGGTGGCGCAGGGCGCCGGCTCGTTCGGCACGATCGCCGCCGCGCTGATCGCGCTGGCGGCACTGATCGGGCTCGCGCTGCTTGCCGCGCGGCTGTGGAAAAAGCGGCTGCCAGGCGTGCTGATCGGCATCCACGCCACGCTGGCGATCGGCGGCTTCGTGATTCTGATGGTTTATGTGCTCGCGGCATGACCGTGCTGGAGCCGCGGCACTGGCATTGCCGGGCATGACGATCACTGGGTCTTGCAGCTACTCTTCCGTCCGGCCGGTGCCCTCGAAGGCACACGGACCGAAAAAGCTGGGAGGGTGGGGATGCAATTCAAAACAAAAATAACGGCGGCGCTGATCGATCGCGCTGGCAATCGTTGCGACCGCGGGCGGCGCCGTTGCGCAAGGCGGCTACCCGGACCACACCGTCAGAATGCTGGTCGGCTATCCGCCGGGCGGCCCGGTGGACATCATCGGGCGGGTCATCAGCGACAGACTCAGCCAGATCTGGGGCAGGCCGGTGGTGGTCGAGAATATTACCGGCGCCAGCGGCAATATCGCGGCCGACCGCGCCGCCAAGGCCGCGCCCGACGGCTACACGCTGCTGGTGTCGACCAACGCCCAGCTCGTGGTCAATCCCAGTCTCTACAAGATGACGTTCGACCCGGCCAAAGATTTGACGCCGATCTCGCTCGCGGTCTACTCGCCGAATATCCTGGTGGTGCCCAACGACGTGCCCGCCAAGACCGTGCAAGAGCTGGCCGAGTATTTGCACGCGCATCCGGGCAAGAGCTTCGCCTCCGCCGGCGTCGGCACCACCCAGCACCTTGCCGGCGAGCTGTTCAAGTCGATGGCGCATGTCGACATCCAGCACGTGCCCTACCGCGGCGCCGCGCCGGTCATCCCCGATCTGATGGCCGGGCGCGTGACCTTGTTCTTCGGCGCCATCTCGTCGCTGATTCCGCTGGTGCGCGAGGGCAAGCTGCGCGCGCTCGCGGTCACATCCGCCACACGCTTTCCGGCTGCGCCCGATCTGCCGACCATGATCGAAGCGGGCTATCCGGGCTTCGTGTCGATCCTCTCGATCGGCTTGGTGGCGCCAGCCGGCACGCCGCCCGCGATCATCGAGAAGATTCATCAGGACATGGTGAAGGCCATTTCCACGCCGGAGGTGCGCAAACGGCTGAGCCATATCGGCATGGAAGTGATCGGCGACTCACCCGCGGAATTCGCCGCTGCTATGGCGGCGGAACGGCCGCAATGGGCGAAGGTCATCAAGGACGCCGGGATCAAGACGGGGAATTAGGGCGTTACCAAACGTGTCATCATTGGATCACCGTCACATGCGTGCCGACCGGCACGCGGTTGTAGAGATCGATAATATCCTGATTGAACAGGCGGATGCAGCCGGAGGAGACGGCGTGGCCGATGGTCTCCGGCTCGGTGGTGCCGTGCAGGCGGAAAAACGTGTCATGGCCGTCGCGGTAGAGGTAAAGCGCGCGCGGCCCGAGCGGATTGTCGGGGCCGCCGTTCATGCCGCCGGCGTAATGCCGGTAGAGCGGGATCGCCGCCATCATGTTGGCGGTGGGCGTCCAATGCGGCCACTTCTCCTTGCGGCCGATCACCGCCTGGCCACGGAAATTCGTGCCCTCGCTGCGGCCGACGCCGACGCCGTAGCGCAACGCGCGGCCGCCGGCCTCGATCAGATAGAGCCGGCGCTGCGGCACGTTGACCACGATGCTGCCCGGCTTCTCCTTGCCGTGCCAGGCGACCTCCTGGCGCATCAGGCTCGGATCGATGGTGGTGATGTCGACCGCCGGGATGAGATAGCCGCCGTCCTGCTCGCTGCCGTAGCCGCCGGAGAATATGCCGCCGCCGGCGCAGCCGGCGAGCAACAGCGGCAGGCCGGCCAGCAGCGCGCGGCGGTTGACGGCGTGGCCGGGAATGCCATTTTGGCGGGCACGATTTTTGATGGAGGGCTTACGCATGCTGCACACTGTTGTCCATATTGTGCGCAGCATCGGCTACGCATGCAACAGGACGTTGACGGAACTCACAAGCGCCTTCCCGTGCTAGGGTGAGCGCATGCTCCCTTCCGAAGAAAAACCTCTGCCGGCGGTCGGCGTCTTTTGGATCGAAGAGGCCGACTATCCCGCGCTGCTGAAGATTTTCGACGATGGCGACACCCTGCCGCGCACGTGGAAAGAATGGCTGAAAATGGCCGAGGAGATGGAGAAAGGCCTCAAGGCCTACGGCCACCCGGTGATGCGCGTGCGCATCGATCCGGTCACGTTCCCGATCTGGTGCTCAGCGCATGGCACCACGCCGGGCCGGCAGGGCCGCAGGGCTTTCATCGCCGCCGCGGTCAAGGAGCGATACGGCGATCAGACCTGAGCGATTGCGCCGCCTTCGCGATAATTTCCGCCCGCTACTTGCGCGGCTTCTTTGCGCCGTTCGGGCAAGGTTTCGATGGCGATCGAGCGTTTGGCGTAAATGCCGCGGTCGCCGCAGCGCGAACAACGCACGGAGAATTCGTCGGGCAATGCCTTGAGCTTGTAGACATAAATCGGCGCCGCGCATTTCTCGCAGGCGACCACGCCGCGTTCGTACACGGATTTTTTCGGCCGTTGCGTTTGCAGCACTGACATTAAAGCCTATCCGATTCTCGATTCACGCGCACTTTAACAGAAAATCGCTGTATGAACGTTAAAGACGTCCCGACAATTTCGCGGATATCGATCAGCAATCGCGGGCGGCGGGGCCCTATCGAATTACCGCAACGCCGTTTCGAGGGCATTTGCGGGTTTTCGCCCTTAATGCAGCAGTTGCTGGCGCGCCTGGCAGGCCTGCCAATAGCCGAGCAGGCGCTCGGCCGACCCGGTCGATAGCCGATCGTACTCCTCGCACATCTGTTCGAGCTTCTCCTCGCGCTCGTCGTTCATGCCGGGAAGATTGTTGAGCACGGCGTGCGCGATCATCCATTCCAGTCCGATCGCCTTGCACAGCGCCATCGCGCCGAACGGCTCGCTGTCGCAGATCAGCCGCGAGACCAATGAGATCGGAACGCCGCTCAGGATCGACAGCGCGGCGACCAGTTCGGCGATGCGGTTGCCGTCGGCGAATTGCAGCACCTTGGAACGGGTCTGCTCGGTGTCCTGGCTGAAGGAATGCACCAGGCGCTCGGCGGCGGCGAATTCCTTCGCCGAAACGTTATTGGTGCCGGCCTGCGCGGCGATCTGCGCCAGCACGCGATTGATGGCCTCGCGTTGGGCCGGACCGGCCGCGGCCAGCATGCGCTGGCGCGCCTCCTCGGTCGCGTAGCTGAGCAGCCGCTTGAATAGCGCGGGCGAGATGTCGGCGCGCTGGGTCATCGCCTGGGTGAGCGCGTTGTTGCCGCTGGCGCGCATCGCCAGCATCGACATGCCGGTGCTGGAGAAACGCGCGCCGGAATTGACCGCGACCTTGGTGACGACCTCTTGGTCGCCGCGATCGACCAGCACGTCGGTGACTACGGGGCTGAGCTGCGCGCGCTCGGCTATCTTGCTCAGGTGCATCTGGCCCTTGCTCTCGGCGATCTCGATCAGATTCTGGTCGGTCAGCCGCGGCGATTGCGCCAGCACCGGCCCGGCGACGGTGATGTCGTCGTCGCTGGCGAGACGCTGAATGACATTATGCGGAGCATTGGCGATCGGCGCGACGGCCCGGCTCAGCTCGTACCGCGCGCGGCTTTCGACGTGGTCGATCAGGCGTACCATGACGCCGTCGAACACCGAGGAGACTTCCTCGGTGATGCGGTCGTGGCCGGCGAGAAACAGGCTGGTGACGCTTTTCAATATCGAGAGGTGCCGTTCGGTCGAATTGTCTTTGAGCGCGACTTCCAGTTCGTCAATAATTTGCAATGCTTGAGACATTTCCAGTCCCTGTTCGGCGGAAATTCTTCCCGCCGTCTTGGCCGCGCAATCGATTGGTCATTCAACAAATTGCGACCCGTAGAGCTAAACCGGAAAAATTAAAGTTGCTTTAATCAATTCTGCCCGCCTGACCGTGCAATGCGGGCGGCGTTATGCGGCGCATCGCCGCGATTGAACGGCGCGCGGCGGCCTTGCCATCCGATATGTTATATTGTTACATAGCGCGTCTGGGGGTCGCGATTGCGCTTGAAAATGGAGGCTTTCCAGTCATGAAACCCGTCTCCGGGCTCGCCGCCGTCCTCACCCTCGCCGCGCTGACTCTTGCCCCGCCGCCGGCCGCCCGCGCCGCCGACGGCAAGATCGCCGTGGTGGCGGCGGAGAATTTCTACGGCGATATCGCCAAGCAGATCGGCGGCGACCACGTCGCGGTCGCCAGCATCATGAGCAATCCCGATCAGGACCCGCATCTGTTCGAGACCACGCCGGGCACGGTCGCGCGCAGCCTCGCCGGCGCGCAGATCGTCATCTTCAATGGCGCCGATTACGATCCGTGGATGGCCAAAACTGCTGAAGGCGTCGCCGCAGTCCGGCCGAGTCGAATCATCGCCGCCTCAACCTCGTCGCACAAGAAAGCCGGCGACAACCCGCATCTGTGGTACGATCCGCCGACCATGCCGGCGGCCGCGCAATACGCTCGCCGCCGCATTCACCGCCGCCGATCCCGCGCACAAGAGCGATTCGAAGCGCGGCTGAAGACCTTCCTCGCCTCCCTGAAGCCGATTGACGACAAGATCGCCGCCATCCGTAAAAAATATGCCGGCGCACCGGTGACCGCGAGCGAGCCGGTGTTCGGCTACATGGCGCAAGCGCTCGGACTGAAGATGCGCAACGAAAGTTTCCAGCTGTCGATCATGAACGATACCGAGCCGAGCGCACACGACGTGGCGGCTTTCGAAGACGACCTCAAGACCACAAAGTGAAGGTGATGTTCTTCAACAAGCAGGCCTCCGACAAAGCCGTGCAGCGGCTGGTCGACCTTGCGCACAAGTCCAACATCCCGGTCGTCGGCGTAACCGAAACCGCACCCGCCGGCACTGACCTACCAGGACTGGATGCTGAGCAGCTCAATGATACAGAGAAGGCCTTGGCAGGCCCCTCTACATGAAGATAACTCGTCATTCCGGGTTCGCTAGCTTTGCTTGCGACCCGGAATGACGTAGAAATTCTCATGAATGTTATCGAGCTCGATCGCGCCACCATCGGGATTGGCGGCCACAGTGTTTTGTCTGACGTAAGCTTCGCCATCGGCGCCGGGCGAATTCATCGGCGTGCTGGGACCGAACGGCGCCGGCAAGACCACGCTGATGCGCGCCATTCTCGGGCTGCTGCCGCCGAGCACAGGGATGTTGCACGTATTCGGCCGCGCGCCGCAGCGCGGCGACCGCGCCATCGGGTACCTCCCGCAAGTCCGTACGGTGCTGCCAGACCTGCGCGTGCGCGGGCTCGATTTCATCGCCAGCTCGCTGCATGGCGAGCGCTGGGGCTTGCCGTCACTCGCGGCCGCCGACCGCCGCATGATCGAGCAGACGCTCGATTCGGTCGGCGCGCGCGATCTGGCGCGGCGTCCGCTGTCCGATATGTCGGGTGGCGAGCGGCAGCGGCTGCTGCTGGCGCAGGCGCTGATCGGCTCGCCGAAATTGCTGCTGCTCGACGAGCCGCTGATCAGCCTCGACGCGCGCCATCAGGAAGTGGCGATCGACGTGGTGCGCAAGGTCTGCCGCGAGCGCGGAATCACCGTGCTGTTCAGCGCGCACGAGCTCAACCAACTGCTCGGCACGCTCGACCGCGTGCTCTATCTCGGCAACGGCCAGGCGGTGCTCGGCACCGTGGACGAAGTCGTGACCGCGCCGGTGCTGTCGCGCCTATTCGGCACCGACATCAGCGTGGTGCGCGCCGATGGGCACATCTTCGTGATGTCGCGCGGCCGCGACGTCGAGCGCGTCGAGCACGTGCACGAGCATGGTCACGATCACGGTCATGACGGCCACGAGCATCATCACTGACATGTTCCAATATGAATTCATGAACAATGCTTTCGCCGCCGCCGGCATCGTGGCGGTGGTTTCGGGCATTGTCGGCTATTTCCTGGTGATGCGCGGGCAGACCTTCGCCGGGCACGCGCTCTCCCATATCGGTTTTGCCGGGGCGACCGGCGCCGGGCTGATCGGGCTCGCGCCGCTATGGGGCCTGCTCGGCTTCACGCTTGCCGCCGGCATCGCCATGGGGATCTTAAGCGAGCGCATCAGCAACCGCGACGTGGCGATCGGCGTCGTGCTGTCGCTGGCGCTCGGCTTCGGCCTGTTGTTCCTGCACTACTACACGTCGTTCGCCACGCAGGCGACCGCCATCCTGTTCGGCAACGTGCTGGCGGTCGATCATGAGATGATCGCGACGCTGGCGGTGCTCGGGCTCATCACGCTGGTCGCGCTCGGGGCGATCATGCGGCCATTGATCTTCGCCAGCCTGCAGCCGGAATTGGCGGAAGCCAAAGGCGTGCCGCTGCGCTTCGTGTCCACCGCGTTCCTGGCAATTGTCGCCTTAGCGGTATCGGAGTGCGCGCAGATCGTCGGCGTGCTGCTGGTGTTCACGCTGATGGTCGGCCCGCCCGCCGCCGCGCAGCGCGTAACTACCGGACTTTGGAGCGGGCTCGCGCTCGCCGCCGCTGCTCGCCTTGGCCGAAGCCTGGCTCGGCCTCACGCTCGCCTATTACACCGACTGGCCGGTAAGCTTCTGCATCGCGTGCTTAAGCGCGCTCGGCTATTTCGCGGCTTTGAGTACGCGGGCGTTGCGCGCGCGCGCGGTGGCCTCGGAGCCCGTGTAAAGCAGGCTTTTCCCGCGCTGCGCACCTGTGCTATGCGCGCCTGACGATGCGGCGCATGGCGGCAATGCCATCCAGGCAGGGCTTGGCCGTCCGCCGGGCCGCTAAACTTGCGGCATCGCCGGCTCAACCGGGACCGGCTCGATCACGTCACAACGTGGAGGAAAGGCTCTCATGACCACAAAATTTGTTCGCGCGGGCTTGCTCGTCGCGGCCATGGCGCTGGCGCCGATCGGCGCGCAGGCCGAAGAGTTCATCAACATCCTCACCGGCGGCACCGGCGGCGTCTATTATCCGCTCGGCGTCGCGATGTCGAAAATCTACGCCGAGAAGATTGCCGGCGCCAAGCCGTCGGTGCAATCGACCAAGGCTTCGGTCGAAAACCTCAATTTGCTGCAAGCCGGCAAGGGCGAAGTCGCCTTCACGCTCGGCGACTCGCTCGCCGACGCCTGGAACGGCAACGCCGAAGTCGGCTTCAAGAGCAAGCTCGACAAGCTGCGCACGCTCGCCGCGATCTATCCGAACTACATCCAGATCGCCGCGCTCAAGGATGCCCACATCAACACGCTCGCCGATCTCAAGGGCAAGCGGCTGTCGGTCGGCGCGCCGAAATCGGGCACCGAGCTCAACGCGCGCGCGATCCTGGCCGGCGCCGGCATGTCGTACAAGGATCTCGGCCAGGTGCAGTATCTGCCGTTCAGCGAGTTGGTCGAACTGATGAAGAACCGCCAGCTCGACGCCACGCTGATCTCGGCCGGCCTCGGCGTGTCGGCGATCCGCGACCTGTGCGTCTCGGTCGACTGCACCATCGTCGAGATTCCAAAGTCGGTGGTGGCGAAGGTCGGCTCGCCGTATCAGTCGGCGGTGATTCCGGGCGGCACCTATAAGGGCAACGACAAGGATGTGGAAGCCGCCATCGTGCCGAACTATCTGGTCACCCGCGCCGGATTGCCCGATCAGGAAGTCTACGAGATGACCAAGACCCTGTTCGACAACTTGTCCTCGCTGCAGGCCGCACACGCGGCGGCCAAGGCCATCAGCCTCGACAAGGCGGGCAAGAACCCGCCGGTGCCGCTGCACCCGGGCGCGGCGAAGTATTATAAAGAGAAGGGCGTCCTGTAAGCCTATCTCGGCCTCATGACGAGGACCGTCGCAACGCGACGCGTCTCGAACATCGCAAGTCGGCTATAGCCGACTTGCGCATCTTAGGTGCGTGTGTTGAGAGGAAGCTAGCTTCGATGACCGCCGTTGACGTCGCCGCCGTTGCGCCTGGCACGCCTATCCCGGGCCAGACCAAGACCGAGGCCCGGCTGGAAAAGGGCTGGGGCAACGACTTCGAAGGCAATGTGCTGTTCTGGATCGCGGTGGCGTTTTCGGCATTCCAGATCGTCACCGCCACCTTTAGCCCGCTGCCCAGCGAGATCGTGCGCTCGGTGCATGTCGGCTTCCTGATGATCGTGGTGTTCGGCGTCACCTCGACGTTGACCGGCCGCACTCCGGCCAAGCTCGCCTATTGGGCGCTCGGCATCGCCGGTTTCGTACTCGGGCTCTATCATTGGGTCTTTTATGAGCAGCTGATCCTGCGCGCCGGCGAGCCTAATGAAATCGATATCGTGGTCGGGGTCATCGTCGTGCTGCTGGTGTTCGAAGCCGGCCGCCGCATGATGGGACCGGTGCTGCCGATCATCTGCGCGATCTTCCTTGCCTACGGGCTGTTCGGACAATACCTGCCGAGCCCGCTCAACACGCGCGGTTACGATTTCGGCCAGATCGTGGACCAGATGTTCCTCGGCACCGAAGGCATCTACGGCATCCCGATCTACGTCTCCTCCACCTACATTTTCCTGTTCATTTTGTTCGGCTCATTCCTCGAGCGCGCCGGCATGATCGGCCTGTTCACCGACGTCGCCATGGGCACCGTCGGCCATGCGCGCGGCGGACCGGCCAAGGTGGCGGTGATCGCATCCGGCATGATGGGCACCATCAACGGCTCCGGCATCGCCAACGTGGTGACCGTCGGGCAGTTCACCATTCCGCTGATGAAGCGCTACGGCTATCCGGCCTATTTCGCCGGCGCGGTGGAAGCGACCTCCTCGATGGGCGGCCAGATCATGCCGCCCGTGATGGGCGCGGTCGCCTTCATCATGGCAGAGACCATCAACGTCCCCTATTCCACCATCTGCGTCGCCGCCATCGTGCCGGCCTTGCTCTACTATTATTCGGCGTTCTGGGCGGTACATCTGGAAGCGGGCAAGCGCGGCCTGGTCGGCCTGGCGAAAGGCGATTGCCCGAACCCGATCGCGGCCTTGAAGAAGAACTGGTTCCTGCTGATGCCGCTGGCGGCGCTGGTGGTGCTGCTGTTCGCCGGCTACACGCCGCTGTTCGCCGGCACCGTGGGCCTCGGGCTGACGGTGATGGTGATCTTCAGCCACCCGATCGTGGCCGCCATCCCGCAGCCGATCCTGCGTGTCGTGTTCTGGATCCTGCTGGGTCTCTCGGCGGCTTTGTTCTTCGAATACGGCGTGTGGCTGCTGATCTCGATGGTGGCGGTGCTGATGGCGGTCACTTTCTGGGTCAAAGGCGGGCGCGAAACGCTGAAAGTCGCGCTCAACAGCCTGGCCGACGGCGCCCGCCACGCGCTGCCGGTGGGCGTCGCCTGCGCGCTGGTCGGCACCATCATCGGCACGCTGACGTTGACCGGCGCCGCCACCAATTTCGTGCGCGTGATCGTGTCGGTGGGCGAGAGCTCGATCTTCGCTCTCGCTTTGCCTGACCGCGCTCACCTCGCTGATCCTCGGCATGGGCATCCCGACCATCCCGAACTACATCATCACCTCCTCGATCGCCGCGCCGGCGCTGTTGCATCTCGGCGTGCCGCTGATCGTCTCGCACATGTTCGTGTTCTATTTCGGCATCATGGCGGACTTCACGCCGCCGGTCGCGCTCGCCGCCTTCGCCGCCGCCTCGATCGCCAAGGAATTGGGTTTCAAGATCGGCTGGACCGCGGTGAAGATCGCCCTGCCCGGCTGGATCGCGCCCTTCATGGCGGTCTATGCGCCCGCGCTCATGCTGCAGCCGGTCGGCCCGCGCGTCGCCGCCTATGGTCTCGCCGCCGCAGCCGCCTATGTGATCTTCAAGGCGGTGCTGGCGGTGACGCTGTGGGGCGTGACCGCGACCGGCTATTTCCTCACCCATGTCGGCTGGCCGGAGCGCATCATCGCGTTCCTCTCCGCAGCGCTGCTGGTGGTGGAGTATCCCTGGACGGACCCTGCCGGTTTCACCGCCTGCGGCTTGTTCCTGGCCTATCAGTTCTGGAAGGCGCGCCGCGCCCGCCGCGCCACTTTGGCCGTGAAGCCGGCGGAATAAGGATGGAACTCTGCCTGCTGGCCGCCGGCGCCACCATCCGCCTCGGCGCCATCGCGCTCACGCTGGCCTGGACCCATTCGATCGAAAAAACGCGCTGGGAAGAGGACTGGCGCGCCACGCCCGCCGGCCTGGTGCTGGAGGAGGACCGCATCCAGGCGACCGGCGCCGGCATGGAGCCGCCGCCCGACGCCCATTTCGACGGGAAATGGTGGCACTACACGCCGCCGCTGGCGCCGATGCAGAGCGTGATCCTGCGCCGCTCCGGCGCCACCGACGATTGGCAGGTCTGCATCGGCGGGCACTGCCGGCCGCTGGGCGAGTACCTGCCGAAAGATGCCGACCCGGTGACGCTCACCACCTGTCCGTGATAGGCACGGGCCATGACCGAATCCGGCAAACGCGCGGTGTGCGTCGGCGAGGCGATCGTCGAGCTCGCGCGCGGCGTCGACGGCCGCTTCGCGCTGGGAAGCGGCGGCGACACCTTCAACACCGCCATCTATTTGGCGCGCGCCGGCTTAGCCGTAGCCTTTGCCAGCGCGCTGGGGGACGATCCGTTCTCCGACGCGATCGTGTCGCTGGCGCAGGCCGAAGGCATCGCCACCGATTTGATCTTGCGCGCGGGCGGCCGGCTTCCGGCCTTGGCCCTGGTCGACGCCGACGCCAAGGGTGAGCGGCGCGCGCATTATTGGCGCGAGGCGGCGCCGGCGCGCGAACTGTTCGAGCTGCCGCAATGGAGCGCCATGGCGGAAGGCCTGGTCAACGCGCGGCTGATCTATTTTACCGGCATCACGCTCTCGCTTTATTCGAATGTCGGGCTCGGGCGGTTTCTCGCGACGCTCGAACTCGCGCGCGGCAACGGCGCCAAGATCGTCTTCGACGGAAATTTCCGCCCGCACGGCTGGCACGGCGATCTCACGCGCACGCGCACCGTCTTCGCCGAAGCGCTCAAGCGGGTCGACATCGCGCTGCCGACCTATGACGACGAAGCCGTGCTGTGGGGCGATCCCTCGCCCGAGGCGACCATCGAACGGCTGCAGGCCTTCGGCGTTAATGAAATCGTGGTGAAGAACGGGCCGAACAGCGCGCTGGTGGCGGCTTCAGGCGCGCGCGATGCCGTGCCGGTGCCCGAGGTCGTCGCGCCGGTCGATGCGACCGCCGCCGGCGACGGCTTCAATGCCGGCTATCTCGCCGCGCGGCTCAACGGACGCGGGGCCCTCGAAGCGGCGCAAGCGGCGCACAGGCTCGCCGGGCAAGTGATCCGCCACCGCGGCGCCATTACGCCGCGCGCCGGCGCAGCAGTACATTAGGCGGAGACCATGCCGAACAAGATCATCAATGCAGTGGGCGCTATCGTAGCGATCTACCTGCTGGGCGCGCAGACCGCCCTCGCCGCGCCGATGCTGTGCAGCGGCGAGGAAAAAACCTGCATCGCCGCCTGCCAGAAAGGGCCGCGCGGTTTGCTTGGGAATTGCTTGACCAGCTGTCGCGCCCGCTTCAACTATTGCCGGCAGACCGGTTGCTGGGACGACGGGAAAACTCGCTATTGCGGGCTGTTGCGGCGGTAACATCCGTCACGGTTGCGCCAGCAGCATCGCCATCGCCGCGGCAATGAACGGCAGCGGCAGCGACACCGCCGCGCGCAGCCAGACCACGCGCGCCGGCATCAGCGGCACTTCCCAGATCACCAGCCGGTGGATCGCATAGAGCGCCCAGGCGGTGGAATAGGCGATCACCTGCGGCGCGCCCGCCCCGCTCTTGAGCGCGGCGGCGCCGATGGCAAATCCGACTACCGGCCCGCCCGGCGTGAGCGCGCCGCCGAGCGTGGCGATGACGACGCCGATGAAACCGGAGGCGGGGCCGATCCAGGAGGCGACCAGCGCCTTCGGCAGCACCTCGGCGATGAAGCCGGAGCCGATGACGCCGGCGCCGATGCGCGGCAGCAGGCGGATGAATTCCAGCACGCCTTCGCGCGCGCCGTCGACGAACAGCACGCGCCCGCGCAGGGCGGCGACAAACGCCAAAGCCGCCACCACCAGCCACAGCAGGATGTTGACGGCGAGGAACATTACTTGGCGCTCAGGCGCGCGAGCCCGGCGCGCACGACCATGCGCGCCAACAACCCGGCGACGATCGGCAGCGGCACCGCCTCGACGATGCGCCAGATCACGAAGTGCGGACCGAAGAACGGCAATTCCCACACCAGCGCGCGGGTATAGCCGAGCAGCGTCCACGCGGTGATGAAGGCGACCACCGCGCCGGCATCGGCGCCCATGGCGAGAAACGCGCCGGCCACCGGATAGATGGTGATCGGGCCGCCCGGCAGCAGGAAGCCGAAAAATGCCGCGACCGCCAAACCGGCGAAACCGGATTCATGCCCGACCCAGCGCGCCACCAACTCGCGCGGCAGGATCATGGTGACGAAAGCGCCGATCAGACAGCCGGCCAGCACCTTCGGCAGCATTTCGCCGAACAGCGTGAGGTCGCCGCCGAAAATGGCGAGAAAATGTTCGCGTCCGTCGCGCAGATAGACGGCGGCGGCGGCGGCAAAGGCCACGGCGGCGATCGCCGCCGTCGACCAATCGAAGGCGCGCCGCCGGCGGCGTGGAGGGTTTTGTTCGGTCAAGATTTTGCGCTTGGGCGAAGTGCTAGCGCGTGGCGGCGGGAATGGAGGTCGCGGCGATCTGCTCGCCCGGCCGCGGCGGGCCGCTGAGGGCCACCACCGCGATCACGGCCAGCACGATCGAAGCATAGACCGGAATCATGATGCCCGACAGTTTTTTGGCCGCCGCCTTGTCCTCGGCCGAGAGCGTGACATGGACGTGAGCATGGTGGCACATCGCCGTCTCCCTTAAATCGCGCCCGGACTATAGCGCGATCCCGCGGCTCGGGTCGATAAGCGCGCGTCGGAATCGGCGACTTACTCCGCCGGCACCGCCGCCTTGACCGGCGCGTCGACGATGGCCGGCGCGCGCGCCAGCGCGAACAGGAAGCCGGCGACGATGAGGTAAGCGAGCGCCACCGACGGCGTCACGCCTAGCCCTTGCCCGACGCCGACCGCATTGCCGTGCATGAAGCCGAAATAAGTGAGCACGGCGCCGGCGAGCGCGAAAGCCGAGGCTTTGACGAATTCGCGCTCGATCACGAACACGCCGATCGCCGCCAGCACCAGCCCGGTGAGGATGGAGCCGCCGGCCATCACTTCCAGGCCGCGATAGAGCACGCCTTGCGTCGCCATCTTGTCGAAACCGACCGCCGCCGCGTTGGTGCCGGCGGCGCCGAGCGCGCCGTCCATCAAGGTCTTGGCCCAGGCCGCCGCGTGCGGGGTGAGCGCCAGCACGATCGCCGGCGCGTGCTTGGCCGGCGTGGTCTGGAACGCCTGCGCACCGATCAGCATGCCGATGTACAACAGGATCGGCGAGATCGCGACCACCGGGATGACCGCCAGCAGCAGCGAGATGACGCCGAACCAGGACAGCACGATCACCATGACGCCGGTCGCCGCCGAATAGCCGATGCGGCCGCCCATCGCCTTCCAGCCGGGATGGCCGATATAGACCGCGTTGATGAACGGATTGCCCATCAGGCAGCCGATCAGGCTGACCACGCCGTCGGCGGTCAAGACGCGCGTGGTCGGATAGGCGTCGCCGGCGGCTTCCGCGCTTTCCACGTTGTCCATCGCCTCGACCAGGTCGTAGATGCCGAACGGGATGGCGGTGACCAGGATGACGCCGAGGAACTGGAAGCCGGAGAACACGTGATTGAACGCCGGGATCGGCACCGAGAAGCCGAAGCTCGAGAGCGCGGCGTGCAGATTGGCGACGCTCAAGCCGCCGAGCCCGAGCCCGAAGATATTGGAGCCCCAGGCGATCAGCGTGCCGACCGCGATGGCGACGAGGCCGGCCGGGATGCCTTTGGGATATTTGAAGCCGCCGAACCAGCTCACCATGATGATGGCGAAGCAGGTGAGCCCGATCACCGGCGTCATGAACATTTCCAGCGCCGGGCGCATGGAGATGAAGGTGATGGAGACGCCGGCGAGCGTGCCGAGCAGCGCCGCGCGCGGGGTGATCATTCGGATATACGGCGCGATGAAGCCGCCGATCATCAGGATGAAGCTCTGGAAGAACACCCAGACCAGGCCCGCTTCCCAGCCTTTGACCGGGTCCTTGGTCGACAACGTGATCGGCAGCATGATCACGAAGGTGACGATGAACATGTGCGGCACGGAAACGCCCGAGGGCATGGCGCAGACGTCGTTGCGGCCGGTTTTCTTCGCCAGCCGATAGGCGAGCCAGGCATAGTAGAAGGTCGACAGGCACATCATCAGGCCGAGCGCCGGCAGGATGCGGCCGAACACGATGGCGTCCGGCATCTGCAGCACGAAGCGCAACAGGCCGGTGAGCACCAGCATGTTGACCAGGATGTTGGTGCCGAAGCCGAAGAAGGCGTTCCAGTCGCCCGGCGTCCACAGTGCCGGTTTGAACCCTGTCGCTGTGCTCATCACACGCTCCCCTGTGCGAATTTTGGCCCCTTGATGGCGGCAAAGGCGGCGAGCATCTGCTTCGAGCCGGAAACCCAGCCGAAAATGCCGCCCTGGGCCTTGATCATCTTCAGGCCCGCTTCGTGGAATTCCGGAAAATAGGACGCGCAGCAGTCGGCGAGCACGATGCAGCGGTAGCCGCGGTCGTTGGCCTCGCGCACGGTGGTGTTGACGCAAACCTCGGTGGTAACGCCGGTGACGATCAGGTTCTCGATGCCGCAATTCTTCAGCGTCAGCTCGAGATCGGTCTGGTAGAAGGCGCCCTTGCCGGGCTTGTCGATCACCGGCTCGCCTTCGATCGGATAGAGCTCCGGAATGATGTCGTGGCCCGGCTCGCCGCGAATGAGAATCCGCCCCATCGGGCCGGGAGCGCCGATGCGCAAAGCGGGCGAGCCGCGCTCGACTTTGGCGGGCGGCGCATCCGACATATCCGGCCGGTGGCCCTCGCGGGTATGGATGACCAGAAGGCCGGCGGCGCGCGCCGCCTTGAGCACCGCCTGTAACGGCTTAACCGCGCGCCTTGAGCAAGCTGACGTCGTTGCCGAGCGTCTCGCCGAAGCCGCCCGGCTCGAGGAAATCGCGCTGCATGTCGATGATCACGAGCGCCGTGCGCTCAAGCGCGACGGCGAGCGGCTGCGGCTCGGCGGCGATCAAGGTTTTCATGGCCCACCCCTTCCGGCCCGGACATAAAGAGAGCAAGCCCCATGCCACCCCCCGAAAGAGCCGCCGCCACAGGGGATTTGATTGGACTTGCAAGCGGTTGAGCAGGCCGACCGGGCGGCCGCCCAAAGTCGGCGCGCGAGCGCGGATCTTTGGCGGCTGCTTAATTACTGACCGGTTTGCCCAACGACGCGGCGACAATCGGCCTTGGGTATACAATGCGCCAGGCCGGTTGACGCTGCCGACGCCCGCCGTCTAGCTTTGCCGGCGATGGGGATGGAGTCCCCCGATAATCGCCGCTGACGGCTGATGACTCCTACCGCACATATTCGTTTGCGCATGATCTTGTCCGAAAACCGGTTCCCATCCCGGATCAAGTCCGGGACAGGCTTTTTCGGGATCAGGCGCTACGCGGTAGGTGGCGATGAAGACCCTGGCGAGCGCCTCATTCTTTCGCGTGTTTGACCTGCTGCTCGGCACCAGCAACCCCGGCCTGCGGCTGGACGCGTGGGAGATCGGCGACGTGCGGTTCGAACACGAACGGCACAGTTACAACGGCCGTTCGCACTGCTTCACCATCGAGATGTTCCTGCTGACGCGCTCCAGCCGCCGCGGCTGGCAGTTGATGGTGGTGAAGGAATATTGGTGGGACGGCGGCCATCGGCGATCGATCAAGACCTCGCGCTGGAGCCAGCCGACCGGCGGCAACCGCCGCGACATCCTGGCGTGGTTGCGCGAGCAGGAGCAGGTCTTGGACCGCCGCGCGTGAGATGCGGCTGACCGCCGCGCCGGCACTTACTCCATCGGCCGCAATCCCAGTTTGTCGAGCAGCCGCATATCGCGGTCGCGCTCGGGGTTGGGCGTGGTGAGCAGCTTCGGCCCGTAGAAGATCGAATTGGCGCCGGCGAGGAAACACAAAGCCTGCGTCTCCTCGCTCATGTCCTCGCGCCCGGCCGACAGCCGCACCACCGAGGCCGGCATCGTTATGCGCGCCACCGCGATGGTGCGCACGAAATCGAGCGGGTCGAGCTTGGCGGCCCGGCCAAGCGGCGTGCCCTCCACCTTGACCAGCATGTTGATCGGCACGCTTTCCGGATGCACCGGCAGATTGGCCAGCGTCGCGATCATGCCGACGCGGTCGTCGAGCCCCTCGCCCATGCCGACGATGCCGCCGCAGCAGACATGGATGCCGGCATTGCGCACATGGTCGAGCGTGTCGAGACGATCCTGATAGCAGCGCGTGGTGATGATGGCGCCGTAATATTCCGGCGAGGTGTCGAGGTTGTGGTTGTAGTAGTCGAGGCCGCTTTGCTTGAGCCGCGCCGCCTGCTCGCGCGTCAGCATGCCGAGCGTGGCGCAGGTTTCCAGACCGAGCGCTTTGACGCCCTCCACCATGGCGCAGACGGATTCAAGATCGCGGTCCTTGGGTTCGCGCCAGGCCGCGCCCATGCAGAAGCGCGAGGCGCCGTTGGCTTTCGCCGCGCGCGCTTCACTGAGCACGGCGTCGATATTCATCAGCTTCTCGGCCTTGACGCCGGTGTCGTATTGCGCGGATTGCGGACAATAGGCGCAATCTTCCGGGCAGCCCCCGGTCTTGATCGACAGCAAAGTCGAGATTTGTACTTCAGTCGGGTCGAAATGCGCGCGATGCACTTGCGCCGCGCGGAACATCAGCTCCGCAAACGGCAGCGCAAACAGCGCGGCGATCTCGGCGCGCGTCCAGTCGTGGCGGAGCGCCGTCGCAGCCGTGCGCGGCGGAATATCGTGAGCAAGTGACATGCATTACCTCAATTGCGCCGGAATTGTCCGGGCAGGCTCAAGCGTGCATTGTAGCGATGCGGCAGCAGGATTTACAGCGGCCGAACGGGCCGATTGCGCAACGATTTCATCGCATTGAGGGCGCAAGGACGGCATGATAACCTCTCCGGCAAGGAACACGTGGGTAGCCGCCATGGCAAGATTTATCGTCGCGATTGTATTTCTGGCCATCCTCACGGGCCCGGTCTTCGCCCAAGCGAAGCCGCCCGAAAACCCGCTTGCCGTCGAGGAGCAGCAAAGGAAAAAGGAAGCCGAGCGGGTCGATAAGCAATACAAATCCATGATGAAAAATACCGACCAGGCGGTTGCGCCCGTCCACGTCGATCCGTGGCAAAATATGCGCGGGGCCGACGATTCCAGAAGCAAACGCTAGCGGCGCCCGCGAATGAACCGGCTGGCGATCGTACGAATTGTCTCGGTGCTGGCCGGCGCCGCCACTTTGTTCGGATTGCAGCAGCGCCTTGGCGTGCAGTTCTATTTCGCCCTTCCGGTGGCCATCGTGGTTTACCTTGCCGTCAAGGTCGGCATCGGCCTGCTATGGGGCGCAAACGACAAGGCGACGTGACAATCGGGCGATCCGGCGGCGTTCACCAGCGATGCCGCCAACCCCAATACGGCCGGTAATAGGGACCGTAATAATAGACCGGTGGCGGCGCGTAGTAGACCGGCCCGTCCACCGGCACGTAGCCGTCGTCAGGACCATAGGCCGGCCGTGCATTGGGTCCATAGCCCGACGGCCCCGCCGCTCGGCGCGGAACATGACCGCTCAGATCGAGCGCGGTCTGGATCGCAAAGCCGTTCTTTTCCCCCAGGTCACCGCGCACCAGCCTGCGGTGCAATCCTTGGCATCGATCAGGCTGCCGCCGGGAATCTTGCCGACGATCTCGCTGGTGGTGCCCGGCGCGGCGCGCAGGTTCACGGTCGAGACCACATAGGCGGGCTTGGCCAGCGCGGGCGCCGCCGCAACCATCAAGACGCCGAGGCAAAATAACAGTCGCGCATGTGTCATGGCGTTGCTCTCCGTCGCGTTCATGTCCGCTGCGCTGCGGACGGCGTAGA
The DNA here is from genome assembly GCA_963724335.1 of uncultured Alphaproteobacteria bacterium. Classification (GTDB taxonomy): domain Bacteria; phylum Pseudomonadota; class Alphaproteobacteria; order Rhizobiales; family Xanthobacteraceae; genus Pseudolabrys. The sequence goes on along the minus strand of CAVRUP010000012.1, from coordinate 89,004 downwards.
ATTCCAGCCTGCAAAAGCGGCGGGATCGGGGCGGACGCCGGCCCGTTGACTTGAATCAATGTGGCGCTGCCGCCCATACTGTCGTTAGCCTTGTCGCGTTCGGGAAACCTTTGCGCAATTCCCGGTCGAAGGAGAAGAACATGTCCAGATTGGCCCGGGCGGGTCTGCTGTGCGGCCTGATGCTGCTCGCATTTGTCCCGGCCAAGGCGGAAAGTTGGCCGAACCGGCCGATCAAGATCATCGTCTCGCAGGCCGCCGGCGGCACGCCCGACCTGATCTGCCGGCTGATCGGCGACAAGCTGTCGAATTTGCTGGGACAGCGGGTGCTGGTCGAGAACCGCCCCGGCGGCGGCAATGTGGTCGGCGCGACCGCGGCCGCGCATGCCGCGCCCGACGGCTATACTTTGTTCTTCGCGACCGCGGCCGCGCTGGTGAGCAATCCGCACACGTTCAAGAAGCTGCCCTACGATCCGGTCAAGGATTTCGTCGCGGTTTCCATGGTGGCGAAAAACCCGTTCCTCATTCTCGCCAACGCCAAGGTGCCGGCCAACAATCTTCCCGAGCTGATCGCCTACGACAAGGCAAACCCGGGCAAGCTGACCTTCGCGACCGACGGACCGCGCAATTTCTCCGGCATCCTGGCCACCTGGCTCAACAAAGTCAGCGGCGCCAACATCCTGCAGGTGCCCTACGCGACCATGCCGCAGGGCGTGCAGGACACGCTGGCCGGGCGCACCCAGCTTACGATCCTGTCGCCGCCCTCGGCGGCGCCGCACATCGCCAGCGGCGCGCTCAAACCGCTCGCCATCAGCTGGACCAAACGCCTGCCGCAATTCGCGCAGGTTCCGACGATTTCCGAAACCTATCCCGGGGTCGAACTCACCGGCTGGTTCGCGATCGCCGCGCCGGCCGGCACGCCCGCCGATATCGTTGCGCGGGTGAACCGGGAGATGGACAAGGTTCTCAAGGACCCGGCCTTGCTGAAACGGCTTGCCGATGTCGGCTTTTTCACCGACGGCGCCGAGTCGCCGCAGGCGACCCAGGCCTTCGTGCACGCCCAATACGAGCTCTGGAAAAAAGTCGTGCACGACATCGGCCTGCAGCCGGAATAAGAGCGGCGGCTTGCGTTTGTTGAGGATCGGCGGCCGGGATTCGCGGCAATTTTGCGAGATTCGCGCTACGGTCGGCCGGCCATGAACGACGACGACTTCCGCGAAGAGATCGCGCAGCTGGAAGCCCGCAGCGAGGCGCTGGCCGAATCGATCGAGCGCTGCCGCAAGATTTCGCTCGCCGCCAAGCTGACCATCGCCGCCGGCGCCATCTGGATCGCGCTCGTGCTGCTGTCGGTCATTCCGTACGCTCCCGAAACCGTCATCGCCGCGCTGGCGGCGACCATCCTCGGCGTCGTCCTGCTCGGCTCGAACGCGACCACCTGGACGCAGGCCGAAGCCGCCTTGCGCGCGGCCGAGGCGGCGCGGGCCGAGCTGATCGGGCGGATGGACATGCGCGTCGTCGGCGAGCAAAGGCCGACGCTGCATTGAGGGCATCTGTCGTCCCGGCCAAGCGAGCGGCAGCGAGCGCGAGCCGGGACCCATAATCACCGGACTATCGCGAAGGCACGGCGTATGGGTCCCCGCCATGCGCGGGGACGACAGAGAATGTGTGCTGCGCACTGCGATCCACCGATGCAATTGTCAAACAGCCGAGCGCCATCGCCCCTGAGGCGGGCGACAATTGTGTTCGAAGTGGACCATGTCGCCCGACAAACCGTAATTCTCGGCATTTTTTACGCAGGACGAAATTGGGACGTCGCAGAAACCTGATACCGGCGCGCCTACCGGCACGCCCCGACAAACTCGCCCTCGAGCGCGACGTGCGAATCGACGATCTGCCGGTCGCCCATCCAGCCCTTGGTCGCAATCGTCGCCGTGTAGCGCAAGGGGCTCACGAAGGTGAACTCGGCGGCGGAATCCATGTTGATCTGGCCGCGGCACTCAAGCCGCCACTTCAGCGTCTGCTCGGATTTTTCATACTGCGTGCGCTCGCAACTCGTGTTGACGCCGCCGAAGCGCGGCGAGAACGTGTCGGCGAGATCGCCCGCCTGCTCGGCCGAGAGGCAGCGCGCATTGGTCTGCGGCGGCGCCTGCACGCCGTTGTTGACGACCGTCGTCGTGATCTTCCACAGACCGGGCTGAATGCCGTCGGCGGCGGCCCGTGAAACGGGCGAGAGGGCGAGAACGCCTGCCAGCAAAAGAACGGCGCGTTTCATGCGGCTGCTTACATTGTCATGGCCGGGCTCGTCCCGGCCATCCCGATCATAGTACGCCGTAGCCCGCATGAGCGAAGCGCAATCCAGGGGATAAGACGTGGATTCCCGGTCAATCCCGCATTTCGCTTAGCTCATGCGGGCTACACTTGCTAACTCAATCACCCAAGCCCTTCTTCGGGAATCGTAACAACAGTTAGGACCTCTTCGTTTGGTAATCTAAATGACTGCTCTTTAACCTCGTATCGGTCCACATTTCTGAAATCAAACCAAGCTCCAGCGCCATTCTTTCGCGGAAATAAATCTTCCTCCGCATCACCGTGCAAAATCTCAAAAGCAAATGTCTCTACGTCAAGATCCTCCCTCGGGAACCACCACGTTGGTACCATACTCGCTCTTTTGAACCATCGCCTCCGATCCTTGCCGTGGCATATGAGAAGAAACGGAAACGCATTTTCGTTTAGAATTTTAATAAGGGTTGCTGTTAGGCTAGCTTTGAAATCCTCGGCTATCTCGCGTACGGAACGAAGATTCAAGTTTTTCACTTTTGCAATCGCCGGACGGACAAGATAGCCAGGAAGAATTAGATCAGACGCAAATGCATCTGCTTGAAGTTCTGGGTCGAGCGAGCTTCCTTTCTGGTTCCCAATGTCAGAGGGAGCACAAAAAAGAACCCGGCCGCGATGGTGGTGCCAATGACCCAGTTCATGGGCCAGTGAAAACCTTCTGCGAGACGGAATTCTAGAGCTATTGACCGCTATAACTGCGTGCCTATCAGAACCAACAATGGTTGCATCAGCTTTGTCCATATGACGATATTTGACGGCAGCCCCGAGATGCCATGCGATCGCATCAAGATCGATATCTTGAGCTTTCGAAATCCCAAGCCGCATCAGCACTTTTTCTGCAGCGGTGACCCCGCTCATTTTTGGCTGTCTTCGTTGTCGAGCCGATACAAATCAAAATAATCATTTACTAGTCCGGCCTTGTCTTCGTCCGAGGGGGCTTCCCCATTTCTGGCGGCTAACATTATTCTACGATTGAAATTCTCGTCTCCTGCTCGTATTTTTTCAAAAAGGTCATTTATTTCGGCTGGGTCGCGAGTAGTTCTTTGTCCAGAGTGTGTGGCTCTCCAGATTTCAAACTCAGATTTTGCCTTTACCAAGCTTCTTTTCGAGAATTCATGCTTAGCCGTTGCTAAAATCTTTCGAGCCCGGTCAATATCCTGCTTGCTAGGCCGTGTGGACGGATTTGATCAAGATGAGGCCGAGAGCAAGCGCGACGAACGAGCCGTAATTCTGCGCCGTCTTCTCGCATCGAAGCGCGATACGCTTGAAGCGCTTGAGCTTGCCGACCGCCTGTTCTATGCGTGCCCGTGTTTTGTATAGTGCTTTCGGAAAGAAGACGGGCATGTCTTTGGTGTTGGATCGATACGGGATTGCTGGGCATATTCCGCGTTGGCGTGCGGCCTCGCGGTTTGATTTGGAATCGTAGCCCTTGTCACCGAGCGCGGCGCGCGGATTGATATCGGGGCCAATGTCGAGAAGCGTCTCGAAGTTGCGGCAGTCGCTGGCCTCACCACCGGTGAGATGAAAGGCAATTGGCAAGCCAGCAAAATCGGTCTTTAAGTGAATCTTGGTAGAGAAGCCGCCACGCGAGCGGCCAAGCGCCTGATCGTGCTGCCCCCTTTTGCGCCCGCCGCCGAGACATGGGCGCGCACTACGGTGGAATCGAACATCTGCACCAGATGCGCCGTCTCGCTCAACGCCGCCAGGGCATCGAAGAAAGCTTCAAAAGTTCCGGACCGGCTCAAGCGCCAGAACCGCTTCCACACGCTGTTCCAATGCCCAAACCTTTCTGGGAGAGCCCGCCAAGTGATGTTGTGAACCACGAAATACTGCAATGCTTCGAGAAACGTCCGGTCGTCCCGCCCTTTGTCACCGCGGCGTGGGCGTGACGCCTCGAATACCTTTAAAACAATCGTCCAGTCCTCTTCCGTCATGGTAGTGAGCATGGTCGGTCCTCCATAAAACCGACCGCCCATGAGTCACAGAAAAAGTGATTTGGGAATCCCTCTAATGCTTGGCTAAATCCGTCCACACGGCCTAGTTTCAGCAATAATTTCTGCGGCCGGCGTTGCAATAATGTGTTCGACCAAGACATCTGCAAGCCTGATAAGCTTTGTGCGGGCAGCTTGTTTGTTGGTCATGGCGTGATCCTGTCAGAAAAACCCGCCTGCAACCGACGAATTAGCTTCTTTCGCAAAGCCGCAAGTCCTTTTTCATCTGTATTCATAAACTCGCGTAACTGCGCACCGCGCATTCCGTCGTCAATGGCTTCAATCAGCAACTGACGCTGCTCGTCGTCAGCGACCAGTGCGTCAACTTTGGCAAGCGTTTGCACATCGTCAATTGCCGAAATGGCAGACTGTTCCGGTGAAATTATATCGGCCGCAACGTCCGGCAGGCACGGCTCACCATTTTTAATAACGGTTACGGATCGAAACCCGCGTTTACGAGCCTCACTGTCCTGCGAGGTGAGGCTTTTCATAACCCCGCAGATGAATGCAATGATGCTGGTTCCGCGACCGCAAGTACGGGTCCCATCAAGCGCCCGAGTATATGCTTCCTGCAAGAGATCATCCGCTGGAACACCGCAGATACAAGAGTGCAACTCTGCCGCGGATTTGAGGCGACCGAATTCAACATCTGTAAAGCCGTCGATCGCAATATGTATCTCTTCGACGGTGATTCGATCACCGCCGTCGGCCGCCACTTTTGCGTCAGCGTCGGCATGCATCGTTCGTCGGTGCCGCCTCCTAATTCCAAATGCGGCCAAAGGCGACAATTCGGACAGATTTTTTGATGTCCGAGTTCTGCGGTTGGTCCGCATTCCTCAATAGGACGCCAGCAAACGCTGAAATCAGGCGGTTTGTTAGCGCGCAAACAATTACTCGGCAAAAGAACACGGGAGGCCATCAAATGGCCGATGTCCAGGTAACATGCATCAATAAGCAGCCTCGTGACAACCCTCACGAAGGCATTACCCATCTCGGCGGCGCCGGCTGGAAATGGACAAGACAAGAAGTGATTAACTCGATCGAAGCGCGAACGCACACGTTCTTCACAAAAGTGGGCGGCAAACGGGCCGACATCGCGGTCGTCAACGGTCCGAATGGAAAATACGTGCGCACGCATGCCGATGGACAATGGAATGACAACTTACTTGCGTTAGCTGAATGTAACTAGACCAGACCCGTGGGATCACACTTTAGCGGAGAAGAGAGTGACGAAAAAATGCAATGACGGCCTTGATGACCGTTGCCGAGACCAAAACGGCCAAATTCGCGCGAAAAACGGAAGCACGTTGGTGCGGACGCTCCGTGACATTTACGGCGACGATTTTGCCCCCGACGTACGCAGCGACATGAAACTTGATACGCTGCTGGAGCGGAAGGGCGTTGATTCCCTGAGCGATCTTTTGAAGAAACGCTAACACCCTACTCCGCCGCTTGCTGCCGCGGCGCCGCCGGCTCGACCTTCGCCGCGCAGAATTTGAATTCGGGAATCTTGCCGAAGGGATCGAGCGCGGGGTTGGTCAATATATTGGCCGCCGCCTCGACGTAAGCGAACGGGATGAACACCACGCCGTCGGGGATGGCGTCGTCCTGGCGCGAAGCGAGTTCGACCTCGCCGCGCCGCGTGGTGACGCGCACCTTGTCGCCCGGCTTGATGCCGAGCTTGGCGAAAGTGCCGCGCGACAGCGAAGCGACCGCCGCGGGCTCCAGCGCGTCGAGCACGCGTGGCGCGGCGCGTCATGGCGCCGGTGTGCCAATGCTCGAGCTGGCGGCCGGTGGTGAGGATGAACGGATAGTCGTGGTCGGGCGTCTCGTTCGGCGGCTGCAGTTTCGCCGCCACCAGTTTGCCGAAGCCGCCCGGGCGCGGGAAACCCTTGTCGAACACCACGTCGTGGCCGGGTTTATCGGGCGCGTCGGTCGGATAGGTGACGTGGTCCTCGCGCTCGACGCGCTCCCAGGTGATGTTGTCGAGCGCCGGCATCAGGCGCGCCATCTCCTCGAACACTTCGCTGACGTGCTGGTAGTTCCACTTCTCGCCCATGCGCTGGGCGAGATCCTGCACGATCCACAGGTCCTGCCGCGTGTCGCCCGGCAGCGGCAGCGCCTTGCGGCCCATCTGCACCTGGCGGTTGGTGTTGGTGACGGTGCCGTCCTTCTCCGGCCAGGCGGAGGCCGGCAGGATCACGTCGGCATAGGAACAGGTCTCGGTCAGGAAGATGTCCTGCACCACCAGATGTTCGAGATGGGCGAGCGCGCCGCGCGCGTGGTTCAAGTCGGGGTCGGACATCGCGGGGTTTTCGCCCATGATGTACATGCCCTTGATCTCGTCGTTATGGACCGCGTCCATGATCTCGACCACGGTCTTGCCGCGCTTGGGGTCGAGCTTCTTGCCCCAGGCTTTTTCGTACTTTGGCGATCTGCTCCGGGTTCTCCACCGACTTGTAGTCGGGGAAGAACATCGGGATCAGCCCGGCGTCGGAGGCGCCCTGCACGTTGTTCTGCCCGCGCAGCGGATGCAGGCCGGTGCCGGGCCGGCCGACCTGGCCGCAGATCAGCGACAGCGCGATGAGACAACGCGCATTGTCGGTGCCGTGGGTGTGCTGGGAGACGCCCATGCCCCAGAAGATGATGGCGCTTTCGGCGCGCGCGTAGGAGCGCGCCACTTCGCGCAGCGTGTCGGCGGGAATGCCGCAGATCGGCGCCATTTCCTCCGGCGTGAAGTCCTTGATGCTCTCGGCGAAGGGGGCAAAGCCCTCGACATAGGTCTGCACGTATTGCTGGTCGTAGAGTTTCTCGGTGACGATGACGTTGAGCATGGCGTTGAGCATGGCCACGTCGGTGCCGTTCTTGAACTGCATCATCTGCCAGGCGTGGCGCTTCAAGCGCCTGCCCGCGCGGGTCCATCACCACCAGCTTGGCGCCGCGCTTGGCCGCCTGCTTGAAGAAGGTGGCGGCGACCGGATGGTTCTCGGTCGGATTGGCGCCGATCACGATGATGAAATCGGAATTCTTGCACTCGTTGAAGGTCGCGGTCACCGCCGCCGAGCCGACGCCTTCGAGCAGCGCCGCCACCGAGGAGGCGTGGCACAGCCGCGTGCAGTGGTCGACATTGTTGGAACCGAAACCGGTGCGCACCAGCTTCTGGAACAAATAGGCCTCTTCGTTCGAACCCTTGGCCGAGCCGAAGCCGGCGAGCGCGCGCGGGCCGTCGCGGTCGCGGATTTTTTTCAAGCCGGACGCGGCGCGCTCCATCGCCTCGTCCCAGGTGGCTTCGCGGAAATGCGTGAACGGATTTGACGGATCGACCAGATCGTCGGCGGCTTTCTTGACGCCGTCCTTGCGCACCAGCGGCTTCATCAGGCGCTGCGGATTGCTGACATAATCGAAGCCGAAGCGGCCCTTCACGCACAGCCGGTTCTGGTTGGCCGGGCCGTCGCGGCCGGTGACGTTGATGATTTTGTCGTTCTTGATGTTGTAGGTGATCTGGCAGCCCACGCCGCAATAGGGGCACACCGAGTGTCACCGCGCGGTCGGGAAATTCGGTGCGCACGTTCTCGGCGTCGACCAGCGTCGCCGGCATCAGCGCGCCGGTCGGGCAGGCCTGCACGCATTCGCCGCAGGCGACGCAGGTGGATTCGCCCATCGGGTCGTCGAAATCGAACACGATCTTTTCGCTATTGCCGCGGCCGGCCATGCCGATGACGTCGTTGACCTGCACTTCGCGGCAGGCGCGCACGCACAAATTGCACTGGATGCAGGCGTCGAGATTGACCGCCATGGCCGGATGGCTGCGGTCGGCGTTAGGCGCGGGGCGCTGGCCGAAGCGGCTCGTCGCCGACGTTCATGCGGTCGGCCCAGGCCCAGAATTTCGATTGCGGATCGTGCGCGGTCTGGCGCGCGGGCTGGTCGGAAATGAGCAGCTCGAACACCATCTGCCGCGCGGTCTTGGCGCGCTCGGAGGCCGCCTTCACCTTCATGCCCGGCGTCGGCGTGCGGATGCAGCTCGCCGCGAGCACGCGCTCGCCCTCGATCTCCACCATGCAGGCGCGGCAATTGCCGTCGGCGCGGTAGCCGGGCTCGGGCGAATAGCACAGATGCGGGATGTCGGTGCCGTGGCGCTTGGCCACCTGCCAGATGGTCTCGCCCGCGAGCGCCTCGACTTCCTTGCCGTCGAGGATGAATTTCACCGATTTGCCGGCGCCGTTGCCTGCGGTCATGGGTTTCTGCTTTCTATCACCAGGTTCCCAGCGGCTTTTTCAGTTCTTCGGGAAAATACTTTAGCACACATAATAGCGGGTTCGGCGCGGCCTGGCCGAGCCCGCAGATCGACGCATCGCGCATGGCGGCCGAGAGTTCCGTCAACAGGCCCGCATCCCACGGGCCTTGCGCCATCAGCTTGACCGCCTTTTCGGTGCCGGCCCGGCAGGGCGTGCACTGGCCGCAACTTTCGTCCTCGAAGAACTTCATCAAATTGAGCGCGACCGCCTTCATGTCGTCTCTGTCGGACAGGATGACAACGGCGTGCGACCCGACGAAGCAGCCGTGCGGTTCCAGAGTGCCGAAGTCGAGCGGAATGTCCGCCATTTTGGCAGGCAGAATGCCGCCGGACGCGCCACCCGGCAGATAGCCTTTGAATTTTTCGCCCTCGATCATGCCGCCGCAGAACTCCTCGACCAGTTCGCGCGCGGTGACGCCGGCCGGCGCCAGCACCACGCCCGGTTTTTTCACCCGCCCCGACACCGAGAAGCTGCGGAAGCCCTTGCGCTCATGACGCCCCTGCGCGGTCATCCATTCCGCGCCTTTCTCGATGATGTCGCGCACCCAGTAGAGCGTCTCGACGTTCTGCTCGAGCGTCGGGCGGCCGAACAGGCCGACTTGCGCGACGTAAGGCGGGCGGTGGCGCGGCAGGCCGCGCTTGCCCTCGATCGATTCGATCATCGCCGACTCTTCGCCGCAGATATAGGCGCCGGCACCGCGGCGCAGGTGCAGCTTGGTGTGCGGTGAAAGCCCCGCCGCCTCGACCTTGGCGATTTCGCCGGCCAGCATCAGGCGCAGTTCGGGATATTCGTCGCGGATATAGAGATAGGTCTCCACCGCCTCGACCACGTGCGCCGCGATCAGCATGCCTTCGATGAAGCGGTGCGGATCGCGCTCGAGATAGTAGCGGTCCTTGAAGGTGCCCGGCTCGCCCTCGTCGGCATTGACCGCGAACAGGCGCGGCGCGGGCTCCGCACGCACCAATTGCCATTTGCGCCCGGTGGGAAATCCGGCGCCGCCGAGGCCGCGCAGGCCGGCGTCGCTGACGAGCTTGATCAAATCGTCGCGCGTGCGTTTTCCCGAAAGACAGTCTTTCAGCAGCGCGTAACCGCCGGCTTGTTTGTAGGCGGCGAAATCGGCGCCCGGTTTCCAGGCGTGCGGATGCGGATTGGCTTTAACCGAGGCCGCGATTTTGTCGGTCGTCGCGTTGAATGTCTGCATATGCCCGACCGCGGCGACCGGCGCGCGGTCGCAGGCGCCCATGCAGGGCGCGCGCACCACGCGCACGTCTTTGCCGAGGATGCCCGGCAACTTCGCCAGCAGCTTTTCCGCGCCGACCATCGCGCAGGACAAAGAATCGCACACGCGCACGGTGACGGCCGGCGGCGGCGGGCCGTCCTTCACCACGTCGAAATGCGAATAGAAGGTCGCGACCTCGTAGACTTCGGTAAGCGCCAGCTTCATCTCGGCGGCGAGCGCGGCGAGATGCGCGGCCGAAAGATATCCGTAATGGTCCTGGATCAGATGCAGATGCTCGATCAGCAGGTCGCGCCGGCGCGGCCGGTCGGTGAGCAGCGCGCGCACCTCCTCGAGCGCCGCCGGGTCGACCTGGCGGCCCTTGGGCGTGCGCGGCGGCCGGCGGCGGCCGCCGGTCATTGGCTGCTGCTCGCCGGCCTTCATCAGGCGACCTTCACGTCCATATGCTTGAACATGGCCTTCTTGGCTTCCTCGTCGAATTCGGTCTTGAACTTGTGCTTGGTGCGCAGTTCGTTGGCGCGCGCCGCCGCCGGCCGCGCGCTGATCTCGTCGACCAGGCGCTTGAGGTTGGGAAACTTGGCCCAGTAGTCCTCGCCCAGCGCGTTCGGGATGAGCCGCGCCCAGCCCCAGACCGCCATGTCGACGATGGTGTAGCTGTCACCCACCATGTATTTCTGCTTGGCGAGGCGTGCGTCCAGAATGCCGAAATGACGCTGCGCCTCGTACATATAGCGATTGAGCGCGTATTCGTTGCCTTTCGGCGCGTATTGGCGGAAATGCACCGATTGGCCGGCGAACGGCCCGACGCCGGAGGCCACGAACATCAGCCAGGACAACAGCTCGCCGCGCGCCTTGTCGCCCTTGCGCGGCAGGAACTTGCCGGTCTTCTCGGCGAGATAAAGCAGGATCGCGTTCGAGTCGAACACGGTGGCGTCGCCGTCCACGATCGCCGGCACCTTGGCGTTGGGATTGATCGCCAGGAATTCCGGCTTGTGCTGGTCGCCCTTGCGGGTATCGACCGGGATCGCCTCGTAGGGCAGCCCGGTTTCCTCGAGCATGAGCGCGACCTTCATCGGATTGGGCGCGCCGCTATAGTAGAATTTGATCATGGTTTCTCCATTTCAAAATGTCGTCCCCGCGAAGGCGGGACCCATACGCCGTGCCTTCACGATAGCATACAGGGTATGGGTCCCGGGCCTCGCTAGCGCTCGCCCGGGACGACGGTTCAACTAGAACAATCCGACAATCCTTCCGTCCGGCCCGACGTCGATCGCATCCGCCGCCGGCACCCGCGGCAGGCCGGGCATGGTCATGATCTCGCCGCAGATCGCCACCACGAACTCGGCGCCGGCCGACAGCCGCACGTCGCGCACCGCGATGATATGGTCGCTCGGCGCGCCCTTGGCGTCGGCATTGGTGGTGAAGCTGTACTGCGTCTTGGCCATGCAGACCGGCAGCTTGCCGTAACCCATGCTCTCGAAATTGGCGAGCTGGTCGCGCACCGACTTGGGCGCCTCGATGTCCTTGGCGCGGTAGATCTCCTTGGCGATGGTGCGGATTTTTTCCAGCAGCGGCATCTCGTCCGGATAGAGATATTTCAGCTTGCTCTTGCCGCTCTCCACCACCTTGACCACGGCGCGGGCGACGTCGACGGCGCCTTCCCCGCCCATCGCCCAGTGGTCGGCCATCAGCGCCTCGACGCCGAGCTTGGCGCAGGCCTCCTTGACCAGCGCGATCTCGGCCTCGGTGTCGGCGGAGAAGCGGTTGATCGAAACTACCGGCACCATGCCGAACTTTTTCATGTTCTCGATGTGGCGCTGCAGATTGGCCATGCCGGCGGCAAGCGCCTTCAGGTCTTCCTTCTTGAGGTCGTCCTTCTTGACGCCGCCATGCATCTTGAGCGCACGGATGGTGGCGACCAGCACGACGGCGCCGGGCGCCAAGCCGGTCATGCGGCACTTGATGTCGAGGAACTTCTCGGCGCCGAGGTCGGCGCCGAAGCCGGCCTCGGTCACCACATAGTCGGCGAGCTTGAGCGCGGTGGTGGTGGCAAGCACCGAGTTGCAGCCATGCGCGATATTGGCGAACGGCCCGCCGTGGATGAAGGCGGGCGTGCCTTCCAGCGTCTGCACCAGGTTGGGCGACAGCGCGTCCTTGAGCAGCGCGGTCATCGGGCCATGGCCCTTGAGATCGCCGGCCCGCACCGGCTTGCGGTCGCGGGTATAGGCGACGACGATATTGGAAAGCCGCTTTTTCAGATCGTCGAGGTCCTTGGCCAGGCAGAACACCGCCATCACCTCGGAGGCAACGGTGATGTCGAAGCCGTCCTCGCGCGGGAAGCCGTTGGCGACGCCGCCAAGCGAACTGACGATCGAGCGGAGCGCCCGTTCATTCATGTCGACCGCGCGACGCCAGGTGATGCGGCGGCCGTCGATGCCGAGCGCATTGCCCCAGTAGATGTGGTTGTCGATCAGCGCGCAGAGCAGATTGTTGGCGGAGCCGATGGCATGGAAGTCGCCGGTAAAGTGCAGATTGATGTCTTCCATCGGCACCACCTGGGCGTAGCCGCCGCCGGCGGCGCCGCCCTTGACGCCGAAGCAGGGGCCCAGGCTCGGCTCGCGCAGGCAGAGCATCGCCTTCTTGCCGATCTTGTTGAGCGCGTCGGTCAATCCCACCGTGGTCGTGGTCTTGCCCTCGCCGGCCGGCGTCGGCGTGATCGCCGAGACCAGGACCAGCTTGCCGTTCGGCCTGTCCTTGAGCGACTTGATGTAATTCATCGACACCTTGGCCTTGTAGTGGCCGTAGGGGTCGAGATTTTCCGGCGCGATGCCGAGTTTTTCCTTGGCGAGTTCCATGATCGGCCGCGGCTTGGCGGCCTGGGCGATTTCGATGTCGGATTTCGGCTTCTGATGCTGCGAGGCGGGCATGGATGTTTTCCGTTTAATGCAAAGTGCGGTGAACCGGCGATTTAGGATTTTGCTGTGGAGTAATCAGGCGAACCTCGCCCCCGTAGCGAGTTTGGCGGTCGTGATGAATTCGGACGCGTCGATCTTCTTGGCTCCTTCCGGCTGCACGCGGGTGACCTTGAAGCGGCCGTCGGCGCAGACGACGGTGAAGCCGTCGGCTTCGACCGCAACGATCTCGCCGAGCTTGCCGGCGATGCCCTTGGGGTCCTTGGCCGGCAGTGGCTTGGCGTCGAAAATCTTGATGGTCTTGCCGTCAAGCGTGCACCAGGCGCCCGGCGCCGGGTTGCAGCCGCGGATCAGGCGGTCGATCTGCTCCCAGGGTTTGCCCCAATCGATCTTGGCATTGCCGGGGCCGCAGCGGCCTTCATAGGTGGCCTTGGACTCGTCCTGCTTGATGCGCGGCGCCTTGCCGGCCTTCACCAGGTCGAGCGATTCCATCATGGCCTCGACGCCCATGGGGAACAGGCGATCGAAATAGACGGTGCCGAGCGTGTCGTTCGGGCCGATCGGCGTCTTCTTCTGCATGAGGACATCGCCGGTATCGAGGCCGTTGTCCGGCCAGAAGATCGACAGGCCGGTTTCCTTTTCGCCCTTGATGATCGGCCAGTTAATGGCCGAGGCGCCACGATAGGCCGGCAGCAGCGAGGGATGATACTGGATCGAGCCGTGGGTCGGGATATTGAGAAATTCCTCGGGCACGAACAGCGTCACGAAAGCCATCACCTGCAGGTCCGGCTTGAGTGCTTTGAACGCGTCCCAGACTTTCGGGTCCTTGTAGGAAGCCGGCTGATAGACCGGCAGCTTGGCGGCGATTGCCGCTTCCTTCAGCGGATCGGCCTTGGCGCCTTCCTTTTCGGGCGCGGCATAGACGGCGACCACGTTTTCGCCGCGCTTCAAGAGCGCCTCCAGCACGGCTTTGCCGAAGGCCTGCTGGCCGTGGACTACGATACGCATCAAACAACCTCCCAAACATTCTGCCGTCATGCCCGCGCAGGCGGGCATCCAGTAAACACCGACGGCTCAGTGATTACTGGGTCCCCGCTTTCGCGGGGACGACAGCTCTCATTTTTACGCCGCCTTTTCCTTCTTCTCCGGCGCGCTCAATGCGCCGGAATTCTTGATCTCGGCGACCTGCGCGGCGTTGTAGCCGAGCACCTTGGACAGGATTTCCTCGGTGTGCTCGCCAAGCAGCGGCGCGCGCCGCACGTCGGCGGGCGAATCCGACAGCTTGATCGGATTGCCGACGGTCAGATATTTGCCGCGGGTCGGGTGATCGACTTCGACCACCGTGCCGGTCTTGCGCAGCGACTCGTCCTCGGCAATCTCCTTCATCGACAGGATCGGTCCAACCGGAATATCGACCGCATTGCAGATGTCCATGACCTCGAACTTGGTCTTGGTCATGGTCCAATCCTCGATCCGCGCGAAAATCTTTTTCAGCCGCGGCAGGCGCGCCTTCGGCGTGGCATAGTCCGGATCGGTCTTCCAGGCCGGCTCGCCGATCAGGTCGCAGATCGCGCCCCACACCGGCGCCTGGGTGATGAAATAAATGTAAGCGTCGGGATCGCTCTCCCAGCCCTTGCACTTGAGCAGCCAGGCCGGCTGACCGCCGCCGGAATCGTTGCCGGCGCGCGGCACCGCCTTGCCGAACGGCACGCCTTCACTGTACTGGCTGTATTCGGTGAGCGGGCCGTGCGCGAGGCGCTGCTGATCGCGCAGCTTGACGCGGGTGAGATTGAGCACGCCGTCCTGCATCGCGCACAGCACGCGCTGGCCGCGGCCGGTGCGGATGCGCTGATAGAGCGCCGAGACGATGCCGAGCGCGAGATGCAGGCCGGTGCCGCTATCGCCGATCTGCGCGCCGGTGACCAGCGGCGGACCTTCGCGGAAGCCGGTGGTGGAGGCGGCGCCGCCCGCGCATTGCGCGACGTTCTCATAGACCTTGCAGTCTTCGTAGGGCCCGGGGCCGAAGCCCTTGACCGAGGCGACGATCATGCGCGGATTGAGCTTATGGACATACTCCCAGGTCAAGCCCATGCGGTCGAGCGCGCCGGGGGCGAAGTTCTCGACCAGCACGTCGCAGGTCTTGATCATCCGGTTGAGGATATCCATGCCCTTGGGATGTTTGGAGTCGATGGTGATCGACCGCTTGTTGCCGTTGAGCATGGTGAAATAGAGGCTGTCGGCGTTGGGCACGTCGCGCAGCTGGCCGCGCGTGATGTCGCCGGCGCCCGGGCGCTCGACCTTGATCACGTCGGCGCCCATATAGGCGAGCAGCTGCGTGCAGGTGGGTCCCGACTGCACGTGGGTGAAGTCGAGAATGCGCACGCCTTGCAGCGCGAGGCCCGCCTGCCCGTAAGGCTTGTTGCTCGGCTTCGGCAGACCGTTGCCGTTTGCCTTCTTCGCCGGCTTTTTCGCGCTGGCGAGCTTGACCACCTTACGGGCGGTTTTCTTGGCCGCGGCGCGGCTCTTCGGTTTCTGACGTTTCGTTTTTGCCATTTTCGTATCCTCCACTGCCTCAAATCACTGTGGTGAGGCGGGCGGCGCGAACGCCGCCCGCGCGGGAACTCATTTCTTCTTCAGCGCGCTTTGCGGATTGAGATTGCCGATGCGGCCGCTTTCGCTGCCGGCCGCCGGGTCGATCACCGCGTTGATCAGCGTCGGCTTGCCGCAATCCATCGCCGCGTTGACGGCGCGCTTGAGCTCGTCGGGCGACGTCGCGTTGACGCCGACGCCGCCGAACGCCTCCATCATCTTGTCGTAACGCGAGCCTTTGACGAAAACGGTGGGCGCCGGATCCGAACCGCCGCCGCGATTGACGTCGGTTCCGCGATAGATGCCGTCGTTGTTGAAGATGACGACGCAGACCGGCAGCTTGTAGCGGCAGATCGTCTCCACCTCCATGCCGGAGAAGCCGAAGGCCGAGTCGCCTTCGATCGCCAGCACCGGCTTGCCGGTTTCGATCGCGGCGGCGATGGCATAGCCCATGCCGATGCCCATGACGCCCCAGGTGCCGACGTCGAGGCGCTTGCGCGGCTGGTACATGTCGATGACGCCGCGCGTGAGATCGAGCGCGTTGGCGCCTTCGTTGACCAGGATGGCGTCCGGCCGCTCCTTGATGACGTTGCGCAGCACGCCGAGCGCGCCGTGATAGTCCATCGGCACGTTGTTGTTCATCAGCCGCGGCGCCATCTTGGCGACGTTCTCTTCTCGCTTCTTGCTGATGGTACCGGTCCAGTCGGCCGGCGGCGCCGGCCACTTGGCGCCCATGCCATCGAGCAGCGCGGACGACGCAAGAGCCGATGTCGCCGACCACGGGGGCGACGATCTCGACGTTGGAGTCCATCTCCTTGGGCTCGATGTCGACCTGGATGAACTTCTTCGAGTGCGGCTCGCCCCAGTTCTTGCCTTTGCCGTGCGACAAGAGCCAGTTGAGGCGCGCGCCGATCAGCATGACGACGTCGGCGTCCTTGAGCACCGTCGAGCGCGCCGCGCCCGCGCATTGCGGATGCGTGTCGGGCAACAGGCCCTTGGCCATGCTCATCGGCAGGAACGGAACGCCGCTCTTTTCGACGAAGGCGCGGATCGCATCGTCGGCCTGCGCGTAAGCCGCGCCCTTGCCGAGGATGATCAGCGGGCGCTTGGCGCTCTTGAGCACGTCGAGCGCGCGCTTGATCGCGCTCGGGGCCGGAATCTGGGCCGGCGCCGCATCGATGACCTTGACCAGCGACTTCTTCCCGGCCTCCGCATCCATCACCTGACCGAAAAGCTTGGCCGGCAGGTCGAGATAGACGCCGCCCGGACGCCCCGAGACGGCGGCGCGGATCGCGCGCGCGAGGCCGATGCCGATGTCGGCGGCATGCAGCACGCGGAAGGCCGCCTTGCACAGCGGCTTGGCGATGGCGAGCTGGTCCATCTCTTCGTAGTCGCCCTGCTGCAGGTCGACGACCTCGCGCTCGGACGAGCCCGAGACCAGGATCATCGGGAAGCAGTTGGTCGTGGCGTTGGCGAGCGCGACCAGACCGTTGAGAAAGCCGGGCGCCGACACAGTGAGGCAGATGCCGGGCTTTTTGGTCAGATAGCCGGCGATGGCCGCCGCGTTGCCGGCGTTCTGCTCGTGGCGGAACGAGATGACGCGAATGCCCGCGGCCTGCGCCATGCGGCCGAAATCCGTGATCGGGATGCCAGGCACGCCATAGATCGTTTTGATGCCGTTGAGCTTCAGCGCATCGATGATGAGATGAAAGCCGTCCGTCAGCTCGCGTTCCGCTTCGGGTGCCGCGGCCGCCGGTTTCTTTTCTTGCACTGCTGCATCAGCCATGGGAATCCTCCCTTAACGTCCTGTAGTCGGGTCTGTCAGTCCAAATAGTCGGCATAACGCGTCACGTGATCGGCAAGGCCGAGCGCGTGGTCGCGCACCAGTTCTTCGGCGCGATCGGTGGCGCGCGCTTCCAGCGATTCGATGATGTTCATGTGATCGCGGATCGAGCGATCCGCGCGATCCTTCTCGCCGATGGTCTTGCGGCGGATCATGCGCATGTGCATGAACAGATTTTCCGCCAGATCGATCAGCACGCGGTTGCGGCTGAGCCGGATGATGCTCTGGTGGAATTCGATGTTGGCGTCGGAATATTCGTCGAGACGGGCGTGCAGCTTGCCGTTCTCGAAGGTGGCGAACAAGCGACGCAGACCGGCGATCTCGTCGTCGCTGGCGGTCTGCGTGATCAGCCGCGCTGCCATGCTTTCCAGCGCCGCCCAGGCGGTGATCATCTCGATCACTTCGCGCTTGGTCTTGCGCACTACATAAATACCGCGGCGCGGCACCGAGCGCACGAAACCTTCGCTCTCGAGCTGCGCCATCGCCTCGCGCACCGGCGTGCGGCTGATGCCGAAGTCGTGCGCCAGCTTGCGCTCGTCGAGCCGGATATCGTCGCGACTGCGGTAGATGTCCATCGCCATGATGGCGTTCTTCAAGGCGGTGTAGGCCTTGTTCTTGAAGCTCGGACTGTCCTGGATGGGCGCCAGCGCCGGGTGCGACACCACCGGCGCGCTAACCTCGGGGACGGCGCGCGAACGCAGATTGACGCGGCGAGACAACCGGCTTGGGCTACTCATGACTGGTATACAATATACCAATGGATTCGGCGCGCGCAACGACCTTCCCGGTGGTCACAGAGTCGCAGCCGTTGTGCGGTAATCCATTCCTGCACGATAAGAAAAACAAGGCCTCAAACGATGAGGCCTTGTCTACGCGACCAACTCTGCGAATGGGCAGAGCGTTACGTGGCGTGGGCGAGCTTTGCTTCTCCCACGGCGATCCTCGATCGCATCGGCTTGAGCACGAACAGCGCCAGCGCCACAACCACGAGATTCATCGCGGCCGTGACCACGAAGACCATGTGCCAGCTGCCGGTCGATGCCTTGATCAAGTTGGCGACCGGGACCAGGAACGCGGACGCGCCCTTCGCCGTATAGAGCAGGCTCAGGTTCACGGTGGCGAATTTCGGCCCGAAGCTGTCGGTGCAGGTCGACGGGAACAGGCTGAAGATTTCGCCCCAGGTCAGGAAGATCAAGGCGGCGAACAGCACGAAGGCCCACGGCTGCGTGCCGGCCGAGCCGAGCAGCCAATAGGCCGCCGCGCCGAGGCCGAACGCGATCGCCATGGTGTTTTCGCGGCCGATATTGTCGGACACCCAGCCGAACAACGGACGCGCAGCGCCGTTGCAGAGGTTGTCGACGATGAGCGCTACCGACAGCGTCGTTGCACCGCCGATGAGCACTATGTTGGCGACGTTGTAGTCGCGCGCGATCAGCGCGATCTGCGCCGTCGCCATCAAGCCGGATGCCGACACCATGACGAACATGATGTAGAGGATCCAGAACACCGGCGACGCCAGCACTTGCCCAGGCGTGTAACTGCGCGCCGATTGCAGCACTTTCGGTTGCGCCAAACCTTTCAGTTCATCCGACTCGGGCGCGCGCAGCAGCCAGGCCAGCACGAAGACGATCACGCCCTGCACCAGGCCGAACCAGAAAAATGTACTCTGGTAGCCGCTCGCGGCGATCATTTCACGGATCGGAACGACGGTGAGCGCTGCGCCCGCGCCGAACCCGGCGGCGGTGAGACCGACCGCGAGACCGCGGCGATCGGGGAACCACTTGACGGCTTGCCCGACGGCGGTTGCGTAGATCGCGCCGCCGCCGATGCCGGCGAGCACCGCGCCGAAATACAGCATCTCGAGCGAGTTGGCTTTGGAATTGACGATCCAGCCGAGCGCGATGAACACGCCGCCGAAGGCGACCATCAGCCGCGGCCCGTTTCTGGCGCCGATACGATCGACGATCCAGCCCTCGATTGGAGTCAACCACGTCTCCAGCGCGACGAAGATGCTGAAGGCGACCTGGATGGCTGCGATCGACCAGCCGTGCGCGGCGTTGATCGGGCGAACGAACAACGTCCAGCCATATTGCAGATTCGCGATCATGATCATGCAGATGATCCCAACGATCAGTTGGGTCCACCGCACGCGATTGAGCGACGAACTGGCTTGTGCTCCTCCATTTGCCATTTTTTCTCTCCTTGGTTTTCCTGTTGCTGAGGTTTTTTGGTTGATTGACGGCAGCGCCGAGTGCGCAGTTGCGGGCGGACCCGTTGCTATCAATTTGAGTCGCTCCCCAGCTGTTACGTTCTTGACAGCCTGCGTGAACCTTTCGCGATGCTCTGGATAGCCGATCATCGCGTAATGTTACAATTCAATACAATAGTCCATCAAAAAGTCCCTTAGCTATACTTATCTTCGGCAAAAACTAGACAAAAATTATAAACAAAATCAACAGCTAAGACCGATTGTCTCATTCGGATACAGCGGTAGGCCGTCTTTCATTCGGATATCGTTAATTCGCCGAACGCCGTTCATTCGCGTTTTCGGTATTTGTGATGTATTGCGCTCCGGCGACCCGTGCCAATTGTTTGTCTCATGCATCATGGCTGACGCAGCCGACAAGCTCCCAGCGCGCCGGCATTTTGATGCGGGCGAGCGCCGCGTCACGCGCCCGGCCGCGTTTCTCGATCGCGACGGTGTGCTCAACGTCGATAACGGCTACACGTTCAGGCCCGACGATCTCAAATTGATGCCCACCGCCGCTGCGGCGGTGCGCTTGTTGAACGCTGCCGGCTTTTACGTGTTCGTCATTTCCAACCAGTCCGGCGTTGCGCGCGGATTTTTCACCGAGGCTGCAGTGAAGTCATTCAACGCGCATTTGCAAGACGTCTTGCTGGCCGACGGCGCACGCATCGACGCGTTCTACTATTGCCCGCATCACCCGGACGGAAAGATCAAGGAATTGGCGATCCAATGCCGCTGCCGCAAGCCGCAACCCGGCATGCTCGAACAGGCGGCGCGCGACTGGCCGATCGACCGCGGCCGTAGTTTCCTGATCGGCGACAAAGACGACGACGTGGTCGCCGCCCGCGCCTTTCACATTCGCGGCGTCAAGTTCGACGCGCAGGCCGGCACGCTGGAGGATTTGGTGCGCAAAGAACTTGCGCCGGGCGCGGGCCGCTAAACGCGGCAGCAAATGGTGCCCTGGCCGGCGTCGCATTCCTTAAATAACAATCTGATTTAACAAGAGATTTGACGCGCCTCAAAGACGCAATACCAACTGCGATACCAACAAACCTTTTTTGTATTCATCCGCGAATACCATTCATGCTCGCCAACGTTCGGATGGGTTCTCTGCCGTCCTAATAATCGATTCCAGCCGGATTACGATTAGGGAGTATCCATAGGCAACGACTTAGCATTACAGTTGCACTTTCTTTTTGAGGTGTGCGCGCCGCGCTTCGGCTTGGTGTGCGCGCCGCCAGAGCGACCATGCGATGACGTTGGCGGGCTGGATGCGCCGTTGTGCGAGCTTGATGGCGATGCTGCGGATTTCCTGGATCGACCAGCGGATCAGGAATGTTTGGTCCGCAGGCGCGGCAGCGTTTTTTTGGGCGCCGTGACATTTGCCTGGTGGCGGATGACGGCCATCATGGCGAAGGCGAGCATGACCAACGAGACATGGCGGTGCCAGCCATGCCAGGAGCGCGTTTCGTTGTGATCGAGGCCGAGTTCGTTCTTGGTGGCTTCAAAACTGTCCTCGATGGCCCAGCGGCAACCTTCGACCGATACCAGCTTTTCCATGGGCGTGCCATTGGGGCACCACGTGGAGAAGAAGGCGAGTTCGCCGTCGGCGATGTTGCGGCGGATCAACAGACCTCGCGTCCATTCCCCCGTGAGGGCGCTGTTGTATTGGACGGCATCGAGATCGGCCAGTTCGACATAGGCCCAGTCATGCAGGCGCGGACCCTTGGTTCCTTCGCCCGCCGACAGGCGCCGCCAGGTGTTTTTGGGAAGAGTTTGCGCGATCTTGGCGGCGGTGCCGCCCACCATCTGCTTCTTGCCCCAGGAGTGGAACACGTGGTTGCAGGCGACGCCCAGGACATATCCCTTGCCGGCCTTGCGCAGGGTGGTCTCGATGTCCCCGGTACCATACACGCTGTCTGCCGCGACGAACGAGAACGGCACCTTGGCCGCGATCGCGCGCGCAATTATCCGGCGCGCGATTTGAGGCTTCGTCGCAAAGCCCACAGTCTTCGGCACATGCGCCGCCTTCAGGCGTGCGCGATCGTCCGTCCATTCCTTCGGCAGATAAAGCGCCCGATCGATGAAGGCGTGACCGTGACGCGACACATAGCAGGCGAAGACGCCGATCTGACAATTGGTGATCTTGCCCGCCGAGCCTGTGTACTGACGTGCAACTCCGCACGACGCCTTGCCCTGCTTCAAAAAACCGGTCTCGTCGATGATCAGAACCGCATCTTTATCAGCCAGCGTTTCCAGCGCGTAATCGCGCACGATGTCGCGCAAGGCATCCGCGTCCCACCGCCCGCGGCCCAGGATCGCCTGTTGACGCCACGGCCCGGGATCGCCCGCCGCTTCCGCGCGCATCCAGCCGGTCTTGCGCGGTTCGTTCCCCAGAAGCCCGTCGAGAAACTGTCCCGCCGAGGCCGCCACCCGCTTCTGACCGAACAACGTATGTATCCGCCCCTTAACATCCCGCAGCGATGATGCCCAAAGCTCCAGCGTCGTCTCGATCGATGCTCCCGCCATCCATGATCCTCCGAATCATGGTGGCACATGGATTCAGAAGTCGATATAAAATGCAACTGTAATGTTAGAGCCGATCCAGAAAGTTGTTGAGTCGAGTGAATCACTTGTGATTCCTTGTCTGGCACCCGAATCGCTGCCGAGGGAGGTGCTGGATGTGGAAGCCTGAACATCGCCGTGCCGCGGAACGTCGCGACTTGCGTTATCCGAGTGATCTGACTGACGCCGAATGGGGACTGATTGAGCCGAAGATCCCACCAGCCAAACGCGGCGGGCGGCGGCGTGAGGTCAATCTGCGTGAGGTTGTGAACGGCATTTTCTATGTGCTCTCGACGGGCTGCCAATGGGCGGCGCTGCCGAAAGATCTTCCGCCCAAAAGTACGGTGCATTTTTATTTCATGCTGTGGGACTGGGACGGGACGCTGGAACGTATCCACCACGAACTCTATGTCGCCACACGTGAACACGAGGGCCGCGAAGCCAGCCCCACGGCCGCAATCATCGACAGCCAGAGTGCCAAGGCAGCTCAAAAGGGGGCTCCGCGATCGACCCGCAAGGCTTTGATGCGGGCAAGAAGGTTACGGGCCGCAAGCGGCACATTCTGGTCGATACGCTCGGCCTACTCTTGAACGTTGTCGTCCATTCCGCAGATGTGCAGGATCGCGATGGTGCGCGATGGGTGCTCGATCAGCGCACCCGCCGCCTGTTCCCATTCATCAAGCGCATTTTCGCCGATGCTGGCTATCAAGGACCGAAGATAGCGGTAGCCGTTGCCAAGTCCGGTACCTGGAAGCTCGAAATCGTCAAACGCAATGAGTTGCATCGCTTCGTCGTCCTGCCTAAGAGTCCGTCCCATAAGTTCATCAAGGATTACAGAGTTTTCGGAGCATGAGGCGAATGGATGCGAGGCGCAGGAAGATCAGGCCGCTGAGGTTGAGATTTTCCCAATCCTTGGCCAGTCGGCGGCAACGGTTGAGCCAAGCGATTGTACGTTCGACGATCCATCGGCGCGGCAGAACGACGAAGCCTTTGGCGCAATCGGAACGCTTGACGATTTCGGTTTCGAGTTGCGTTCGAATCTTGGCCAGCGCCGCATGAAAGACAGGCCCCGCATAGGCGCTGTCGGCAAAGAGCCTTTTCAGGAAAGGAAAAAGGCCGAAAAGCGTGGACAGCAGCACGATGCCGCCGTCGCGATCCTGAATATCGGCCGGATGAACAATCGCGTGCAGCAACAGACCCTGTGTATCTACCAGGATATGCCGCTTCTTGCCCTTGATGAGCTTGCCCGCGTCGAACCCGGGCGGATCGATGCAGGGGCCGCCTTTTTCGGCGCTTTTCACACTCTGGCTGTCGATGATGGCGGCGGTGGGACTGGCTTCGCGTCCCGCCTGCTCGCGACACTTCTCGTAAAGCGCGTAGTGGATGCGATCCAGCGTGCCGTCGTACCCCCACAGACAGAAGTACCGATACACGGTGCTGCGCGGCGGCAAGTCTTTGGGGATGTAGCGCCATTGGCATCCCGTGCTCAGCACGTACATGATGCCGTCGACGACATCCCGCGCGTCCACTTCGCGCTTGCGGCCCCCGCGCTTCGCCGGAGGAATGAGCGGCCCGACATGCGCCCATTCTTCGTCCGTCACATCGCTCGGATATCGCAAATGATCGCGCTTGTAGCGCGCCCGGTTCTTGCTCGTCCACATCGGCAACCCTCCTCACAGGCAGCCGATGTGTGAAACACAAGTGATTCATTTGAATTCAACAACTTTCGAGACGGACACTAACGACCGAGGCGGCAGAGATGTCAAAGCGCCCCGGGTGTACCCGACCAACAGGGGGGTCGCGCCTACACCATGCGCCTGAGGGGCCGGTTTTGGAAAAGAGGGGGGAAGATTTAGCGATTTTTGAAAAATGACGCCCCGGCGAGGCCCGGACTATTGAAATACGCAAAATTTCTTGGTTTTCATGGCCGCGTTAACTATGTTTGGTAACCATTCGCGCGCGCGAGGCCGGGCCGCCGTAGCGCGTTCATGTTTGCTAACCAATCATTAACCTGAATGCCTAACCCCGAATTCCTCGAAAGAGCGGTGCAGCAATTCACCACTCAGCAACGATGTTCACCTGAGGAAACCGCGCTAAGTGTCAACGGATTTTGCAACTCTTAACCAGTCACAATTTTATCCGATCATCGCAAGGAATTTTTCATCGCGTTGGCCCCTGTGCCGCAGCGGGTTAACGCGAATTCGCATAAGGGGGATTATGGGAACCTGTTAACGGGGAACCTGCCGCCGCCGCTGGAAATCTTTGCCATCTGTTCACCACGTCGCTGATCCGCCGCGATTGCGCGTAAAGGATTGCCAGCGCGGGATTGGTGAACGGATGGTGCGTTTATTCAAGTCGATTGTCTGCAACCGGCATGGCAACAGTGGTTGTATCGAGCGAACACCGGCGCCCGCTGACGATGCGTCACTCAATGATACGTGACGAATTACACTTGATACATGCGCAGAAGTCGCTGCGGCACAGCGGGGCATACGGGCGACCATCGAGGCTGGCGGCCGCGGACCGTCCAGCGAGATACGGGGTACCTTGCCAACAAGGGGGGTTCGCGCAAAAACGGCATGTGGGTTCACGCATGCGCGTTCTCCAAAAAATTAAAAAAAATCAAAGTCGGAAAATTTTCTTGCGCTAAAAAAGTTGGCGATCACATTTCTGCACAACTCGGCTCGGGGTCGGCGAGCATCACACCGCCTTGAGCGCCTGCGCGGCGATCAGCTCGAAAAGAGGCGCAAGCTGGCTCACGAGGGGTCGAAGTTCTGCTCGCGAATAGGCAACACCGCGCTAACCACGTGAGCCGATCGGCCGCCAACGGCGGAGGGTGGCCATCGACTTCTGCCGCTAAAAATCCTAAATTGTATTTGCATCAAGAGTGGGGCTGACGCCCTCGCCAACCTGCCAAACCGGGCAAGGTGGTTTCCGGCAAGGGGATGCGGCCACTTCGGCAACGAAACGGGTCGCACGAATGTCAGCCCTCCTCGGATGAAACCGACGGAGGGTTTTTTATGTCAAAACGCAAATCGGGTGGCCGACCGGTGGAGTTACCCTCTCCACCGGAGATGGTCTGCATCCTCGTGGTCGATGCGGTCATTGACGAAATTGAAGTCGAGATCTGCTGTCAGCGAACCGATGGAGTTTGATCGAGTTTTTTCAACCTCCGAGGGCTGGTTGCGTGCTGAAAGACCGAGCGAATTCCCGTTGGCTTATTCTGTCGAGGACCTCTTGTTCGGTATCATCGCGAGATGCCTCTACTATGTCGGCGAACCGGTGGATGTGCGAGCCGGGTTGCTCAGCAAGAAACACGTTTGGGCGATCATCCGTAGCGTTCGTCGCGAGATGGAAGAAATCAAGAAAGAGAACGAGGTGTGGCGGGAAGCAGAAATCGTAACCAAGGCTGGCCAACTAGGACTTTCGCCGATGGCCTCAAGTCTCAGCGTAAGAACCTGGATCGCATGTTGTCCCGGGACAAACCACCCCCTCGAACTGCAGCCAAAGCGAAATCGGTTCTACTGCGGGTACTGCAGAGTTGGAGGCGATATAGACAAACTCAACGAGATCGCTGCTCAAAGAAAAGGTATGGCTGGCGAATTCATCGAATGGCAAACCTTGCATTGACCAGCTAAGGAACCGCGCCTTACGCGGACGGGGGATTTAGTTCCAACTTGCCAGCCCGTGCAGATCGCAGAACTGGCTAAATCGGAGCCTAAAATGACCGCAACTGACTACCGAATGACGCGCAGAAGCATCCTCATTGGTGCGGCTGCCTCTCTGATATGCACGCCGGCTATTGTTCGAGCTGCAAGCCTAATGCCGGTGCGCGGCTTGATATTACCGATTAAGCGCTCGTCACAATTGGATCCGTTGGGAGAATTCTACCGACGTTGTTTTTATCACAACCTCGACTTCGAGTTGAGAACAGGCCGCAGCATGAGCCTGGTTGAAAACGGGAAAATAATTTCTGTAGCCGACGCCCGCCGGATGGTCGCGCATGCGCGGGCGCAGGGATGGCTGTCACCGGAAGCCGCTTAAGACCGCGGGCCCTATTCCGCTGATCTTTCAATGCCGCGCGGCGCGCGAGCAAGGCCAAGCCCAGTGTCAGTGCTGTTGCGCGCGGGCGGTTTTGGAATCGGCCCGCTAGCTCGCCGCGCGCGAGCGGCGCCGCCAGTCAAGTCACCGCGTTGTTATTTGTCGGCCCGGATATTGGCCTTGCGGACGATCGCTTCATTCGCGCTGGTCTCGCGTTTAATGCGTTCCATGAAGGCCTTCAGGTTTTCGTTGGCCGGAATCGCTCCGAACGCTGCGAACTTTTTGGCGACATCCGCCTCTGCTAAAGCGGCCCGGACGTCAACCTCCAGTTTGTGCACGATGTCAGCCGGCACGCCCTTCTGAACGAAGAGGCCGGACCACACAGTGTACTCGAAATTCGCAACGCCCTGCTCGGACAGCGTTGGCCAATCGGGATGCGAGGCGATGCGTTGGGATGTAGCCAATCCGAGCACCTTGAGGCGCCCGGAACTGATCAATGGCATGACGCCCGCCATGGCATTGAACCCGATAGGCACTTCCTTGCCGGCCACGGCAACAGCCGCCGGCGCACCGCCCCGGTAAGGAACATGCTGGAATTTGGTGCCAGTCACATCTTCGAACATGATTGCCGCAAGATGAGGAGCCGTCCCAATTCCAGGCGATGAATACGGGATCTCGCCCGGCTTGGCTTTGGCGGCCGCGATAACGTCTCGCACGGTCTTGTAAGGGCTATCCGAGGGAGCCACGAGAACCAACGGATTGATCGAAACCAGCGCCACGGGGATGAAGTCGTTGACGAAGTATTTCTGCGCGCTTTTTTGGATAAACGGCGTGGTGGTCACCTCCGGGCTGGAGGCAAACATAAGGGTATACCCATCAGGTTCGGCGCGGGCAGCGGCAGCGTCCGCAATCATTCCGCTGGCACCTGAGCGATTTTCGACGATGACCTGTTGCCGCCATTTTTCGGTGAGCTTTTGCGCGATGATACGGGCGGCAACATCGGTGATGCCGCCGGGCGCCCAACCAACCAAGATGCGCACCGGCTTGGTCGGGTAGTCCAGAGCACGAGCGGAACAAACAAGACAGAGCGATGCGGCGATAGCCCAAAGCAGGCGCATATTATCCTCCCTTTTGTATTTGCTTTACGCCTTCTTCATTTCCGGCGACCATCGATCGAACGCCGGTAAACAAACCTTTGACACCGTTTGCAAGGAATGAATCCGCGGCTACGACCCCAGCGGGTCCGCTGTAGAGTCCTTCCCTTGCCATTCAAAGATCCAGATAAGGATCGTTCATGCGCTTGTCGTTGCGCCTTTTCCGAACCAGTTCCTCGCCGGTCTTCCAGTATTCGCTTCGCACCGCGCGGTCCGCCTCGGTCTGGAATTCCTCTGGCCACTGGCCCAGCGAATAGCCGTACCAAGGCATTTCCGGCTTCAACGGCGGCAGACCCAGCTCCTCCCAAATCAACTTCGCGCCTTCCATGTATTGCCTAGCGGGCAGCGAGATCGGCGGGAACGGACGCTTCAGCATGGCGTTGATCAGCATGGCCGAGTCGGTAGCCTCGTAGTGGTTGTCGTCCGCGCCGGTTCTTGGTCCGTGACCCATGTCCTTGTGATCCAAGACGCGCATGTCCTGATGCGGCCGCATCCGGTAGGCCATCGCCCAGAACACCATGTCCAAATTCTCGGGCTCGATGTCCTCGTTGACCGCGATCGTCATCTTTCCAACCGACGAGGAAAAGGCCGAGGCGCCATAGAGGGCGCGCCAGACTTCCGCCTCCAGTGTATTAGATTTCATCTGAATGATGATCAGCTTGCGCAGGTTGGTCAGCGGTTCGTGCATGAATACACGGCTAACGCCGCTGATGTTGAGATGGTGGCGCAAGTGGTGCAGGAACGCCGGCTCGTAGGCGACCCGCTTGATAAGGCTGCTTTCGCTGGGCGTCACCTGGCTGATGATCGAGACCAGAACAGAATCTTTGCGGCGAGTGATCGCCGTCACGTCCATGAAGGAGTTGTATTCCTTCAGGTTCATGTAGCCATGCGACTCGCCGAAGCTGCCTTCCGGCTCCAGCCATTCGGTGTCGATATAGCCTTCGACCACGATCTCGGCTTCCGCCGGCACGATCAAATCTACGGTTTCCGCCTTGCAGACACGGATTGGGGCGCCGACCAGCCCGCCGGCAACCGCGAGCTCATCCATATGCTTTGGCAGTTTGTGGACCGAGGTGAAGGTAATCGCCGGCGGCGCCCCCAGCACTAGCGCAACTGGCATCTTTTCGCTGCGCGCCTTGTACTTCAGCCAGTGGTCGTAAATGCCCTGGTTCAGTTCGACCTCGGAATTCATACCCAACCGGGTCGGACTTTTCACCATGGCCCGGTAGTTGCCGATATTCTGAAGTCCGGTGTCGGGGTCTTTGGAAATGAACATTGAGCAGGAAGCATACGGCGCATTGTCGAAACCCGGAGTCGAGATCGGGATCGGAAGCCCATCCACGCCTTTGCCGGGCTGCTTGAGTTCCTCGCCCTGCACCACGATTTCATGGCAGCGCGGGTTGTCGACCAACACAGGCGTCACCGGATTCTGTTCGGCGTGGTCCCATTTCTGCTGAATCTTGTCGACGCCGCACCCGATGCCGATGCTGTAGATTTCCCGATTGGAGGCGAGAATCCCCACCGCCACCGGAATATCGTAGCGGCGGCCGGTGCTGTCGGTGACGTTCTCGAACAGAAATGCCTTTCGCTGTGCCTCAGGAATGCCGCCACGGAATTGCCAGCGCACCAGCGGGTGCATCTCGGAATCCTTGTTGATCGGCCGCTTCACGCGGATCAGAAGACCGGCCTTCTCCAACGCGGCGATGTGGGCGTGCAAATCCGGGTATCCTGAATTTTCCATATTTTCTCTCCGCCGGGCCTCCGGCAAGTTAGGGTCAAGCACGTTCATACCATTCGTCACTGTAGTGTCATCGTCGGGATTCACGCCGAAGATGCTGTCCAAGTATTCGCTTCCTCGATTTCGGTCTCAAATTCTTGACTGTGCGAACCTCAGTATTCATCTTCACGTCCTTACGCCGCCGTTTCTTAAGCTCTTTGCCGGTCATGAAATAATCGCCGCGTGTCGCGCGCGCCGCCGCTTCGTCGAACTCCGATGACCATTCGCCGAGCGAATAGCCGTACCACGGCGCCTCCGGCTTGAGCGTCGGCAGGCCGAGCTCTTCCCAGATCTCCTTGGCGCGTCTCCATGAACTCGCGCTTCGGCAGCGAGATCGGCGGAAACTTCTCCTTGAGCGTCGCGTCGATCAGCACCGAGGCGTCCTCGCCGCCGTTGCGCTTGCTGCGCGGACCGTGGCCTTGGTCGCGATGCGGCAGGATGTGGATGTCGAGGCGTCGGGTTGGCGCGATAGGACATCGCCCACAACAGCGCGTCGGCATTGTCGGGATCGATGTCGTCGTTGACGGCGATGACGTATTTGCCGGCCGCGCGATGCAGGACGGCGGCGCCGTAGAGCGCGCGCCACATCTCGGTTGTCGGCATGTCGCGCTCGCATCACCAGCAGCAGATCACCTTGCGGATGTTGGTCAGCGGCTCGTGCATCGAGACCCGCTTGACGCCCTTGATGCCCGAGCGTGTTCGCGCAGGATGCTCGAGGAACATCGGCTCCATGCCGACGCGCTTGATCAGGCTCGATTCGCTCGGCGTCACCTGCGAGATGATCGAGGTCAGGATCGCGTCGCGCCGCCGCGTGATCGCGGTCACCTCCATGTAGGCGTTGAATTCCTGCAGATTGACGTGGCCGTGCGATTCGCCGAACGGCGCCTCGGGCTCGAGATATTCGGTATCGATGAAGCCCTCGATGACGATCTCGGCCTCGGCCGGCACCAGCAGATCGACGGTCTTCGCCTTCACCACGTTGATCGGCGCGCCGACCAGCGCGCCGGCGACCTGCAGCTCGTCGAGCGTCTCGGGCAGCTTCTGCACCGAGGCGAAGGCGACGCAGGGCGGCGCACCGAGCACGACCGCCGCCGGCAGCTTCTTGAAGCCGCGCTCGCGCAGCTTTTCCCAATGGTTGTAGATGCCGGGCCGCAGCTCGAGCGACGGATTCATGCCGAGCCGCCGCGGCGCCTTCACCTGGCCGCGATAGTTGCCCATGTTCTGGATGCCGGTGTCCGGGATCCTTGGTGATGTATTGCGACAGCGTCGTGTAGGGCGCGATGTCCCAGCCCGGCGTCGAGATCGGCACCGGCATGCCGTCGAGGCCGTTGCCCGGGCTTGTCGAGCGCCTTGCCGGTGATGACGATCTCCTGGCACGGCGCGTCCTCGACGACGCGCGGCGGGATCGGATTCTGCGCCGCCGCGCACCCAGCGCGCGTCGATCTCGTCGAGCGGCAGCCCATGCCGATGCGGTAGATTTCGCGGTTCGCCGCGAGCCCGCCGACCAGCGACCGGGATGTCGTATTTGCGGCCTCTTGCTGTCGGTGACGTTGGTGAACAGGAACGCCTTGCGGTCCTTCTCTTCGATGCCGCCGCGGAACTGCCAGCGCACCAGCGGGTGCATCTCGGTGTCCTTGTTGATCGGCCGGTCGACCGTGATCAGCAGCCCGGCCTTGTCGAGCGCGCGGATGTGATCGTGCAGGTCGGGATAGGGCCGGCCCAGAGCATGTGGCGGTGTCTGTTTCGGCTTGGTTCTGGTGTCCATGGTTCACGTCATTTCTAGTCTTTGTTACTGCGCCTCAAGAAACGGTCGCCAATCTGTTGCCGGAAGACAAGTCAGGATTGTGCAAGCAGCACGAACGGCGCCGCTCGCGCGGTTAGTGCTTGGCAATCCCGGCTGCTTCGGCGAGCTCTGCGTTTGTCTTGAGTTCTTCCCGTATGAACGCGTTGAACCGTTCGATGGTCATCGGCTCCGGTTGGACGCCGATATTTTCCAACTTCTGCTGAACTGTCGGATTTTCCAGGGCCCGCGTTATCTCGGCATTGAGTCTGTCGACGATGGCCCGCGGCGTCTTTGCCGGCGCAAACACGCCGATCCAGAAGTTATAGTTGGAATTGGGGTAGCCAGCCTCCAGCGTGGTCGGCACATCAGGCAGCGCCTTCACGCGCATTTTGCTGCTGACCGCTAGCGGCAGCAGATTGCCACTGCGGATGAAGGGAAGCGCGGCGAGGAGCGGCGAGTAGTAGATGTCGATCCGACCGGCGATCGCCTCGGTCAACGCCTGGTGGCGCGCCCTTGAACGGAATGACAGTCGCCTTGAAGCCGGCAGCCTGCCGGAACCGCTCCATGGTGAGATAAATGGGACCGCCGACCCCGGTCGAACCGAAGGTGACCGATGTCGTCTTCGCCATCGCGACCAGTTCCTGAACTGTACGAATATGTTTGGAAGGAGCAATGACAAGCACGTTGGGCAGGTTGCCGAGCGTCGAGATCCCAACAAAATCCTTGATCGGGTCGTAATCCAAATTAGGAAAAGTCGCCGGCGCAATCGTGTAGCCTGACGATGCCGCCAGCAGGGTGTATCCGTCCGGCGACGCCTGGCTCGCGATGTGCGCGCCAATTGTGCCGCTTGCGCCCGGCTTATTTTCGATAATGATGGTCTGGCCCAGCTGTTCCTTCACCTGCTCGAACACGATACGCGGAACGACGTCGGCCGCGCTGCCGGGGCTGTAAGGGACAATGACGCGAATGGGGTCGCTCGGCCAGTCTGCGGCCCGGGTCGCGCCAGCCACGCTCAACGACACGACAACAGCCGTGGCAAAAATCCATTTCAAAGCATGATTGCCTAGGCGAGGCATCCGCCTTGCACCAAGCCCATCCGACGCACACCGATCACCCGCATTACGCTGCGGCCGGGTTTCCGCATCAATCTTGTGTTTCGCGGCCGTCCAGCACGCGTAGTCACGCTGGTGACATTTCGCGTAAAAAAGAGTAGTTGTCTCACGGCGTTTCCTCATTTTTATTTTGCCCGAACTTTTTGGCACTGAGCTTGGACGCATCAGCGCCGATCAGAACCCCGATAAGTTTCCCGTCGCCTCCACTCCTTTGAAGCCTCGCTAATCGACAAGATCGGACTTGTTGACCGCATCCCGGCGGCCGCACGTCCAGCCGGCCGGGAACGGTGCTTCCCCTTTCCGCCCGTCCAGCGCCGAACCTTACCCATATCGATATCGAACAGGTCGAGCACACGGCCGAGCGTGTGATCGATCATGTCGGCAAGCGACTTCGGCTGCACATAGAAAGCAGGTACGGGCGGGTAGACGATCGCACCTGCTTCGGTGACAGCCGCCATGGTGCGGATGTGACCGATATACAGCGGCGTTTCGCGCAACAACAAGACGACGCGCCGACGTTCCTTCAAGGCCACATCCGCCGACCGCACGATGAGGTTGCCGGTGGTGCCGGTTGCGATCTCTGACATGGTCTTGATTGAACAAGGGGCGACGATCATGCAAATCGTCTTGAACGATCCGCTCGAGCATGCAGCGCCGATATCGTTGTAGGAGTGCATGACGGTCGCCAACTGCTCGACCTGAGCGACCTTCAGATCGGTCTCGTATGCCAGCGTCGTTTGTGCCGCGCGCAACATAACCAAGTGGGTCTCGATACCGCACCCCTTCAGCAACTCGAGTAACCGCACCCCATAGACGGCACCCGATGCACCGCTGATGCCGACAATGAGCCGGGGCCTTTGACTGTCGTTCGGTCTACTCATATTTTTCCCCAAATAACGTTCGACCGTAAGCACCGAGCCGCCCGCACGGAAAAACACCACGCATTTGCTCCGTCGTAACGCCAATCTGCTGGGCCATGGCAGTCACCGCGAATGCAGATTATTTCGCTGAGATCCCCGCCTTCTTTGCAAGCTCGGTGTTGACGACAAGCTCCTGCTTGACGAACTCGCCGAACTGCTTTTGATCCATCGACATCGGCTGGACGCCTAGCTTTGCAAGCTTTTGCCGAACCCCCGGCACCTGCAATGCCGTTTCGATTTCCTTGCTCAACTTGGCGACGATGGCAGGTGATGTCTTAGCCGGCGCGAAGATGCCGATCCAAAATCTGTATGCGGAATTTTTGTAACCGGCTTCCTCGGACGTGGGCACGTCGGGAAGCGTCGGCGCGCGCGTCGGGCTGCTGACCACCAATGGAACCAGCTTGTGTTCACGTATCAGCGGTAGAGCCGGCAGAATAGGTGAATAATAGACGTCGATGCGGCCGGTCATCGCGTCGACCAGAGCCTCTGGCGCGCCACGGTAGATAATCGCCTGCGCCTTGAAGCCGGCGCTTAGACGGAGGCGCTCCATTGCGAGTTGAATCGGGCTGCCGACCCCAATTGTGCCGAACGTGATTGGCCGCTGTTTACCCAGCGCGACGAGTTCTTAAATCGTCTTGATGTTTTTCGAGGGCGAAATCACGAGGACATTGGGCAGATTTCCAAGGGGCGCCACCGGAGCAAGGTCCTTGATCGGATCGTAGGGCATGTTCGCAATGGTCGAGGGCGCAATCACGAGTGCCGACGAATGGGCCAGAATCGTGTACCCGTCCGGATCTGCCGTGACCACCACGCGGCCCCCGATTGTGCCGCTCGCGCCCGGCCGGTTATCGACGATGATTGGCTGTTTGAGCTGCTTCGATAATTGTTCGAAGACAATCCGAGGAACGATATCAACCGCACTTCCAGCGCTGAGCGGTACAATCGCCCGAATGGGCCGGGTCGGCCACTCCTCAGCCTGCGCCGCGCTAGCTGTCGTAAAGCCGGCAAGCGCGACCGCGAAAACCAGCGCCATTTGCCTGTACATTTCCTACTCCCCTGGACCAATTCTTGTTGGACAACTCAGTCTGTTGCTGGAATGCAAAGCTGAGGCGTTTCCCCGCTCGAACGGATGCAGCGCCGTGGTGGAGCATCGCGTATCGAGCGGACCGAAGATGGCTACAGAAGCACCGGCGGAATATTGTTTTAGCGCTCCTGGCAACCATCACTGCAAGCGTGACTAACGTCTCCCTCGTTGACATATCTGTCGGCTCATGCCGACACCTTCGACCTCGCCGCCCAGTCCTCGCGAAGCCTGTCGCGCAAGACTTTGCCTCGGTCATTCTTCGGCAAATCCGGCACGAAGAAGATCTGTTTGGGCGTCTTCGCCGGCGGCAGATATTGCTCGCAGTGTTGGCGACGCTGGCCTCGGTCAGACCAGGCTCCTTGGCGACGACATAGCAGACGACTTCCTCGCCGTAGATTTTGTCCGGCACGCCGACGGCGGCGGCATCGAGGATACCGGGATGCTTGAGCAGAACCTCGTCGATCTCCAGCGGCGCGATGTTGATGCCGCCGCGGATGATCAGGTCCTTGGTGCGGCCGGTGACGCGGACGAAGCCTTCGTCATCCATGATGGCGAGATCGCCGGTCTTGATGCGCTTGCCGCGGATCGGCTCGATCGTGCCGTCGTCGCGCAGATAGCCGACCGCGGTCTGCGGGCCGCCGACGGTGACCTCGCCTTCGACGCCGGCCGGGCAGGTCTTGCCGTCGCTATCGACGATCGCAAATTCCTGATGCAGCGCCGGCAGGCCGACGGTGCCCATTTTGCGCTTGTAATGGCGGTTGCCGCATACCCAGCCGGCCTCCGACATGCCGTAGAGCTGCAGCAGGTGGACGCCGTACATTTCCTCGAACTGCTGCCATTGCTGGGCGGTGAGCGGCGCCGTGCTGCAGGTCATCAGGCGCAGCGTCGGAATATCCTTGGCGGTATAGCCCAGCGGCTTGTTGAGCAGCATGTTGAGCACCGTCGGCACGCCGGCGGAGAAGGTGATGCCATAGCTCGCGATCCACTCGAAGAAGCGGCTATGCGAGAAGCGCTTGGCGATGTGCAGCGTCAGGCCCGTCTCCAGGAACGGCATCAGGCTGAGCACTTGCGCCGAGTTCCAGCCGAACGAGCGGTATTCGAGCGTGCGATCGTTCTCGGTCAGCCCCAAGAATTCCAGTGTCGAGATCCGCTGAGCCAATAGGCGGCGTGATCGTAGACGACGATCTTCGGCCGCGCCGTGGTGCCGGAGGTGCAGAACATGCAGGAGAGGTCTTCCGGCATTGTTGCGCTCGGGCAATGCATCGCCGGCTCGTTGCCCGCGGGCAGGGCGGCGAAGAATTCGTCTCTCGGGTCGCTTGCTGTCGCTCGCCGGACCATGTGACCAAAGCGCATACGCGGCGCGGCGGCGGTGCCGACCAGGGCGGCGACGTCGAGATCCTTGTGGCACAGCATCAGCGCCGGATCGACCGCTGGCGGTCAGCTCCACCATCATGCTGTTCATTGATCTCGATGTTGAGCGGGCAGACGACCGCGCCGATGCGCCACACGCCGAACCAGATCAGGAGCTTTTCCAGCATTTCGTCGGAGAGCAGCAGGACGCGGCTCCCCTTCCCGGACGCCCGTGCTGCTTGAAGAAATGCGGCGATGTCGGTCGTGACCTGGTCGAGCGCGCCGAACGTGATCGACTGCCCTGGTCGAGATCGACGATCGCGGTCTTGTCGCGGATCGCGCGCCTTGTACTTCGCGAGCAACTCGGCAATCGGCCGATAGGGAATGGCGAGCTGATGATTGCCGAAAACGCCCGCCATACCTCACCTCCCTGGCCTCCGAAGGTCTTAGCGCCCGGTCTTTGCCAGCAAGTTCGTCCAGCCCTTCAGGCGGCCCTTCACGTTGGCGATCTGGTCCTTGGTGAAGAAATCTTCGAGCTTCACGCGATCCACCGGATAGACCGGCCGCATGAAATCCTCCTCGTAGCCATAGGGCACGGTGGCATCGATGCCCATGCCGCCTTCGTAGCGGGTATTGGTCGCGGTCCATTCATTGTCGCCCGCGGTCATGCGCTCGGCCGGCATGAAGGTCTGGCCGCGGCCGCCGGGCGTCGGGTTGAGGATGTCTTTCTGCGGATTGACGCGGGTCGTGATGGCCCACATCATGTCGTCCATGCTGTAGATGTCGGTGTCCTCGCTGACCGCGATGGCGACGCGCATGCCCTGCGAGGTCGAGAGCAGCGCCGTGAGGAAGTTGCGCTGCCAGCCCTCCTCCAGCCGGTTGCGCTTCTTCACCTGAATGATGACGCCGCCCCAGTCGGTCATGCAGTAGGGAATGTTGACGTCCTGGATGATGCCGGGCTGCAGCCGATTGCAGAGCTCGAACATCGCCGCCTCGCGGATGGAGGTGTCGATGTTGTGCTCGTCGAGCGTGTGCGCGCCGAGCCAGTAGATGATGCGCTTGGGCTCGGCTTGCGCATGGTGACCGCGGTGACGTGGAAGGTCGGCGCCTTGTAGGCCTTGCCCATGTAGCCGGCCCATTCCGGATGGAAATGGTGCCGCCCTTGCGTCTGGTCGGCCTCGGCTTCAGCGGTCTCGAAGCGCGTGTCGCGCGGATCGACATAACCTTCGATCACGACCTCGGAATCGGCGATCGCCCAGGCGTCGACCGTGCGCGCCTTCACCACCCGCACCGGGAAGCCCTGCGCGGCGCCGGCCACGCCCAATTCGTCGCAGCCGTAGGGAAGAATGACGTAGTCGAAGGCCGCGCCGGCGAGCAGCGTGCAGGCAGGCGGCACGCCGAAGCAGAACGTCAGCGGCACCTTCTCGTTACGCCGATACGCCTCGCTCACCACCTGCCACATGTGGGAGCCGGGAGAGATCTGGAAGGTGCCGACATTGCCCCAGCGGAAATTCATCCGGTTGTAGCCGACATCCGTGCCGTCGCCGAATTGCGCGCCCGAGACGCAGCGGATGCCGGAGCCGACGGTGAGTTCTTTCTCCAGCGCGGTATGCCGGATCGGCACGAGATATTCGTTGACGTCCTTCGGCTGCTCGATCACGATCTGCTGACACGGCGCTTCGGATTGCGGGATTTCCTGCGGCGGCAGCGGCTTCGACAGCGCGCGCGCCAATTTCCGCGTGCGCTCCTTGTCGTCCGCCCAGCCGAACATGGCGTTGATCGACCTTGATGTCGCCGAACAGGTTGGTCAGGACGCTGGTGGTTCGGCTTGCCCTTGACGTTGTTGAAGATAACCGGGCAGCCGCCATCCATCAGCTTCTGCAGGCCGGTGACCTCGAGGTCGGGGTTCACCTCCTTATCCGTCTCGACCAGATCGCCACGCGCTCTGAGCCAAGCGAGCGTGCTACGCAGGTCGCGGAGGTGGGTCGGCGTGCCGGTCGCTGGCGTTGCAATCTTGGCGCTCACGCCCATCGTCATTGTCCCTTTCTATTCGCAGGCGTGTTCGCCTGGATCAGTGAAAAACCGAGGCGGCCCGAACGTCGCCGGTTGTCGTACGCCGACAGCCGACACGAGAACGGCCCTCGATCAATTGCTCGTCCCATAGCCCCCGGTTGGCCTCAGGAAACCGGCCAGCGAAGCTGGACCATCTGATCCAGCTTCAAGTGCTTGCCAAAATGCGCCACAGCCGCGGGTATTTTTGAATAGAGACTTGCTTCGTCGATTTTCGTCAGCCGCCCAGCGGAAACGACCTGCTCCCCGGCAACGAACACATCGCGAACCGAATCGCCGGTGGCGCTGTAGACAAGATTGGCAACCGGGTTGATCAGCGGCTGCCATTCCGGCCGCTGCGTATCGAACAGGACGATGTCGGCTTCCTTGCCGACCTCGATGCTCCCGATCCGCTCCGCCATCAGGGCCGCTTTCGCGCCGTTGAGCGTCGCCATTTCCAGGCCGGTCTCCGGTGGCATGACGCGCGGATTAATACGTGCTTCCTTATAACAGCAGCACGCAAGACGCATCTCCTGCGCCATGTCGACGATGCCGGACGACGGCATGGTCGGACCCGATCGTGACATTGACGCCGAGCGCCATCAGTTCCGGCAGCTTACCGAACAGAAAATTGCCGTAGCCGTTGTGCAGGCTCGAACTCGGCGCACAGACCAGCGACGGCTTACGCTTCGCCAGGATGCGCCACCTCCTCCGGCTCAAGCCAGCCGGAGTGGACGATCAACATCCTTTCGTCGATCACACCGAGCGATTCCAAGCGCTCGATTTCCGCCATCTTGGTGCGCGCGATGCTGGAATCATGGGTCGAATAGCTGAAGCAGGCATGTGTCTGCAGGAGCGTGTCGTAACGGCGGGCCATCTTGTGGAGCCCGAGGATCAGTTCGTCGGAGGCGTTGTTGAGGCCGCGGAACGAGGCGCTGGCACTGAGCCGCGGATTGCCCGACTTGGCGTATTTTTCCAGCACCTCCTGGGCACGTTCGAGCGCCACCTGCGTCGACTCGATCATGCGTTCCGGAAGAATGCCGAGTACCGACTTGGTGAGATCGAACGACGATCGCGACACGACCGCGCGAATGCCGGTGGACATGATCCCTTCGACTGAGGCTTCCGGATGGTAATTGCCGGGATCGATGAAACAGGTGACCCCGTGCTTGAGCAGTTCTGCCGCGGCGAGCGTTGCCGAGAGGCGCACGTCATCGCCGTCGAGCGCCGCTTCGTAAGGATACATCCGGTCGAACAGAAACGACTGTGCGTTCGCCTCGTCCGCGAGCCCGCGCGAAAGCTGGAAGGAAGAATGCAGGTGGCAGTCGACGAAGCCCGGCGTCGCCACCGTATTGCGCGGCGTCGACCGTCCGCGCGGCGGAATAGGCCTTCGCGATCGCCGCGGACTTGTCGATGGCGACAATCTTTCCGCCTTTCACCGCGATCGCCGCATCGCGCATGATGCGGCGGCCGGGGTCGATGGTAATGAGCCAGTCGATATTGGTGACGATCAGATCAACGGATTGCACGTGATTCCCGCTTACTTGTTTTCGCCGACGTAGGTGAGCTCGTCGGCAATTTTGAGTTCAATGAGAACATTGTCACCGGTCGAGTCCTCGCACAGCATCGAGCGGTGCGCGATGCCCTTTGGGATGAACAGCATGTCGCCCGGATGCATGATCCGCACGCCCATCTCGGTCTCCCACTTGAGCGCGCCCTTGCACGCAGAAGATGATTTCGTGGGCATCGATGTTGCGATGCCAAAAGCTCATATCGTGCTTACGCCGCTTCGAGACGTCGACCTTCACGCGGTCGGAGGTGTACAGGCGCAGCGGCGTGCCGTCCGCCTTGTCGATATTGCTGGGCGAGAACTTCTCCGCGAAGATGTTGATCATACGGAAAATATCGCCGTTCTCGAGAACGCCCGCATTGATCACCGGCGGTTCGCTGTGCGACAGCACGACATTCTTGCCGTTGATGGTGACGCGCTCCTCATAGAGCTTCTTCGCGGTCTGCGGCGTTTCCTGCGGCTTGTTCATGGTTTTCCTCCTCTGTTCGAATCCTGGGTACCGGCCGCTTCGAGGACGGCCGAGACGATGCCGGCGTAGCCGGTGCAGCGGCAGATGTGGCCACTCAGCACATCCACGACCTGCTCTTCCGACGGCTTCGGGTTGCGCCGCAGGAAGTCGGTGAATGACATCAGGATGCCGGGCGTGCAAAAGCCGCATTGCAAGGCGTGATTGTTGCGGAAGGCCTGCTGCAGCGCATTGAGCGCGCCATCCTCGCCGGCCAGTGACTTCGACCGTGGCGATCTCACGGCCATCGGCCTGCATGGCGAGGGTCAGGCACGAGCGCACGGCAACGCCGTCAAGCAGTACGGTGCAACAACCGCAGACGCCGTGCTCGCAGCCGACATGCGTTCCGGTCGCGCCCAGCGCCTGGCGGATGAAGTCGCTCAGCAGCATGCGCGGTTCAGCCTCGGCCGAAACATTGCGGCCGTTGAGTTTCACGCTCACTTTGGTGTGCTGGTCGCTGGTCACTCGGCGCATTGCAGGGCCTCCTCGATGACGACAGGCGCAACGCGACGCAAGATATCACGACGCATGCGGCTAGTGGCGTGCATGTCTTCGTAGCCCTCAAGCTCCCAGGCCAGCGCGTTGATGGCATCGCGCAAATCGGTTCCGGCTGTGAACTCTCGCGTGGCCGGTCGGCCTGCCATGCCGCCGACCCCGAGCCTGACCTTGTTTCCGTTGGCGACCGCGGCGATGGCGACGATAGCGAAATCGCCCTGCCGGCGCGCCACTTCGCGAAAGGCGACGCGGCCGGACGCTTGGATGGGAAAACGGACAGCCGTGATCAGTTCATCTGGCTTGCGCGCCGTCATGAGCATGCCGCGCTGGAATTCGCTAGCCGGCAGCACGCGCGTGCCGCTGCGCGAACGCAAGACGACCTCGCCTTGCAGCGTGGCAAGCGACAGCGGAATTTCCGAGCTGGGATCCGCATGGGCGACCGAACCGCATACGGTGCCCTTATTGCGCGTCTGGAAATGGCCGACGAATGGCAGCGCCGCCGCCAGCAGTGGAAGCTTCGCCTTGAGGCCCGGCCAAGCCAGCAGGCGGTTCTGCGTCACCGCCGCCCCGACCTCGACTTTACCGCCGACCTCGCGGATTTCGGAGAGTTCGGAGATGCAGGCGATGTCGACTAGCACCGCCGGCTCGAGCAGCCGTAGATTGAGCATGGCCAGCAGCGATTGCCCGCCGGCGAGCACGCGAGCGTCGTCGCCATGCTGGGCCAGAAGTTCGGTCGCCTCGTCCACCGTATCGACGCGCACGTAATCGAAAGGATGCGGTTTCATGCGCCGCCTCCGACCAGCGAGCGCAGCCAGCCAACCAGCCGCTGCCACGCCGATTTGCGAGCAGGCGCGGACTCCGGATTCAACTGTCGCGCCAGCCGCTCGAAGAACTGCCGGATGATGATCGCCGCAGCACCGTCAATCAGGCGCCCGCCGACCGAGACCACCTTGCCCGTGGCGGTGACCGCATAGTCGTAGTCGATGCGTGTGCCGGTGGCGGTCGCTTCCAGACGGAGATTTCCCGCACCCGATGCACCGCCGAGCGGCCCGCTGAGCGTGCCGGCGATGCGGCCCGATTTCTCCATCACCAGATCGCTCAACTTGACGGTCGCCTCGAACTTGCCGCGCACCGGTCCCACGCCGAGCGAAACCAGCGCGCGATAATCGTTCTCGCCGAGCCGCTGCAATTCGTGGCAGCCCGGAATCACCGCCTTGAGACTTTCCGGATCGAGCAGCGAATGCCACACCGCCGCCGGCGGCGCCGGCACCTCGAACGAGCTCTGACCGTGCAAGTTACGGCCGCCCTCCGCCGCCGAGGCAGCGACGGCGGCGCGCGCAGGCGCGGCGATCGGTGACGGCGGTTCGGGCTGCGCCGTCCAGGCGTGGATACGGCGCGGCGTCACCGGTACGGACACGTCCTTGATGCCGAGCGCGTCGGCCACGGCATTGGCAATGCAGGCTGGCACGCTCATGCAATTGCCTTCGGCCAAGCCCCTTGGCGCCGAGCGGCGTAAAGGGCGAGGGCGATTCCATATGAAGAATTTCAACGCGCGGGATTTCGCTCGCCGTCGGCACCAGGTAATCGGCGAAGGTGCCGGAGAGGAACGCCCCGGTCTCGTCGTAGACAAACTCCTCGTACAATGCGGCGGCGATTCCTTGCGCGAAGGAGCCGCGCATCTGACCGTCCGCAATCATCGGATTGAGGATCTTGCCGGCGTCATGCATCGAAACGTAGCGGTCGACGCGCACCTGGTTTGTCAGCGGGTCGATCTCGACCCCGCACATGTCGAAGACAAAACCATAGGTGAGCGACGTGTTGATGCGGTCGTCGTCCGACGGGGGTTCGAGTTCCGGCGGTGACCATACCGCGGTCTCGCGCAGGCTCGGCGCCATGCCTTCCGGCAGCATGACGGGCGACCAATGCGCCGTGCCGGCAACTCGGCCGAACGGGATGGCATTGTCGGGATTGCGCTTGCTGCCGATCTTGCCCTTGGCGAATTCGATATCGTCGGGAAGCGTGTTGAGCTGTTTCGCCGCGATCCGGCCGAGCTTGTCGCGGATCTGGTTCGCGGCCATATGCGCGGCCACCGCGGTGCCCGGCGTGAAACGGCACGAATAAGTGCCTGCGGCGATCGACCACTGGTCCTTTGCCGTGTCCATTTCGAGCGTGACGTCCACGTCGTCCGGCTCAAGACCGAGTTGCTCGGCGACGATTTGGGAGAGCACGGTCTCGTGCCCCTGACCCTGCACCGTGACGTCGGCAGTCACCGAAACCGCTCCGAGCGGATCGACGTTGACCGTCACCATCGATACGGCGCCGTTCTTCGGGCCGGCTTTCTCCCGCGCGTCGGCGGTGAGCAATGTCGACAGATAACCCATATTCGACATGCCCGGCTCGACAATGGCGGCAAAGCCGATGCCATAATGCCGGCCCGCCGCCCGCGCCGCCTCGCGCCGCTTCATCAATTCCTCAAGCCGGCCGCCGGCGACAGTGGTTTCGACGGCGCGCAGATAATCGCCTGAATCGTAGAGCGAGCCAGCTGCGGTCTTGTATGGAAACTTAGCCGTCGGAATAAGATTGCGCTTGATGACGTCCAGGTGATCGAGATTGAGCTCGATCGCGATCCGCTGCACCAGCCGCTCGATGGCCAGATAGAGCTGCGGCCCGCCGAAGCCGCGGATCAGGCTCGCCGGCATCTTGTTGGTGAGGACGACGCGATTGGTCACGTCGACATTAGGAATGTCATAAGCGCCGGTGACCGAGCCTTGCATGCGATAGAGCGGGCCCGGCATCGGCGCGCGCAAGAACGCGCCGTAATCCTCGAGCTGATCGAGCTTGAAAGCGAGAATCCGGCCTTCCTTGGTGACGGCCGCCTCGATCTCGGTGATGCGGTTCGGCCCGGAACTCGCGGCGATAAGGTGCTCAACCCGATCCTCGACCCATTTCACCGGCCGGCCCGTGATGCGGGCGGCGAGCGCCATAAGGACCATGTAAGGAAACACGGAAAGTTTGATGCCGAAACTGCCGCCGCTATCGGGAGGAATGCGCACCCGAAACTTCGGAGCCGGGCACGCGCAACGCGCGCGCCATCACCGGGTGCGTGCTGAATGGGCCCTGGAAATTTGCCAGCACGTCATAGCTGCCGTCGGTCGGATCGAATTGCGCGACGACGACGTAGCATTCCATCGGCGTGTAGGAGAGCCGATGATAATCCGTCGTGAGCTTGACGCGGGCATGGGCCTGCGCGAAAGCGCTCGCGGTATCGCCATAGGAGAAATGGCGAACCGAGACCTCGTTGCCTTTCGTTTCCGGGTGCAGAAGCGGAGCGGATTTTTCGCACGCCTTGAGAGGATCGATCACCATAGGCAGATCACGGTATTCGATGCGCACGAGATCGGCCGCATCCTCGGCGAGATAGCGGCCATCGGCGACGATGAGGACGACCGGTTCGCCGACATAACGGACCCGGCCGACCGCCAGCGACCACTGATGCACCGGCGCCTTAAGAGCAATCAGAAACGGATCGGACAGGCGTTTGACGTCCTCACCCGTAATCACCGCCCAAACGCCGGGCCGGGCCAAGGCTTCGGCGGTGTCGATCCGCACAATCTCGGCATGCGCACGGCTCGAACGGACCACATGCGCATGTAGCGTGCCAACCGGAACAGGCAGATCGTCGGCGTAGCGGCCGCGACCGGACAGCAGGGCCGCATCTTCCTTCCGAAGCGTCGGTTTACCGAGTACCCGTGACACAAGTTCCCCCAAGCGAGCGCAACAGATAAAGGCATAGCCGGCCCCAACCGACACGCCGCCTAAGGCGAGCCGTGCTGGACCACCACAATGCAGCGGCAATGCTATTGCCGTCATCTGGGGAAGTAAAGGTATTCATGTATCATAATGATTTTATTTCCCGCCGCGCTGCGATATGATGGCACTTCACCATAGGTTGCAAAATAAGACTCCGAAACTCGGCGATGAAGTCGAGGGACCCCATGAAGAGAACGGCTCGGGCCAACGGCGGCGACGGACAGCACGGCATCACGGTGGTCGAAGCCGATACCGCGGACCTTGCCGAGATCATCGCCCTCGATGCGCGGATCACAGGCTTCGCACGCGCTGACTTCTGGAAGGACCTTTTTCGCCAACTGGAAACGAGCGAGACCTTGTGCGTGCTGGTCGCCAAGAGCCGCGGCCAGATGATCGGCTACGCGCTT
Organism: uncultured Alphaproteobacteria bacterium; assembly: GCA_963724335.1. Classification (GTDB taxonomy): domain Bacteria; phylum Pseudomonadota; class Alphaproteobacteria; order Rhizobiales; family Xanthobacteraceae; genus Pseudolabrys. The sequence continues at coordinate 44,933 of CAVRUP010000012.1, read as the reverse complement.
GGCGAGGTCCGCTCATGGCCCGTGCGCGCCCCGGCGTGCGGATGGCTCTACGCTATCGGGGTCGAAAAGCAGCACCGGCTGCATAAAAGCGCCTCGGCTCTCATGACCGAGCTGATTTCACAATTCAAGAAGTGCGGCGTTGGCACGATCCGCACGGTAATCGATGTGGACGACAATCTGTTGATGTCGTTTCTGCGCAGCTTCGGAATGACGGCGGGGCCTTTCGTCGAGCTCGAATTGACCCTGGACCGCTACTGATTGTGACGAGGATTCGATGTACAGGTCTCGATCGAAATGAAATTACAGCAAGCAACACGATACGCCATTTGGGCTGTGATCGAGCTCGCCTCGCGCCCTGATGAACAAATCCCGGCGCAAGGGCTGGCGGAATCGTATCAAGTTTCCAAGAGCCATCTGGTGAGAATCCTGTACGCGCTGACGCGCGCGAACATCGTCACGTCGGCGCGTGGCCCGGGCGGCGGATTCGCGTTCTGCGGAAACGCGAAACGCCTGACGCTCTATGACATCATTTGTCTTTTTGAAACAGGATGGCCCAACGAAGAGAACGATAACGTGCATACGGGCAATCCTTTGGCCGGAGAGTTAAGCCGGGTCTTGCATGAAGTCGATCGAATCACATCAGCTACGCTGAAATCGGTGACGGTGCAGACGATCATCAACAACGCACGCCGCGCCTCACCCCTCCGACCGGTCTCCGAACATCTATCGCAAGCCTTGTGAAATCCGATCGACCGGTCCCTGCAGGCAACAACGGGCGGTCCGGCTGCCGTGCCGGCTCGACGAATCGCCAGAGCCCGGCACGGTTGGTGACATATACAACAGCGGAGAAATTTCGTGACTTTTGAACTTCCAACTCCCAGCGCGATTTTCGACGTCGACCTCGAAGATGGCGCTAAAATTCGCGTACGGCGTCACGGCAATCCTGATGGCGTCAGGATCCTGCTTTCGCATGGCAACGGTTTTGCCGTCGACGCCTATTTTCCGTATTGGCGCCATTTTCTCGAACGATACGACCTGGTGATCTTCGACTTCCGCAACCACGGACAGAATATCCCGGTCGACACCGCCCAACCATAACTACGCGCAGCTCAGTCGCGATTTGAAGGCGTTGTGCAGGAGGTCCGCACTCGCCTAGGGACCAAGAAAATGGTCGGCATTTTTCATTCGTTGTCGGCGCGCACGGCGATGAAACACGCCATTGAAATTGGCTGGTGATGGGACGCGTTGCTGCTATTTGATCCGCCGGACGTCCCCCCGACGGGCCATCCGAACTACAGCACGATGGAAGTCTTCGAAAAGCGTCTCGCCGAATTTGCCAGCAATCGGCGACGGAATTTCGCATCAATCGACGACTTGACGCAGGAGCTTGTGCGGTCGCGCGCGACGAGAAACTGGGTTGCCGGCGTTCACGAATTGATGGCGCGCTCGGTGCTGCGGAAAAACCCGGACGGTGACGGCTACCTCCTGGTCTGCGCGCCGGAGAACGAGGCCAGCATCTATGAGCAGGCACTAACCTTGAACCTTTGGCCCGCGGCGAAAGAGTTTGGCGGCCCAGTGAAATTGATCGGCGCGGACCCAATGGCCAAAGGAGCCCCGGCAACCGCTGCGGCAAACCAGGCGCTCGGCACGGAGGGCGGCTACGATTACACCTGTGTCGAAGGGACCGGGCATATGTTGCAGATCGAAAGGCCCGACGAATGCTTCCGCATCACGATGGAATTCCTGGCAAAGCACGGACTTGGTTGAGCTGTTCGATCGCCCGCACCCACGTCGGGCCCGCTCGCGCCCCCGTCGACATGCCGTAACGGTGCCGACCGTACCCATGCCTATTTCAGGAGATTGGGGCAGCGCCATGGAAATGATCGGCACATAGGTGATAAAGTGCGGTTCGCTGAGGGCCTCGCTACTTTCGCGCTGAGAGTTCATGCTGCGTCTTGGCGCTGCGCTTGTCGTGCTGCGCCAACCATATCCTCTATCTAGCATTCAACATTGGCTATGGCTCGTGAAAGCCAGGAGAACGGAATGAGCGTGGAGAGAAAGCCGGTTGCCTTTGGAGATCTTCGCGGCTGGATTGCGGCGCTGAAGGCCGCCGGCGAATTGCAAGAGATCAACGCTGAGGTCGACTGGAATATCGAGCTTGGCACCATCTCGCGACTGGCGCAGGGCGCGGGAACCGGTCCAGCGCTGCTGTTCAACAACATCAAAGATTATCACAAGGCGGACAGCCGCTGCCGCCGGGTCTTCGGCAATGGCCTGTCGAGCTACCGGCGCGTCGCAATGATGTTGGGGCTCTCACCAGATACGCACCCGCGCGACCTCGTGAAGATCGGCCGCAACGTTCTCACCGACAGCATTCCGCCGAGGCTCGTCAAAACCGGACCGGTGAAAGAGAACATCATTATTGGTAAAGACGTCGATCTCTATGACTTCCCGGTGCCGCATTGGAACCGGCCGGATGGTGGCCGCTACATCCTCACCTATGGAGGCGTGGTCACCAAGGATCCCATGACGGACGTGATGAACGTCGGCATCTATCGGGGCATGTTGGGGAGTCGCGATCGAATTCCAATTCTGATGTGGCGTGCGCAGCATATCGGCCACCATGTGACCGCCTGGCAGAATGGCGGCAGCGCCGAGATGCCGATCGCGGTGGCGATCGGATGGGAGCCGACGCTCGGCTTCGTCGGCGGCACACCCGTCGCGAAAGGCGTTTGCGAATACGACGTCATGGGCGCGGTCCGTGGCGAACCGGTCGACCTCGTCAAATGCGAAACCGTCGATCTCGATGTGCCGGCTGCGGCCGAAATCGTCATCGAGGGATATCTCGGACTTGATCCCGCCACCTACACGATGGAAGGACCTTTCGCCGAATTTACCGGCTACCTCGCCGGTGACCGTTCGCCCAAGCCGACAATCCGCGTCACTGCCATCACCCATCGCAATGATCCGATCCTGCGCGGCAATATTGAAGGTTCATTGCCCGGTAGTTATTCGGAGAACGCAATCTGTTCATCGATCATGCGCGCGGGCACGGCCTGGAACGTTCTTGATCGCGCCGGGGTTCCAGGAATTACTGACGTCTGGTGCCCGCCGGTGCACGCCGGCATCAATCTGCTAATCGGCATGAAGCAGAGCTACCGCGGGCAAGCCAAGCAGGCGGCAAACGCGATCTGGGGCTCATCGGCGGCGCATGTGCGCTACAAGCACGTTACCGTTGTCGACGACGACATCGACATTCATGACTACGCTGCGGTCGACTGGGCGATCGCCTACCGGGTCAACGCCGGCGAGAACGATATTGTGATCATGCCCGCGACGTTCGGCGCCGGACTCGATCCGTCGACGCGCCGGCGCGATCGCAATCCGGCGCTGTTCGGCACCGGCAAGTGGAACCGCGTGCTGATCGATGCCACTATGAACCTGGATTACGACCCGGATCCCGATCTCGGCGGCGCCCGTTTTCCACCTATGGTCTGGCCGGAACCGAAGGACGTCGAGGCGGCTTATGCGCGCTTTGCCGACCTCGGGCTCAGCAAGCCGCCCAAAGCGGGGAAATGAGCCGACGGATTTGGTGAACCGCGGCGAACCTCGCCAGCAGATCGATCACGGGCCGTAAGGATATTTCGTCACGACGGTCTAACATCATGAGCAATCCGCTGTACCGCACGCCGACGCCTTATGACGATCGCATCTATTCGCAAGAGTGGCATCACTGGCGCGACCCCGAAGTCCCCGAATGCTTCGATCCGGTTGGCTGGCTGCTCGATCGCCATCTGGACACACCAATCGCCACAAAAACGGCGATCGTCTGCAACAACGAGCGCATAACCTATTCGGAATTGTCCGACCGGGTTGCGAAATACGCAGGCGCGATCGCGGGGCTCGGCCTCGGACCCGAGTCGCGCTTGCTCTTATTTGGCACCGATAGCCTCGACTACGTGACGTTTTGGCTCGGAGCGGTTCGGCTCGGCGCCGTGCCGGTCGTGATATCCGATCTCTATAAGGCGAAGGATCTCGCCTATTTTCTCGCCGATACAGCCGTCCGGCTTCTGTTTATCGACGTCGAGCAGGTGCCGAAACTCCTCGTCATCGCCGACCAGTTGCCGACTTCGCTGACGACAATTCTGGTGCGTGGCGACGTTTCAGTCGATCTCGCTGCGCAAATTCCGGGGCGTGACGTCGTGCCGCTGCACGCGGCGCTATCGATGTCTGCCCCCGCGGTCGCAGCGCACCAGCGCCACGCCAACGACCTCACCTATATATTCTATTCGGGAGGCACGACCGGTACGGCGAAAGGCATTACGCATCTTGCACATGACTTCGTGCTCATTCCCGAGCGGCAGGGCCACTTCTGGGAATACACAGCCGAAGACGTCGTGCTCGCTACGTCGAAGAAGTACTTCACTCACGGCCTGTGGCCGGGCGTTCTGATCCCGCTCTACTGGGGTGCCACCGTGGTGCTGGACCGCCGGCCCCCGACGCCGGATGTCGTACTCGCAACGCTGAACGAGTGGAAGGTCAGCAAACTAATCACCGTACCGACCGTGCTCAAAAACTTGATCGAGGTCTTGATGCGCGCTAGCGAGCCGGCGCAGTTCCCTTCACTACGTCTCGTAATTAGCGCATCAGAGAAGATGCCTCCGGAAATGTTCGAGCGCTTTTATAAGATCACCGGCGTCGAAATTTTCGATTCGATTGGCAGCTCAGAAATAACTTATGAATGGATTGCCAACCGACCCAAGGCGTTCAAGCGCGGCAGCCTTGGCAGACCCGTGTTTGGTTATACCATTCGGCTTGTTTCCGCCGACGGGCAAGACATAACTGAACCGAACGTACCGGGCGAAGTGTGGGTCAAGAGCCGGACCGCCTGCTTTTATTACTGGCGCAAGTATGACAAGTCGCGCGAGACGTTCTTTGGCGAATGGACGCGCACCGGCGACATCCTCACTTTCGATGAAGACGGCTTTTTCTGGTTCAGCGGCCGCAACAACGACCTGTTCAAGGTGAAGGGGCTCTGGGTGTCGCCGATCGAGATCGAGGCGGCATTAACCCGTCACCCGGCGGTCCGCGAGGCCGCGGTGGTATCTTTTGAAGATGCGGACGGGCTAACCAAGCCACGCGCATTCCTCGTGTTGCGCGACAATTTCGAGCAGAGTTCAGCGCTTATTGAGGAGTTCAAGGAAGCAGTCGCCCCACTCGGTTCCTATAAGATCCCTACCTCGTTCCGCTTCATCGATGCGCTTCCGCGCACGACGCTGCTCAAGATTGATCGCAAGGCACTGCGGGGTTGAGACAAACGGATTGCCAGTTTAGCTAGAATAGTTCCAGGAGCTTGGGATGCTACCAATCCGACGTATGGATTTGTCGTTTTTGTCGTTGTCACTCAGCTTTTTGAAGGTGACGCCGAAAGCACATTGTAGGCTGCCATTGGACGGCGGATGCCCTTGAGCGAAAACTCTCGGGACTGTCAGGAATCTTGTGTGTGAGGCCATCATGATGGGAACCGAAGGAGCATCATATGGCGATCGAGAAAGACCTACTGGACCAGCTTCTGGCCGGCCGCGATCCGAAGGACGTATTCAATAAAGATGGATTGGTCGACGATCTGAAGAAGGCACTCTCTGAGCGGATTTTAAATGCCGAGCTCGACGAGCACCTGGACGACGACAGCGTTGAGGGCAAGTCCAATCACCGCAATGGCTATTCGAAGAAGTCGGTTTTAACCGGCACCTCGAAGATGACCCTGTCGGTGCCGCGGGATCGGGCCGGGACGTTCGACCCGAAGCTGATCGCGAAGTACCAGCGCAGATTCCCGGATTTCGACGATAAGATCATCTCGATGTATGCCCGCGAGATGACGGTTCGCGAGATCCGCGGCCATTTTGAGGAACTCTACGGCATCGAGGTTTCGCCAGACCTGATCTCGGCGATCACCGATGCAGTGCTGGACGAGGTCGCCGAATGGCAGAACCGGCCGCTCGATATCTGCTACCCGCTGGTGTTCTTCGATGCCATTCGGGTCAAGGTCCGCGACGAAGGCTTCGTGCGCAACAAGGCGATCTACATCGCGCTCGGCGTCCTGCCAGATGGCACCAAGGAGATTCTCGGCATCTGGATCGAACAGACCGAGGGCGCCAAATTCTGGCTGCGCGTCGTCAACGAGCTCAAGACCCGCGGGGCTCAGGATATTCTCATCGCGGTCGTCGAAGGCCTGAAGGGCTTTCCGGAAGCCATCAATGCCGTTTTCCCACAGACCATCGTTCAAACCTGCATCGTCCACCTGATCCGCCATTCGATGGATTTTGCCTCCTGGAAGGATCGCAAAAGCGTCGCGCAGGCGTTGCGCACCGTCTATCGCGCGGCCGATGTTGCCGCCGGCCAGGCCGCTCTCGACGCCTTCGCGCAAGGTCCGTGGGGCGCAAAGTATCCGGCAATCGCGCAGAGCTGGCGCCGCAATTGGGAAATGGTTATTCCTTTCTTCGCGTTCCCAGAAGGCGTGCCGCGCATCATCTACACCACGAATGCCATCGAGGCGCTGAACTCAAAACTGCGCCGCGCTGTCCGAACCAGAGGACATTTTCCCTCTGATGACGCCGCCGCGAAACTGCTATACAGTCCCAAACTCTCCAACCGACTCGACAGTCACCACGTCTTCGACGGCCATCAAGACGCGTGGACTAATTAGGATTTGGCCGGGCTTGGCCTCATCGCAAAGCCGGGATGCAACATTGGGACCGTTCCAATTGCGGCATAGTCAAAGCGTCCCTCAAAGCCGATTGTGCCGAGCGTTGCAAACCCATGCACAATACCGATGCCAAAACCAAGATCGTGATCCAGCCGGCGCCACTTTTCTATCAATGCTCCGATCGTGACGCGCATATCCAACGCCATTTTCACAGCCTGTAGCGCAGGATTGGGCACTGGAACTGGGTCGTTGAAGATCACCATCACTCCGTCGCCAGGGTACCTCTCAAGGGTGCCGCTATATTTGATAATTATCTCACCAATCGCTGCGTGGTATTCACGTAACAAGGCCATCACATCTTCTGCAAGCTTACCCCCCATACTACAATGACATCAGAACGCACTGGTCACTGAACTTATCCCTCGTTCAGTTCAGCGGACTGGAATTATCAAACCACACTCCCTGATAGGCGGACTTCATCACCATTGCGTCCGTGTTTAGATCCCATGGGGAAGTGGATAGCGACCGGTACTCTGGCAGAGTGAGGTTGCTACCACCCACTCTGGAGGCGACCATGCAAACCGTAGCTGACCGACCCGAAGCACCGACTGCTATCCGTACTGATCTTGGCGCGATTTTCGTCTCATTGGAACTCAGTCGATCGACATGGCTGATCACGTCGCTGTCGCCAGGCGGCGGAGAGAAGATGTCGAAGCACGTGGTGCGTGGTGGCGATGTCGCCGGGCTATTGGAGCGCTTTGCGCAACTTCGGGAGAAAACGCGGGCGAGGACGGGGAAGGTCTTCTCGTTCGTCGTCATTCAGGAGGCTGGCCTCGACGGATTCTGGATCGATCGCGTGCTGCAGAATGAAGGGATCGAAAGCCATATCGTCGATCCGGCCTCGATTGCGACATCGCGTCGGCGTCGGCGAGCGAAGACTGACAGGATCGACGGCGAGGCGTTGGTTCGCGCGCTGCTGGTGTACAAGCGGGGCAAACCTCGGGTGTGCGCGATGGTCAAGGCACCGACTCCCGAGGAAGAGGACCGCCGCCGCCTCTGCCGCGAGCGCAAGGTACTAATCGCCGAGCGGATCCGGCACGTCAATCGCGTGAAGGGGCTGCTGTTCTCACAGGGGATATCTGGCTACGAGCCGCTGCGCCGCGACCGGCGGGAGCGGCTGGTTACGCTCCAGACCGGCGATGGTCGTCCGCTGCCGGATCACCTGAAGGCGCAGGTTTGCCGTGAACTCGATCGGCTGGAACTGCTGCTCGAGCAAATCAAGGCGGTGGAGGCCGAGCGGGACGTGCTGCTTGCCGCGCAACAAGCGCCGGCGGCGATGTTACTCGACATCAAGGGCATCGGGCCAGAGTTCGCCGCCATCCTCTGGTCGGAAGGGCTCTTCCGACACTTCGACAATCGACGCCAGGTCGCTTCTTATGCGGGACTGGCGCCAACACCCTGGCAGAGCGGATCGGTCGATCGCGAACAGGGCGTGTCTAAAGCAGGCAATCCGCGATTGAGAACAACGCTCATCCAGCTCGCCTGGCTATGGCTGCGCCATCAGCCGCAATCGGCGCTGGCCCTGTGGTTTGAAGAACGGGTCAGGCGTAATGGCGACCGTCTTAAGAAGACGACAATCGTGGCGCTGGCGCGAAAGCTGCTGGTAGCGCTCTGGAAATATGTGACCGCAGGCGTCGTCATCGAGGGAGCCGTGATGAAAGCCGCCTGATGTGAACGCTTACCAAATTTTCTAATCTTCCAGGACCGCTAGTCCTGGCGGATCCAGGTGGACGAACCGCCGAAAACCATGGGCTTGGCTTGAACCGTCATCGTCGTATCCAACAGATGACGCTTCTGCCAGACATCCTGAATGACGCGCGCAAGCAGATCCATGGTGCTGCCCGCCGACGTCGGCACGATGAATTCAACATTTTTCTGTGGCTTCCATGGCGCCGGTTACGAAAGGACGGAGCGCGGCATGGCGCAGGTCACCAAACCTGCGGATCCACCACCTAGGACAGCGCGGACAAAGCTGCGGCGAGTCGGATTAATCATTTTTTAGCGGCTCCTTTCCGCAGTCCGGTGGCTTCAAGAAACGCACGGTCGGAGGCCACTTCCGCGCGTACCTGCTTCTGCATATCGTCAAGCGAGATGTTCACCGAAGACTGCATGTTTAGACGAGAGTAGTCCTGCCATTCCTTTGATTTCTTCATTTTCACGATCGCCGACATCAAGGTGTCGACGATGTCTTTCGGCGTCCCGGCTTTGACCATCACGCTGCGCCAGATCGACGCTACAATGTCGTAGCCCTGCTCCTTGAAGGTTGGCACATTCGGAAAGTATTCGTTGCGCTCGGCCGAGCTTATTCCGAGTAACCGGATGTCGCCGTTCTTAATCTGCGCCAGTGCCGAACTCGGCGTCATGATAGCGACGTCGATGTGGCCGCCCAGAAGGTTGAGCGCGGCATCCTGACCTCCCTTAAACGGAACCCAGACCGATTTGAAATGGCCCTCCTGCTGCAGGCGGTAAAACACATATTGGTGAAAGCCGGCCGATGAAAAGCCGCCAACCGACACTTGGTCGGGGTGATCATGGATGAAGTCCATGAACTCTTTCATCGTCTTGAACCGGCTGTCGGCCCGTACAGCAATGGCGGAGGGCTCGCTCTGCAAGGCCGGCAAGACCGTGAATTCGTCAGGCGTATGCTGATTCTCCTTCGTGGCCATCGAGAACGACATGCTCGAGGTGGTCGACAGGATGGTATAGCCGTCAGCCGGCTTGTTGAGCAGCGTCGCCATTGCGATGGCCCCTTCGCCGCCTGGGCGGTTTTCGACCACAAAAGTCTGGCCGAAAATCTCGCCGAACTGTTTGCCCAGTTGACGCATCATGACGTCCAATGGCGAGCCCGCGCTGCTCCAGCAGAGCAGCCTGACCGTGCTCGAGGGATAGGACGCCGCGGCAGCGGCTGAATTCGCAGCAATAAACGTGGCTGCAAGGGCGATGATGATACGTTTCATGTCCATTACTCGTATTTTTCTTTTACGGTCGTTTCAATGGCGCTGGCGTCAGGGCCCTTCGTCTTTCGGAAATCGGAATGTGCGGGCCGGGAACTCCTGCCCGCGCGCGGCGCGCACCGCGTTCTCATCCACCTCCAGGCCCAGTCCCGGGCCTTCGGGAAGCGAGATATAACCGTCAACTGGCTTCAGAAGATTGGGGCAAAGGCGCGCGCCGATTTCCTCGAAGGGGAGGAAATATTCGGTGATAATGAAGTTCGGCATGCAGGCGGATGCGTGCACCGTCGCCGAGAGCGCCAGCGTGGTCGAATTGTAGTTATGCGGCGAAACGGCGATCAATCTCTGTTTCCGCTGCCGCCGCGATATACATCAGCTCGAGAATGCCGCCACAGTTCGAAACGTCCGGATTGATGATGTCGGCGGCACGCGCGCGGAAGATTGGACGAAAATCGGCGCGCGTATAGAGCGCCTCGCCGGTGACGACCGGAATCTTGCTACGATGGCGGACATCCGCCAGCGCTTCCACGTTCTCCGACTGGCACGGCTCCTCCAGCCAGTAGGGTTCGAACTCGGCGAGCGCATCGGCAAGGTCGATGGCGTGCATTGGCGCCAGGCGGCGGTGAATATCGAGCAGAAGGTCGACGTCGGGGCCGACCGCGTTGCGCACGGCCCGCAGTACCTTCACGCCACGCCGGACGTGCTCCTTCGGCACGTACGTGCGCCAGGGGCCGGGCACTGGATCAAACTTGATGGCAGAGAAGCCGCTCTTGATCACCGCCTCGGCTTTGCGTGCATAGTCTTCCGGTTCTTGCAACTTGTAGCTCCAGCCGTTGGCATAGACGCGGATTTTCGACCGGCAGGGGCCGCCGAGCAGATTGTAAATCGGCTGTTTGGTCGCCTTGCCGACGATGTCCCACAGCGCCTGTTCGATGCCTGAGGTTGCGCAATAGAGCTCCAGTGAACCACGGCGCTGCGCATAGTCGTCAAAGGCGATCTGAAGGATATGCCGGATCTGGAATGGATCCCGGCCGATCAGGTAGCGGCCCAACTCTTCGACCTGCGCGGCGACAGCGCGGTCGCGATCATATTGGCTGTAGGCTTCACCCCATCCGATAATGCCGGCATCGGTTTCGACGCGGGCGAACACAAAATTCTTACGCCAGCCGGAATGAACCGGAAGACACTCAATGCCGATGATTTTCATTGCTACTCTCGCTACGCTCTGTGGTTACTGGAGCTTTCCGCGCCTTTTGACGAACGGCAACAGGAACACGCCGACCGCCAGCACGAGACAGGTGATCCCGAGCGGCGACGACAGAAAGACCTTGGGATCGCCTGCCGATGAAAGCAATGCGCGCCGATAGTTTGTCTCGGTCAAAAAGCCGAGAACCAGCGCAAGGACGATGGGTGCCGGCTGGATGTCAATCTTCTTCAGGATGTAGCCGACAATGCCGAAGAACACGGTCGTCCAAATAGCGAAAACGTCGTTCTGAGCGGCGTAGCTGCCAAGCAAACAGAGCGCCGCGACGAGTGCGGCCATGATTGGACGGGGGATTTGGGTAACCTTTACCCAGAGCCTTGCGCCGCCAAGGCCGAGTATAACCATGAACGGCATTGTCAGAAGCAACGATAGGAAAATTGAGTAAGGTACCTCTGGGCTGTTCACGAAGATGAGGGGCCCCGGTTGGACGCCATGCAAAGTTAGAGCACCAATCAGAACGGCGGTGCTGGCAGAGCCCGGGATGCCCAGAGCCAGCATTGGAGCAAGGGCGGCCGGCACGGATGCATTGGCGCCGGCCTCGGAGGCGACTACACCCTCAGGGTTCCCCTTCCCAAAGGTCTCCGGGGAACGCGACAAGCGTTTTTGCACGGCGTAGGAGACCACTGCCGAGATTGTCGCCCCGTGACCGGGAACGACACTGACTAGGTATCCGACCAAGGTGCTTCGCAGCAGGGTCCAGAAGTGTGGCTTGATCAGGCCGAATTGGCCGATCACCGTCGGCATGTCCTTGAGCGGATCAACTGCCTTATCGGCTTCTTCGATCATGACAAACACGCTTGAGAGAGCGAATAGGCCGATCAAGGCTGGAATAAACTCAACGCCGCTGAGGAGACTGTCGGTGAATACATAACGGTTCACGCCGTCGATCGGGTCGGTTCCGATCACTCCGATTGCAAACCCGAAAAACAGGCCGATCAGGCTGTTAAGCATCGATTTCCCTGATAAGGACGTGACCAGGCTCAAGCCGAGAACCGCAATTGCGAAGTACTCAACGGGCCCGAAGCTCAGCGCAACTGCCGCCATCCAGGTTGCCGTAAAAATCAAAAGCATGGTGCTAATGGTCGATGCGAACGCGGCACTCAAGATCGACAGCGTCAGCGCCGCCGCCGCCTCGCCCCTCAGTCGCATAGGATAGCCATCGATGGCGGTGATGGCTGCGGCCGGAATGCCTGGTGTATTGACGAGAATAGCGGGTATAGCCCCCGCGTATTCACTAGCCATGTACAGAGTTACGAGCAGCACAACCGACGCAACGGGAGACATGCTGAAGGTGAACGGCAATGCAAGAGCAATCCCGATGCTCGACGATTTGCCGGGCGTGGCACCGACAAAGTATCCAGCGAGGATACCGAACGCCATTGCCCGGGCCACTTCCCAAGAAGCCATCATCGAAATGGCGAGTGCAAAACCGTTCCACATCGAATGGCCCTTATGGCAGCGGGATGCCCATTGCCAACTGAAATCCGAATTTTACGGCGCCCAGGAACCCCACCGTTGTTATGATTCCCCAAACTGGATTGCGCTGGCCAATCACCCACAGCAACGTCAGCAGCCACAGCCCAGTCGTCGCATAAAACCCGAAATGCGTGAGTAGAAGCGGGTAGAGGATGATCAAAACGGCGGCCACCAGCACGGCACCTGGCCGTCGAAAAGAAACCGGCTCTGAAATTCCCTTGCCTACACCCCTCGCTATCTGGCGCGCGCCTCGGTATGCCATGAGCAGAGTGACGCTGCCGAGGAGAAGGGCCACGCCGCGCGGAAAGGCGGCAGGTCCCATCAACCCCTTCCCGTCTTGCTCGAAGCTGTACGAGCCGACCCAGAGCCAAAGCGCGAGCAATGACAAAGAACCGGAAACGATCAATTCTAACAGGCCGGCGCGAACAACTAGGCGAACCTGCCAAGATGCGTCTGCGCCTTCGTTGGTAACTTGCCTATCTGGTTGCACCGTCAGCTTCCGCCGGCCCGCTTATTTGTTGAAGCCGAGCTGTTTAAGCCAATCGCGCGTGATCTTATCCTGCTCGCCCACGAATTTGGTGAATTCGGAAGGCCCCATATAGTCGGCGACGAGCGAGTCATTGTGAACGAACTTCTTCATTTCGTCCGAGACTCATGACCTTCTGGATTGCGCCAGCGAGCTTGTTCTGGACATCGGCCGGCATACCCTTCGGTCCAATGACGCCGCGCCATTGCTGCCAGCTCGGTCGGAACGTCGATGCCCTGCTCCTTCAGTGTTTTGGACCTCCGGCAATTGCTCGAGGCGCTTGTCCGCCATCACGCCGATGACGCGCAGATTGCCGGCCGTGACCTGGTCCTTGACGAGCCCGACATATGCGACCGTCGCGAGGCCATGGCCGCCCAGTACGGCCATCACGCCGTCGCGCACGCTGTTATAAGGCACCCAATTCACGCTGTCGCTCGGCAACTTCTCGACATGCATCAGCATTTCCCAAGCCACGTGGCTGCCCGATCCTCGCACGAAGCCTGAGATCACGACCTTGCCGGGATCTTTCTTGATTGCCCTGAGAGGTCTTTCATGTCCTTTATGTTGCTGTCCTTGCGCACCACGAACACGAATGGCTCGTAGACCAGCTTGGCGATCCAGGAGAGGCTATTGATATTGTACTGCTTGAGTGACTGCTGGAAGACGGCGATATGCGTGTTCGTCGCCGAGCCGATGGTGTAACCGTCCGGCGCCGAGTGCGTGAGTTCGGCCATCTGTGAGGCGCCGCGTCCGCCCGGCCGGTTCTCGATGACGAAGGGTTGGCCGAGAACTTTCTGAAGCTCCGAACCGAGCTTGCGCGCCATCACATCGGTCGCGCCGCCCGCCGAGACATGCAGGACGTAACGGATGGGATGATCCGGATACTCGGCGCGCGCGGGGGCCGCCGCGATCAGCATAGTTGCGGTGAGTGCGGCAATCGTCGTCGCTGAACGTGCATTGCTTCCTCCCTCTGTCCTCTCTCCAATGGAAAGGATCTTTCGTTGTTTGGCCGGACCTCGCCGGTGCCACCCCCAATTCCGTTGCCTAGCCTAGAATGGCGTAGTAGTAATCGCAACAACTAAGCAGAAGGCTCATGACCAACCACCGCTTGTGGTGGGGCTCACGCATTGATGAAATTGCGTTATGTCGAAACTTACGCTTTGTCTTTGCGCCGTCTGTGCCTGCCGCTGATCCGGCCCTTACCGCTGTCCTATCGGACCTTCGACGAATTCGAGCCCTATTTGGTGGAGGTCGCTGACGACAGCGGACGCACCGGCTTCGCCGACGGCCATATCTCCCCCGGCTCGAGCGCTGAAACGCGTGAGGGCGGCTGGGCCTTTATGCGCGAGCACATCCCGCAGATGCTCGGCAGCAATCCGGCGGCGGCTAAGGCGGCAGTGCTCAAGTATTTCGAAGACAGCAAAGTCGCAACCACCGCCTTGGCCTGCGCTGTCGAAGTGCTCGAAGGCATCATCCGCTATTGAACTGCGACAAAGACACGACGCTGCCGCTGCTCACGCCCGTCAATTCGCTGGACCCGGCCGGTATCGAGAACGAAATCGAGTCCTGGCTGGCGCGAGGGATTCCGCACCTTCAAGGTCAAGGTCGGCAAGGATGTCACGGCCGACCTCGCGCGCGTGACAGTCATCCAGCGCGGCGGTCGGCAAGCGCGCCACACTGCGGCTTGATGCCAACCGCGCCTTCAATCGCGAGCAGGGCATGCGCTTTGCCGCGGCGCTCGATCCGGCCGGAATCGAATTGTTCGAACAGCCTTGCGATTCCCGACGATTGGGACGCCAACGCGGCGGTGGCCGTCGGTCATCCACGGTGCCGCTGATGCTCGACGAGCCGATTTGCACGCTCGATGATATCGATCGGGCCGCCGGCATTCCCAATGTCCGCTTCTGCAAACTCAAGCTCAAGCGCTTCGGCAGTCTCGGACGTCTGCACGAGGGACTGCAACGCGCGTGCGCGCCTGTGGCATGGAGCCGGTGCTTGGTGATGGTCTCGGCAGCGAGGTGCAAAGCTGGCTGGAAGCCTGCGTCGCGCGCGACCACCATCACGCAATGCCGGCGAGTTCAACGGCTTCCTGAAGCCAAAGGATCGGCTGCTCGATCCGCCTCTGACCTTCGTCGACGGCGCATCCGGTTGCCCGCCGGCTACCGGCCAGCGCTCGACCGTGCGGCGGTTGAGCGATTCACTACGGCAAGGCTCGAGTTTTATGCCGAACGGCGGACGCGTGAAGGAGATGTCGCATGGCTCATGAGGCGCTGATGGCCGAGCTGGACAAGCGCCAGCAAGCCGCCAGCAGCTATGGGCGGGCCGGGTAAGCTCGCCAAGCGCAAGGAGCGCGGCCAGCTCAACGCGCAGGAGCGCCTCGATGCGCTGGTCGACCAAGGACAGCTTCATCGAGCTTGGCCTGCTTGGCGCGTCCAGCTATCGATGCCGATGCCGCCGACACGCCGCGCGACGGCAAGATCACCGGCTTCGCCAAGCATCGACGGACGCGACGTCGGCGTGGTGGTGAACGAGTTCACGACCAAAGGCGCGTCCACCAGCGCCACCAATTCCAAGAAGATGGGCTACATCCGCAAGGTCTGCACCGAACGCGGCCTGCCCTTCGTGCACGTCGGCGAATCGACCGGCGCCCGCCTGCCCGACGCGATGGGCTCCAAGGGCATGGGTAATCTGCTCGGCAACGACATCACCCAGTTCCGCCGCATGCGCGATACGCCCTGGGTGGCGGCGGCGCTCGATACCTCATTCGGCTCCTCCGCGTGGCTGTGCTGCTGCGCCGACTTCGCCGTGATGAAGAAGGGC
Source organism: uncultured Alphaproteobacteria bacterium (assembly GCA_963724335.1). Taxonomy (GTDB): domain Bacteria; phylum Pseudomonadota; class Alphaproteobacteria; order Rhizobiales; family Xanthobacteraceae; genus Pseudolabrys. The sequence continues at coordinate 29,130 of CAVRUP010000012.1, read as the reverse complement.
TCGATCATGTCGGTGTCGAGCCCGCGCCTGGTGTCGATGGCGATCGGCGAGAAGGTCGATCTGGAGGAGCTCGGGCGGCTGGCGGCTGCATGCCGAGCAGACCGGGCTGATCGATCAGTTCGTCGACACCGACGAAGAGGCCATGGCGGTGATGCGGCGCTTCCTGTCCTACATGCCGAGCCACAACGGCGAATTGCCGCCGGTCGCGCCGGTGCTGGAAGGCTCGGGTGATAACGCAGGAGCGTATCCTCGAGATCCTGCCGGAGAAGCGAACACAGGTTTACAACATGAAGAAGATCGTCGAGGTGATCTTCGACCGCGACAGCTTTTTCGAAATCAAGCCGCGTTTCGGCCGGCCGGCGATTGTCGGACTCGCCCGCCTCGACGGAAAATCGGTCGGCGTCATCGCCAACAATCCGGCAGTCGGCGGCGGCGCGCTGTCGGCCGATGCGTGCCGCAAATGCGTCGATTTCACCGTGTTGTGCGACAGCTTCAATATTCCGCTGGTGCGCATCATGGATACGCCCGGCTTTGTGGTCGGCCTCGATGCCGAGCGCCGCGGCGCGCCAGGGCACATCATGAATTTCATGAACGCGACCTGCCTCACCACCGTGCCGCAGATCACGGTCATCGCCCGCAAGGCCTATGGCCGCGCCTATGTCGCCATGGGTGGCGGCGCGCACAACGATACGATGGTGGCCTGGCCGACCGCCGAAGTCAGCTTCATGGACCCGGTGTTCGCTACCAATATCGTGCACAATTTTCGGCCGGCGACGAAGGCTTCGAGGAGGCGCTGGCGCATATCCAGAAGGATCTCGAGATCTGGGACATGGCGCGCATCTTTTCCGCCCATGACGTGATCAAGCCGCAGGAGACCCGCGCCTTCCTGATCCGCATGTTCGACGTGCATCGCCGCCGCCGCTCCGGCGGCCTCGGCCAGCATCTGATGCGGACCTGGCCCACCAGCTACTGAAGGCAATCGTATGCATCGGACATCATCGCCCGCGCCGCGAGCCGAAGGCGCGCACGCGCGCTCGATGAGGCGGCCGCCAAGGCGCTGCTGACGCGCGTTTCGGCATTCGCGTGCCGAAATCGCTCGTCGTGCTCGAGGCAGATCCGCCGAGGCGCAACGGCTTGACCGGCCTCACACCCGCCTTTCGCGGTCAAAGTGGTCTCGCGCGACATCCTGCACAAGTCGGACGTCGGCGGCGTCACGCTCAATGTCGCGGACGCAGGCGGCGGTGGCGCGCGCGATCGCCGCATATGGCGAAGAAGCCCGGCATCGCCAGGTAAGTCGGTCGAAGGCTGGCTGGTTGAGGAGATGATCCCGCCCGGCCGCGAGATCGTCATTGGCGGGCTGCACGATCCGCAGTTCGGCCCGCATGATCATGGTGGGGCTCGGCGGCATTTTCGTCGAGGTGTTGAAGGACGTTGTCCTTCCGCATCTGCCCGATCACGCGAGGCGGAGGCCTGGGACATGCTCGGCGAGCTCAAGGGCGCGGCGCTGCTCGACGGCGTGCGCGGCGAGGCCGCCATCGACAAGCGAGGCGCTGGTCGATGTGATGCTCGAAGGTCGGCGGCGCCGGCGGATTGTTGATGCAGACGGCTGGCACGGTGGCCGAAGTCGATCTCAATCCGGTGATCGTTTCGGCGACAGGCGCCATGGCCGCCGATGCGCGGTGTTATTCTTTCTGCGTCGCGCTCGAGTCGAAGCCGACACAAAGAGCGCGCCGGATCAATCGCTGTCCGCGCTCGAAGCATTTCAAGCCGCTGTTCGAGCCGAAGACGGTCGCCGTGCTCGGCGCCTCGACCAAGGACGTCGCCATCGCCAATACCTTCATCCGCCGCATGAAGAGCTTTCGGCTATGCCGGGCACGATCTATCCGATCCACCCGAGCGCGCCGCGCAAGTCGAAGGGCTGCAAGGCCTATCCGAGCCTCGGCCAGCACGCCGCGAGCCGGTCGACTATGCCTATGTCGCTATCGGCGCCGAGCGCATTCCCGATGCCATCGCCGCAGGCCAATGGCCGCTGCCGCATCGCGCAGGTGATCTCGTCCGGCTTCGCCGAAGTCGAGGAAGGACGTGGGCTTGAGCGTTGACCTGATCGAGAAAGCGCGCGCCGCCAGGGTGCGCGTGCTCGGCCCGAACACGCTCGGCACCTATTCGCCGCGCGGCGAGTCTTACATTTCCGCAAGACGCACCGAAAGCGGTCGGCACTGTCGGCGTCGTGGCGCAGTCGGGCGGACTTTCGACCGACATCATCAAGCGCGGCGAGTGGCGCGGCCTGCGGTTCAGCGGACTGGTGACTATCGGCAACAGCGCCGACGTCGCCCCGCACGAACTCGTCGAGTACTACCTGGAAGATCCGCAGACCAAAGTGATCGGCCTCTATCTCGAGGACATCAAGGACGGCCGCTCGTTCTTCGATCTGCTGCGCTCGCCGAAAGCCACCAAGCCGGTGGTGATCCTCAAGGGCGGCCGCTCGCGGCAGGGGAGACTGGCTCGCGGCCTCACATACCGGCGCGCTCGCCGGCGACGAGCGAGCCTGGGAGGCGCTGCCGAGCCAGCTTGCCTGTCGCCCTGGTCGCAACCGTCGACAAATTTCTCGACGCGCTGCTGGCGCTGCAATTCCTGACGCCGCGGCCGTCCAAACCGACCAATCTGGTCACGCTGTTCGGCAATGGCGGCGGCTCGAGCGTGCTGGGAAGCGACGCCTTCGCGCCGGTGGGCCTCAATGTGCTGCCGTTCGATGCGGCGACGCGCGCACGGCTGGAGGCGCTGAAGCTGCCGCCCGGCACCAGCGTTGCCAATCCGATCGATACCCCGGTGCGGACGCTGCAGGAGAAGGACGGTATGATTGCCGGCGAAATTCTGGACATCGTCTATGAGAATGCCAAGCCGGACGCGATCGCGATGCATCTCAATCTCGCGGCCTTTGTCGGGCGCGGCGGCGCCGATCCGCTCGACAATCTGCTCGCCGTCATCGAGCAGACGCAGAAGAAATGGCAGGGCATTGCGCATTTCGTGCTGGCGCTGCGCAGCGACGGTTCGCCCGAGCTCGACGAGAAGAAGCGCAGTCTACCGCGACAAGGCTTCGCGCCGTCGGCGTGCCGGTGTTCGACGAGATTCCGGAAATGGCCGAGGCGCTCTCGATCGTCGGCCATATCGAGCGGCGGCTCGCCGCGCGCGCAAATTAGCGGCAGCTTATTTTATGCCGGTGCGCTCCTTGAACGAGGCAATCTGGTCCGGCGTAAAGCAGGACAGGCGAATATCGCGCAGATAGGGCCCGAAGGCCTTGTCGATCTGCGGGCCGAAGCGCGCGAAAATCTCCGCGATGTAGAGATCGTGCCGAATCAGCGACAGCGCCATGGTCACGATCGGCGGGCAGCTGGTGTAGCGCGGCAATCACTTCACCCTCGGTGTTGGCGGTCAGCATCTTTTGGTGGTCGACCGCGATGGTGAACAAGTTGTCGGCCGTGCCCATGCGGGTGCCGTCGCTCTCGTGGATATAGACGCGGCAATTGCGTTGAAACGGAACTCGTCGGCATCGTTGCCGAACAACACGACCATGAGCGCGACGCCGCGTGCGGCCGCCTTCTGCAGCGAGGACTTGTGGCGCCGGATCACCTCGTCGGCGGCCTTGATCCAGATCGAGCGGCGGCTTTCGGCGATCATCGCCTCGATCTTGTCCTGCACCGCCATGTCGCCGTGCGCGGTCCAGACATAGGCGTCCTGATCGGCCGGCGTCAGCGCCGAAAGGCGTGCGGAAGATCGCTGCACAGCGCGCGCGTCTGCCTGGAAATGCTTTCGAACAGAGTCTTCGGCGGCGCCGCGACGTAGCGCAGCGGCTCTTCGTTCACCGGCAGCACGGCGCCGCGCTGCGCCAGCGCCTCCAGCGCCGGCATAGGTGTTGGCGCGCGGCACGCCCGCGGCCTTGGCGATTTCGTAGGCCGTCGCCGGGCTGGCCTTGAGAATCTGCACGTAGATGCGCGCCTCGTAGTCGGTGAAGCCGAGCTGGCGCAGGCCGCTGACAGGGTTTCCCTGCTGGCGGCCTGGTTGACGACGAACGCTTGGTGACGACCATGCGATCCTCTTCCCGGACGTGCGTCATCAGGCCGCGACCGGCGCTAACAGATGCTCTCGAGGCGCCGATCGATGAAACCTGTCGAAACATCGCCGGCGGCAAACGCCTCGTCGGTCAGGCAGGCGATCAGGAAATCGCGTTGTTGCCTGATGCCCTCGATGCTCGAAGGCGTGCAGAGCCGCGATCAGTCTCTCGCGCGCCTCGTCGCGAGTTGGAGCCGTGCGCTATAACCTTGGCGACCATCGGATCGTAGAACGGCGTGATGGTATCGCCCTCACGATAACCGGCGTCGACCCTAATGCCGTTACCTTGCGGCGGCCGGAAACGCTCGAGGCGGCCAGGCGAAGGCATGAATTTCTTAGCCGGGTTCTCCGCATAGATGCGCGCTTCGATGGCAGTGGCCTGTGGCCTCTACCGTCGACTGCGCCGATCGGCGCGAGCATCTTGCCGCGCGCCAGATCGATCTGCATGGCGACCAGGTCGCGGCCGGTGATCATTTCGGTGACCGGATGCTCGACCTGGATGCGCGTGTTCATTTCCAGGAAAAAGAATTCGAAGCTTTCGGCATCGACGATGAACTCGACCGTTCCGGCGCCGCGATAATGCGTGGCGCGGCAGAGCGCGACCGCGGCGGCGGCCATGCGGTCGCGCACCGCCCGCGGCAAATCGCGGCGCCGGGCTTTCCTCAATTACTTTTTGGTAATCGCCGCTGCAGCGAGCAGTCGCGTTCGAACAGATGCACGGCCTCGCCGTCGCCAAATCCGAACACCTGGATTTCGATGTGCCGCGCCTTCGGGATGAAGCGCTCGAGGAAGACAGCGCCGTCGCCGAAGGCTTTGCCCGCCATCGATTGCGTCGCCACCGCAACCTCCTTCAAGTTGATCTGGCTTGTCGACACGGCGCATGCCGATGCCGCCGCCGCCGGCTGCGGCCTTGACCAGTAGCGGATAACCGACCACGTAGCCGGCCTCGTCCACGCCGTCGAGCTCGCCTTCCTCAAACCGGCGGCTGCCGGGCACGACCGCCACGCCGGCGGCAATCGCGATGTCGCGCGCGCGCTGTTTGTCGCCCATATCGCGAATGGATTGCGGCGCGGGGCCGATCCAGGTCAGCCCGGCCGCGTCCACGGCCTCGGCGAACTCGGCATTCTCCGACAAAAAGCCGTAGCCCGGATGAACGGCGTTGGCGCCGCTCTTGGCCGCCACCTCAAGTAGCCGGTCCACCCGCAGGTAGCTGTCCTGCGCGCGTGGCGCCGCCGATTGCGTAGGCCTCGTCCGCCTCCGCTACATGCGCAAGCCCGGCATCGGCCTCGGAATAGACTGACACTGACTTCAGGTCGAGGCGGCGGCACGAGGCGATGACCCGGCGCGCGATCTCGCCGCGATTGGCAACCAGCACCTTGTCGATGTGAGACATCGCGTGATCTTTCACGCTTCCAGCCGCGCCACCACGGTACCTTCGGTGACGACCTGCTCTTCCTTGACCAGGATTTCCTTCACGGTGCCCGCTTCAGGCGCCGAAACCGGGATTTCCATTTTCATCGACTCGAGGATCAAGATCGGCTCGTCCTCCGCGACTTTGTCGTTGACCTTGGCCACGATCTTCCAGACGCTGCCGGTGATCTCTGTTTTCACATCAACTAGCGCCATTGCTGGGACCTTCGTTTAAACTGCGACGCGCACAATACTGCCCGCCGCTAGTTGTTGCAATCGCTACTACTAATCTGCTAGCTGACTTTACGGGTCCGCGCTCGTAACCCAATCGCCGGCCCGTCGGCGCCGCGGATAGAGAGCAATGCCAGGCCTCAGCGACCTTTTCACGCCGAGTGAGCTGACGGCATACCGGCGTCTGCCTCGCTCCCTACGGGTGCTTGTCGAAAACGCGCTACGCAACGGCTATAAAGAAGACGCCGCTGCTATTCTCGCACGAGCCCCTGCCGTCATTCGCGTCACGCCGACCCGGCTGGTGATGCAGGATCTGCTGGCCGTCCCGCTGCTCGCCGATCTGGCCTCGTTGCGGACGGAGCTGGCCGCGCGCGGCGCCAATCCCAACAGCATCAACCCGCGGCTGCCGACCGATCTCGTGATCGACCATTCCATGACGGTAGAGCACTATGGCACCGCGCAAGCGCGCCGGCTCAACGAGGAGCGCGAGATCGAAATCAACCGCGAGCGCTTCACCTTTCTGCGCTGGTGCGCGGGCGCGTTCGAGAACCTGCGCATCATTCCACCCGGCAACGGTATCGTGCATCAGATCAACCTGGAGCAGCTTGCGACCTGCGTCGTCTCCGATTGCGTGGGCGGTCGCGAACGGCTCTATCCCGAGTTGGTAATCGGCAATGACAGCCATACGCCGATGATCAACGGGCTCGGAATCCTCGGCTGGGGCGTCGGCGGCCTGGAGGCGGAAATCGCGCTGCTCGGCCGGCCGCTGGAAATCGTTACGCCCAAGGTGGTAGGTGTGCGCCTCACCGGCCGCTTGCAAGGCGCTGCCTCGGCGACCGATCTCGCGCTTTATCTAACTGAGCTGCTGCGCAAGACCGGCGTGGTCGATCAGTTCGTCGAGTTTTTCGGCCCGGCGCTCGCCGGCCTATCGGTGCCTGACCGCGCGACGGCGTCCAACATGGCGCCTGAATATGGCGCCACTTGCGCTTATTTCCCGATCGACCAGTGCGCGCTCGACTATCTCGAGATGAACGGCCGTGCCCCCGCGCTGATCGAAAAGGTTGAGCGCATGGCAAAGCAACTGGAACTTTGGAACGACGGCAACGAAAGTCTGTCGTTCGATCGCGTGCTCGAACTCCATCTCGACGGCCTACGGCCGTCGGTGGCCGGGCCGGCGCAGCCGCAGGACCGCGTGCCACTCGACAACGTGACGCAGGCGTTTGCGAAATTCTGTCCGCAGGACCGGCGCGTCGAAGTGCCGGAAGCCGGCCGCAGCTTCGGAAACGGGGATATCGTCGTTGCGTCCATCACGAGCTGCACCAACACGGCAAATCCACGCGCCGTAGTGCAGGCCGGCCTGCTGGCGCGCAACGCGGTGAAAAAAGGTTTGTCAGTCCCCAGCGGCATCAAGACCTCGCTGGCGCCCGGCTCGCTGATTGTTGCCAATTATCTTGCGCACTTTGGCCTACAAGAAAGTCTCGACGCGCTCGGTTTCAATCTTGTGGGATTTGCCTGCACCACCTGCAACGGCATGTCCGGCCCAATCGAAGTCCCTATCGCCAACGCGATTGATCAGAACGAACTGCGCTGCGCGGCGGTGCTGTCTGGCAACCGCAATTTCCCCGGCCGTATTCATCCTCACGCGCAGGCCAATTTCATCATGTCGCCGGCGCTGGTGGTAGCCTACGCGCTGGCAGGAACGGTGCGCCGCGATCTCACGCGCGAGCCGCTCGGCAGCGATCGGGACGGTCGGTCCGTGCATCTCGCCGACATTTGGCCGGACGAAGCGGAGGTCAACGCACTGACAGAGGCCACCGCCAATAAGTTCGGCGGTAACGAAATCAAGGCGAGCGAAGCCAGCCGCAAGGCCTGGGAAGCGCTGAGCTACCGGCCCGGCGCTCTCTACGATTGGGACGAGGCGAGCACCTATCTAAAGCCGTCGCCATATTTCGCAGGCACCGGCGATGCTCCCACCATAACCGGCCTGCGCCCATCGCCGTGCTCGGCGACGGCATCAACACCGACCACATTGCGCCTGTCGGCTTCATCAAAGCCGGCAGCGCGGCCGGCCAATTTCTTTTGTCTCGCGGCGTTTTACCGAAAGACTTCAACTCTTATGGCACGCGGCGCGCGAGCCCCGAAATCGTCGCGCGTTCTTTCCTTGCCAATCACACGCTCGAAAACAAGCTCGCAGGCGGGCAAACCGGCAGCTTCACGCAGCTGCTACCGGACGGCAATATCGTGCCAATCTTCGACGCAGTCCAGCACTACGCAGAAGAGGGCACCGGCCTCGTTATCCTCGCCGGGCGCGATTACGGCAGCGGCTCCTCGCGCGACACTGCGGCGAAGGCATCGTATCTCGCCGGCGTCAAAGCGGTCATCGCGCAATCGTTCGAACGCATCCACCGCTCGAACCTGGTCAATATGGGGATCTGGCCATTGGCGTTCTACGGCACGGACACGATCGACACGCTCGGGATCGCCGACGCAGTCAGCTTTTCCATCACGTCATTGCCAATGCTATTCGCGCCGCAAAAGATCGCCTCCGTCACCGCTACGCTGAAGGATGGCAGCAGTGAACACTCCACCGCCTAAAGGCGGTGGCTTCATGTTACGGCTTAAAGCCGGGATCGGTCCGCTCTGCGGCGGACTTAGGTAACGGCAAAATTGTCGTCCGGCTCCGGCGGCGTCTGGTTCTTGATGTATTCCGCCCAGACCTCATCGGTGACATTGCCGCTGCTCGCAACCCAATATCCCCGTGCCCATAGGTGCTGGCCCCAGTAGCGCTTGCGCAGTATCCCGAACTCGCTCAGCAGTTTGTGCGAACTCCGCCCCTTCAGATGCTGTACCGCACGCGACACCGACAGGCGCGGCGGGATCGATACAAGCAAATGAACGTGGTCGCGATTGATCGAGCCGGCGTGAATCACCATCTCATGTGCCCGCGCCGTCTCCCGCAAAAGTTCCCGGCACCGCTTTCCCACGTCGCCACCCAGCACCTCGTATCGGTACTTCGTCACCCACACCAAGTGGTATTTACAGTCCCAGACCGTATGGCTGCCGCGCTTGTAAGACTCCATCTACGCAGTCTACACGGCAAATGTCGCAATCCCAGCCGCCTAAAGGCGTGGGGTTTTCTGATCCCCTATCGGGGACTCTAAACTCTTTGACGTTGAGGTCAAAATCGCAACCCCTGGCGAACTGAATACGTTGCTTTCCGGTGGACTGTTGACCGAAACGCTGTCAGCAGCACTCGCCGACACGAACTCATAGTCGGTTGTGTATATACCGAAAAACCTAAACCCGGACGTAGTGGTGATGAAGTTGGTTTCCAAACTGGAAACTGGTTCTCATAAAAGCGCATGCACTAAGAAAGGTGGGAAGTTCTAGTGACGATTGAAAATTCGCAAGCTTTGCGGCCATCCATGGCCATGGCCGCCTCATACGCGCCGGGGGTGACCATGTCGGCGGTCGTCGCCGTCATCGGTTATGTCGCCGCGCCCTATGTCGCGCATGTCGCCCCGATCCCGAACATCGTGATCGCGCTGGTGGCCGGCATCGCGCTCAATCCGATCGCCGCGCGTCCGGCCATGCTGCCCGGCATGCGTTTCTGCGTGAGCACGGTGCTGCGCTGGGCGGTGGCGCTGTTGGGCCTGCGCGTCGGCTTGGCCGATATCGCCGCGCTCGGGCCGGGCACCGCTGCCTTGATCGTGGTGGCGATGGTGGCGACGGTGGCCTCGGGCTTTGTTTTCGCGCGCTGGTACGGGCGGGGGCCGGGCTTCGGCGCGCTGGTCGGCGTTGGCACCGCGGTGTGCGGCGCCTCGGCGACGCTGGCGGTGTCCACGGTCGTGCCGGATTATCCCGGCAAGCAGCCGGACATCGCCTTCGTCGTGGTGGCGGTCAACGCGCTCGCCACGCTGGCCATGCTGGTCTATCCGCCGCTCTGCATCCTGCTGCATTTCGATCCGCAGACCACCGGCGTGATGCTGGGCGGCACCATCCACGACGTCGCCCAGGTGGTCGGCGCCGGCTATGCCGTTTCGACCGCGGTCGGCAACACGGCGGTGATCGTCAAGCTGTTCCGCGTATTCCTGCTGCTGCCGGTGGTGCTGGGCGTGGGCTGGTATTTCACCAGGCAGGGCCTCAAGCACGGCGAGGCACGCGTGCCGGTGCCGGTATTCGCCTTCGTGTTCCTGGTGCTATGCGCACTGAACAGCATCATGCCGCTGCTGCCGTCGCTGCTGCCGGTCTACGCGCCGGTCAAGAGCGCGCTGTCGAAGCCTCGACCTGGGGGCTGCTACTGGCGATCGGCGCGCTCGGCCTCGGCACCTCGATCAAGACCATCATCGGTCTCGGCTGGCGGCACATCACCACCGTGCTCGGCTCGACCGCCGTCATCCTTGTCGTCGTGACCGGCGGCCTGCTGCTGCTACGGGCGGTTTGATCGTCATCGCCAAAATCCACGAGGTGACCTGATCGGAATTTTTGAACCAAGCTTCGCAACAAAAAGGGCTTGTGACGCGCTCTACCGAAAGCGGCGCAAACACTAATTCGCCTTAGCTGTGTGCGCCAAAAACCTAAACCCAGACGTAGTAGTGAGCCGACTGGCGATCTCAACGGGCCGTATTGGCGAAGCAGATCAACCAAACCCTTTCTTCACTCGTTCCGCCGTGAACGGCGGATGACGCAGCCGCACCCCGGTGAGCCGGGCGATGGCATTGCCGACCGCCGGCGCCCCAAGCGGCGCCGCCATTTGCTCAACCCCACTTGGCGGATTGTCGGTTCGGACAACCTCTACATAAATTAAGGGGACTTGGTTCATCCGAAGAACTTGGTAGTCGTAGAAGTTTGACTGCTCTACAACGCCGTCTTTGATCGTAATGCGTTCGCTCAATGCCAAGCCCAGCCCGTACACGATGCTGCTCTCGGTTTGGGCCACGATATTGTCGGGTTGCAGCGCGAGGCCGCAATCGATCGTGCACCAGAACTCATGCACCTTGGGCTCCCCCGTTGCGCGATCGAGCGACACCTCGGCTATTCCAGCGAGCTGAGTACCGGCATAGTCGATGTAGGCGATACCGAGCGCGCGGTCGTCGCGCTTGCGGTCCCACTCCGCCATCTGCGCCACACGCTCGACCAATTTTGTGCCGCGCGGATTCTTGCCTAAGAGACCGAGAGGGAACTTCAATGGATCGAGCCCGCGTTTGACCGCGATCTCATCCATGAAGGTCTCGGTTGCAAATTTATTGGCCAGAAAGCCGATGCCACGCAACGGCGCCGTTCTTACGCCGGTGTCCTCGAATAGCTCCTCGACCAGTTGGTGCGGCACGTTGTAACCGGCCAAATCCGCACCGGCCATCAAGATGCCGTCCTTGCGCTTGTTCAATTCGTAGCGCACCGGATCGAAAGCCGGCGTGACCCGATCACCGACATGGCGATGATGCCACGCAACGAGCGTGCCCGACGCATCCAAACCCGCACGCAAGTAATGCGCCGAAAGCGGACGGAATCGCCCGTTATGTACGTCATCCTCGCGCGTCCAGATCACCTTCACGGGCCGGCCCGCCTCTTTCGCCAGCAGCACCGCATCGATGGTGAAGTCCGAATCCCGCGGGCCACGCCGGCCAAACCCGCCGCCCATCAGCATGTAATTGACGGTGACCTTGTCGCGCGAGATCCCCAGTGCTTTTGCGGTCGCTTCCGACGCCGTGGTTGGACTTTGCGTACCCGTCCAGACCTCGGCAGTGTCGCCCGATGGCGACACCGACGCGACGGCATTCAACGGTTCCATCTGCGCGTGATAGGCGTAGTCACAGAGATACAAGGCATCCACGGTGTCGGCCGCCTTGGCAAGCTCGCTTCGCAGATCACCGGTCCTGAACCAATCCTTACCTTGCTGGGTCAGGTCTCGCGCCACCGCGGCAAACGCGGCCTGGCCTGTCTCGCTGTCGAAACCCCAGGCCTTGCCGGATTTGCTCCAGGACGCGCTGTCGGCGATGATCTGCCGCGCTTCGAACGCCGCCCACGGCGTCTCGGCCACCACGCCGATGCCATAGGGCAGCTTCACGGTCTTGATCACGCCGGCGACGGCGCGGACCTTGGCCTCGTCAAACTTCTCCGGCCCGAGCTTCGACAGGCGCGCGCACGACCGCGCCATAGACTATTCCGGGCAGTTGCACGTCGATGGAATACTGCGCGCTGCCGTTCACCTTTGTCGGCAGCTCGACGCGCATCACATCCTTGCCGATAAGGCGGAAGTCGCTAGGTTTCTTGAGTTGCTCCTTCGTTATCATGGGCGTCTCGGGCGGATTTCCGCGAAGGCGGCAATCTCGCCATAGCTGAGGCGCCGGCCGGACTTGGCGTGGACGATCACGCTCGGCTCGGTCGTCAACTCTTCGACTGGCACGCCGAGCTTTTTCGCCGCGTTGTCGAGCAGGACGCGTCGCGCCTGCGCGCCGAAGATACGCAGCTTCATGAAATAACTGCGCACCGCGTTGCTGCCGGCCGTGTAGATCATGTTGAAATAGGCGGAATTGCCATAGATCTGATCGATCACGGGCGCCGGCACGACGCGCACCTTGGACCAATCGGCGTCCAATTCCTCCGCCAGTACCAGCGGCGGGGAGGTCATCGATCCCTGCCCCATCTCGGTCGCCGCCGACATGATCGTAATGGTGCCGTCGGGCGCGATCGACACCCATGGATTTATCGCCTTGCCGGAAGCTTCCGACGCGACCGTCGCGGCGTCAGCGCGACCGCCGAGCGCAATGACGAAGCTCATACCTGCCGCGCCGATCATCACCCGGCGGCGAGAAATATTATTTTCGTTTTGTTCGAATGGAAGTGCTCGGTCATGGCTCAAGCCTCCCTGGCCGCGCGTTCAATCGCACGCACGATGCGAGGATAGGTGCCACAGCGGCAGATATTGGTGCTCATGTGCTCGACGATCTGCTCGTGGGTCGGCTTGTGGTTGTTCTTGAGCAGATCGACAGCGCTCATGATCTGCCCCGACTGGCAATAGCCACATTGCGGCACGCGCTCGGCAAGCCACGCCTTTTGCACCGGATGCGAGCTGTCCGATGACAGCCCTTCGATCTTGGTGACACTGCGCCCGGCCACTTCGGACATCTGCGTCTGACAGGAAAACGCGCGCTTTCCATCGATATGCACCATGCATGCTCCGCAGAGACCGGCGCCGCAACCAAACTTCGTCCCCGTGAGCTTCAATGCTTCACGAATCACCCACAGCAGCGGGGTCGCCGCGGGTGCGTCGGTCGACACAGGCTTGTATACCCCGTTTACGTCACAACCCGAAAATCCTTTGGGTTGATGATGCGAAAATTGTCGGTGACCGAATCGCAGAGGTCCGCCCATTTCCGGGTCGGGATAGAGATACGGCGCGCGTAACTTTAGGCCAGGGCTTGGCTGTTTCGGCGTTTCCGCGGTGCGTGCCCGTTTAGCCTTGTCCATGGTTCGCGTTTCCGTACGCCCCCCTTGTCATCCCGGACGGTCGCATTTCACGAGTCCGGTTGGCGACCATGACTGTCCCTCTGCAGTCTTCCCTGTTTCGCGGAAGCTTAAGCGCTCACTCGCATACGCCCTCGCGTTACAGGTTTACTGCACAGTTCGATGGCCGTGTGCCGCGTCCACATAGTCCGGCACAGAGTCCGGTGCGGTGGCACACCTTCCATCCGTCATGACCGAGAGCCCCTTCGCACCCTCCAGGTATTACCTCTTGGGTAAGCGTGTTGGCCACGCCTTCGACCCGCGTTACCGGGTCCTCATCGCTACAACGGACTCATGCGTCAGACCTAGATTCTTTGTTTCACTCTGCCGTAGCTCTGCTCCACAATCCTTGCAGGTTGCTGTGAGCCCCTGCTGCATCTAGGCCCTTCCCGGCGTTATCTCTGCAAATCTTTTCTCGGATGCCCGGACCCCTACCACGGTGGCTAACAGGGTGCGCTTGCTCGTTTCTTCCCCTGTCACATCGGCCTTCCCCACAATCCCACTGGGTCGGCTAAACCACGATACTCCGTTCAACGATTTCTGAACGGCGTGAATTACGCGGCTGCAGTCATTCGATAATCTTCGGGCCTCCAAGTTTGCTGCCACCCAGATCGTTCCCACCGTTCGACGTCCTGACAGATGCCGAAGGCGGCCGTGGCGTTTACGTCCGAGCACAGCGCGGTTTGTTACCTCCCCGCGCATCGGATATGCTAGCCGTTTGAACCGAGCAATTAACGGCATAGGACTCTCACCTACAAGATTTGCAGCCTTGCCGGCCGCTACCGGAACTGTTTCACGTAGGAACCCGAGCGTCGCATCGGCGAATTGGGCGCAAGTTGCGTAGCATTTGTTGTGCGTGACGTTTCTGTGCATGAGGCCCCACAGCCGCTCGATCGGATTGAGATGCGGGCAATAGGATGGAATGAAATGCAGCTTAATCCGGCACTCGGGCCGGGCGAGCCATTCCTGCACCAGCTTGGCGTGATGATAGCGCGCGTTGTCAAGAAAGACATGGATGAGCGCCAACATCGGATAGAGCGCCTCGATCGATTGCAGCAGCCTGATCGTCGAGACGGCGTTGACGGTTACGACCTCGATCATCCGGGTTTGCCCGGTCGCAAGATCAATCGCGCCGTGAATGTTGATGCGTTGACGCCCGCTCGTCTGCTCGATCGCGAGCTTGTCTTGGCTCGGCGCCCAGCAGCCGACGGGTCGCGCGGCATGAGTCGGATGCACGGCGTCGGCAAACAGCACGGCCTCGTCGTCGCCCAAGGAATTCAGCAGCTTTTCGTAGCTCGCAATGAAAGCCTTCTGCTTTTCTTCATCGAGCTTGCGCGGGATGACGTTCGGCTTGTGATATTCGAGCCCCAGGCGATGCAACAACGCGATCAGTCCCGAACGGCTTTCATAAACGAGCCCGAATTCCTTCTCGATCCAGGCGCCGATCTGACGTGTCGAACGCGGCAGCGCAGCGCCTACCCACGCCTTCAAATAGTCCTCCTGCTTCACACTCAGATAGCTTGCGCTCCCGCCCACATTGAAGCTGGTGATGCCTTCGATCCCGCGTTGCTCGAAGAGTTTACGCCAGCCGCGGATCGTGTCGTCGTCATACAGCAGCACATGGGCGACTTCCTGACAGCTCATCCCTTGGTCGAGAAGGACCAGGGCATTCGCACGCCGCGTCACCCGGCAAGGCGAAGACCCGTCGCGCGCCAGCGCCGTAAGCGCCTTACGATCTTCTTCGCTCAGGAAGCCAGACTGAATCATGCGCGCAACAGAATCCGTCCGATCGGAAAATGCAAGAAATTTATCTCGGCTCTTCAATGAGTTAGAGTATACATGAAATATTACAATGAGATACGCACGCATTTGTCCCTAGATAAAGACGCGCCCGTGTCGCGCGCCATTGAGCGGACCGGACACATTCTTTGCCATCCGATCCTGGGCGGGCTGCATCACCAATATTTCCGGATTTGATTTACGACAGGCACAGAAATCTTACGGATAGCTCGAAATATGTGTGACGCCGACACGGCTAGCGCGATACTTGGCAATCATGAATTTAATGCAATCGGATGGGCGATTCGCTTGAATGGTCCCGGATCATCATCGGGGCCTTTCTGTTTGTCTTAGCGTCAGCTCGACGTTTGAGAGACTTTCGATAGCCAACTTCACCTTTTCAAGTGCTGTATTCACTTGCTCGAAAACCGCCGCGTATTTTTTAGGCTCAATGATGTTCGACCAATGAGAGGGATCAGCCGTAGCTTCAAATATAAAAAATGCTAAACCAAGATGGCTCTTTGCTTCCTCCATGTCTTCGAGAGCATCCGCTAATGGCGCAAAATTAGTCATTTGCAGTGCTTCGTCGGAAGGATCGGGCCATTCGTGTCGGCGTTCAAACGCCCGTCTCACAAACCGCATGGCATGGTAGGTATGATGCAGTATTCCGGCAGCATCCTGAAACGCATCGATTTGTCTATCAGTCGGCAATCGCGTCCGGATCACCACGCGATTGAGCAATTCATCTGCCTCGAACGTGGCAACTTCGACAGCGCCGAGTGCATCGCTTACATCTATCTCAGATCGCGATCGAGGTCCTCTGACATGCTTATTCTTTAGCACGGGCAGCGGTGCGACCTATCAATAATTTACGCGGGTGCTTTTGGATGGGATTAAGCGCTGGCCTAGACCGCGTGCCTCGCTTAAAGAGGGGTCAGTGGACTTTTCACTCCTGAATTTACCCTTCAATCTGGTTGCGCAACGGGACGGCGTTCTGACAATCCCGGCGTAGGTCATCGGCGATTACCAATCGGCTGGAGCTTTCGTCCAGCGTTCAGGGGGCATGCAGAACCGAGACATTTTCGTCAGTTTCTTCGGCTCGTTACAGTGGGCCATGATTTTCGGAAAGAACACGGCTGCCGTTGTCTCTGAGTAATCCACTCATACAATCTGATTGCGCAGCATCAATTCCCCACGCCAAAGGTGTTCAAGATTTTCCAAGAGGATATCGAGTACATTTTCTTCGTATCGCCGTGTTTCACCGGCCGTGTGCGGCGTAATGAGGACGTTGGAAAAATCCCAGAGGGGCGATGAAGACGGAAGTGGTTCTTCCACCGTCACATCGATGCCGGCGCCGGCGATCTTTTTATCTTGCAGCGCCTTGGTGAGGGCCGCCTGGTCGACGCAGCGTCCACGCGCCGCGTTGATCAAATAGGCAGATTTCTTCATGCGCGAGAAGGCATCGGTATCGATTACCTTTTCGGTTTCTTTCGTGAGCGGGCAGGTGAGAGCGACGAAATCCGCCTGCGGCAATATGGCTTTCAGTTCGCTAAACCCGTGAACGGAATTGGCCGCCTCGCCACCCTTGGAGGGATCGCGCTTAATTCCGATCGCGCGCATTCCGAAGGCTTTTGCTAGAGTGGCCAGACGGCTACCAATGCCTCCCAGACCGAAAATCAACAAGACCTTATCGCTGAGTTCATCTTCGCGCTGGCTCAAATCGGAGATCATTCCGCGCCATACGTGCTTCACCTGATTGTCGCGTGCTTCCGGCAGGCGCCGTGCGATGGCGAGAATTAGTGCCATCGCGTGCTCAGACACAGCGTGGATATTGACGCCTTGCGCGCTTGCAAGACGAATTCCGCGCTGTTTTAGTTTTTCAAGGTCGAACTGGTCGGTTCCCGCGCCGATTGACTGGATGAAGCGAAGCCGCTGCGCCTTTTCCAATAATTCGTTGCGCCACATGCCGGATATGACGACGACATCGGCTTCGCTGATACGCTTTTCGAATTCATCGTGCGTGCGCACGCCGAAGCTGTTGATGCCGGTCCGCCGCGGCAGGAAGCGCTCGTGCATCTGGTAGGCGATATGAGCAAAACATATCGTCAGTCGATCCTTGGACGGAAGCATAGAATGCTCTCGGGATGTCGAGCGGTTACGCGAAGCGGTTCGTGGGGAAGGGACCGTCGCCGTCAATGTCCCTTATCGGCTTCTGCCACGGTCACCGGCTGCTCGCGCCAGAGGTCCGGAAACAGCTTCTTCAGGTTCTCGATCTTGGGCGCGTCATTGTAGACGATATAGGGCTGGTAGGGATGCTTGATGGCGTAATCCTGGTGATAGCCCTCGGCCGGGAAAAACGCGGCTTTCATCGTGCCGGTCTTGGTCACGATCGGCCGCTTGAACACATGCGCCATGTCGAGTTGCGCGATGTAGCCGCGCGCGGTCTTTAGGTGCGCCTCGCTCTGCGGAAAAATTTCCGAGCGGTACTGAGTGCCAGAATCCGGGCCTTGGCGGTTGAACTCAGTGGGGTTGTGCGCCACCGAGAAATAGATTTGCAGGATCTTGCCGTAGGAGATCTGCCGCGGATCGAAGGTCACCTGCACGCTTTCGGCGTGGCCGGTCGTGCCTGAACTGACGATCTCGTATTCGGCATCCTTTTTTGTGCCGCCGGCGTAGCCGGAGATGGCATTGGTGACGCCTTTGACGTGCTGGTAGACGGCCTGCACGCCCCAAAAGCAGCCGCCAGCGAGCACAGCGGTCTCTAGGCCCGAAGCTGACGCCGGCACTTCCACCGCAGGCGGCGGGATCACGACGGCGGGCTCGGCTTGCACCGCGAAGGGCGCAAAGGCACAGGCTGCGCCGACGAGCAAGGCACAAAAGCGGTGCATAGTTGTCTCTCCCAGAGAACGATTGAGCCTCTATAGCGGCGAAACCGCTTGGAGGCATTACACATCGTTACACGTATGCGTGAGACATACGTTAGCTGCCCGCGTGGATCGATCCGCGGCCGTTTAGGAATGCTCAGGCGCTCCTTGTTGGCGTCCAGTTCTTGAAGGAAACCAGTTTCAGGAAGCCGCCGTTCTTGACCAACGATTGACCAACGATACGCCGCAACCAAACGAGAACAAACGTCGTCAAACGTGATCGAACGCCACGTTAATCGTTAGATTTTATCGGCTTTTCCGGGGAGGGCGTACCGCTCATAACGGTCTGGTTGGAGGTTCGAGTCCTCCCGGGCCCACCATATAATAAAATCAATGATTTACCTGGATCATTGGCGACATTGGCGGCAGCAATTGGCGACAGTCGCAAATAGCGAAAAGCGTGGACCATTGCAGCAGATCTTGCGATTGATGAAGTCCGTTGCTTTCCTCATAACCGCCGGGTGGCGTTAGTGGGTATGTGTCGCGCCTGCCGCTCGCAAGGTAGTCCATTCGTTGCTGGCACCCGCGCGCAAGATCGGCTAATTCGCGAGCAGTGGCCTGTAGCGGCAGTCAGTAGCGGCAGATAACTTCTTCAGAAGTGCTCAATTTTCAGTGGCTTTTTGGTTGGCGCGTGGGAATTGAACCTGACGCCTCTCCCGTGTGAAGGGATCGACAGATAGCAAAATCAATAACTTAAAGTGCATATTTGCGGCATTAGCGACATCCGTTAGCGGCAGATAGCCACGTCGCTCCTTCACACTTCCGTTCTAGCTTTTCCAAGGGCATCTGACATGCCATTCATGCAACTCGATGTTCGGCAGCGGCGTAGATTTCGCTCTGAGCGACGTCCTTCTTATCCGTCAGTGACGAGCCGAGCTTGGGTGGGCTGGGAACAGTGGAACACCTCCCATTTCCTTAGAAATATTGCTCAGTGCGCGTCCCCTTTCAGGACGACGGCACCAAACTCCAAACTACGAATCTGGGGGTCAGGAGTTCGAAATCTCTTCGGGCGCGCCAAAAGTCCAATACATATCGGATCAATTTGAACGCAAGAAAAGCTGCCATGCAGAACAAAATAATCTGCATGGCATCTGCATGGCAAAAGCTGCATAGGCCCAGGAGGCAGGCAGATGAGTGGGCGCGGGGCGATGTCGACGTGCGTCTTCATGACATCAATTACCTTCCGAATCAGGTGGGGTGGTAGCCAACACGGCAATGAAAGCTGCCCCAAAAGTCGTTCTCTGACCAAGCTGCAGATCGATTGGAGCAAGGACCTGCGCAGCTATCCCGTGGGGCGGATAATGTACGGCCCCGCGTATCTCGACCACATCAAGCCTAGCGGCACGGCCAAGCCCGCGAAGTTTCGACGCCGTGCGGAACGTGGCGGCGCGCCACGTCGGATCGCCAAGCCAGCCGCGAATGCGACGGTGTGCGGCCCACTAGCTCCACCGCCCGAGTTCACCGATGACAAGCCGCCCGCCGGGTTTCAGGACGCGCGCCATTTCTGCGACGGCTCGCTCGGCATCTCGAACGAAGCAAAGCACGGTCACCGCAAGAACGCAGTCAAAAGTCGCGTCATCGAACGGCAGTCTTTCTGCCTGCCCCTCAATGAGATGTAGTTGGATGGCCTCGCTTGCGGTGCGCCGTCGCGCCGCAGCAATCATCGCGGAGTCTGCATCGAGCCCCGTTACAATTGCTCCCCGCCGAGCAAGTTCCGATGCAAGCGCACAATCGCCGCAGCCGACGTCCAAGAGCCGTCTGCCCGCAACTGTGCCGAGTAGTTCGAAGAGAAGTCGCTGCTCCAGCGCATCGGTGATCTGACCAAGACGGCTTGATCGCCACCGGGCGTAGGACCCGATCAGCCCTTCTGTCGGCTGCGCAGTACCCATGAGCCTTTCCGAATGGCCGTGACCGCTCTTTCTGATCGCGCGGCTTGTCATACCGCAGTGGCAAATATGTTAGTCAGAGGTTCGACCACTGCGTCGATTTCGTCGCGCGTCGTTCCACGGCCGAGGCTGAAGCGGATGGCACCCATGCCGACATCGGACGAAACGCCCATCGCTTCGAGGACCGGCGGTCGTGTGGGCGCTCGCGGTGGTCAGAGATGGGACCAATGCGCGTAAGTTACATAAACTATTAGGACAATGATAACGCAGAATATCGCGGCAACCAGAATTTTTTGGGGTGTGCTTACTGACTCAGGCATTATTCTCGACCCGGCTTCGGACGCGCGATAAGGCGCAGGTCTCCAGCCTTATAAGCCTTCGCTGAGGTTATTTCTTTCCCACATACGAGGCATTTGAAGAGGTTTAAGTCACGCGTACGACCCTCGGCGTTGACCTCCTTATAGACAGCCCCGCAATTGCATTAAATCCGGTTCATGGCACAACTATGCGCGCGTTCGGCATGGCCCGCTAGCCAGATTGATTGCCTTATGCAAACTGATTTCATTCACAGCGTCAGCAGTGCTGACATACTCAAGAACAATATCCGTGCGTGCGATTGAAGCACTCGCGAAATGGTGCTGGACTATTGCCGCACTTCAAACGGTGAAAAGATGCAACGCGAATTTGCAATTCGGCAGCCTGCGAAGCGTGAAGGCTACCGCCTCGAAAAGAAGGGCGGCGAAAGCTACCGTCTCATCAACGAACGATTGAATGTCATCGTGTCTGGCCTCGACGGCGTGCCGCTCGAAAAAATCGCGGCGTATTTAGAGCAACCGGCAAGCCGAGCAAATTCGCCGGACGCTCATCATCGTTAGGCTGTACTATGTGATCCGGTGACAGCAGCGATCGCCGCTCTGTTTTGCCGGCTGCCCGGCCTTTTCAGCTAGACCGCCACCTTGGTGAGGAAGCTTTCGACTTCACGGCGCAGATTGGTGGTTTCCTCTTCCACCGATTTCGACGCCGCGAGCACGGTCTGCGCCGACTGTTGGGCTTCGGTGGTCGCACCGGACACTTCGCTCAACACGGTGACAATCAACTTGGCGCCGTCAGCAGCACTTGTCACGTTTTGCGAAATTTCTCCGGTCGCCGCGGTCTGCTGCTGCACCGATGCGGCGACGGCGGACGTATAGTTATCGATCTCCCGCATGCGGTGGGCGATCCGTCCGATCGCTTCCACGGCCTTGCCGGTCGAGTTCTGCACTTCCATGATCTGGCTGGAAATATCCTCGGTCGCTTTCGCGGTCTGCACGGCGAGCGATTTCACCTCGGAAGCAACGACCGCGAAGCCGCGGCCGGCTTCGCCGGCGCGCGCCGCCTCAATGGTGGCGTTGAGCGCCAGCAGATTGGTTTGCCCGGCGATGGCGCGGATCAGTTTGACGACGTCACCGATCTTCTGCGCGGCCTGCGCCAGCGCGCCAATATCGTGATTGGTCAGCTGCGCTTCGCCGACCGCGAGCCTCACCGCTTCAGCCGTCTGATTGAGTTGTTGTCCGATTTCCGTGATTGAATTCAACATTTCGTCGGCGGCAATCGACGCGGTTTTGACGTTGGTTGCGGCTTCATTCGACATCTGCACCGCACTTTCGGCGCGTTGCGACGTATGGCCGGACGCGTTGAACAGGCCCGTCGCTGTTGAGCGCATTTCACCTGCTCTGTCGGCCACAGTTTGCAGGAGACTTTCGGCGCGCTTGCGGAACGTCGAGATCGCGCTCTCGATTACGGAGCGGCGCTCTTCCTGTTGCTGGGTGGCCATGCGCTGCTGCTCGACCGCCCGCCGCTCGGTGATGTCCTCATGCGTGCCGATCCAGCCGCCGCCCTTCATTGGATAATTCGTGACCAGCAAGAGATGCCCACCCGTGGACTTGACTTCGTGCACGATGGTGCGCCCTTGTCCAACCGCGGTCAGAAATTCTTGCCGGTATTGATGGGGATCGCGCGCGAACGTGCCTTTGGCGACGCGTTTCGCCAGCACTTCGGACAGCGTGGATCCCGGTTTTACGTCGGCCGGCGTCAGACCGTACATTTCATAGTATTGCGAGTTGCAGACGACCAGCCGCTCCGCGGCGTCGAACATGCACAGCCCTTGCGCCATGCTGTCGATGGCGGTGCGTATCTGCTCGTTTTCCCGGCTTTTATGTTGGGTGACGGCGGCGCCGGTCAGGATCATCGCAAACTGGGCAATGACCGTGGCGAGGACAGCCGAGAGAACAGTCTTGGAAGTGGTGGGGATGACTGTGGCGGCCCAGCCAGGAGCGAAGACTAATGAGCGCGCTGAAACTCGCCGCAAAGGAGACGAGCCCGGCGAGCATGACCAGCCACCAGCCGCGCTTGTGGGCGACGGAGAAAAAGTCTCTGAACATATTTCGGCTATCGGTATCCGCCGGTACGGTATTCCCCATCCGGTTTTTTTGCAGTTAATTGTCAGTTAGCAATTCGTTAATGAGTTATGGCGCGTAACAATGGTTATTTCCGCAGTTGTGCGAGTGGTGCCGCGGGGCGGGGAGAATCAAATCGGCACACACAGAGAAATGAGTTCGAGAATTTGTGCAACCCACCCACAAACTGACCCGCAAATAGCGCGACCAAATCCCCGCTAACAATTGGATTAATCCTCGGAGTATTGAAAGGTTCCCGATTATCAGGCCGAAGCTTTTTTACATGACAATCAAGGACCCACGTAGCCACCAAAGTTAGACAAGCAGAGACGAAGACGCAACCAAGAGCAAGATTTTAAAGCGCGCAGTCATTCGCCTTTCAGATGCACCGCGGGGAAGTAGAGCCCCAGCAACCGCCGGTCCCACCATATGCCCTTCGCTTTTTCCGTCGCTGTCGGCATAGGTGTAGTCGTAGAACTGCGCGCGCACGTAGCAGCGGCGGCTTGTCCGGAAAGGGATTCTTTTCCAGCAGCGCCGTCACCGCCGGTTCATTCTCCAGCAGCCGCTGGAGGAAACGCCAAAACCACGGCAGGCGCCGCGGGTCGTCGAGCGCGGCGAACCACATCTGCCAGTCCAGGCGCGGCTGGTGCGGGATGTTCCAGCGCGGGCGGCGCGCGACATCGCCGGGCTTGTAGCGGAATTCGTATTCGCGCCATTCGACGCCGTCGTCCGAACCCTCAATGACGATTTCGTTGCGCTTCGTGGTCATGACCGCGAACAGGCCGTAACTGCTGACGATGTGCAGCGGTTCGATAAGGCGGTCGATCGTCTGCGCCACGACGGGCGGGCTGCCGCCGAAACGCTCGTCCATCTGCACCAGGCTGCAGAACACGATCAGCAGCGCCAATGCGCCGACGATGACGGTAACCGCCCTTCGCGGCGCATTTTGTTTTGCGCGCGGACGGGCAGCAGCCGGATCAGGCGCCGCGGCAATATCTTTTGCAGCGCCGCGTCGTCGAACAGCGGCAGGCACAGCAACATGGTCTGGAGATTGAACCAGTTGTAATTGCCGGTGATCAAAATGCAGCTTTGCAGCAGGAGGATGCCGAAGGCCGCGAAGAAACGCAGCCGGCGCGGGCAGAAGATCAGGAACGGCAGGACCAGCTCGACGAAAAATGTGCCGCCGGTGGCGAATTTCAGCACGCTCGGCGGCAGATGCGCGGCGTACCAGGCCAGCGGCGTGGGCAGCGGCTGGGTGAGAAAGTGATAGGACAGTGCCGACAGGTTCCACCAGTTGGGATCGCCGCTCAGCAGCTTGACCACGCCCGACATGAACATGAAGCGGAACAGCAGCCAGCGCAGCAGCCAGATGCCCGGCGCCGTGGCGAAGCTCAGCAGCAGCGCGAGAAACCCGGCCTCCAGCAGGAACGTGTCCCACTGGTAGGTCATGAAGACCTGCCCGCCATAAAACAGCGAGAGATAGAGCACATAGAGCAGAAACAGGCTCAGGCGCGGCAGCAGATTGAAGACCAGCAGCAGCGACAGCCCCGCCCCCGCCCAGCACACGGCCTGGATGGCGAAATCGCTGGCGTTCCACCAGAACACCATCGGCATCAGGAAGAAACGCTCCGGCCCGACACGGCTGGCGACGGCATCGACCAGTTCGGCCAGTGGCAGGATGCCATGGCTGCCGATCAGGCCCTGCGCCTGCACGCCGAAGGAGACGAAGGCCGAAAGGTAGATCAGCCCGAACAGGCGCAGGAACAGGAATGAGACAAGATCGTGTCGCGGCGGTTCGTAGTCCTCTGCCCCACAGAAACAGGCTGATGCGATAAAAGGCCGAGCGGTGCGCGGCGATGAAGGCGTAAGCCAGTTCCGAGATGGCCGCGAAACCGGGCAGCTTTCTATAGAGCGCGAGCCAGATTCCCTTGCCGCGCGCGTGGCTCAGGGTCAGGAAGCTGGCCTCGGCGGCGCTCGCATGATGTCCGTCGGGCGTGATGTATTGCACGGCGCGCTGAAAATCGGCGAGCGGGATCGTCGGGATATTGCGCCGCCACGTCCTGATACGGCCGGTAATCGACACTGTCGCCCGTGAGCTTCTGCCAGTAGCGCGCCCAGTAGCCGCAGAACCCGCAATCGCCGTCATAGACCAGCAGCGGCCGAGGACTGACCGCTGGCGTTTCAACAGCATTAGCGGACCTCAACCATCCCCTCATTTTTTGAAATAAAAAAATCAAGAGATACGGGCATTCTTTCCGAAAAAATCGGCGGCGGTTATTTTTTAAGGTGGTTTTGCCTGAAATATTGAAAGCCGAGAGAGTAGGAGTATCTGGCCGTCAAATTACCCCAAGCAAGGGAAATGGCGATGGCGCGGAGCAAGGGGATTACGTTTGAAAGCACGCATCAATTCTTGAATGAGTTGTTTGCCGAGGATGTTCATGCCAAGCGGGTCTATTCGCTGGCGAATGCGACGCTTGGGGTTATCGGTAGCGCATCTTTGGCGGTAAATACGATCGGGCAAGGGTTGGCGCTGGCGCGGGGACGGCTGACCAAACATGCCGTCAAGCAAGTGGACCGGCTGTTGTCCAACCGGGGGATTGAGGTCGACGCGCTATTTATGCGCTGGGTTGCTTATGTGGTGGGGCAGCGGCCGGCAATTGTCGTGGCGATGGATTGGACCGACTTCGATGCCGACAACCAGTCGACGATCATGTTGTCGCTGCTCAGCAGTCATGGTCGCTCGACGCCGCTGATCTGGCTCACCGTTGACAAGACGACGCTGAAGAACCATCGCAACGCCTACGAGTATCGCGTCCTGGTGCGGCTTGCCGAGGCACTGCCGGCGGCCGTCAAGGTGCTGATCGTGGCGGATCGCGGGTTTGGCGATCAAAAGCTGTATCGAGTTCTCAGCGAAGAGTTGAAGTTCGACTTTCTGATACGATTCCGCGGCAATATTGCGGTGACGTCTGCCGAAGGTGAAACGCGCCCGGCAGCGGAGTGGGTCGGCGCAGGCGGGCGAGCGCGAACCTTGCGCAATGCCCGGGTGACGGCTGACGACTATCAGGTGGGCACGGTTGTCTGCGTTCAAGCCAAGGATATGAAAGAGCCTTGGTGTCTGGCCGCCAGCACGACCACGTTAAGCGCCAAGGAACTGATGGCAACCTATGGAAAACGTTGGAGCATCGAGTCGGGGTTTCGCGATACGAAGGATCTGCGTTTCGGCATGGGGATGGCTTCGATACGTGTCAGCACCCCGCAACGACGCGACCGGCTCTGGCTGTTGAGCGCCTTTGCCATCGCCCTGCTCACCTTGCTGGGAGCCGCGGGTGAGGCACTTGGCTATGACCGCCATCTGAAGTCCAACACCTCAAAACAGCGCACTCATTCGCTGTTTCGTCAGGGCACCATGCTCTACGAACTGATACCCATGATGCCAGAGGCCCGCCTGCGGCCGCTGGTTGAACGCTTCGGCGCCATGCTCAACCAACTACCCGCTTTCACTGGCCTCTATGGGCCCCTCTAAAAATGAGGGGATTCATGAGTTAGCAGACTGATTTCCGGATATTTCTTGCACGGCTTTGACTACAGTTGGCGCCGACTTGCGCCTCGGCGTATACGATCCTGGGCTAACTTTACGGCGCCGGCAAAAGGGCGGATAGAGTTTTCGCCGAGTTCGAACACACGCTGGAGCTGGGCCGGAGCCGCAATGCCACAGGGTGGGCGCCGTCCACAGCATCAAAGGCGAATGGGACGGCCTTTTATCCATCGCTGGCCCTGCATGAGGTGGCGGAGGCGGCGCTCCGCCATGCATCGACACTTCGCCCGAGATCAGGCGCGAGAAGACCTCGCTAAAAATTTTCCGACATCCCATTGCGTGCGAAAAAAGCATCACCCAACTGCCATCGAGGCTGGCAGGGGACCAGCCGGCTACCAAAAACGTAAAACCGTCCAATAACTCAGTCAAACGAGAAGAATCAAGCTTACGTTGCAAGACCGATCGTTAGCTTGACCAAGCTCGGCAACATCGCGATGCTAGCGCTCGAACCGAACCTCGGTCATCTGGGGCCGTCGGATCAAACCATGACGATCGGAATCACTGGACCCAAGCGTCAGGTGCCGTGGCGAGGCGCCGTACGGGCGCTCATGATCGTTGCCATCATCTTGGCGATCTGCCTGATTCTGCTGGGACTCACGAGCGACTTCTTGGTTGATTGGCTGTGGTTTTCCGCGATTGGCTATTTTGGCGTCTTCCGGACGACCATCGTCGCCAAAGTCGAAGTTTTCTTTGCCGTCTTCGTGGCGACCGCCATCATCCTTTGGGTGAATGGATGGCTTGCGTTCCGCTTCGCCAGATCACGCTGGACAGCAGCATGCCGCTGATTTCGACTGGAAACCCACCGGCGTTACGACCTTACCTGAGATGTTGAAATTAACGCGCCATCGGCTGCCGTGGCGTAGCGATCATCGCCGTCGGCGCCGGCCTCCTTGCTATGCTCGTCGCCTGGGGAGAGGTCGGCAATTGGGGCGTCTACTTGCGGTTCCTCTATCAGGTGCCCTATGGCGCAAGCGACCCACTCTACGACAAAGACATCGGCTTCTATCTCTTTTCACTGCCCGCCTATGTCGTAATCAAGAATTGGATGTTTCTCACGCCTTTTCCTGAGCGCGCTCTTCGCCGGAGCAATCTATTGGGTGTGCGGCGATATCGAGTACGACGTCCAGCGCCGATCGATGTCGCCGACAGCGATCGCCCACGGCTCGGTGCTGCTCGGCTTCTTCTTCGCGGTGAAGGCGTGGTCCTACGGTCTCGACCGCTATCTGCTGCTCTACGGCGACAACGGGGTGGTGGTCGGCGCAAGCTACACCGACGTCCATGTGGAGATACCCGTTCTCTGGTTGCTGATCGGCCTTTCGATTGTTGCGGCATTTGCCGCATGGGCAAACGTCAGGGTGCGCACCTATCGAATTCCCGTGGCAGCAGTGGTGCTAGTCTTTGGCAGCTCCTTCCTGCTGTCCGAAGTGATCCCGGGATTATTCCAGCGTGTATTCGTCAAACCGAACGAGCTGCAACTGGAAAAGCCCTACATCGAACGTAACATCGCGCTGACCCGGCAGGCCTACAATCTCCATCAGATCACAGCGAAGCCGTTTGCCGCCGAACAGGACCTCACCTTCAAGACACTCGAGGCCAATAAGGCAACGATCGACAACATAAGGCTATGGGACTGGCGTCCGCTGATGGATGCCTACGTGCAGCTGCAAGAGATCCGTACCTATTACAAATTCCATGACGTGGACGTCGACCGCTATTGGCTCGACGGGGCGTACCAAAGCGTGATGCTTTCGGCCCGCGAGTTGAAATCCTCGCTGCTGCCGCCGAACGCGCAGACATGGGTTAACCGCCACGTCCTTTTCACCCACGGCAATGGCGTGGTGATGAGCCCGGTCACCCGCAAGAGCGCCGAAGGGCTGCCGCTGTTTTATCTGCGCGATATTCCTCCAGTGACGACCGGCGGCCCCGACATCCGCGAGCCGCGCATCTATTACGGCGAAGAGACCGACAATTACGTCATCGTCAAAGGGAGCACGCCGGAGTTCGACTATCCGAAGGGAAAAGACAATATCTACGCGGCCTATAACGGCACCGGCGGCGTTCCTATCGGCGGGTTTCTGCGGAAGAATCTCTTCGCTTGGTACTTCAGTGACATGAACCTGCTGCTGTCGAGCTACATCACCGGCAACAGCCGGATCATGATCCACCGCGCCATCCAGGATCGGGTGCGCACAATCGCCCCATTCCTCCGCCTCGACCACGACCCGTATTTGGTAATCAGCGGCGGAAGGCTGTTCTGGATGCAGGACGCCTATACGACGAGCGACTATTTTCCCTATGCGCAGCCGGTGCAGACTCTCGATCTCAATTACATTCGCAATTCGGTAAAGGTTGTCGTCGACGCCTATAACGGGACCGTCGATTTTTATCTGATGGATTCCGCAGACCCCATCGCCGCGACGTACCAGCGCATCTTTCCGGGCCTGTTTAAGCCGTTCGCGGCCATGCCTCCGGACTTGCAGAAACACATTCGCTATCCCGAGGACCTGTTCCTGATTCAGGCGCGGATCTATCAAGCCTACCACATGGAGGCGGCCGACGTTTTCTATAACCGCGAGGATCTCTGGCAATTCCCACGTCAGCCGGGCGGCGGCGGCACCGCCTTGATGGCGCCTTACTACATCATCATGCGGCTGCCCGGGGAGCCGCAGGCCGAGTTTTTCCTCATGCTCCCTATGGTGCCGAGCCGCCGCGACAACATGATCGCCTGGCTCGCCGCGCGCTGCGATCCGCCCGACTACGGCAAGCTGATTGTCTATGAGTTTCCCAAAGAGAAGCTCGTCTACGGGCCGTTCCAGATCGAGGCGCGGATCAATCAGAACACTGACATCTCCCAACAACTCACGCTGTGGAACCAATTGGGCTCGCGGGTGATCCGCGGGAACTTGCTTGTGATCCCGATCGAGAACTCGATTCTCTATGTATCGCCGCTCTATTTGCGGGCGGTGCAGGGACAATTGCCGGAGCTCAAGCGCGTGATCGCAGCCTATGGCGAGCATGTGGTGATGAAGGAGACGCTCGCCGAGGCGTTGTCGGCGCTCTTCGAACCCGGCGCCGCGCCGGCGGTCCCAGAGCGCCGCAATGGGAACGCCGCTCGCAGGCCCTGTGGCAGACCGGGCGCGGGAGGCGCTCGACCACTACAATCAAGCAATCGAGCGATTGAAATCCGGAGACTGGGCGGGCTTCGGCACGGAACTCGACGCGATGCGCGGGCTTTTGCAGGATATGAGCCGGCAATC
>CAVRUP010000011.1:0-189803 GCA_963724335.1 uncultured Alphaproteobacteria bacterium | reverse complement strand
GGAGATCCAGTTCATTTTTGCTCCACTGTCATGCCCGCGAAAGCGGGCATCCAGTAATCGCAGAGATATGCATTCGTCACTTACGCTGCCACAATGAACTTTTCGTGGCTACTGGACCATCCGCCATCGCGGATGGTGACGGCGTCACTCCGCCGCCAAGCGGCGGGCAGAGCGCACGCCGTCGGAGAGCGCCGACACCAGCGACGTCACCGTTTTGACAGTATCCGGCCCGGCTTTGCCGTTCTTGTCGAGGCTCGCGCGCAGCGCGTCGACCAGCGCGGAGCCGACTACCACCCCGTCGGCGCTGGACGCGATGGCGCGGGCATGTTCGGCGGTCTTGACGCCGAAACCAACCGCCACCGGCAATTTGGTGTGGCGCTTGATGCGTGCAACCGCGGCGTTGACTTTACCGGTGTCGGGTGCCGCCGCGCCGGTAATCCCGGTGATCGAGACGTAATAGACGAAGCCGGAAGTATTGCTGAGCACGGCCGGCAGCCGCTTGTCGTCGGTGGTTGGCGTGGCGAGGCGAATAAAGTTGAGGCCCATTTTCAGCGTCGGCAGGCAGAGTTCGTCGTCTTCCTCGGGCGGCAGATCGACAACGATCAAGCCGTCGACGCCGGCGGCCTTGGCGTCGGCGAGGAAACGATCGACGCCGTAGATATAGATCGGATTGTAGTAGCCCATCAGCACAATAGGCGTCGCATCGTCATTTTTTCGGAATTCGCGCACCAGCTTGAGCGTCTTGATCATGTTCTGTCCGGCGCGCAGCGCGCGCACGCCGGCGGCCTGAATCGCGGGTCCGTCGGCCATCGGATCGGTGAAAGGCATGCCGAGTTCGATCACGTCGGCGCCGGCCTTAGGCAGGGCTTTGGCAATCGCCAGCGAGGTGCCGTAGTCGGGATCGCCGGCCATGGTGAAGGTCACCAGCGCGGCGCGGCCCTCGGCTTTCAGCGCGGCGAAGCGGCGGTCGATGCGGGTGGTCATTTCTTTTTGCTCGCGAGAAATGCCGCTACCGAATCCAGATCCTTGTCGCCGCGGCCGGAGAGGTTGACCACCATCAGGTGATCCTTCGGCTTCTGCGGCGCGAGGTCGAGCACGCGCGCCAGCGCATGCGCCGGCTCGAGCGCCGGGATGATGCCCTCGAGCCTGCTGCAAAGCTGGAACGCCGCCACCGCCTCGTCGTCATTCGCCGACAAGAACTTCACGCGGCCCATGTCGTTGAGCCAGGCGTGCTCGGGGCCGATGCCGGGATAATCGAAGCCGGCGGAAATCGAATGCGCTTCCTCGATCTGGCCGTCGTCATTCATCAGCAGATACGTGCGATTGCCGTGCAGTACGCCCGGTCTGCCGCCGGCGATGGAAGCCGCGTGCTGGCCGCTCGGCAAGCCGTGGCCGGCCGCTTCCACGCCGTAGATTTCGATCGCGCGCTCGTCGAGGAACGGATGGAACAGGCCCATGGCGTTGGAGCCGCCGCCGATGCAGGCGATCAGCGAATCCGGCAGCCGGCCTTCGGCGGCCTGCATCTGCTCGCGGGTTTCGCGGCCGATGATCGACTGGAAATCGCGCACCATGGCGGGATAAGGATGCGGACCGGCCACCGTGCCGATGCAATAAAAAGTGTCGGCGACGTTGGTGACCCAGTCGCGCAGCGCCTCGTTCATGGCGTCTTTTAGCGTCTTAGAACCCGACTCGACGGCGCGAACCTCGGCCCCGAGCATCCGCATCCTCAGCACGTTCGGCTTTTGCCGCTCGACGTCGACCGAACCCATGTAGACGATGCAGGGCAGGCCGAACTTGGCGCACAGCGTGGCGGTGGCGACGCCATGCATGCCGGCGCCAGTCTCGGCGATGATGCGGGTCTTGCCCATGCGCAGGGCCAGCATGATCTGGCCGAGGACGTTGTTCACCTTGTGCGCGCCGGTGTGATTGAGCTCCTCGCGTTTGAAATAGATTTTCGCGCCGCCAGCCGAAAGGCCGGAGGCCGTCTTTCTTAAATGCTGCGTTAGGCGCTCGGCGAAATAAAGCGGCGACGGCCGCCCGACATAATTCGCCAGGTGACCGTCCATCTCTTTCTGGAATTTCGGATCCGCCTTGGCCGCCGTATAGGCCCTCTCCAAGTCGAGGATCAGCGGCATCAGCGTCTCGGCGACGAAGCGGCCGCCATAGATGCCGAAATGCCCGCGCTCGTCGGGGCCGGTACGGAACGAATTGGGCTGTTGCGCGGTCATGCGCTGCTCATCGCCTTGGCCGCGCTAAGCCCCGCGTCGGCGGCACGCGCGGCGCGGACGAAGGCGCGGATCTTGTCCAAATCTTTCTCGCCGGGTGCGCGCTCGACGCCGGACGACACATCCACGCCGGGCGCACGGGTGACGCGCAAGGCTTCGATCACATTATCGGCGTGCAGCCCGCCCGACAGCATGAACGGAATTCCGGGATCGATGTCCTGGAGCAAGGTCCATTCGAACGGCGTGCCGAGCCCGCCCGGCCTTGTAGCGCCTTGCGGCGCGCGCGCGTCGAAGATCAGCCGGTCGGCGACCTTCTTGTAGAGCTCAATGCGCGCAAGGTCCTTGCGCCCGGCGATCGGGATCGCCTTCATCACCGGCAGCCCGAAACGCGTACGCACCGCCGTCACCCGTTCGGGCGGCTCAACGCCGTGCAATTGCAGCATGTCGGGCTTGAGCGCCTCGACCACGGCAGCGAGCGTCGCATCGTCGGCATCGACGGTGAGCGCGACCTTGCCGGCGCGGCCTTTGGCCCGCAGCCCAAGCGCGCGCGCGGCGTCCAGCCCGAGATGGCGCGGGCTCGGCGGAAAGAACACGAAGCCGAGCAGATCGGCGCCGGATTCCAGCGCCACATCAAGCGCTTCCGGGGTCTTCAGCCCGCATATTTTGACGATCAGCGGCATGGCCGGGGTTCTAGCAGCCTTCGCCCCCTCCCGGCAAAGCGGAACCGCGGCAGCCGTCAAGGAAGGGGCGGCGGGATCACTGCCAGGGGGTTTGGCTCTGGCGCGGGCTTTGGTTTCTCGGGCGTACCAAAGCGGCGGCGGATGCTATCCATCTCGTCGTGCAGCGCGCGCACCTCGCCGTCGAGCCGGCGGGCGGCGCGCCGCCATTTGCCCTGGCGGACCCAGGCGGCGATGCCGCCGATCAGCACGCCGAGGATCAGCACCGCAAAGAGGATCGCAAACAGCGGCAGGGTCGCCGCATAAGCGGGCGCCGCCGCCGCGAACGGATCGAACGACACCGTCACCGCCTGCCGATTGGCCACCGCGAAGGCGACGATGACCGCGGCCAGCGGAATGATGACGATCCAAGTCACGACCTTGCGGAACACGGTGACGCCTCTCGAAAGCACCAGTAGCCGGGCATAGGCAAGCGAAGCGACGCCGTCCTTCGGACGGCTTTGCCCGGCCACGAGAATAGCACCCTCGCAAATCCAGGAAGCCTGGGGCCCTTAAACCGGGCCGGTCTTGTTCAGCCGCTCGCGCATTTCCTTGCCGGTTTTGAAGAACGGCACCGATTTCTGCTCGACCGAGACATGGGCGCCGGTGCGCGGATTGCGCCCGGTGCGGGCCGGCCGGTGCTTGACCGAGAAGGCGCCGAAACCGCGCAGCTCGACGCGGTCACCACGCGCCATGGCATTGGTGATTTCGCCGAGGATCGCGTTGACGATGTTCTCGACGTCGCGCTGGTAGAGGTGAGGATTCTGGGCGGCGATACGTTGCACAAGTTCAGACTTGATCATTGCGGCCGCCTTGCTCGATCAGTGGTCAGTTGGCGGATGGAGGGTGCCAAAGC
Source organism: uncultured Alphaproteobacteria bacterium (assembly GCA_963724335.1). GTDB lineage: Bacteria > Pseudomonadota > Alphaproteobacteria > Rhizobiales > Xanthobacteraceae > Pseudolabrys. Next base: position 186,006 of record CAVRUP010000011.1, on the reverse strand, counting down.
GCCAAGAGACCGTCAAGATTAAGTCTTTCGATGGCTTGCACCCCACCCCATGCCTCGATGCGGTGCGCAATGGCGCTCAAGCCGACCGCCTCGAAGGTCCAGGCCGCGACGTGCAGGAAGGAAAGCTCGCTGAATCGCGGCTCCAGCGAGTAATCGCGCACCGGTGTCGAGGCCGGGACCTTTTTTACCTTCTCCAACCAGGCCAGCGCGGTCTTTTCGTTGCCGAGGCCGTCCACCAGCTTCAGGGCCACGCCCTGGCGCCCGGTAAAGACGCGCCCGTCGTCCACCGCGGCGAGCTGCGCATCGTCCATCTTGCGGCGATTCTTCACCAGGTCTTTGAACCAGGCATAGGAGTCGGTGACGATCGCGGCGATGGCGGCCCTGGCCTCCGGGCTGGTCGGCTCGAAGCCGTTGGGCGCGGCCTTGAGCGGCGAGGATTTGACCTCCTCGACCTGGATGCCGATGGTCTTGAGCACTTGCGTGAAGTTCGGATACTGGAACAGAACGCCGATCGAGCCGACCAGCGAGGTGTCCTGGGCGATGATGTGATCGCCCGAGAGCGCCGTGATATAGGCGCCGGAAGCGGCCAGCCCGTCGACCACCACCACCATCGGCTTCCTGGCCTGCAAGGCGCGCAGCGAGTCGTAGAGCTGCTGGGAACCGGCCGTGGTGCCGCCGGGCGAATCGATATGCAAGATCACGGCGCGCGCACGCGACTTGGCCAGCCGATCGAGGGCATCGACGCGGTCCTGGTTGTCGCGGATCAGGCCCTGCACCCGGATGCGGGCGATGTAATTGGTGCTCGGCACCAGCCGGCCGCCGGGCAGCAGCGCGGCGGTCAGGCCGACCAGCGCGAGCAGCGCGACCAAGAGCGCGCTGATGCGCCAGAAAGTGAGCTTGCGCCGCATGCGGCGGCGATCGACGATGGCATCGGCATCGAGCGACATGGGGTTCGTCCTTTAAAGTCGAATCGCGCCCCAGATATTACAGCGAGATGGTCATTCCGGGGCGCGGGCGTTAGCCCGCGAGCCCGGAATCACCTTTGCCGGTCTGCCCTATTCCCCGGCCTTTTCGGTCTCGGCCTTGTCGTCGGCCTTGTCCTCGCGCTGCTTGAGGGCGGCGCCCAGGATATCGCCGAGCGAAGCGCCTGAATTGGCGGTGCCGTATTGCGCGATCGCTTCCTTCTCCTCGGCAACTTCAAGCGCCTTGATGGAAACGCCGACCTTGCGGGTCTTGCGGTCGAACTGGGTGACGCGAGCGTCCACCTTCTGGCCGACGGCGAAGCGCTCGGGGCGCTGCTCGCCGCGGTCGCGCGCGAGATCGGCGCGGCGGATGAAGGCGGTCAGGTCGGTGCCGACGATCTTGACCTCGATGCCGGCCTCCTTCACCTCGGTGACCTCGCAGGTAACCACCGATCCCTTCTTGAGATCGCCGGCCTGACTCCATCGGGTCGCCGGCAAGCTGCTTGATGCCGAGCGAGATGCGCTCCTTCTCGACATCGACATCGAGCACCTGCGCCTTGACCATGTCGCCCTTCTTGTACTCCTCGATCACCTGCTCGCCCGGGCGCTTCCAGTCGAGGTCCGAGAGGTGGACCATCCCGTCCACGTCGCCGTCGAGGCCGAGGAACAGGCCGAACTCGGTCTTGTTCTTGACCTCGCCTTCGACTGTGGAGCCCGGTGGGTGCTTCTCGACGAAGACTTCCCACGGATTGCGCATGGTCTGCTTGAGACCGAGCGAGATGCGGCGCTTGACCGGATCGACCTCGAGGATCTGCACCTCGACTTCCTGCGAGGTCGAGACGATCTTGCCCGGATGCACGTTCTTCTTGGTCCAGGACATTTCCGAGACGTGGATCAAGCCCTCGATGCCCGGCTCCAGTTCGACGAAGGCGCCGTAGTCGGTGATGTTGGTGACGCGGCCCTTGAAGCGGGCGCCGACCGGGAACTTGGCCTCGATGCCCTGCCACGGGTCGTCGAGCAGTTGCTTCATGCCAAGCGAGATGCGGTGGGTCTCGTGATTGATCTTTATAATTTTCACCTTCACCTGCTGGCCGATATTGAGCACCTCGGTCGGATGATTGACGCGCCGCCAGGCGATGTCGGTGACGTGCAGCAGTCCGTCGATGCCGCCGAGATCGACGAAGGCGCCGTAGTCGGTGATGTTCTTGACCACGCCGTCGATGACCTGGCCCTCTTCCAGGTTCTGCACCAGTTCCTGACGCTGTTCGGCGCGGGTCTCTTCCAGCACGGTGCGGCGGGAGACCACGATGTTGCCGCGGCGGCGATCCATTTTCAGAATCTGGAACGGCTGGTTGACGTTCATCAGCGGCGTGACGTCGCGGATCGGACGGATGTCGACCTGACTGCGCGGCAGGAAGGCGACGGCACCGTCGAGATCGACGGTGAAGCCGCCCTTGACCTGATTGAAGATGACGCCGGTGACCTTCTCGTTGTTCTTGAAGGCAGTTTCGAGCTTGCCCCAGCTTTCCTCGCGCCGCGCCTTGTCGCGTGACAGCACAGCTTCGCCGAGCGCGTTCTCGACGCGCTCCAGATAGACCTCGACCTCGTCGCCGATTTTCAACTCGGCTTGCCGGCCCGGCCCTGCGAACTCGCGCAGCGCCACGCGGCCTTCGGTCTTCAGGCCGACGTCGATGACGGCCATGTCCTTTTCGATGCCGACGACCTTGCCCTTGATGACCGCACCTTCTTGCAGGTTTCCGGTCCCAAATGACTCGTCGAGCATCTTGGCGAAATCGTCACGCGTGGGTGCAGCAGCGGTGGCCATGGAGTCTCCTGTTAGCGGCGCGCCGGCGGGTTGGAATGGCGTTCCGGATGCGCGGGCCGAAGGCCCCGCAAGACCTTCGACAGCCAACCGGAATCCCGGATGGCCGGCGCTAAAACCGTGCTTTCGGAACGATTGCTTCGATCAGGCGCCCAACGCAAAGGCACGAGCGGGGCTTTGTCCTCCAACACGAGGGGCGTTAATCGCGCCCTCGGCCCGCTCGGGTGGCCTCGACGATGTCGATGGCGGCCCGGATGGCGCTGGATATATCCATATCCGTGGTGTCGAGCAAGTGCGCGTCGGGTGCCTGTCGCAAGGGCGCGGCGGCGCGCTGGCTGTCGCGCTCGTCGCGCTTGAGGATGTCGGCTAATACCGTCGCTTCGTCGATATTCCGCCCCTGCGCCCGGTATTCGGCTGCCCGGCGGCGGGCTCGCACCTCGGGCGTGGCGGTAACGTAGATCTTAACGTCGGCGTTCGGGCAGATGACGGTGCCGATATCGCGCCCATCGAGCACGGCGCCCGGCGGCTTGGCGGCGAAATCGCGCTGGAAGGCGATAAGCGCCGCGCGCACTTCGGGAATTGCGGATACCACCGAGGCCGCCTCCCCCACCGCATGGGATTTGAGCGCGACTTCATCGAAATCCGCCGGATCGAGCGACTTGGCGGCGGCAATGGCGGCGGCCTTGTCGTCTGGACGGCGGCCGGCATTGAGCACGCTTTTGGCCACCGCGCGGTAGATCAGCCCGGTGTCGAGATGGCGCAGGCCGTAGTGCGCCGCGAGCCTCTTGCCGAGCGTGCCCTTGCCCGAGGCCGCCGGCCCGTCGATGGCGATGATCATGACAAATCCGCGCCGAGTGCGCGCATCAGCTCGACGAAGCCGGGGAAGCTGGTGGCGATGAAGGCCGAATCGTCGATGCCCACCGGATTGTCGGTGGCGAGCCCCATCACCAGCGCCGCCATGGCGATGCGGTGATCCATATGCGTCGCCACCTCGCCGCCGCCGGCGACGTTTGTCTTGCCCTGCACGATCAGGTCGTCGCCTTCGATCTCGACCGTCACGCCATTGGCGCGCAGCATGGCGGCGGTGGCCTCGAGCCGGTCGCTCTCCTTGACGCGCAATTCCTTCAGGCCGCGCATGCGGGTAATGCCTTGCGCGAACGAGGCGGCCACCGCCAGGATCGGATACTCGTCGATCATCGACGGCGCCCGCTCGGCCGGCACGTCGACGCCCTTGAGCGCCGAAGCGCGCACGCGCAGATCGGCGACCTCCTCGCCGCCGTCATCGCGCGTTTCCACCGCCTCGATGCCGGCGCCCATCTCGCGTAATGTCGTCAGCAGCCCGGTGCGTAGCGGATTGGTCATCACCGCATCGAGAATCAAATCCGAGCCGGGCACCAGCAGTGCCGCCACCATCGGGAACGCCGCCGAGGATGGATCGGCGGGCACCACCACATTAGCCGGCTCCAATTCCGGCTGACCCTGCAAGATGATGCGGCGGCCGTGCTCGCCATGCGGCTTGCTGGTCAGCTTGGCGCCGAAATGCTTCAGCAGCCGTTCGGTGTGGTCGCGGGTTGCCTCGGCCTCGATCACCGTGGTTTCGCCCGGCGCGGAAAGGCCGGCCAGCAGCACCGCCGACTTGAGCTGCGCCGAAGGCACCGGCGATTCGTAGAGCGATCGGAATGGGATCGGCGGCGCCCTGCAACGTGAGCGGCAGCAGGTCGCCGTCGACCGCGTCGAGCACGCGCGCGCCCATGCGCTCTAGCGGATCCAGTACGCGGCGCATCGGCCGCTTGCTGAGCGACGCGTCGCCGATGAAGGTTGCGGTCACCGGCGAGCCGGCGACCGCGCCGATCGCCAGCCGGCAGCCGGTGCCGGAATTGCCGAAATCGAGCGGGCCGGCCGGCTGGGCGAAGCCGGCAACGCCGACGCCATGAATCCGCCACAGGCCCTCCGGCGTCCGCTCCAGCCGGGCGCCGAGCGCCCGCATGGCGTCGGCGGTATGCAGCACGTCCTCGCCTTCCAACAGGCCGGTCACCGTGCTCTCGCCGACCGTCAACGCGCTCAGAATGAGGGCCCGGTGCGAGATCGATTTGTCCCCCGGCACCCGGCTACGGCCCTGCAAGGGGCCGCCGCGGCGGGCGGTCAGCGGTGTCGAATCGGCGGGGTTCACGGGCGCTATCCTTAACAATGTGCGCCGTCCTACCACGCAGCCGCGCGGCGCGTCATCCCGCTGGATTCGGCCGTTTCAAGGCACGCCTGCGCTATTGACAGCGGCCTTGCAACTAGCCAAGTGAAACACCGATTTACCGACCATTTCGAGGAACCCGACCGTGGCGAAAGCTGAACTTGGCACCAAGCGCATCTGTCCGGATACCGGCCGCAAGTTCTACGATCTCGGCAAGACGCCGGTGATATCTCCCTATACCGGCAAGGTCGTCCCGATCGCGGCGCCGCCGCAATCGCGTGCGCGACCAGAGCCGGCTCAGCCTGCGCCGGTCGCGCGCCCCGCCCCCGCACCGGAGCCGGAGGTGGTCGTGCCCGAAACGGCGGATGCCGAATTCGTCTCGCTCGAAGACGCCGAGGCCGAACAGCAGGGTAAGAAGCCGGCGGCCGCGGAAGGTGCCGCAGCTCCGGGCGAAGCCGAAGATGTCGAGATCGACGAGAGTCTCGACGATGCCGCCTTCATCGAGGAAGAGGAAGAAGGCGATCCCGATGTGACCGATATCATCGGCGAGACCATCGAGAAGGAAGAGGAGACCTGATTCTTCAGGGGGTCAGTAGACAGTAATCAGCAATCAGAAGTTTGCTTTCGTCTCTTTCTTGTTGCTGATGACCAATTACCGATCCCTATTCCCTGGAGGGGCCATAGCTCAGATGGGAGAGCGCGTGAATGGCATTCACGAGGTCGGCGGTTCGATCCCGCCTGGCTCCACCACCCGCCTACGCTAAAGCTTCGGCGGGCAAGACCTTCGCCTGGCGGGTGTCCGCCAAAGCTCCGAAGGAGCGAAGGCGGACCGACTTCGCAAAAGTGAGCCGCCCTCCGGGGCGGCTTTTTTACATCGCAACACGGCGTTGCTGACAGCGGCCGGCGCGGCATTGCATGATGCCGGAAAAGCCGCGGGGGAACGATATGCAAGACAAGATCGCGCTCGAAGAACATTTCGCCATCGAACCAACGCTCGGCGATTCGAAAGTATTCGGCGCGCATGTATGGAACGATCTCGGGCCGCGCCTGCTCGACATCCAAGACATGCGGCTTGCCGAAATGGACAGACACGGCGTCGAGATGATGATCCTGTCGCTGAACGCGCCGGCGGTGCAGGCGATCTACGACGTCAAACGGGCAATCGCCGTGGCGAAGCAAGCCAACGACGTTCTCGCAGAAGAGGTACGCAAACGCCCCACCCGTTTCGCCGCCTTTGCGGCGCTGCCGATGCAGGACCCGGAAGCGGCCGCCGCCGAACTCACGCGCTGCGTCAAGGAATTCGGTTTTGTCGGCGCGCTGGTCAACGGCTTCTCGCAAATCGGGCGCGCCGGACAACGTCACCTATTACGACCTGCCGCAATATCGGCCGTTCTGGCGCGCGGTCGAGGCGCTCGACGTGCCGTTCTATCTGCACCCGCGCAATCCGCTGCCGAGCTGGAACCGGCAATACGAAGGCCATTCATGGCTGCTCGGGCCGAACTGGGCGTTTTCGGCGGAGACGGCGGTGCACGCGCTGCGTCTGATCGGCAGCGGACTGTTTGACGAATGCCCGCGGCTGAAGATGGTGCTCGGCCATCTCGGCGAGGGCATCCCGGTGCAGCTCTGGCGCATCGACGGCCGCAACGGCTGGATGAAGGCGCCGCACAAATACGCCGCCAAGCAAGGCGTCGGCCATTATTTCCGCAAGCATTTCCATCTCACCACGTCGGGCAACTTCCACACGCCCTCGCTGGTCAATGCCATGACTGAAATGGGTGCCGACCGCGTGATGTTCTCGATCGACTGGCCGTTCGAGGACGTGGGCCAAGGCGCCCAGTGGTTCGACCAAGCAGAGATCGGCGAGACCGAGCGGGCTAAGATCGGCCGCGCCAACGCGATCAAGCTGTTCAAGCTCAATCTGCGGTGAGCGGGGGCCGGGGGTGTGGGAATGGCGATTAACCCCCGCCCGAAGGCCGATTACAGGCCGGTCCAGCCCAATATCCCCTTGTTCTTGAACCTTTAACCCCGCCTGCCCATATTAGGCCCGACTGGACGGCAGTCGCCGCCTAGTTGGGGCGCCCGTAAGGGGCCCCGTCAAAGTCGCTTCATGCGAGGGCTTTGAGACCATGTCACGAGTTCCGTCACTATCCAGCCCGTTCCTGTTGGGCTTCGACGAGATCGAGCGCGTGCTCGACCGCGTCGCCAAGGGGGCCGACGGCTACCCGCCCTACAACATCGAACGGCTGGCGCGCGATGGGCAAACCCCCGAGCGGCTGCGCATCACGCTCGCCGTCGCCGGTTTTACCCGCGACCAGCTCGACGTCTGCGTCGAGGAAAGTCAACTGGTGATCCGCGGGCGGCAGCAGGACGACAAGAGCCGCCAATACCTCCACCGCGGCATCGCCGCGCGCCAATTCCAGCGCACCTTCGTGCTGGCGGACGGCATGGAAGTTTTGGGCGCCGACTTGAAGAACGGGCTGTTGTCGATCGATCTGGTGCGACCGCAAGCCGAGCGGATCATCAAGACGATCGCCATCAACGAGCAGGAATGACGCATTCGTGAAAACAGGACTCGACCGCGTCGAGCGTTCAATGAAAGGAGTCGAGGGCCATGAACAGAGACAAGATGACTGAAACGAACACGACCAATCCGGCGATCACGCAGGAAGCGCTGGCGCATCTCGGCGACGGCCGCCTGGCTTACGTCAAGGCGATCAATTCCGAGGACGTCGCGAATTTGTTCCCGCAGGCGCCGAAGATCGCGCCCGGCCTCAAGCTGTTCGCCCTGCACGGCGCGGACGGCACGCCGATCATGCTGACCGACACGCGCGAAGCCGCGCTTGCCAATGCCTGGAGCCAGGAGCTCGAGGCCGTCAGCGTGCACTGACCAGCGGTCAGTTATCAGTAGTCAGTGATCAAAAGAGAAAGAGAAAGGGCGCAGGACGAATATCGTCGCTGCGCCCTCGGTTTTTTCTGATTACCGATTACTGACTACTGTTCCCTGACCTCAAGCCGCGCTGCTCGCCGCCGGCATCGCCAGCACGGCATAAAGCGCATCGGCGTCGCGCGAGTCGCGCAGCTTGCGTGCGATCTCCGGATCGCGCAGCAGGCGCGCCACGCGGGCGAGCGCCTTGAGATGATCGGCGCCGGCGGCTTCCGGCGCTAGCAACAGAAAAATGAGATCGACCGGCTGGCCGTCGAGCGCCTCGAAATCGATGCCACGATCGAGCCGCGCGAACAATCCGAACAGGCGGCCAAGCTTGGGCAGCTTGCCATGCGGGATCGCTATGCCATTGCCGACTGCGGTCGAGCCTAGTTTCTCGCGCTGCAGCAGGATTTCCAGAATCGCGCGCTCATTCTGACCCGTAAGCTCGGCCGCGCGCGCGGCGAGTTCCTGAATTGCTTGCTTCTTGTTGTTGACCTTGAGCGCCGGAACAATCGCGTTGGGCGCGACGAGATCGGTGAGCGTCATGGACATGGCCAATGATCGGAAATGGCAGCGCTGAATTGCAAGGGGTGTTGAAGGCGGCGGACCATAAGGATGGTTGGCGGCCGCGTCAATGGCCGCGGCCAGGTCGCGCTTGCCGCTTTTTCTCGCATTTTTGGATGTCTTCAGCCGCCGCGTTGGGCCTGATGGTCCTTGCGGCGGCGCTTATAGCGCCGCAATCGTTTTTCAATGCGGATCGCGGCCTGATCGGCGCTTTCATAGGCGTCGGCTGCCATTCCTTCGGCTTCGAGCAGCGTGCCGGAATCCAGATGCAACACGCATTCGGTGTGAAATCCGAAACCATCCTTGCCGACGGTGGCGTGGCCGGAATAGCCGCCGCGGAAATACTTCGACATCGCCTCTTCGACCCGCTCGACAATTCGCTGCCGCAGCGCCGCGCCGATATTGATGTTCTTGCCCGAAACCCGCAAAGGCATTGGTCTGCCTCCATTTTTCCGACCGGCTAATTATTTCAGCTAAGGAATGTCCCGCCAAAGGTCAATGCACCGCCCAGTAGTGGATTCTACAGCGCTGCCGCCTGCTTCTCGCGCCGGCGCTGCACCGAGGACGGGATGCGCATCGCCTCGCGGTACTTGGCGACGGTGCGGCGTGCGATATCGACACCGGCCTCGCGCAGCTTGTCGACGATCGTATCGTCCGAGAGCACATCGGCGGCGGTCTCGGCGTCGATCAACTGACGGATGCGATGGCGCACGGCTTCGGCAGAATGCGCCTCGCCGCCGTCGGCGGACGCGATCGACGACGTGAAGAAATATTTCAGCTCGAAGATGCCGCGCGTGGTCGCCATGTATTTGTTGGCGGTCACGCGCGAGACGGTCGACTCGTGCATGCCGATGGCGTCGGCGACAGTCTTGAGATTGAGCGGCCGCAGATGCTGCACGCCCTTGGCGAAGAAGGCGTCCTGCTGACGCACGATCTCGCTCGATACCTTGAGAATGGTCTTGGCGCGCTGGTCGAGTGCGCGCACCAGCCAAGTCGCCGTCTGCAGACAGTCGGCGATGTAGGTCTTGTCTTTGTCGCTGCGCGTGGTCTTCGATACTTGCGCGTAATATCTTTGGCTGATGAGGACTTTCGGCAGCGTGTCGGAATTGAGCTCGACCTGCCAGGTGCCGTCGGACGCCGCTCGCACATATACATCCGGCACGATCGGCTGCACCATGGTCGAGCCGAAAGCGAGGCCCGGCTTCGGATTGAGATTGCGAATCTCGGCGATCATGTCGGCGAGATCTTCGTCGTTGACACCGCACAGCCGGCGCAAGGCGGCGAGGTCGCGCTTGGCCAAAAGATCGAGATGCTCCACCAGCGTGCGCATCGCCGGATCGAAACGGTCGCGATCCTTGAGCTGGATGGCGAGACATTCGGTGAGATTGCGCGCGCACACGCCGGGCGGATCGAGCGTCTGCAGGACGGCGAGCACGGCCTCGACATCGGCGCGCGGCGCGCCGAGCTTATCGGCGACGGCGTCGAGATCGCCGGTGAGGTAGCCGGCCTCGTCCACCATATCGATCAGGTATTGCCCGATCATGCGTCCGGCCGGATCGGAAATCGCCAGCGCCATCTGCTCGGCGAGGTGAGCGGAGAGCGTGATTTCGGCGGTAACGAAAGCTTCCAGATTATAGGCGCTGTCGTCGCTGCCGCGGGTGCCGGCGCCGGACCATTCCGAATAGGCCGGCGGCGGATTTTCAGGTGCCGGGCCTTTCTCAGCCCCGTCGTCCGGAAAAACGTTTTCGAGTTCGGTGCCGAGCCCCTCTTCCATGGAGCTGCGGCTGGTCTCCATGTCCTCTCCGATCCAGTCGGAAGCGGCTGCGGCCTCGTCACCGCCCTCGCCGCTTTCGGCGCCTTCCGACGCGGAACCGTCCGGCTCGGCGGCAGCCACCGGCGCTTCGTCGTCGTCATTGGCGCGCTCGAGCAACGGGTTGCGCTCAAGCTCGCCTTCGACATAGGCCGCCAGATCGAGGCTGGAGAGCTGCAGCAGCTTGATGGCCTGCATCAGCTGCGGCGTCATCACCAGTGCTTGGGTCTGGCGGAACTCCAGTCTTTGCGACAACGCCATAAGGGTTTCCCGGCGGAAACTGGTCCGATTCTTGCTTGTTTTTCTTATATAGCAGGTCTTTATCGTCAACGGTATGTGATTCCGCACTGCGGCAATGCACAAATTTGTGCGGAAAAGCCGACCTAGAGCTTGAATTCTTCGCCTAGATAGAGTCGGCGGACGTCGGGATTGTTGACGATGTCGTCGGCCCGGCCCTCCATCAGCACCGAGCCGGAATAGATGATGTAGGCGCGGTCGGTCAGGCCGAGCGTCTCGCGCACATTGTGGTCAGTAATCAGAACGCCGATGCCGCGATTGGTCAGGTGGCGCACCAGCGCCTGGATGTCGCCGACGGCGATCGGGTCGATGCCGGCGAACGGCTCGTCCAGCAGCATGTAGCTCGGTCGCGTCGCCAGCGCGCGCGCGATTTCGACGCGGCGGCGCTCGCCGCCGGACAGCGCGATGGTCGACGTCTTGCGCAGGCGGGCGATGTTGAACTCTTCCATCAACGCGTTGAGGTCGGCTTCGCGTCGGCGGCGATTGGGCTCCACCATTTCGAGCACCGAGCGGATATTGTCCTCGACATTGAGGCCGCGGAAGATCGAGGCTTCCTGCGGCAGGTAGCCGATGCCGAGCCGCGCACGCTGATACATCGGCAGTACGGTGACGTCATAGCCGTCGAGTTCGATGCGGCCGCGGTCGGCCTTGATCAAGCCGGTGATCATGTAGAACACCGTGGTCTTGCCGGCACCGTTCGGCCCGAGCAGGCCTACGGCCTCGCCCCGCCGCACATAGAGCGTGACGTCCTTGACCACCTTACGGCCGCCGAAGCTTTTTTCGACGCCGTGGACGGCGAGGTAAGCGGGGCGGGCAGCTTGCCGGCCATCGCCGTCGCGGCGCGGGCGATTGGCCGGGGGTTGCGCTTTGGCGCTGGCCTGACGCGCGGGCTGCGCATTCGTCGCTGCCGGATTGACTTGGCGGATCACCGGCCCGGCCGGTTGCCGGATCGTGCGGCGGACGGGCTGTGGCCGGCGTCGAAACAACGAAAGGAAATTCACCGGGCTACCTCGCGGCGCACGTTTCGAACCGGCCGATTATCCAGCATTGCCGGGCCGGCCACACTAGCTGATTCCTCGCCGCCGCGAGCGGCCGGCCCCACGGCAAGAGCGTTTCGGGTCAATTGGGTGGCCGCGCCGGCGCCGGCCGCGGCGCTGACCCGCCCTGCGCTCCCGGCTTGAAATCGAGTGCGCCGTTGCTGGGCTGAAACAGGCCTTGCACGCGGCCTCCGCCGTTCTTGCCGGATTCGACCCGCGACACGCCGCTGGTCAAATTGACCACCAGGCGATCGCCGCGCAACACGTTCTGCCCCTGCGTCATCACTACCTTGCCGTTGAGGGTTACGGTGTTGGTCTTCATATCGAAGATGCCGCTTTCGCCGGTCGCAGTTTGCTCCTTCTGCGTCACCACCACCCCGCCGCGCGCCTCCAGCCGCTTGATCCTCTGCTGGCCGCCGGGGCCCGGGCTGTCCGCCTTCAAACTCTTGTTTTTGTCCGCGGCGTTGTCCTGCTCGTAAAATACCACCAGCGTACTGCAGCGCATGTTGGTATCGCCCTGCGTCACATGCACGTCGCCGCTGAAGGTCGCCACCTTGTCCTTGTCGCGCACTTCCAGCGTCGCCGCCTCGATATGCACCGGCTGATCGCGATTCTGCGAAAAGCCCTGCAGCGCGTTCGGCGGCCCTTTCGACGGCTGCGCGCGCAGTGGCGCGCCGGCCATGGCCAGCAACGTAACGACGATCAGCAGCGGATAACGCAGCACGTTCATTGCACTCCGGTTTTGGCTTGCGGTTTGGCGGCGTCGCCGAGCAGCAAGGTCATGTTCACGCCGCCGGCGAACCGCAACAGATCGCCGGAATCGACAATCTCCAGCCGTTTCGCATTGAGCGTGCCCTGCAGCATCTCGACCGTAACCGGCCGCTCGGACACCACATGGCCTTTGCGGATATCGATCGTCGCCTGGCTCAGCCGGCCGCGATAGCCGGTCGACGAGGTGAACACGATGTTCTGATCGAGCTTGACGGTCTCGCCCTTGCTGTCATAGACGCCGGCGACCGCGGTCAGTTCAATCGTGCTTTTGTCCTGCATCTGCAGCTTGGCGCGGATATTGCTCAACTCGATCAGGTCCGGCTTGGTCAGGTCCTGCTTCGCCGCGTCGGCGGAAAGCTCATAGGCGCGCGCATCGTGCGTGAAACCGGACAGATGCGGCTTCTCCATGGTGATCTTAGTGCCGGAAACCACCAGATTACCGATATCGGCCGGCAGCTTGGCGAGCATGCGCAACGGATTGAAATAGCTGATCAGAAAAATGCCGGCGAACCCCAGCGCCACCACGAGCGGAATAGCGACGCGCAGGACGCGAACCACGCGGCTGTGCCGGCGCGCGGCGCGAAAAGCGCGATCGCTGTCGCCGCGGCCCATGGTCCAATATGCGTGCGCGGTCGCCGGATCGGTGCGGGTTATGGTCATGCGGTTCGTCGATCTAGAGTTCGATCAAGCTCGATTGAATCGGAACCTACCTAACATTTTGCTTACGCGTGATCTGTCCCGAAAGCCGTTGCCCATCTCCGATCAAGTCACGGACAAGCTTTTCGGCATCAGGCGCATGCTCGGTATTTGGCTCCATTCGATGGCAATGTCGAAAATTACCTTACGCCCCGCCACACAACTTGACGCGCGAATATGGCCCCTGCGCGGCAGCCGGATGTCAACGAATACAGGCGACAATACAATGGCTTAGCTTGCGCATGATCTTTTACGAAAACCGCTGCCCATCCCCGATCAAGTCGACGACAAGCTTTTCGGGATCGTGCGCTACGCAGAGTGCGAAAAAATGTCCTCGGCCGCCCAGCCGGCGAGATCGAGGCGTACGCGGTCGGGCAGGAAGCGGAAACAGGCCGCCGCCAGCTCGGCGCGGTTCTCGCGCGCCAGCATGGCGTCCAGCTTTTCCTTGAGCGCATGCAAATGCAGCACGTCGGTCGCTGCATAGGCCACCTGCGCGTCGCTGAGCGCGTCGGCACCCCAGTCGGACAATTGCTGCTGCTTCGACAGATCGACGCCGAGCACCTCACGCGCCAGATCCTTGAGCCCGTGCTTGTCGGTATAGGTGCGCGCCAGCCGCGAGGCGATCTTGGTGCAATAGACCGGCCCGGCCATCACGCCGAAGGCCTTGGCCAAGACGCCGAGATCGAAGCGCGCATAATGGAATATCTTGAGCATCGACTTGTCGGCGAGCAGCTTCTCGATATTGGGCGCTTTTTTCTGCCCGGCCGCGATCTGTACCACGTCGGCGGAGCCGTCGCCGGGCGAGAGCTGCACGACGCAGAGTCGGTCACGGTTGGGGTCGAGACCCATGGTTTCGGTGTCGATCGCCACCGCGCCCTTGTAGGCGGAGAGGTTGGGCAGATCGCCGCGATGCAGGCGGATGGTCATGCGTGATTCCAGCATGCGGCGCGGTCGGCCGCTTTAAGCTTTAAACTTATATGATGATTTTCGCCGGCCAGGCAACAATTGGCCCCGATCGCTCACAGCCGGGTGCGGTGCATGACGAATGCCGGCAGGAAGCGAATAATGTACATGATCCAGCGCCAGAACCAGGGTGCGTAGGAAACAGAAAGGCCACCGTCGGCCGCTTTGACGATCACCGCCGCGACGACCTCCGGCTTTGCCCAAAGCAATCCTTTGCGGAAGGCGGCGGTCATTGGCGTGTCGACAAAGCCAGGCTTGATCAGGACAGCCCGCGCCCGGCTACGCGCCAGCCGATGCGCAATTCCCTGCACTAGCACGCCCAGGCCGCCCTTCGCCGCCCCATAAACGTAGTTCGACGCGCGGCCGCGATCGCCGGCCACCGAGCCGATAACGATGAGTGTGCCGTGCCTCTGCGCTTCCAACACCGAGGCTGCCGCCAGGCACCAGGATGCAGCGCTGGTGAAATTTGTCAGAAGCAGGCGCTGCGCTTCGGACATATCCGTTTCCGCGCGCCGCTGATCGCCAAGCTCGCCATAGGCGAGGAGTACGACGTCCGCCCCGCCAAGAATGGCGACCATGCCGGCGAAGGCTTGTTCGACGCCAGCAGCGGCAAGATCGATGGCCACCGTTTCAACGTCGCCACCGCGCAGACGCAAATCGGCGGCGACGGCCTCCAGCCGCTCGCGGTTGCGGCCGGCGAGGACGATGTGCGCCTTCTGCTCGGCCCACAGCCGCGCCGCTTGCTCTGCAATCGCAGACAGGCCGCCGAGGATGATGATCCGCTTGCGCGCCGGTTTTGGCTCCTCGGTCGTCATGCCGCAACGCGCCTCCAGAAATCGGAACTGAAATGGGGGTCGATGTGTTTGCTGAATTCCGCGAAGCGGGGATAGCCGGCCCGCCACAACGCGCCGGACACGCGGCCGTCTTTCGCGGCATAGATACGGCCGCCGGCCGCGCGCACGATCGCGTCCAGGCGATCGAAAAGTCGCATCGTTTCTTCGCCGCGATTGCGGAAGTCGAGCGCCAGCGTCGCGCCCGGCATCGGAAATGACAACAGGCCCGGCGACGGCACATTACCGAAAGTCTTCAGCACGCTCAAAAAAGAGCCTTGGCCGCTGCGCGCGATGACGTTCAGCAATTCCGCAATTCCCTCTCGCATCGTCGCTTCCGGAAGGACGCATTGATACTGCCATAAGCCTTTCGCGCCGTACAAACGGTTCCATTGCCCGATCGCATCTAGCGGATAAAAGACGGCCGCAAAAGACTTGCGCGCGCGGCCGACACCCCGCCGCTGCACATGAAAATAGATGGAGTTGAAGGCGCCGACCGAAGTGGCGTTCAAAAGCCAGCGCGGCATCGTCACCGGCAGCCGCAACCGCGGATGCGCGTCATCGGCGGCCAGTTCGCCTTCGGACACCCAATCGGCGCTGCTGAAGATTCCGCGTACCCAACCGGTGCGCGCGCAATCGATCCAGGCCACGGTATGCTCATGCCGATCGGTCGCCGCTTCGGCCAGCGCCCAAAACTCATCAAGCGTGGCAAAGGCCGTCGTGTCGACGTCGAGGATACTGCTTGCGATCGGAACCAGCGTGATCTCGGCCCATTCGATAATGCCAGTCAGGCCCAGCCCGCCGACCGTGGCGGCGAACAGATCGGCGTGCGCATGCGGACCGATCTCAAGGCGTTCGCCGTTTCCGCGCAACAGGCCGAGACGGGTGACGTGCGAACCGATCGTGCCCATGCGATGGTGATTCTTGCCGTGCACGTCATTGGCGATGGCGCCGCCCAGCGAGACGAAGCGGGTGCCCGGCGTCACTGGCAAGAAGAATCCGCGGGGCACGGCGAACCGGATGATGCGATCGAGCGAAATCCCTGCCTCGACCCGCAAGCGGCCGGTATCGGACGCGAAGCTCATCAGCCGATCGAGACGGGTCATATCGATGAGTGCGCCGCTGCCGTTCAGCGCGCTGTCACCATAGGAACGATGCAAGCCGGCGGCCAGAATGCTGTCGCCGGGGTGCTCCGCCACAAGGGCGGGCAATTCGTCGCAGAATTGCGGTGCCGCCACCGCCTGCGGCTCGCGCACGACACGCCCCCACGAAGTCACATCGTTCCGCACACCATAGGTCATGCGACCGGCCGATCCTAATACAAGGCCACGAAAAACACGGCGCCCAGCAACAGACCCAGCAGCAGGCTCGGCCAATCCTTGAGCGCGAAGGCAACCGGGTCGTCGCGCATCTGACCGCGCTGGCTGAGCAGCCATAGCCGTGCGAGGAATAGAAAAAGGATTGGCGGTCCGGCCCATAGAAGTGTCGGATACGTATAGACTCCCTTCGGGAGAGCATCCTCGACCAGATAAAAAATAAAGGTGAGCACGGCCGCCAGCGCCGCGGTCACGCCAAAGGCAAGAACGAGTGCAATGTCTTCGACAACATAGCCGCGGCCCAATTGGTCACTTTGCGCCGCGCGCGCCAGTCCGAGCAGCTCGGTATTGCGTTTGGCGAGCGACAGGGAGAGAAACACAAACATCGAAAAAACCAACAGCCACGGCGACAAACGCACGCCGCTCAGCAGAATACCGAAGGCAATGCGAAACGTGAACAAACAGGCTAGCGTGAAGACATCGAGAATAGGAATGCGTTTGATCCACAAAGAATAGGCGGTGGTGATGCCGATATAGATGAGCAGCGCCACGAGCGCCGCGAGGCCGAGATAGATTGTCAACAGGCCGCCTGCGGCCAAGCTACCCGCCGCAAGCAGGCCCGCCGTGCGGACCGACAGTTGCCCGCTCGCCAAGGGTCGCAGCTTTTTTGACCAGTGCTTGCGGTCATTGGCCAAATCGCAGATGTCGTTGACGAGATAATTGGCCGAGGCAACGCAACACAAGGCGATGATGCCGAGCACTATCTGCTGCCAAACATGCGCGTCGCTGGCCTTGCCGCCCAAAACGACGGGAACGGCAATAAGCAGATTTTTCGCCCACTGATGAACGCGCAAGGCGCTGCGGAGGATATCGATTTGCTCGGCAATGTTTCGAGCCATAAACGGGACCTGACAAACGCTTGCTGCAATCGCACGCGGCAACGACAGCTTCTCGTCTCATATCGTCGCGAAAACGATCCTAGCTTTATCCCCTGACCATTGACACAGTATCGCAAACACCGCCGCCGACGGGACCCGACGGCAATCGGCTCGATTGATTGCGAGAGGCACAGACCTCACGGGCAGCAGGCCTGAACGCTTAAACAATATCGGCAAATCGCTCGCGGCGCGGCGGCGCAATGGTGCCCAGGAGAGGACTCGAACCTCCACGCCTCGCGGCGCTAGTACCTGAAACTAGTGCGTCTACCAATTCCGCCACCTGGGCTGGCCGGGACTAGGTACGGAGCCCTTTTCGGCTTGTCAATTGAAGTGCATTGCTGCCCTGCGCGGCCCGTTGGCGGGCCTGTACAGCCCCCGGCCAATCCTGTATTGCCCGCAATTGCAACCCCCTTTTTGCTCGCGAGGCGCCGATGACCTCCAGAAGCAACGCTGAAACCCTCATCACCGTCTATGGCGGCTCAGGCTTTCTAGGCCGCCACGTGGTGCGCGCCTTGGTCAAACGGAACTACCTTATCCGGGTAGCGGTGCGGCGGCCCGATCTTGCCGGCCATTTGCAGCCGCTCGGCCGCGTCGGCCAGATCCACGCGGTGCAGGCCAATCTCCGCTACGGCCCCTCCGTGGAAGCCGCCGCGCGCGACGCCCATGTGCTGATCAATCTGGTCGGTATCCTGTTCGAGCGCGGGCGGCAACGCTTCGAAACCGTCCACGCCTACGGCGCCGAGCAGGTGGCGCTGGCGGCGAGCGCGCATGGCGCGCGCATGGTGCATGTGTCGGCGATCGGCGCCGACGCGCACTCGCGCGCCGCTTACGCGCGCTCCAAGGCCGAGGCCGAACGCCTGGTGCTGTCCGCGCTGCCGCAGGCCGTCATCATGCGGCCGTCGGTGATGTTCGGGCCGGAGGACGATTTCTTCAACCGCTTCGCCGCGCTGGCGCGCATCTCGCCGGCGCTGCCGCTGATCGGCGGCGGCACGACCCGTTTCCAGCCGGTGTTCGTCGGCGACGTCGCCGCGGCGATCGCGAACGCGGTGGATGGCAATGCCAAGGGCGGCACGGTCTATGAATTGGGCGGACCGGAGGTGAAGACGTTCAAGGAACTCCTGCAATACGTGCTGGCGACGATCGAGCGCAAACGGCTGCTGGTGCCGGTCCCGTTCTTCGCCGCCAAGATCAAAGCGGCCTTGCTGCAATACTGGCCGAAGCCGCCGCTGACGCCCGATCAGGTCGAGCTGCTGCGGGTCGACAATGTGGTTTCCGAAGCCGCCAAGGCCGAGGGCCGCACGCTGCAAGGGCTCGGCATCGAGCCGGAGCCGCTCGAGGCGATCGTGCCGGCCTATCTCTGGCGCTTCCGCAAGACCGGCCAGTTCAGAAGCCGCATCGCGTGATCCCGAAAAGTGGGAACCGGTTTTCGGATAAGATCACGCGAAAGAAAAAAGCGGTAACGCGCAGCGGCCGGTGACCGCCGCGCGAATTCTCACCAAAAATAAATCGCCAAAAGACCGATGGCGCCGACCGCGATTCGCCACCACGCGAACAGCGCGAACGTATGGTACTGAACGTACCCTAAGAACGTTTTCACCACGATCCAGCCGAAGATAAAGGCGCAGACGAAGCCGACGGCGATCAATGTGATGTTGGCGTGGGCGAGCTCCGCGCGATCCTTGAAGGCCTCGAAGGCGAAGGCGCCGACCATGGTCGGCATCGCCAGCCAGAACGAGAACTCCGCGGCCGAACGGCGGTCGGCGCCGAACAACATGGCGCTGACGATCGTGGCACCCGCGCGCGACACGCCGGGAATCATGGACAAGCATTGGCAGACGCCGATGCCGAAATACATCGGCAGCGTGAAGCCGGTCGCTTCGTGGTAGCGCGGCTTGAGCTCGAGCCGGTCGACGCCGAGCAGGACGACCCCGCCGACGATGAGCGCAACGCAGACAATGCGCACGTCGAACAGATGAGCCTTGATGATGGGATAGGCCAGCGCGCCGATGACCGCGGCCGGCAGAAACGCCAACAGCACGCCGATGATGAAACGCGCCGCCGCCCAGTCGGTGAACATGGTGCGCGCCAGATTCCACAGGCGACCGAAATAAATGCTGAGCAGCGCCAGGATGGCGCCGAGCTGGATCAGGATGGCGAATGACTTGCCGAAGGAATCGTCGCCCCAGCCGAGAATGCGCTCCATCAACAGCAGATGGCCGGTCGAGGATACCGGCAGGTATTCGGTCAACCCCTCGACAAAGCCGAGCACGGCCGCCTTGACCAGGTCGATATTTGCCGAGATCGCAGCGGCCACCTGGAATGCGGAAAGGGTCATGGGGCGTGCTCCGGAAGGGCTGGCTGTTTCAAGGGGGAATCGCTAAAGGCCAGCGCTTTTGGCGTAATGCCATCGTTCGGGCAACGAAAAAAGTCATAACCGCCATTAATTTGCTCCGCTTTCGTTGCTCCAACGCGACGGCTTCCTATAGTGCATCGACCGATTCCCGCCGCCGCGCCCCAGGCCGCATAAACGGAAAACCATGTTGACGCTGTTCCATCAACCGCTTTGCCCGCACTCACGCTATGTGCGCCTGATCCTCGGCGAATACGGCATCGAGGCGCGCCTGCTGGAGGAGCGGTTCTGGGAACGCCGGGAAGCGTTCATGTTGCTCAATCCGGCTGGCGCAATCCCGGTGCTGGTGGATGACGGCCAGCCAGCGGTTCCCGGCGCGGCCATTATCGCGGAATATATCGAGGAGACGCTGCCGCCGGAACATGCCGGCGACCGCCTGTTGCCGGCGGCGGCCGGGGAACGGGTCGAGGTGCGGCGGCTGGCGAGCTGGTTCAACGACAAATTCCATGCCGAGGTGAGCGGTCCGCTGGTCAATGAGCGCGTGTTCAAGCGGCATATGACGGCGGAACAAGGCGGCGGGCCGCCCGATACCGAGACGCTACGCGCCGCCCGCCACAATATCCGCTATCATCTGGCCTATATCGGCTGGCTGGTGCGCACGCGCGACTGGCTCGCCGGCGACCGGCTGAGCTTGGCCGACCTTGCCGCGGCGGCGCATCTGTCCGCCGCCGATTATCTGGGCGATGTGCCGTGGAACGCAGACGAAGCCGCCAAGAACTGGTACGCGCGCGTGAAGTCGCGGCCCTCGTTCCGGGCGATCCTGGCCGATACGCTGGCGGGACTGCCGGCGGCCGAGAGCTACGCCAATCTCGATTTTTGATCGATCCTGACAAGATCAAGGCGGCACTGATCGCGCACGCGCAGGCGCGCGGCTTCGACGTCGCCGGCGTGACCAAACCGGACGCGGTGCCTGAAGCAAAGGCGCGGCTTGAACGTTTTCTCGCCGACGGCGCGCATGGCGACATGGTGTGGATGGCGACCACCGCCGAACGCCGCGCCTCGCCCGTGGCGCTGTGGCCGGACGTGCGCTCGGTGATCATGCTGGGGCTGAACTACGGCCCCGACGAGGACCCGCTGGCGATCCTCAAGCGCAAGGACCGCGGAGCGATTTCGACCTACGCCAAGGGCGACGACTATCACGAGCTGATCAAGGCGCGGCTGAAAGACATCGGGCGCTGGCTGGTGGCGAATGCCGGCGGTGAGGTCAAGGTGTTCGTCGATACCGCGGCGGTGATGGAAAAGCCGCTGGCGGCAAGCGCCGGTCTCGGCTGGCAGGGCAAGCACACGAATTTGGTCTCGCGCCAATTCGGCTCATGGCTCTTTCTCGGCGCGATCTTCACCACGCTCGATCTGCCCACCGACGAAGCCGAGCCGGACAATTGCGGTACCTGCCGCGCCTGTCTCGACATCTGTCCGACCGCGGCGTTCCCCGCGCCTTACCGGCTCGATGCGCGGCGCTGCATTTCGTATCTGACCATCGAGCACAAGGGCCCGATCCCGCGCGAGTTCCGCGCCGCCATGGGCAACCGCATCTATGGCTGCGACGATTGCCTGGCCGTGTGCCCGTGGAACAAGTTCGCGGTTGCCGGCCGCGAGGCTAAGCTCGCCGCGCGCGAGACTTTGCGCGCGCCGCATCTGGCCGAATTGGCGCGCCTCGACGACGCGCAATTCCGCGCGCTGTTTGCCAAGACCGCGATCAAGCGCACCGGCCGCGACCGCTTCGTGCGCAATGTGCTGATCGCCATCGGCAATTCGGGTGACGCCTCGCTCGCCGGCGAAGCCAAGCGCCTGCTCGCCGACGCCTCGCCGCTGGTGCGCGGCGCCGCGGTATGGGCGCTGAGCCGGTTATTGTCGCGTGAAAAATTCGCAGCGTTACGCAAACCAGATACCGACGACAGCGTGCAAGACGAGTGGGCCGCCGCACTCTAATGATGTCATCACCCACGAAAGCGGGTGATCCAGTAACCCCGGTTTATCGTTTAGTTGCAGCTCCGTGAGTACTGGGTCCCCGCCGGAGTTTATCATCGGGCCGCGCTTCGCGCGGACCCGTTGGCGGGGACGACAGCCGAAACTAAAACTCTTTCACCGCCGCGATCAGCCGCTCGATATCCTCCGGCCGCGACAGGCGGTGGTCGCCGTCCTTGATCAGCGTGAGCACCACGTCGTCGCGGGCAAAGCGCGCCACCAGTTCGACGGCGTGGCGCCATGGCACGTCGGGGTCCTGCACGCCTTGCAGGATATGTACCGGGCAGCCCGTCTCGATCAGGCCGCCGAGCAGCAAGTGCTTTCGTCCGTCCTCGATCAGGCCACGCGTAATCGGATAGGGCCCTTCCGAATATTCCGACGGCCGCATCCAAACGCCCTTGTCCTCGATCTCGCGTCGGGTCGCCGCGGAAAAATGCTTCCACATCAACTCCTCGGTGAAATCCACCGCCGGCGCGATCAGCACCATGCCGGCGGTCGGCGCGGTGCCCTTGCGCTTGCGCAGTTCGCGCGCCAGCAAGAGCGCCAGCCAGCCGCCCATCGACGAGCCCACGATCACCTGCGGGCCTTGCGCAAAGCGCGCGTAGACCGCGATGCTCTCCTCCAGCCAACGGGTGATGCAGCCTTCGGTAAAATCGCCGCCCGATTCGCCGTGTCCGGAATAGTCGAAGCGCACGCAGGCGCGACCCTGCGCTTGCGCCCAGCTATCGAGCGCTTCGGCCTTCGTTCCCTTCATGTCGGACTTGAAGCCGCCGAGCCAGAACAGGCCGGGGCTCTTGCCCTCGCGCGCGCGCACGGCGATGGTCCGCGCCGGCAGCGGCGATTCGATTGTCAGGGATGTCACGCGAGCTTCGCTCATACGCTAGGGCTGGACTTAATGGATGAACGCGATTTTCCGTTCCGCACGTTGTCGCCGCAAGCCGGCCCTTCATGCAAGGGGCCAGTGCGTTGCCGAAGCCATTCGCGGCGTTTATACCTCGCTGCTGGCTCGCGACGTGTAATGCCGATAGTTTCGAGGTCGTAAACGGTATGTCGAGTTTGCCCGCGCCTGCAATGCCGGCCGTCAAGGACCGCCTCTCCGTGGTTGCGCGCGGTGACACTTCCGAACCCGGTTCCGATGCCCCGCTGGGTACGCGCCGCGCGCGCGATCCGATCACCGTGCTTATCGCGCTGCCAACCCTCGATGTCGGCGCGGCGGATGTCGGCGCGCTCGGACTGGTGCGCATCCTCACCGCCGCAGGCCACCGCGTCATCGTGGCGTCGCAGGCCGGACGGCTGGTCGCCGATGCGACGGCGGCCGGGGCTGAATTCGTCGCGCTCGACCTCGCCAGCAACAATCCGCTTCGGATGCTGCGCAGCGCCGCCGCGCTGAACCGGATCGCGCGCGAGCGCAAGTGCGACGCGATCCATGCGCTCGGCCGCTCGGCGGCCTGGAGCGCCTATTTCGCCGCGCGGGCGCGCGGCATTCCGTTCCTCACCAGCTGGTACAAAGGCTTTCGCGACCAGAACATCTTCAAGCACCTGTACAACGGCGTGATGGCGCGCGGCGACCGCGTCGTGGCGGTGAGCGAGCAGATCGCGCAATTGATCAGCGACCGCTATGGCACGCCATGGGAGCGCATTGCGGTGGTGCCGACCAGCATCGACGCCGAGCGTTTCGATCCGGCCGCGGTCGCGCGCGAGCGCGTCGAGGCGATGCGCCACGCCTGGGGCATCAAGCCCGACACCAAGGTGATCCTGATGGTCGGCCGCATCGTGCGCCGCAAGGGCCATCATGTGGCGGTGAAAGCGGCGCAGCGGCTGAAGCGGATGGGCTTCAAGGATTTCCTGTGCGTTTTCGTCGGCGAGGACCGCGGCCGCACCCGTTACACCGGCGAGCTTTGGGACCTGGTGTTGTCGACCGGCACCATGGACGTCATCCGCATGGCCGCGCCAGTGACCGACATGCCGGCCGCCTACGCCGCGGCTGCGGTCGTGGTGTCGGCGGCGGTGCAGCCGGAAGGCCTGCAACGCGCGATCCTGGAGGCGCAAGCGATGGCGCGGCCGGTAATCGTCTCCGATCTCGGCGCCGGACCGGAGGTCGTGCTCACGCCGCCTGCGGTGCCGGACAGCCGCATCACCGGCCTGCGGTTTCACTCAGGGGACGATGCGGCGCTGGCGGCGACCCTGCTGCGGCTGTTCACCCTGCCCGAGCCGGCCCGCCGCGCCATGGGCCTGCGCGGCCGCGAATGGGTCATCGGCCATTTCAACGCGCCGGCGGTCGCCGAACAGACCCTGCGGCTTTATGACGAGATCGCGGGCCGTGAAAAGGCTCCGGCCCTGGCGCCGCCATTGCGACAAAATTAGAGGAATTTGAACGATTTGACCGTGATTCCGGTCATTTCTATCGACACTATCGAAGGAACTACGTTGACTTATTCGCCGTTTCTACCAATCTTTCGTTTCCCGAGGCGCGTTAGACACGCCACGGTCCGTTGCAACAGCATGAGGAGAAAAAAGCCATTCGTCGTCCGATGAAGTCCGCGCTGCCCGCCCAAAAGGACGGCCCGCGCATCAACGAGGAGATCCGCGCCCGAGAGGTTCAGCTGATCGATAGTACCGGCGACAACAAAGGTGTCGTCGATTTTCAAACCGCCATGAGCATGGCGGAAGCGGCCGGGCTCGACCTGGTGGAGATTTCTCCCAACACGACCCCGCCGGTCTGCAAAATCCTGGATTTCGGCAAATACAAATTCCAGGCGCAGAAAAAAGCCGCCGAAGCCCGCAAAAAGCAAAAAGTCGTCGAGATCAAGGAGATCAAGCTCCGGCCGATGATCGACGATCACGATTACGATGTGAAGATGCGTTCGATGAAGCGCTTCTTCGAAGAGGGCGACAAGGTCAAGATCACCTTGCGCTTCCGCGGCCGCGAAATGGCGCACCAGGAGCTCGGCTACAAGCTGCTCAACCGCGTCAAGGAAGACACCGCGCCGATGGCCAAAATCGAATCGGAACCGCGGTTCGAAGGCCGCCAGATGGTGATGCTGCTGGCGCCGCGCTAGCGGCTTCCCCCGCATGCGGCGCAGCACGAAGCGTTAGCAAAGTGCTGCGCTGCGCCCGGGATAAGTCGTTCCGCTTCAGCGCTTTTCGGCTTCCCAGCGGCCGGCGCAGGTGCCGCTCGAACCGAGGCCGTGCCAAGTGCCGGCGCCGGAGCTTGCCGACAGGCGGCCGGTGCCGCTGGCGCCCTTGTCGCCGACCTTGATGCTGACATTGACCGCGCCATTGCTGGCGACTGTGCCGGCCAGGTTGACCGAGCCGTCGCCGTTATAGCTGACCCGGCCATTCGACACTTTCAAGCCGTAGCGGTAGCCGCGGTCGCAATCGCCCTTTTCGGTGATGATCAGCACGCTCCAATTGCCGTCCTGGACGGCGGCAATGGCGGCGGGCGGCGGGCTCACCCAGGCCGCCCCGGCCAGCAAGGCGGAAAGCACAACGAAATTCATCACGCGGCGCATGACCACGACCCCCTGAAGGCGTTGATTGAGGGGGGAGCCATAGCAAAGGGTCTGAAACACAAGGTTAACGGCATTGGTTGCAAGGCCGGGCCGCCTCTGCCATAACGCCGCCCTCTCGTCGCCCGGCCGGTTAGGGCTGCCGTGGCGGCGATCAAAAGCTCAATTCCGAGCACCCGCTCAAAGACTTAGCGTCGCGAGCACATCCCGGCCAGGTGGGGCCTTGCGCCCCGCGCCGCGCCGATGAGGAGAGCAAAATGCCCAAGCTGAAGACCAAATCGGGCGCTAAAAAGCGCTTCAAGATCACCGCCACCGGCAAGGTGAAATTCCAGCAGTCCGGCAAGCGCCACGGCATGATCAAGCGGACCACCAAGCAGATCCGCGAACATCGCGGCACCAAGGTGCTGTTCAAGACCGACGGCGACAACATCAAGAAATACTTTCTGCCCAACGGCTGATCGTATTCGCAAGGCCGCCCCAGCGCGGCTCATGTCCCCCGTCGAGCACGCTTAAGAACTGCAAGGAGATTTGTCATGGCCCGCGTCAAACGTGGCGTCACCGCACACGCCAAGCACAAGAAAGTTCTCAAGGCCGCCAAGGGCTATTACGGCCGCCGCAAGAATACGATCCGCATCGCCAAGCAGGCGGTCGAAAAAGCCGGCCAATACGCCTTCCGCGACCGCAAGCGGCGCAAGCGCACCTTTCGCGCCTTGTGGATTCAGCGCCTGAACGCCGCGGTGCGGCCGTTCGGCCTCAACTACAGCCGCTTCATCGCCGGGCTCTCCAAGGCCGGGCTGATGGTCGATCGCAAGGTGCTGTCCGATCTCGCCATCAGCGAGCCGGCGGCATTCCAGGCGATCGTGGAAAAGGCCAAGGCCGCGCTGCCGGCGTAGAGCGCTTTACCCTCCCCTCGAGGGGAGGGTCGGACCGCCGAAGGCGGTCCGGGGGTGGGGTGCGCTGAGAAAGCCCATGTCCGATATCGCGCAACTGGAAAACGAGCTGCTCGCGGCTATCGCTTCGGCCAAGGACGAAGCCGCGCTCGAAGCCGTGCGCGTGGCGGCGCTCGGCAAGAGCGGTTCGGTTTCGGCGCTGCTCAAGACGCTCGGCGCGATGACGCCGGACGAGCGCAAGGTACAAGGGCCGGCGATCAACGGGCTGAAGGAGCGCGTCACCGCCGCGATCGCTTCCGCCAAAGATGCGCTCGGTGCCGCCGCGCTCGACGCCCGCCTCAATACCGAAACCGTCGACGTCACGCTTGCCGGTGCGCGAGGCGCCGGCCGAAACCGGCCGCGTGCATCCGATCACGCAGGTAACGGATGAACTAACCGCGATTTTCGCCGACATGGGCTTCGCGGTCGCGGAAGGTCCCGACATCGAGACCGACGACTATAACTTCACCAAGCTGAATTTCCCGGAAGGCCATCCGGCGCGGGAAATGCACGACACCTTCTATTTCCCGCCCAAAGCCGGACGGCTCGCGGCTTCTGTTGCGCACGCACACCTCGCCGGTGCAGGTGCGCACCATGCTGGCGCAGAAGCCGCCGATCCGCGTGATCTGCCCGGGGCGCACCTATCGCAGCGACTCGGATCAGACGCACACGCCGATGTTCCACCAGGTCGAGGGCCTGGTGATCGACAAGGGCTCGCATCTCGGCCACCTGAAATGGATTCTGGAGGAATTCTGCAAGGCCTTCTTCGAGGTCGACAGCGTGAAGATGCGCTTCCGCCCGTCGTTCTTCCCGTTCACCGAGCCGTCGCTGGAAGTCGACATCCAGTGCAAGCGCGACAAGGGCGAAATCCGCTTCGGCGAGGGCGAGGACTGGCTGGAGATTCTCGGCTGCGGCATGGTGCATCCGAACGTGCTGCGCAATTGCGGGCTCGACCCGGCGGAGTACCAGGGCTTCGCCTGGGGTTTGGGCATCGACCGCATCGCCATGCTGAAATACGGCATGAACGATTTGCGCGCCTTCTTCGAGGCCGACGTGCGCTGGCTCGCCCATTACGGCTTCCGGCCGCTCGATTTCCCCACGCTGGCGGGGGGATTGAGCCCGTGAAATTCACCCTGCCCTGGCTGAAAGAGCATCTCGACACGGTCGAACCGCTGGCGGCGATCGTCGACAAGCTCACCATGATCGGGCTTGAGGTCGAGCACGTCGAGGACAAGGCCAGCCTGCTCAAGCCGTTCGTCATCGCCTCGGTCATCTCCGCCGAGAAGCACCCGAACGCGGATCGTCTCAGGGTGTGCATGGTCGACACCGGGACTGGCCAACCCATCCAGGTCGTGTGCGGCGCGCCCAATGCGCGCGCCGGCATGAAGGGCGTGTTCTCGGCGCCCGGCGCCTTCATCCCGGGCAAGAACATCACGCTCGCGGTCGGCACCATCCGCGGCGTGGAAAGCCGCGGCATGCTGATGTCGGAAGCCGAGCTGCAATTGTCCGACAACCACGACGGCATCATCGATCTGCCGGCCGATGCACCGGTCGGCAAGTCTTACGCCGAATGGGCGGCGTTGAGCGAGCCGGTGATCGAGATCAACCTCACCCCCAACCGGCCCGATTGCACCGGCGTCAACGGCATCGCGCGCGATCTCGGCGCCACCTCGATCGGCGCCTTCAAGGACCGCCCGCCCAAGCCGGTGAAGGGAACGTTCCCCTGCCCGGTCAAGGTGACGCTCGATTTCGGCCAGACTCCCTCGTTGTGCCCGGCTTTCGGCCTGCGTCTGGTCAAAGGCGTCAAGAACGGGCCCTCGCCCGACTGGCTGCAAAAGCGGCTGACCGCGATCGGCCTGCGGCCGATCAACGCGCTGGTCGACATCACCAATTTCATCACCTTCGACCGCGGCCGTCCGCTGCATGTGTTCGACGCCGCCAAGGTCAACGGCAATCTCACCGTGCGGCGCGCGCAGAACGGCGAGACGCTGCTGGCGCTCGACGGCAAGACCTACACGCTCGATGACGCCATGTGCGTGATCGCCGACGAGAAGGGCGTCGAATCGCTGTCCGGCATCATGGGCGGCGAGGCCACCGGCTGCTCGGAGACGACCACCGACGTGCTGATCGAATCGGCATTATGGGACGAATTCAACATCGCGCAGACCGGGCGCAAGCTCGGCATCAATTCCGACGCGCGCTATCGCTTCGAGCGCGGCGTCGATCCCGCCTTCATGCTGCCCGGCCTCGAGCTCGCCACGCAGATGGTGCTCGATCTGTGCGGCGGTGAGCCGTCGGAGATCGTGGTCGCCGGCGATCCGACGCCGAAGGAGAAGGTGATCGATTTCCCGATGAGCGAACTGCCGCGGCTCGCCGGCCTGAAGCTGCCGCTTGCCGACGTGCGCCGCGTGCTGCAGAAGCTCGGCTTCTTCGCGGTCGGCCAGGACGAACGCGTGAAAGTCGCGGTGCCGTCGTGGCGGCCGGACGTGCAGGGCCGCGCCGACATCGTCGAGGAGCTGGTGCGCATCGTCGGCGTCGACCAGGTGCCGTCGACGCCGTTCCCGCGCGGCGAGCATGCGCGCAAAGCCGTGCTCACGCCGATCCAGAACCGCACCCGCAAGGCCAAGCGCGCGCTTGCCGCGCGCGCCATGGTGGAGGCCGTCACCTGGTCGTTCGTGTCGAAGCGCGAGGCCGAATTGTTCGGCGGCGGCGGCGCGGCGTTGGCGCTGGCCAATCCGATCGCGGCCGAGCTTTCCGACATGCGGCCGAGCCTCATTCCCGGGCTGGTGATGGCGGCGCAGCGCAACGCCGACCGCGGCAGCGCCGACGTCGCGCTGTTCGAGGTCGGGCAGATCTTCAAGGGCGACCAGCCGCAAGACCAGCTCACGGCCGCCGGCGGCCTGCGCCGCGCGCTTGCCAAGGCCACCGGCATCGGCCGCCACTGGTCGAGCAAGGCCGCGCCGGTCGACGTCTTCGACGCCAAGGCCGACGCCTTCGCCGTGCTGGCGGCGGCCGGCGCGCCGATGCAGGCGCTGCAAGTGGTGCCGGGCGCCCCGGCCTGGTTCCACCCCGGCCGTTCCGGCACCATCCAGATCGGGCCGCAGAACGTGCTCGGGCATTTCGGCGAATTGCATCCGCGCGCGCTGGGCGCGCTTCATGCGGAAGGTCCGCTGGTGGCGTTCGAAGTGATCCTGGAAAAAATCCCCGAGCCGAAGGCCAAGGCCACGCGCGCCAAGCCCGTGCTCGAACTCTCGCCGTTCCAGCCGGTCGAGCGCGATTTCGCCTTCGTGGTCGAGGCAAGCGTGAAGGCAGCCGACGTCGTGCGCGCGGCGCAGAATGTCGATCGCAAGCTGATCGCCAACGTCACCGTGTTCGACGTCTACGAGGGCAAGGGCATCGATCCGGGCAAGAAATCGATCGCCATCGCCGTCACCATGCAGCCGCGCGAGAAGACCATGACCGATGCCGAGATCGACGCGCTGGGCGCCAAGATCGTCGCCGAGGTCGCCAAGAAGACCGGCGGGGTATTGCGGAGCTAGCTCATTGTCGTCGCGAGGTGACCCGGCAATCCGAAGGACACAGCGATGATCCGGCTCGCTCGCGCAGCCGGGACGACAAAAAGTTATCCGGGCAGCAAATCCGCAAAGGCAAACCCGTCGCGCTCGACGGTCTCCCCGACCTTGACCGGAATCTTGCGCTTAAGCATCGGCCCGGCCGACACGAAGGTGTGGAATTCGCCGTTCTCGCCGCAAGGGTCGCTGCCGGCGGGCAGTGCTTCAATCAAGCCAATATCGAAATTGCGGCCGGCGAGCGCGGCCGGCAGTTTCTTCAGGTCGACGACCGCGAGATGGGCCTCGACGCCGGCCTCGATCATGGCGCGCGCCAGTTGCCGCGGTCGGCTTCAGCCACAACGGAAACACCGGCGTGATGCCGGTGCCGGCGAGATTCTTCTCGCGGTAAGCGCGCACGTCCTCCAAATAGAGATCGCCGAAAATAATATGCGTGATGCCGCGCGCCTTGGCGTCCTCTATCGCCGCCGCCATCTTCCGCTCGTAGATCTCGTTCGGACACGGATAGGGAATGCGCACGATGACCGCCGGCAGCCCGGCGGCGTCGAGCTGGGCGCGCAGCAATTCCTCGCGCACGCCATGCATGCTCACGCGGGCGAAACTGTCGGTCACTGTCGTCAGGGCGCCGACGATATCGAATTCGCCCGCCCGGCGCGCTTCGTGCAGCGCCCAGGCGCTATCCTTGCCGCTCGACCAGGCGATCAGCGCCTTCGGCTGCGTCATCAATCCTCCCCACCCCGGCGCCGGCGGCGGGCCGGACGTTCGCGCAAGCGCCGCACCGGCTTGTCCTCGCCCGGCGCCTTCAGCGCGCCGATCCGGCGCAATGCCGCTTCCGCCGCGCGCGTCCCCGACTCCCAGGCGCCGCCAACCGTCCCCCACTGGGTATCATGCACCGCCTCGCCGGCAAACCAGAGGCGGCCGCCGAGCGGCTCCATCAGGATTTTGCGCGCGTCGGCGCTGCCGGGCGCGGCGGCCGACATGGCGCCGAGCACGAAAGGCTCGTCGTTCCAGCGCGTGGCGTGGCTGCGTTTGATCGCGCGGTTGACGCTGGTGCCAAAAATCGAAGCGATCCAGTCGCGCGCGAAATCGATCATGGCTCCCTCGCCTTGCGCGGAAAGATCGCGGCCGAAATTGCCGGCCACCGTCACCACGTGCAGATCGGTGCCCGACACATTGGCGAGCAGCGCGGCGGTGCGCGGACCATTCGCCTTTTCGAACACCAGGTCGTCGCGCTGCAGCCCGAGCGGATTTCCCGGCAGTTCCAGCGCGATGTGATCGCAGCTGCCGAGCTTGAGACTGGTCAAAGCGTCGAGTTCGCGCCGGTCCAGCGCCGGCGCGAATTCGATCCTGCCGCTGGCCAGCGCGTTGGTGGAGGCGGTGACGATGGCGGCGCGCGCGTAGATGCGCCCCTTCGCGCTGTCGACGGCGATGCCGTTGCCCCAAGTGACGCGGGTGACCGGCGTCGCCAGCTGCACCGGCAGGCCGGCGGCGAGCCTGGCGAGCAGCGCGCCATAGCCCTGCCGGCAGAATGCGTCGGTATCGCGCTCGGCCGCGCGGGCCAGATCCGTGGCGGAGACGTCGTCGAGGTCCTTGCCGCGGCCATAGGGGCCGAGAATGAATTCGATCGCGTCCTGCCAGTCGCCGAGGTCGCGCGGCAGCGCCGACGCCGCGATGTCGGTCTTGGCGCGGCCGGCATCGGCGATGGCGCGTTGCGAGCGCACCAGCGCGGCGAGGAAGTTTTCCAGCTCCGCGTCGCGCGCCGGGCGCGGCCCGACCCGCATCGACTGCCCGCGCGGCGCCGGATAAACGTCGAGCCCGGCGGGCGGCGCCGGCTTGAGCAGCGGATTGACGTCGGGCTGATGAATCCAATGCGCGCCGCGGTCGAACGGCACGCCGAAAATCCTCGTATCGGTGACGCAGCGGCCGCCGACACGGTCGGCGGCCTCGATCAGGACAAAGCGCTGCTTGGCGGCGGCGATGCGGCGCGCCGCCGCGATGCCGGCGGCGCCGGCGCCGATAATCACCACATCCACATCGCCGGCGTCCGGCACGGCGGCGAGCGCCGGCGCCGCGACCAGCGCGGCGGAGGCGGCCAAGAAGGAGCGGCGGCTAAGCCTCGACATGGTATCCGAATTCTTTCCCGACGGGCCGTCAGAGTGCCCGAACCCGCGTGGCGCCGCAAATTTCATGGCTAACGGATGGTAACTCGGGCGCGCCGTGAGTGAACCAAATTGCAACGAGTTCTTCATTAAATTTGGCGGCAACAAGACGCATGGGGTGTGCAGCGTCAAGAACTGACGTCAGGGACTTAAGCGTAATGAGCTGGATGGCCGACGGGATCGGGCGGCTTCTCGCCCACTATCTGGAAAAGCCGGCGCAGGGCTACGAGCCGTTCACGCCGAGCGACGCCGAAGCATTGCGCGCCACGCTCAGGCCCGGCGACGTGCTCCTGGTCGAAGGCAACAACCATATTTCCGGCGTCATCAAGTATCTCACGCAGTCCACCTGGTCGCACGCCGCGCTCTATGTCGGGCCGATCGGCGACCGCGTCACCGCCGACGGCGAGCTGCTGGTGCTGGTGGAAGCCAATATCGGCCAGGGCGTGGTGGCGGCGCCGCTGTCGAAATATATCCACTGCCACACCCGCATCTGCCGGCCGATCAACCTCACCGCCGACGATTGCGCGCGCGTCTGTGCCTACGCCGCCGAGCGTATCGGCTTCGACTACGATCTCAAGAACATCATCGACTTGATGCGCTATCTGTTTCCGCTGCCGGTGCCGCAGCGCTGGCGCCGCCGCATGATGGCGCTCGGCTCGGGCCATCCCACGCGCATCATCTGTTCGGCGCTGATCGCGCAAGCCTTCGAGAATGTGCGCTACCCGATTTTGCCGAAAGTAACGGCGGTCGAGAGCGAAGCGGCACGCCAGGAGATCCTGGAAATCCGCCATTCCTCGCTGTTTGCCCCGCGCGATTTCGACATCTCGCCCTATTTCGAGGTGGTCAAGCCGACGCTGCTGAAGGGCTTCGACTACAAGGCGATGGCCTGGGCGGATTTGCCGGCAATCGACGCCTGCGCGCTGGTGCCGGCGCAAGACGAGGCGGTCGCCGGCGAGACCGATGTCGGTATAGGCCGGACCATTGCGGCCCTTGCCGGTTTGCGTCCGCCGCCTTACCTCTTTCGCTGCATGATCGACGCGGCCCTCAATGCCCTGGCGCAACTGTTCACGCGGCCGCTGCGCGCCGTGCTGATGAAGGCCGTTGGGCTCGCTTTGCTGCTGATCGTCATCGTCGGCATCGTGCTCAACCGTGTCTTCAGCGCATTGGCGGCGAGCGGCGCGACCTGGGCCGAGCAGACCTCGGGCTTTGCGCCGCACGCGGCCTGGGCGAGCCTCGCCTGGGTGCTGTCGATCATGGCGAGCCTCGGCATCATCACCGGCGCGCTGTTCCTGATGCCGGCGGTGACCGCTTTCGTCGGCAGCTTCTTCGTCGATGAGGTGGCCGACGCGGTGGAGCGCGACAGCTATGCGGCCGAGCCGCCGGGCCAGGCGTTGCCGCTGCTGCGTGCGCTGATTGAGGGCGTGAATTTCACCGTGCTGGCGCTGGTGGTCTATCTCTGCGCGCTGCCGTTCATATTTTTCGCCGGACTCGGCGTGGTCATTCTTTTCGTGGCCAATTCTTATCTGCTCGGCCGGCAATATTTCGAGTTCGCCGCCATGCGCTTCCGCACGCCGCACGAAGCCAAGGCGATGCGCAAGCGCAACGCGCCCTACATTTTTCTCGCCGGCATGGTGATCGCGGTGTTCGTGTCGATCCCGCTGGTCAATCTGGCGACGCCGATTTTCGCCATGGCCTACATGGTGCACATCCACAAGCGCATGAGCGGCGCGCGGGCGGAACTGATCGAGCCGCCGCACCACTAAACGTCATGCCCGCGAAGGCGGGCATCCAGTAACCCCTGCCTCGTGAAATTCGAGACGACACGGCGTACTGGATCATCCGCTGGAGCATGCTCCCGCGTATGGCGGGGGCGGAATCGATGATGGCAGTAGCGAGATCTTGCCGTTGCGCCGCGTTCCAGTGCTTTTCCAGATTGGCGATCAGCGCCGGGCTGAAATGGCAATAGGCCTGCTCGCGGGCATAGACCGCCATGTAGCGGCGGAAGGCGTCGAGCGGCTCCTCGCCGACGCGGAAAGCGCGCCGGTTGCCGGCAGCGCTGACCGTGCCGGAACCGGTGAAATCCTCGACCGCGCGCGCGACCGCGGCGTCCACCTCGCCCGGCGGCACGACCTCGTCGCAGATCATGCGGCCTTCCGGCGAATCGCAGTCGAGCCGCCGCCCCATCAGGATCGCCTGGCGTGCGATGCGCGCGCCGACAAAGCGCGGCAGCCTTAAGTTCGCGGCGCCGGGAATGATGCCCTCCTTGCGCGCCGGCAGCGTCATATAGGCGTCGCTGCCGGCCACGACGTAGTCCATCGCCAGCAGATACTGGCAACCGCCGCCGATGGCGAAGACCGTCGAGCCCGGCGATCCAAGGCTTCTCGTGGGTTCCGCCGTAAACTTCGTCGGGGCTCGCCGCGCCGGGCATCGCCAGCCCACGCAGCATCTTGTTCACCACGCCCATGTCGCGGCGGATGTACCAGAGATAGGGAATCTTGCCGCGATAGAGATGCGTGAGATTGATGCCGGCGGAGAAAACCTTGCGGCCTCTGTATTTCGGGTGATCGACCACGCCGCCGCGCAAGCACGCAGATTTCGCTCGTCGGATCGAGGATGGCGATGTCGGCGGCGGTCTCGGTGTCGTCGAGCGTGTCGTCATCCTCGGCATTGAGGAAGCGCGGATTTTTGACGGTGACGACGGCGGCCTTGCCCTGCCGCTCGACGCGCGCCGGGCCGAAATCAACGACGCCATTCGTTGATGAACTCTCGCGCCGCGCTCGATAGATTCCTCTTTCGGCCGCAGCATGGCCTCGCAAAGATGCATGCCGGTGTCGGGCAGCGCCAGCACCTGCGCGAGGAAAATGCCCTGATCGACCTCGACGCCGTCTTTCTCGCCTTGCATCAACGCGCTTTCGGCATCGACCTGCTTGCGCGTCGGCGTCAGGCCCGGGCACCAGCTTGGCCGCCTCGTAAACCAGTTCGTCGACGCGCACGAATTCGTCGAGATTCTTTGGTCAGCTTGCGATAGACGGTCTCGGCATGGCGTTTCAAGAAATCGCTCGCGCGCGTTTCGGCATGCGCGCTGAATGATATCCGCCGCCAGTCTGCTGCCGCGGCGATGCGCCGCGGCTTCTTCGGCAGCTTCGCCAGCAAATCGTGCGCCGCCGCGCCAGAATTTCGCGCGCCGACCGCTGCGTCGCGCTTGAAATTGTCCGCTAAATTGCAGGCCCTAGCTTTGTCCATGCTGCCGCCGCGTTTGACGGCAGGCCGGCGGCTTGCAGACAATCGACTCTCGGATCGGCTCGAATCGAGCGTGCGCTTTGGCGCGAGGCCCTCCATCCGCACTCTCCCTGACACCGCTTTACGCGGTCGTTTTCTCCGGCCATTGGCACAGGTCCGCGATCAGGCAGACCTCGCACACGCGGCTTGCGCGCCAGACAAGTGTAGCGCCCGTGCAGGATAAGCCAATGGTGGGCGTGCAGCTTGTATTGCGCCGGCACCACCTGCTCGAGCTTCTGCTCGACTTCGAACGGATTCTTTCCCGGCGCCATGCCGGTGCGGTTGCCGACGCGGAAGATGTGGGTGTCGACCGCGATGGTCGGCTCGCCGAAGGCGACATTGAGCACCACGTTGGCGGTCTTGCGCCCGACGCCGGGCAGCGCCTCCAGCGCCTCGCGCGCGCGCGGCACCTGCCCGCCATGCGTCGGCGATGAGCCGGCGCGACAGCTCGACCACGTTCTTCGCCTTGGTGCGGAACAAGCCGATGGTCTTGATCAGCTCGCGCACGCGCTCTTCGCCCGAGCGCCACCATCTTCTCCGGCGTGTCGGCGAAGGCGAACAGCGCCGGCGTCGCCTTGTTGACGCCGGCGTCGGTCGCCTGCGCCGACAGCACCACCGCCACCAGCAGCGTGAACGGGTTGATGTGTTGCAGCTCGGTCTTGGGTTCCGGGTTGGCCGCCTGGAAGCGGCGGAACGCTTCCGCGATCTGCGCATTGGTCCAGGGCTTAGCCGAGGCTTGACGGAAAGCTTGGGCTCGCTTAGCACCTTTGGCCGTCTTCACTTGATCGACTTTGCGTGGAATTCGCACATTTTTCGCCATGGTTCCGGTATACTGAACGCCATGACCGCCGACAACGCCGAACTCGAACCGACGATCTTTTCCGCGGTGCTCACGCCGCACCGCTCGCTCGGCAATATCGGCTTCCTGGTGCTGATGCTCGTGTTCGGCGCCGTCAGCTTCGTTTCCGGCATCGCGTTTCTGCTGATGGGCGCCTGGCCGGTGTTCGGCTTTTTCGGGCTCGACGTGCTGCTGCTGTACTGGGCGTTCCGGCTCAACTACCGGCACGCCGCCGCTTACGAGGAGGTCACGGTGACGCCGACCGCGCTCAAGGTGCGCAAGGTCAGCCACCGCGGGGCGGCGCGCGAATGGGTGCTCAATCCGCTCTGGGTCAAGCTCGACAAGGTGGTGCACGAGGAATTCGGCATCGAGCGGCTGTTTCTGGTGTCGCGCGGCAAGCAGCTGGCGATCGCGAATTTCC
This sequence comes from uncultured Alphaproteobacteria bacterium, assembly GCA_963724335.1. GTDB lineage: Bacteria > Pseudomonadota > Alphaproteobacteria > Rhizobiales > Xanthobacteraceae > Pseudolabrys. The sequence goes on along the minus strand of CAVRUP010000011.1, from coordinate 149,810 downwards.
TCGGCCCCGACGAGAAGGCCAGTTTCGCCCAGGCGCTCGGCAATGCGCTGAGCGAGGCCAAGCGCGGGGTGACGCGGACGGTGTCTGCCCTGAGTTCGAGCCAGGAATCGGGTGGCCGGGCCCGCGGCCCGGCCTAGATAGGCTGCATGAACATGACCCTTGCAAAACCGGCCTTCGCCGACCGCTTCCCGCCTTCGCCCCGCTGCCGACGGCGGCGGCCGATTACGACGTGGTGCGCCGCGCCATCGCCCATATCCGCGGCAACTGGCGTTCGCAGCCCGAGATCGAGACCATCGCCGACGCCGCCGGCGTTTCAGCCGACCGATCTGCATCATCTGTTCCGCCGCTGGTGCGGACTGACGCCGAAAGCGTTCTTGCAGGCGCTCACGCTCAATTATGCGCGCGAGCTGCTGCGCGCGTCGGCGAGCGTGCTCGACACCGCCTACGAGGTCGGCTTGTCCGGGCCGGGCCGGCTGCACGATTTGTTCGTCACCCACGAGGCGATGTCGCCGGGCGAATGGAAGGCCGGCGGCGAAGGGCTCACGATCTCATACGGCTTCCACCCCTGCCCGTTCGGCATGGCGCTGGTGATGGTGACGCCGCGGGGCTTGGCCGGCCTGGCGCTCGCCGACGCCGGCAAGGAGCGCGCGGCGCTGCGCGACATGCGCGCGCGCTGGCCGAGCGCAAAATACGTCGAGGACTTCGCGGCGACCGCGCCGACCGCGCGCCGCATCTTCGATCCGGCGCTCTGGCGGCCGGAGCAGCCGCTTGCGCGTGGTGCTGATCGGCACCGATTTCGAAGTGCGCGTGTGGGAGAAACTGCTGACCATTCCGATGGGCAAGCTCGACACCTATTCCGGCATCGCGGCAAGCGTCGGCGAGCCGAAGGCCGCGCGCGCGGTCGGCGCCGCGGTCGGCAAAAACCCGATCTGCTTCGTGGTGCCGTGCCACCGCGTCGTCGGCAAGAACGGCGACATCACCGGCTATCACTGGGGCCTCACGCGCAAGCGCGCGATGCTTGGCTGGGAAGCCGGCATGGCGGCGGCGTAATGACCTCTCCCCGTACGCAGCAGCCAGATCGAGCTTCGACGCCACCGTCGAATCCGCATTGAGCCGGTAGATCATCGGCACGCCGGTATCCAGATTCAATTTGATGATGCTCTCGGGCGTGTGCTTGTCGAGCACCATCACCAGCGCGCGCAGCGAATTGCCGTGCGCCGACACCAGCACGTGCTCGCCGCGCAGCACGCGCGGCAGGATCTCGGTCACGTAATAAGGCAGCGCGCGCGCCAGCGTGTCCTTGAGGCTTTCGCCGCCGGGCGGCGCGATGTCATAGGAACGGCGCCACTTCATGCACCTGTTCCTCGCCCCATTTCTTGCGCGCGTCGTCCTTATTGAGACCGGACAGATCGCCATAGTCGCGCTCGTTGAGCGCCTGATCCTTGATCACCGGGATGTTGGTCTGGCCGAGTTCGGCCAGCATCAGATCGAGCGTGCGCTGGGCGCGGACCAGCGCCGAGGTGAAAGCGACGTCGAACTTGATCCCCTGCGCCTTCAGCTTGCGGCCGGCCTCGCGCGCTTCCGCGACGCCCTTGTCGGTCAGGTCGATATCGCGCCAGCCGGTGAACAGGTTCTTCAGGTTCCAGTCGCTCTGGCCGTGACGCACGAGCACGAGAAGTCGGTCGGTCATTTCATTGCTCTCTCACTGCTTAGAAGTCTTTCAGCCCCAGGACATCCATCATCGAATAAAGCCCCGGCTTCTGCGCGCGCGCCCAGGCCGCCGCGTGCAGCGCGCCGCGCGCGAAGATCATGCGGTCCTCGGCCTTGTGCACGAGCTCCAGCCGTTCGGCCGGGCCGGCGAAGATCACGCTGTGCTCGCCGACCACGCTGCCGCCGCGCAAGGCGGCAAAGCCGATGTCGCCTTCCTTGCGCGCGCCGGTGTGGCCGTCGCGGCTGCGCACCGAATGCTTGTCGAGATCGATGCCGCGGCCTTCCGCCGCCGCGCGGCCGAGCAGCAGCGCGGTGCCGGACGGCGCGTCGACCTTCTGGTTGTGATGCATCTCCAGGATTTCGATGTCGAAGGAATTATCGAGCGTCTTGGCGACACGCCGGGTCAACGCCGCCAGCAAATTGACGCCGAGGCTCATATTGCCGGACTTGACGATCGTCGCGCTCTTGGCGGCGTCCTTGATCCGGGCCTCGTCGGCCGCGCTCAAACCCGTGGTGCCGATGATGTGGACCTTGCCGGCCTTGGCGGCGAGCGCGGCGAAGGCGACGGTCGCCACCGGCGCGGTGAAATCGATGATGCCGTCGGCCTGGCCCAGAGCGCCGCCGCATCGCCCACGAGCTTGATGCCGTTCTCCGGGGTGCCGGCGAGCGTGCCGGCGTCCCAGCCGATCAGCGGCGAGCGCGCGTCTTCCAGCGCGCCAACCAGCGCAAAACCCTTAACGTCGGCGATCGCCTTGACCAGCGTGCGGCCCATCCGCCCGCCGGCGCCGGCGACGATCAAACGCATTTCGGCCATCCGTCAGCTCCCGACACTTGAGCGAGGGTATAGCGGGGGCCGCGCCGCAGGTCACCTCCCCCGCATGCGGGGAGGGAGAAGAGGTTACGGCTGCGGGCCGTCATAGCCTTCGATGATGAGGATATCGGCTTCCGCATGCGGCAGGCGGACGCTTGATGTTGGCCTGATATTCCGGCGAGCGGTAGCAGGCGAGCGCCGCGTCGTAATCGGGAAATTCGATCACGATGTTGCGCGCGCGGGTCTTGCCCTCCGAGCCTCGGACTTGCCGCCGCGGATGATGAAGCGGCCGCCGAATTTCTTGAAGATCGCGGGATTGGCGGCGGCATAGGGCTTGTAGCCCTCTCGTTTTTCACATCGACGCGCGCGATCCAGTAGCCCTTGGCCATCGCAGTTTCTCCTCATTTTCCCGTTGCTTGTTCGATTTCGGCGACGATCGCGTCGGCCGCCGCTTTCGGATCGCGCGCTTCCACCACCGGCCGGCCGACCACCAGATAATCGGCGCCGGCCTCGATCGCGCGCGCCGGCGTCATGATGCGCTTCTGGTCGCCTGTGGCGCTGCCGGCCGGCCGAATGCCCGGCGTCACCAGCACCATGCCGCGGCCGGCAATGCCGCGCAGGTTGGCCACCTCCTCCGCCGAACACACCAGTCCATCGACGCCGATGTCGCGCGCCTGCGCCGCGCGCGCGGCGGCCAGCTCGCCGACGCCGAGGTCGTAGCCGGCGGCGGCGAGATCGGCGTCGTCGTAGGAGGTGAGCACGGTCACCGCGAGAATGCGCAGGGTCGAACCGCGCTTTCCTTCCACCGCCGCCCGCATGGTCTGCGGATAGGCGTGCACGGTGAGGAAGGTGGCGCCCATCTGCGCCACGCTCTCGACGCCCTTCTGCACCGTGTTGCCGATGTCGTGCAGCTTGAGATCGAGGAACACCTGCTTGCCGGCGGCGATCAAGCCGGCGGCGAACGGCAGCCCGCCGGCGAAGGCGAGCTGATAGCCGATCTTGTAGAAACAGACCGTCTCGCCCAGGCGAGACACCATGGCCTCTGCCGCCTGCACCGACGGCAGGTCGAGAGCAACGATCAAGCGTTCGCGGGCATCCAACGTCACAATAAAACCCTCACATCATCAGCCGCGCCATGTCTACCAGCCGCGCGAGCTGGGCGCGAAACAAGTTTGCGGTGCCGCTGTCGGCGATACTGCCCATGTCGTCGAAAGCGTGATCGGCCTGCGCGATCGCCACCTGCTCGGGGATCACCAGCGCGCCGCAGCCAAGTTCGAGGATTTGCCGCAGCGCCATCAGCGAGCGCAACCCGCCGCTGCGGCCCGGCGAGGCCGATGAGATCGCGAATACGCGGCGCTTGAAGGCGGCATAGGTCGGATCGCCGCGCTCGCGCACGCGCGAGACCCAGTCGATGGCGTTCTTGAGCATCGGCGTGACCGAGGCTGAGTATTCGGGGCTGGCGATGAACACGCCCTGGTGCGCCATGATCATCTGCTTGAGCTTGAGCGCGTTGGCGGGCGGCCCGGCATTGGCCTCGAGATCGCCCTCGTAGAGCGGCAGCGGATAATCCTCGAGCGAGATGCGGGTGACGTCGATGTCGATCAAGGCCAGCTCTTTCGCCGCCAGCGCCGCCAGCCTGACATTGTGCGAGCCGGTGCGGGTCGAGCCGGGCAAGACGAGGATTTTCGGCGTGGCCATCGGCGGCTCTCGTTCATCGTCATGGCCGGGCCTGTCCGGCCTTTCCCGGCCATCCACGCCTACCCTAAAGACGTGGATGCCCGGCACAAGGCCGGGCATGACGGCGTTAGGCGAAAACAAATGGGAATTCAGCGCCCGCGATAAACCCACACGCGCGCCGGCGGCAGGTTCAGCCAGATCAGCTCGGAGGGCTCGGCCTTGATCCCCGACAACGCCTTCGGGATCGGCGGCACCATGGCATAGGTGAACTGGATGAACGGCGCGCCCGTCGCCAGCAGGCTCATGGCGTCCGCAATCAGGCGCAGGCGGGTGCGCAGCGGCTTGGTGACCAGCGGCAATCCCGACACCACCGCCGCGGCCGGCTCGCGCACAAAGGTTTCCAGCAGACGGCGCAGCCGATAGGCGTCGCCCTGCACGACGGTCGCCGCCGGATAGCGCGTGCGCAGCAGCCGGCAGAAATCGGGATTGAATTCGACCAGGATCAGCCGCGCCGGGTCGATGCCGTGCTGCACCAGCGCCTGCGTCACCGGTCCGGTACCGGGGCCGAGTTCGATCACCGGCCCACTCGTCTGCGGATCGACGTAACGCGCCATGGTGCGCGCCAGCGCCTTGCTCGACGGCATCACCGCGCCGGTGGAGATCGGCTTCTCGATCCAGGAACGGATGAATTGCATCTCGTCATCGAGACGCAGGGTCTTCTTGGCGACGCGGACGACTGAATGTGAGGGCATCGATGCGGGGTCACGCGTACAGGGGGGACGGGCTTTAGCCTAGCAACTTCACGGGTATAGCGGCCCCGGGCAGGGGGTCAAGATGGCTACTCAGAATGGCTGCCCCGATTTCCCAGGCCATCGAGAAAATCCTTCACCCGGCTGAAGAATCCGGCCGATTCGGGCTGGGTCGCATCGGATGACAGCTTTTCGAACTCGGCCAGCAGCTCGCGCTGGCGTTTGGTCAGGTTTTGCGGCGTTTCCACCGATACTTGAACATACATGTCGCCGGTTTGTTTCGAGCGCAGCACCGGCATCCCCTTGCCGGACAGGCGGAACCGCCGCCCGGCCTGGGTACCCGCCGGCACCTTGACCCGCGCCTGGCTGCCGTCGATGGCCGGCACCTCGAATTCGCCGCCGACCGCCGCGGTCACCATGGAGATCGGCACCCGGCAGTGCAGGTCGGCGCCGTCGCGCTGGAAGAACTCATGCGGGGTGAGCGAGAGGAAAATATAGAGATCGCCGGCCGGACCGCCGCGCAGGCCGGCCTCACCCTCGCCGGCAAGCCGGATACGGGTGCCGTCCTCGACGCCGGGCGGGATATTGACCGACAGATTGCGCTCGCGCGTCACCCGGCCGGCGCCCGCGCAAGACGGGCAGGGATTTTCGATCACCTGCCCGCGGCCTTGACAGGCCGGACAGGTGCGCTCGAGCGTGAAGAAGCCCTGCGCGTGCCTGATCTTGCCGGCGCCGCCGCAGGTCGCGCACGGCTTCGGCTTGCTGCCGGCCTTGGCGCCCGTACCGGAGCAAGCCTCGCAGGTCACCGAGGTCGGGATGCGGATTTGCGCGGTCTTGCCGGTAAAGGCCTCTTCCAGGCCGATTTCCATGTTGTAGCGGAGGTCGGAACCGCGCTCGCGGCCTTGACCGCGGCCGCCGCGCCGGGCGCCGCCCATGCCGAACAGGTCTTCGAAAATGTCGGAGAACGTAGTGGCGAAATCGGCGCCGAATCCGTGCTGCGCGCCGCCGCCGTGCTCGAAGGCGGCATGGCCGAAGCGGTCGTAAGCCGCGCGCTTGTCGCCGTCCTTGAGGACGTCATAGGCCTCGTTGAGTTCCTTGAATTTGTGCTCGCATTCGGCGTCGCCCGGATTGCGATCCGGATGATGCTGCATGGCGAGCTTGCGGAACGCCGCCTTGATCTCGGCATCGCCGCAGGTGCGCGATACACCCAGGATCTCGTAGTAGTCGCGCTTGGACATGCCGGTCCCGCCGTTAGATCAAAACGCCGTCATAGCCGTACTTGATTCGGCCGTCCGCCGCGCTCCGGAAAAATGCACCCCACCCGAACTCGGGTTTACCCGAGTTCGGCCGGATTAAAAAATGCAAGTCGGATAAATCCGACTTGCATAGAGTAAGCCCCGGGGTGCCACATTTCGAATTGGCGGTTGACCGCACGGCCGGCGCCTCAGGCTCAGGCGGATTTCTTATCGTTCTTGTCGTCGACCTCGGTGAATTCCGCGTCGACCACGTCTTCTTTTTTCTCAGCCGCCGGACCGGCGTCGGCACCTGGAGCGCCGGCAGCGCCTTGCGCTTCCGCCTGCTTGTACATGGCCTCGCCGAGCTTCATGGAAGCCTGCGCCAGCGCATTGGTCTTGGCCTGGATGGCGGCCGAGTCGTCGCCCTTGAGCGCCTCTTTAAGGTCCGCCATGGCGTTCTCGATCGCGGTGCGTTCGGCCTCGCCGACCTTCGAACCATGCTCGGCGAGCGCTTTCTCGGTGGAATGCACCAGCGCCTCGCCGTGGTTCTTGGCTTCGACCGCGGCCTTTCGCTTCTTGTCTTCTTCGGCGTGCGCCTCCGCGTCCTTGACCATCTTCTCGATGTCGGCTTCCGACAAGCCGCCCGAGGCCTGGATGCGGATCTGCTGCTCCTTGCCGGTGCCCTTGTCCTTGGCCTGCACATTGACGATGCCGTTGGCGTCGATGTCGAAGGTGACCTCGACCTGCGGCACGCCGCGCGGGGCCGGCGGGATGCCGACCAGATCGAACTGGCCGAGCAGCTTGTTGTCGGACGCCATCTCGCGCTCGCCTTGGAACACGCGGATGGTCACCGCGTTCTGATTGTCCTCGGCGGTGGAGAACACCTGGCTCTTCTTGGTCGGGATCGTGGTGTTGCGGTCGATCAGCCGGGTGAACACGCCGCCCAGCGTCTCGATGCCGAGCGAAAGCGGGGTCACGTCGAGCAGCAGCACGTCCTTGACGTCGCCTTGCAGCACGCCGGCCTGAATGGCGGCGCCGATGGCGACCACCTCGTCAGGATTGACGCCCTTGTGCGGCTCCTTGCCGAAGAACTGCTTGACGACTTCCTGCACCTTCGGCATGCGCGTCATGCCGCCGACCAGGACGACTTCGTTGATCTCGGCCGCCGAGATGCCGGCGTCCTTGATCGCCTTGCGGCAAGGCTCGACCGTCTTCTGAATGAGATCGTCGACCAGCGCCTCGAACTTGGCGCGGGTGAGCTTCATGGTGAGATGCTTGGGACCGGAGGCGTCCGCCGTGATGAACGGCAGATTGATTTCGGTCTGCGTCGTCGACGACAGCTCGATCTTGGCCTTCTCGGCGGATTCCTTGAGCCGCTGCAGCGCGAGCTTGTCGCGGCGCAGGTCGATGCCCTGCTCCTTCTGGAATTCGTCGGCGAGATAGTTGACCAGCCGCATATCGAAGTCTTCGCCGCCCAGGAAGGTATCGCCGTTGGTCGACTTCACCTCGAACACGCCGTCGCCGATTTCCAGGATCGAAATATCGAAGGTGCCGCCGCCGAGGTCGTAGACCGCGATGGTGCCGGTCTTCTGCTTGTCGAGACCGTAGGCGAGCGCGCCGGCGGTCGGCTCGTTGATGATGCGCAGCACCTCAAGGCCGGCGATCTTGCCGGCGTCCTTGGTGGCCTGGCGCTGGGCGTCGTTGAAATAGGCCGGAACGGTGATGACGGCCTGCTCGACCTTCTGCCCGAGATAGGCTTCCGCCGTTTCCTTCATCTTCTGCAGGATGAAGCCGGAGATCTGCGAGGGCGAATAAGATCTTGCCGTCGATCTCGACCCAGGCGTCGCCGTTCGATGCCTTGGAGATTTTATAGGGGACGAGTTTCTTGTCCTTGTCGACCATCGGATCGTCGTAGCGCCGTCCGATCAGGCGCTTGACCGCGAAGATGGTCTTTTCCGGATTGGTGACCGCCTGGCGCTTGGCCGGCTGGCCGACGAGACGCTCGCCGTCGTCGGTGAAGGCGACGATCGAAGGCGTGGTGCGCATGCCCTCGGCGTTCTCGATGACTTTCGGGGTCTTGCCTTCCATGACGGCGACGCACGAATTGGTGGTGCCGAGGTCGATGCCGATGACCTTGCCCATGGTTCTTCCTCTCAAAATTGCGGCAGGCCGGCCGGGCCGCTTAGCGCCCGAGCGGGGCTTCCGCGGCTCATCCGCAGACCCCCTGATCCAGCCCCCTGGATACGCTTTTTGCCGCATTTCTGCGGCTCAATGGCTCATATAGGAGGGCCGCCCCGGCCCGCAAGCCAGCCGGTCACGAAATCGCGAACCGGCAGGCGGGGATCGCGGCGTGACGGTTAATCTAGCGGTTGCCGCGCCGGGCGAGGCCGGTTAGGCAGGCCGGCCCACCCCCGAAATGGAAGGCAGATGCGCCCTATGCCCCGCCGGTTGTTGGCTTACCTCGTTGCGGCAATGCTCGTAAATTGCGCCGCCCTTGCGATCCTTGGTCCCGCTTTGGCCGCCGAGCCGGTGTTTCCGCTCGGCCTGCGCATCGGGCTCGAGCCACCCGGCGACCTCAAGCCGAGCACGCATTTTTCGGGCTTCGAAGACATCGACCGCAAGGTCGCCGTCACCATTCTCGACCTGCCGGCCGGTGCCTATGCCGAACTCGAACGCGCGGCGAATGCCAAGGAGCAGTCCGGCCTGACCGACGTAAAGCGGGAAAATTTTTCATTTCGCAGCGGCACCGGGCTGCTGGTCACCGGCCGTGCCCAGATCAAGGACGTCACGCTGCACAAATGGCTTTTGCTGGCGACCGCGGCCGCCGACAAGGACCTTACCGTGCTGATCAATGTGGAAGTGCCGGAAACCGCGCTATCGGTCTATTCCGACGCGGTGATCCGCAAGGCGCTGGCGAGCGTCACGTTCCGGCCGATGCCGATCCAGGAGCAGCTGGGCCTGCTGCCGTTCAAGGTCGGACAACTGGCCGGCTTCCGGGTAATGAAGGTGCTTGCCGCCGGCGGCGTGATCCTGACCGATGGACCGGGCGACGATCTCAGCAAGCAGCCTTATGTCATCGTCTCGATCGGGCGCGGTTCGCCGGAGCAGCCCGATGACCGCGCCCGCTTCGCCCGCGACGCGCTGATGGCGTCGCCGCTGCGTGATCTCAGGATACAGTCGGCGGATACCATGCGGATCGGCGGCATGCCCGGCTTCGAAATCAGGGCGCAGGCCGATGGGCTCAATGGCGAGCCGATCATGGTGGCGCAATGGCTGCGTTTCAACGGCGCCAGCTTTTTGCGCATCATCGGCGTCGGCCGCAAGACCGATTGGGATACGCTGTTCACCCGCTTCCGCGCGGTGCGCGACGGCGTCGAAATGCGCTAAAATCTACTTTGCGCCATATGGCGGAGGATTGTCGTTGGCGGAGGATGGCTGGGCTTTCGGCGCGGCCTTGACCACCGCCACCAGCGCCGGGCGCAGCACGCGGTCGCCGAGCATGTAGCCGGACTGGATGACCTGCGCGACGTGGCCCGGCGGCTGTTCGCGGTTCTCCACCTCGTACATCGCCTGATGCACGTTGGGATCGAACTTCTCGCCTTGTCGGCGTGAATTTCGTCACGCCGTGCTTCTCCAGCACCTTGAGCAATTCGCGCTCGGTGAGTTCGACGCCTTCGATCAGCGACGTCACCTTGGGGTCGCCGGCGCGCAAGGCGGGGTCGATGGCGTCGAGCGCGCGCTGCATATTGTCGGCCACCGCCAGCACGTCGCGGGCGAAACTCGCATTGCCGTAGAGCCGCGCCTCGGCGACCTCGCGCTCGGTGCGTTTGCGCAGGTTCTCCATCTCGGCCAGCGTGCGCAACAGCTTGTCCTTGAATTCGGAAGCTGCTTCCAACGCGGCGGTGACCTGCTCGGCCGGCACCAATTCCGGTGCCCCGGCACCGGCCTCGCCCTCGGGCTGGGCAGCCATGTCGTCAACGGCGGGCCTGTCCGTCATGGTCGCTAGATCCTCAAAATTGTTCGGATGCCGGGGATATCAGCCTTCGGACCGGAAAAATCAAGCTCAAGCGCATGGCCCCGAAAAGTGGGCACCGGTTTTCGGATAAGGCCATGCGCATACCTAAGAAGACAAAAGTTGGCTCACGATCCGAGCGGTATAATCGACCATCGGGATGACGCGGGCATAATTGAGCCGGGTCGGCCCGATCACCCCGATCACGCCCAGAATGCTGCCTTTGCTGTCGCGGTAGGGCGCCACGATGGTCGAGGAGCCGGACAGCGAAAACAGCTTGTTCTCCGAGCCGATGAAGATGCGCACGCCGTCGCCGCGCTCGGCGCGGCCGAGAATGTCGATCACCTCGCGCTTGGTCTCCAGCGCGTCGAACAGCGAGCGCACGCGCTCCAGGTCCTCCAGCGCATGCAGGTCCTCCAGCAGATTGGCGTGGCCGCGCACGATCAGCTTGCGCTCTTCGCTCTCGCCGCCCGACCAACTCGCCAATCCCGCCGAGACGATCTTCTGGGTGAGCTGATCGAGCTCGGCCTGCCCGGCGACCAGCGCGGCCTCGGTCTCGATGCGCAGCTCGGCCAGCGTCTTGCCGCGGATGCGGGCGTTGAGGAAATTGGCGGCTTCGACCAGCGCCGAGGACGGCAAACCGGCCGGCACGTTGACGATGCGGTTCTCGACCTGGCCGTCTTCGGCCACCAGCACGGCGAGCGCGCGCTCCGGCTCGAGCTGGACGAATTCGATGTGCTTGAGCCGCACGTTCGACTGCATGGTCAACACCACGCCGGCCGAATGCGTCAGGCCCGACAAAGTCTGCGAGGCTTCGGTGAGCACGTTCTCCAGCGAGCGGCCGCTGCCGGTGGCGGCAACTTGCGCCTCGATCGAGCGGCGGTCGTTCTCGGTCAGATCGCCGATCTGCATCAGCGCGTCGACAAAGAAACGCAGGCCGAGTTCGGTCGGCAGCCGGCCGGCCGAGGTGTGCGGGGCGAAGATCAGGCCGAGCTGCTCCAAGTCCGACATCACGTTGCGCACGGAAGCCGGCGACAGCGTGATCGGCAGCAAGCGCGCCAGATTGCGCGAGCCGACCGGCTCGCCGGTGGCGAGATAGCTCTCGACGATCTGGCGGAAAATCTCGCGCGAGCGCTCGTTGAGCGCCGCCAGACTCACCTGGTTCGCGCCGATCGGGACGTCGTGGGAAGCCACAATCTCACTCCTTGCCTTCCGGCAACAATGGCCGCCGCGGCGGACTTGTTCAAGTCATGCATATGGTTATGGTGTGCGCCATAAACCAACGGGGATGACGCAATATGCGGCCGAGCCGCCGACAAGTCGATGAACTGCGCGCCGTCTCGCTCGAGCGCAGCGTGGTTAAATACGCCGAAGGCTCCTGTTTCGTGAAATTCGGCGATACCCATGTGCTGGTGACCGCCAGCCTGGAAGAGCGGCTGCCGCCCTGGCTCAAGGGCCAGGGGCGCGGCTGGGTCACCGCCGAATACGGCATGCTGCCGCGCGCCACCTCCGAGCGCACCCGCCGCGAGGCCTCGGCCGGCAAGCAGGGCGGCCGCACGGTCGAGATTCAGCGCCTGATCGGACGCTCCTTGCGTTCCGTGGTCGATCTCACGGCGCTCGGCGAGCGGCAGATCACCGTCGACTGCGACGTGATCCAGGCCGATGGCGGCACCCGCACGGCCTCGATCACCGGCGCCTGGGTGGCGCTCGCCGATTGCCTTGCCTGGATGAAGGCGCGCGACATGTTCAAAGCGCAAAATACCGATCAAGTGCTGCGCGATCACATCGCCGCGATATCCTGCGGCGTCTGCAGCGGAACGGCGGTGCTCGATCTCGACTACGCCGAAGATTCGGAAGCCGACACTGACGCCAATTTCGTGATGACCGGCTCCGGCTCTATTGTTGAAATCCAGGCCACCGCGGAGAAAATCCCGTTCAGCGAGGATCAGTTCCAAGTGCTGCTGGCGCTCGCGCGCAAGGGCATCGAGAAGTTGGTGGACCTGCAGAAAATGGCGGTGATGTGAGCCGAATACTTACCGGCCCCGTCGTGATCGCCACGCATAATCCCGGCAAGCTGGCCGAAATGCGCGAACTGCTGGCGCCCTACGGCATCGAGGCGCAATCGGCCGCCGAGCTCGGCCTGAGTGAGCCGAAGGAAACCGGCAAAACCTTCGCCGAGAATGCGCGCATCAAGGCGATGGCCGCAGCGAAGGCGACTGGACATCCCGCCTTCGCCGACGATTCCGGTCTGGTGATCGATGCGCTTAACGGCGAGCCCGGCATTCACTCCGCGCGCTGGGCGAGACCCGACAAGGATTTCCGCCTCGCCATGAACAAAATCCAGACGCTGCTGATCGAGCGCGGGGCGAAAGCGCCCGAACAGCGGCGCGCGCATTTCATCGCCGCGCTGTGTCTAGCCTGGCGCGACGGCCATGTGGAGGAATTCGAAGGCCGCGTCGATGGCGTCGCGGTCTGGCCGCCGCGCGGTGACAAAGGCTTCGGCTACGATCCGTTGTTCAAGCCCGACGGCTTCGACCGCACCTTCGGGCAGATGAGTGCGGACGAAAAGCACGGCCTGCCGCCAAAAGGCAAAGGCCTGTCGCACCGCGCGCGTGCTTTCGTGAAGCTCGCGGATGCGTGCTTGCGCAAACAATAGATCGTTACAATTTTAATCAACTATCCGCCGCGCGCATGCATTCGCGCTGGCTGCGGCGCAGGGCGCAGCCTATGATGCTTAACATGACCTTAACGACGCCATTCGCCGTCTATGTGCACTGGCCATTCTGCCTGTCGAAGTGCCCCTATTGCGACTTCAACAGCCACGTGCGCCATGGCGGCGTCGACGAGGCGCGCTTCGTGCGCGCCTTCGAAGCCGAGATCGCGGTGACCGCGGCGCGCGTGCCCGGCCGCACCGTATCGACGATCTTCTTCGGCGGCGGCACGCCGTCGCTGATGCAGCCTTCCTCGGTGCAGGCGATCCTCGACGCCATCGGCAAACATTGGGCCATCGCGAGCGACGCCGAAGTCACGCTGGAAGCCAACCCGACCAGCGTCGAGGCCACGCGCTTCCGCGGCTATCGCTTGGCCGGCGTCAACCGCGTGTCGCTCGGCGTGCAGGCGCTCGACGACCGCGCGTTGAAAGAGCTCGGCCGCCTGCACACGGCGCAGGAGGCGCTCGACGCCGTCGCGGTGGCGCGCGCGAATTTCGAGCGCTATTCGTTCGATCTCATTTATGCGCGGCCGCGCCAGACGGTCGAATCCTGGGACGCCGAACTCAAGCGCGCCATTGCAGAGGCGGCCGAACATCTTTCGCTCTATCAGCTCACCATCGAGCCGGACACGCCGTTCTTCGGTCTGCATAAAGCCGGCAAGCTCGCCATGCCCGACGACGACACCGCGCGCGATCTCTACGACTTGACGCAATTAACCTGCGCCGAGGCCGGCCTGCCGGCCTACGAAGTCTCCAACCACGCGCGGCCGGGGGCGGAGTGCCGGCACAATCTGGTCTATTGGCGCGGCCACGAATACGCCGGCGTCGGGCCGGGCGCTCATGGCCGGCTCAATATCGACGGCCGCCGCTACGCGACGGAAACCGACAGGCGCCCGGAAAGCTGGCTGATGCGGGTCGAGGCCGCCGGCCACGGTTTGATCGTCGACGACAAGCTCACGTCAGGCGAAGCCGCCGATGAATTTTTGCTGATGGGCCTGCGGCTCGCCGAAGGCATCGATCCCGAGCGCTACACGGCGCTTGCCGGCCGCACGCTCGATCCCAAGCGCATTTCAATCCTGCGCGAGGAAGGCGCGGTGGAGACCACGGCGAACGGGCGTCTGCGCGTGACGCAAAGCGGATTTCCGGTGCTCGATGCGGTCGTCGCCGATCTCGCTGCGTAACTCGTCATTCCGGACGCGCGCATTGGCGCGCGATCCGGAATCCAGATGCAAAGCTTGACGCTGTTTCTCGGATTCCGGGTTCGCTCGCTTCGCGAGCGCCCCGGAATGACATTTTGGAAAGCTCACGTCCCCGGCGCAAACGATTTCGGCGCCGGGCTGACGACTTGGCCGCCCGAGGGCGTGACCCGCAACACGGCGAGGCCGCGCTCGTTGGTGCCGTCCGGGCGGAAGCGGAACACGCCGTCGATTCCCGCGAAGCCCGAGGAGTTGGTCAAGATCTGCTCGCTGAAGCGCTGCACGCCTTGCGTCTTCACCAGCGCGGCAACCAGCGCAACCGCGTCATAGGCGAGCGTCGCCGTGCGCACCGGCTCCGATCCGTAGCGGGCGCGATAGCGCGCCGAGAAATTGCGGAAGCCGCCCGGTTCAGGCGCCGGATACAATCCGCCGTCGAGCGTTTGGTCGGAAGAGATGCGCTGATCGTCGGCCCAGATACCGGTGCCGAGCAATTGCACGCGCTTCACGTTCACGCCGCCGGCAACGAGCGCCTGCACCACGCGCGGCACCGCATCGGGGCCGTCGGGAATGAAAATCGAATCGACGTGGGCGGCCGCCTGCGCCACGCGCCGCGCCGGCTCGGCCATCTTGTTCGGATCGAGCGGATATTTCTCCAGCGCCAGGATGCGGCCGCCGCGCCGCGACACCTCCTGCTGGAAGGCCGCCTCCACCACCGCGCCATAGGCGCTGTCGGGCAGCAGCGCCGCGAACGAACGCTTGCCTTTGGAGACGGCGTAATCGACGATGCGCTTGACGTCGGTCTCCGGCAGGAAGCTCAAGAGATAGACGCCGCGGGTGGCGACGCTGACGTCGGTCGAAAACGCGATCACCGGAATGCCGCGCGCGCGCGCCACCGAGCCGACCGCGCTGACCGCTTCCGCGAACAGCGGGCCAATGATGATCTCGGCGCCTTCGGCGAGCGCCTGTTGCGCGCCGGCTTGCGCGCCCTGCGGCGTGCCGCCGTCGTCTTTCACCAAGAGTTGGATGTTCGGATTCTTGAATTCGGCGAGCGCCATGTCGGCGGCGTTCTTCATCGATTGCGCGGCGACGCCGGCATTGCCCTGCGCCGACAGCGGCAGGATCAGGGCGACGCGAACCTGACCCTCGCCGAGCGTGGCGGCGGGCGCCGGCGCGGCCATTTCCGGCGGCGGCGTGTTACTGAAAAACGGGGAGTTGGTGCCGGCGCAGGCGGTCAGCACGGCGGCCGCAGCGGCTACACCCAGCGCGGCGCACAGGCGACGTCGCCCGCGCGAACGCACCCCCTCCTCAGCTCGCCACTTCCCCGACATGGTGGCTCCCCACACGACAGTTCTATGTCAGTCCTACCGATTATCGGCGGTTTTGTCCTGCAAAAGTTAAGGCGGTGAAACAGAAAGGGAATCTGTCACGATGACGCGCCCAAGGCCGCCGTCTAAAGTAGCCGGTATGGCCAAAGACAGCAAAACCGCCGGCGCCGGTCGGCTGCGCCGCTATGCGCTGGCCGGCGCCGAGATCGACGCCCCGCCGGTGGCCGGGGGCCTCTATCTGGTGGCGACCCCGATCGGAAATCTGCGCGATATCGGCCTGCGCGCGCTCGAGACGCTGGCCGCTGCCGACGTGATCGCCTGCGAGGACAGCCGCGTCACCCGCAAGCTCACCGAGCATTACGGCATCGCAACGCCGCTCACGCCCTACCACGAGCACAACGCGGCCGCGGCCAGGCCGAAGCTGCTCGCGCGCCTGGGCGAAGGGCAGGCCGTCGCGCTTGTTTCCGACGCCGGCACGCCGCTCATTTCCGATCCAGGCTACAAACTGGTGCGCGCGGCAAGCCTTGCCGGCCACGCGGTGATCGCAGTACCGGGCGCTTCCGCGCTGTTGACCGCGCTCACCGCCGCCGGCCTGCCGACCGACCGATTCTTCTTCGAGGGGTTCCTGCCGCCCAAACAAGCGGCGCGGCAAAAGCGCATCGCGACGCTTTCCGGCATTCCCGCCACGCTGGTGCTGTTCGAAAGCGGCCCGCGTTTGGGCGCGGCGCTCGCCGATCTCGCCGCGGGCTTAGGGCCGCGCGCGGCCGCGATCTGCCGCGAGCTGACCAAGCTGCACGAGGAAATCCGCCGCGACGATCTTGCAAATCTGGCGCGCCACTACGCCGAGGGCGGCGAGACGCGCGGCGAGATCGTCATCGTGGTGGGGCCGCCTTCGGACGATGCCGAGACCGTCGACGATGTCGATGACCTGCTGCGCCACGCGCTCAAGCGCGTCTCGGTGAAAGATGCGGTCGGCGAAGTGGCGCTTTTAACCGGCCGCGCGCGCCGCGAGGTCTATCAGCGTGCGCTGGCGCTTGCGAAAGAGATCGGCGATGGCGCGGCGTAGCGGTCCGCCGCGTGCACCCAAGCCGCCGCCGCGCCCGGAACGAGTGGCGGCATTCGGCCTCGGCATTTCCGCCGAGAGCCGCGCCGCCGTCTGGCTGATCGCACACGGCTACCGCATCCTGGCGCGACGCTGGAAAAGCCCGCTTGGCGAGATCGACATCATCGCCGCCCGCCGCCATTTGTTGATTTTCGTCGAGGTGAAGGCGCGCGCGACGCTCGACGAGGCCGCTGAATCGGTCACCGAGCGGCAGAAGCAGCGCATCGCCGCGGCGGCGGAGGTCTGGCTCGCCAACTACCCGCAACCCGCGATCCGCGATATCCGCTTCGATGCGATCCTGGTCGCGCCCGGACGGTTGCCGCGCCATATCCCGGCGGCGTTCGAGACGACGTGAACTGATTACGCGCTCAGCCGCTGGAAGAACGCGTCGACCTGACCGCGGATGCGCCCGGCAACGCTGCCAAGGTCGTCGGCCACCGTCTTCACCGCGCCGGCGCTGGAGCGGGTGTCTTCGGTGGCGGTGCCGACCAGATTGACCTCGTCGGCGGTCTCCACCGTGCGCTTGGCGGCGATCTCGACGCTGCGCGCGATTTCCGCCGTGGCGGCGCCCTGCTCGGTGACGGCGGCGGCGATGGCGCCGCTGATGTCGCCGATTTCCCGAATGATGTGCTCGATCGCGGTGATCGCTTCGATCGAGCGCACGGTGGCGCGCTGCATGCCGGCGATCTGGGTGGCGATTTCCTCGGTGGCGCGGCTGGTCTGGCCGGCCAGCGCCTTCACCTCGCCGGCCACCACGGCAAAGCCGCGTCCGGCCTCGCCGGCGCGCGCCGCCTCGATGGTGGCATTGAGCGCCAGCAAATTGGTCTGCTCGGCGATGCCGGTGATCAGCTTGACCACGTCGCCGATGCGGCCGGCCGCTTCGTCCAGTTCCTTGACCGCGATATTGGTGCGTCCGGCCTCGTTCACCGCCTTGGTGGCGATGGCGTTGGACTGCGCCACCTGGCGGTCGATCTCGTTCACCGAGGCCGACAGCTCGTCGGCGGCGGACGCGATGTCGCGCACATTCGCGGAAGCCTCCGATGAGGCGGCCGCCGCGCTCGCCGTCTTGGCCGAGGCTTCGTCGGCGGCGCCGGCGAGCTGGGTCGAGGCCGCCAGCATTTGATCGGAAATGCGCCCGAGCTCGGCCAGCGTTGCTTCCACTTCCGCCGAGAAGCGCGAGATCTCGTTCGACATCTGCTCCTGACGCTGCGTGCGCATTTCGGCGTCGCTGCGCACGGTGCGATTGAGTTCCTCGTTGCTGCGCATGGCGCGCTGGAACACGGCGATCGAGCGGGCGAGCGCACCGATCTCGTCGCTGCGGTCGCTGAATGGAACCGCCACGGAAGCGTCGCCGGCGGCGACCGCTTCGGTGACATGCGTGATTTCGGCGATCGGCTTGGCCACGCTGCGCGAAATCACCCATGCGCCGGCGGCCGCCAGCACGACCGCGAAGCAGGCGAGCAAGCTCAGCCACATGGCGGTTTTGTCGATGCCGGTGTCGATTTCCGTGTAAACGCGCGTCGCGCGCGTCGCATAAATCTTGGTGAGCTGCTCCAGGTCCTTGTTGAGCGCCTTGCGCACCGAACGGTTGGCGTCGTTGTCGCCCCAGACGCGGCCGGCGGCAGGACTGACTTCGGTGCCCAGCCGCGCCAGCTCGCGGCGGAAATCGATGAATTGCGCGATGCGGCCGGAGAACTGGCCGAACAATTCGGCGTCGTCGCCGCGCACCGATTTCTTCCAGTCCTCGACCACCTTGGCGATCTGCTTGTTGAATTTGAGAATGCCGTCGGCGTAGATCTTCGATGTCTTCATGTCGCTCGACATGTAGACGCCGCGCGATTCCATCACCACGGCGTAAATCAGCCCGTTCACCTTCTCGACGTTCAAAGTGCCGGCATTGGCGGACTCGAATTCATCGGTCAGGTTCTGGTGGTGCCGCGCGGCCTGCACGGCGACCACCGACAGCGCGATGGTCGCGGTGGCCATTAACGCGAAGATCGCATAGAGCTTGGCGGCAATCGAAAGCTTCGGCAGAGTCAAATGCGGCCCCCCTAGGCCCCAACGGGCCCTTGCGCGGGCATACTGGCGGTAAAATGTTAACGGTCTGTTTTCCTTAAGCTTCTCGCTGTCAAAACGGTCGCCAACAGGTCCCCATGAGCCTGAAAATCGCGGTTCAGATGGATCCGATCCAGCGGATCAACATCAAGGGCGATTCGACCTTTGCCCTGCTGCTGGAGGCGCAAAAGCGGGGTCATCGGCTGTCCTATTACACCCCCGACCGGCTGGCTTTGCTCAATGGCCGGCTATTTGCGACCGTCGAGTCATTGAGCGTGCGCGACCAGGCCGGCGACTATTTCACCCTTAGCCAGCCGCAGCGACGTGGAACTGACCCAATTCGATGTCGTGCTGCTGCGCCAGGACCCGCCCTTCGACCTCGCTTATGTGACCACCACCCATCTGCTCGAGCGCATCCAGCCCAAGACGCTGGTGGTCAACGACCCGGCGCATGTGCGCAACGCGCCGGAAAAGATGATGGTCACCGAATTTCCCGACCTGATGCCGCCGACGCTGGTCACGCGCGACCTTGCCGAGATCAAATCGTTCCGCGCCGAGCACGGCGACATCGTGATGAAGCCGCTCTACGGCCACGGCGGCGGCGCGGTGTTCCGGCTCACGCGCGACGACCTCAATTTCGGCTCGCTTTACGACATGTTCGCGGTGACCTTCCGCGAACAATGGGTGGTGCAGAAATTTCTCCCGGCGGTGTCACAGGGCGATAAGCGCATTTTGCTGGTCGACGGCGAGTTCGCCGGCGCGGTCAACCGCATCCCCGCCGCCGACGATCTGCGTTCCAACATGGTGCGCGGCGGCGCGCCGGCGGCGACCGATCTCACCGCCCGCGAGAAAGAAATCTGCCGGCGGCTCGGACCGGCGCTACGCGAGCGCGGCCTGTTGTTCGCCGGCATCGACGTGATCGGCGACTGGCTGACCGAGATCAACGTCACTTCGCCGACTGGTATTCGCGCGGTGAAGAATCTCGGCGGCCCCGACGCCGCGGTGCTGATCTGGGACAAGATCGAGGCGAAGCGGCGCGCATGATCACGAGAAGTGGGAACCGGTTTCCCGCCTTCGCGAAGCCCCGCTTCGACGGGCGAAGCAAGGTCGGACAAGATCATGCGCAGAAAACATTAGGCGTAGCCTCATGAGCGTTTCGCTTACCATCGCCACCACCGACTACGACCACTTCCGCGATTTCCGGCTCGGGCAGGTAGCGGCGGAAGGCATCGAGGCGAACTGGCTCACGCTCGGCCATCACGAAATTTTCTCGCGCTTCACCTTCAACCGCGAATGGGACGTCTCGGAATTGTCCTTCGCCAAATTCGCCGCCCAGGTAACGCGCGAGAATTCCGACATCATCGGTCTGCCGGTCTATGCCTCGCGGCTGTTTCGCTTCTCCTCGTTCTACGTGAACCGCACCAAAGGCATCAAGACCGCCAAGGACCTGCGCGGCAAACGCATCGGCGTGCCGGAATGGGCGCACACCGCGGCGGTCTATATGCGCGGCTGGCTGATGCACGAGGGCGGCGTCGCCGCTTGCCGACATCGACTGGGTGCAGGCCGGCACCAACGAGGCCGGCCGCATCGAAAAGGTCGAATTGACGCTGCCCAAAGGCGTCAAACTGACCGCGATGCCCGACAAGACGCTGAGCGCCATGATCGCCTCGGGCGAAATCGACTGTTGCATCATCGCGCGGCCGCCCAATTCGTTTCGTGAAAAGCATCCCGACGTGGTGCGACTGTTCCCCGATTACGAGCAAATCGAGCAGCGCTATTACGCGGACACCAAGGTCTACCCGATCATGCATGTGATCGCGCTGCGCAAGGCGATCCTCGACGGAAAACCCTGGGTGGCGCGCAATCTCTATAATGCGTTTGAGGAATCCAAGCGCCGCAGCCTGGAGCGCATCCTCGATCCCGCGGTGTCGCGCTATCCGGTGCCGTGGCTGAGCAACCATGCGCGGCGCATGCAGGAGACGTTTGGCGAATTGTTCCCCTACGGCATCGAGGCCAATAGGCCGACGCTGGAACTGTTCCTGCGCTATGCGCACGAGCAGGGCATCGCGCACAGGCTCGCCAAGCCGGAAGAAATTTTTCCCGCCGGCATCATGGCGTCGGTGAAGGTCTGAATTACTTGCCCGCACGCTTTTCGGCCGCGGCGCGGATGTCGGGCGCGGTGATCTTGGCGAGGTCGATTGGCGTTTTCAGGTTGCCCGCCTTGATCAGCTCGTTTTCCATCCATTGCAGCTTGTCGAGCGGCAGGCCGACCGCCGGATCGATGGCCGCGTGCTTGAGCGTATCGTCATAGGCAAAGGCCGGGCGCGGATCGTCGGGCTTGGCGTCGATCTTGGCGCGCGTCAGCGCGATGGTTTCGTCGCGATGCGTCACGGCGTAATGCAGCGCGTCCATCACCGCCGCGACGAAATCGATCGCATCGTCGCGCCGCGCGGCCAATGTCTTGCCGGTCATGGCCAGGCAAAGCCGCACGTAATTCGGCAGCGCGTCGCGCCCGCGCACCAGCATGCGGATGTTCTTGGGCGCCACCGCCATGAATTCGGCGGCGACGATGCCGGCATCGGCGACGCCGGCGACCACCGCCTTGAAGCGGTCGAGATCGCCGCCGAGGCTCGCGACCCGCACCTCGCTTTCGGGCACCTTGGCCTGCTCTAGCATCGCCTTGAGCAGGAGATTAGGCAGCGAGCCGGGCGCCGCCACCGCCACGGTCTTGCCCTTGAGGTCGGCGACCTTGTTGATGCCTTCGCGCACCATCAGGCCGTGCGGTACGCCCGGCCAGTCGCAGCCGACGATCTTGATGTCGGCGCCGTGCGCGCCGGCGAGGATGCCGGCGCCCGGACTCGATTCGACGCTGTCGAGCGCCCCCGACAACAGCGCCTTGTGCGCGATGGCGCCGTTCTTCAGCGAGACGATTTCGAGCTTGAGCCCGTGCTTGGCGGCGAAGTCGCGCTGGCCGACCATCCACTGAAAGCCGGCGTCGCCCTTGGGCTCGATCACGCCGTGCTTCCAGGGCTTGAGCTCCTGCGCGCCCGCTGAAGCACATAGCGCGATGCTCAGCACGGCGGTTGCGCAGAAGGCGATACCCGTCCGATTGCCGCCCATCGCCCACTCCCGGACCCTAGCACCGCGGCTATGATCGGCGGCTTTCCAAACGATATCAATGGCTAGCGCCTAGCTCATCTTGTTCTCTAAATGTTCTTGTATGCCCGGGGCGATTATATACTTGACAAACCAGCGCGCATTCGGCCCGCGCTTGCAGGCAAAACCGGGATCGTTGGCGCGCCCGCAGCGGCACGGGTTCATGGCGGCGACCAGCATGAAGCGCGCCGGATAGGTGATGCGCGTCGCCGAATATCAAAGCCGGCTGTCCGGGCCGCTGCTCGACCGCATCGACCTGAACATCGAGGTGCCGGCGGTGACCGCCGCCGACCTGATCCTGCCGCCGCCGTCGGAAGGCAGCCGCGAGGTGGCCGCGCGCGTGGCGCGCGCGCGCACATCCAGATCGAGCGTTACGCCGCGCTCGGCTTCGACAACGTACGCACCAATGCGCAGGCGCAGGGGCCGCTGTTGGAAGAGATCGCGCGCGCCGACGGCACCGGCTTGGCGCTGCTGCGCGACGCCGCCGACTCGATGCATCTGTCGGCGCGCGGCTATCACCGCGTGCTGCGCGTCGCCCGCACGCTGGCCGATCTCGACGGCGCCGAAAAGGTCGGCCGCGTGCATCTCGCCGAAGCTTTGTCCTACCGCGCGCTCGCCGACGAAGTGCGGCGCGCCGCCTGAATTTGGCACTTAACAAACAAGTAAGCGCGCTGCGTTAACCTTCGCGGCGCGTGGCCGTTCGTCCGCGCCGCCCAGGAGGGGCTGATGACGCGCACGCAGCTCGCCGCGCTGATGGTTCTGGTCGTCGCCGTTGCGGCCACGACCGCCGCTTCGTTCTTCACATCCCGCGCTAGGCCCTGCTTCATCGCCGGCAATGCCGGCTACGAAATTTCCGCCAATGGCCCGGCCGACGTTACGGTCCGCATCGACAATGCGGCGACGAAACCGAACCTGCGCATGCAGCTCACCGACGATGCGGCCGCCGCCGATTTCGTGCTGGTCGACGACGGCGACGCCGCCAGCGACTGCACCGGCGCCGCCGCCATCCAGAACATCCGCCTCGATCCTGCCGCCGCCGATGCCGACCTCACGGTGGCGCTGTCGCGGGCGCCGGCCGACTACAAGATCTACGTCCGCTCGACCCGTTTTTCACAGCAGGACGCCGCCGCGCTGTTCGCGGTGATCTGGCAAAACGCCGGCAAGACCGCCGGCTCCGGACGCGAATTCGCCGCGCGTAACTGACCCCGTTACCGTCGACTTAACGCTCCTTTCACCACGTTCGGCGCGTGCGCGCCGCCCGCCTATGGCGGGGAATAAAATTGCAAGATTCAGGGCGCCAAATGCCCGCCCGACAGGCGGGCGCCGGAACATGGGAATGGGGTCGCAAAATTCAATCACGCTGACGTTGCGCAAGCGCGCGCGCAACAAGGCGGCGCTGGTGCTGTTCGGCCGCGCCGTCGTGTCGACCATGGCGGTGGTCTCCGGCTGGCTCGGCTTTCTCACCGGCGTGCGCCTGCAAAGCCAGAACCTCGACCCTTACGCCTATGCCACCGGCGTCGGCGCGCTGTTTGCCGCCACCTGCGCGATCATCGCCTTCATGCTGATGCGCCAGCGCAGCCATGCCGAGAAGATGCGCGCGTTGGAAACGCGCATCGAGGAATTGTCAGACGACAATTGGGAGCTGCGCGAGGTCGAGGTGAGCACGCTTGAGAAAGCGCGCGACCAGGCGGAAACCGCCAATCGCGCCAAGTCGCGTTTCCTCGCCACCGTCAGCCATGAAATCCGCACGCCGCTCAACGGCATTCTCGGCATGGCCGATCTCTTGCTCGACACGCCGCTCACGCCCGAGCAGCTCACCTACGCCAAGGCGGCGAAGGCCTCGGGCGAAACGCTGCTGTCGTTGATCGAGGAGATTCTCGATTTCTCCAAGATCGAGGCCGGCAAGCTGGAACTGGAGCAAGCGCCGTTCGCGCTTGTTGCGCTGGTCGAGGAAACCGTCGAACTGCTGGCGCCGCGCGCGCAGGCGAAAAACATCGAGATCGCATCGTTCGTGGACGAGCGGCTGCCGGCGAAAGTCGCCGGCGATGCCGCACGCTTGCGCCAGGTGCTGCTCAATCTTGCCGGCAACGCCATCAAGTTCACCGAAACCGGCGGCGTCGCGGTGATGGTCGAGCCGGGTGAGCGCGAGAACGACATCCGCTTCCTGGTGCGCGACACCGGCATCGGCCTTGCGCCGCAAGATCAGGCGCGCGTGTTCCGCGATTTCGAGCAGGCCGACGGTTCCTCCACCCGCAAGTTCGGCGGCACCGGCCTGGGGCTGGCGATCTCCAAGCGCATTGTCGAACGCATGGGCGGCCGCATCGCGGTCGAGAGCGAAGCGGGCAAGGGCTCGATCTTCAGTTTCACCGTGCCGCTGCCGCCGGCATCCGACGCCGCGCGCGAATTCACTGCGCCCGATCTTTCCGGCAAAGCGATGCTGATCGCGGCCGCCACCGATGCGGTGTCGGCAACGCTGGCGCGCAAGCTCGAGAACTGGGGCGCGGAAACCGCCATCGCAGGCGATGAAGCCGGCGCACTCGCACTGTTGGCCAAGCGAAATTGCGCCGCACTGCTGGTCGACTATCCGCTCGCGCGCGGCGAGCTCGCGAAAAGTGCGCCCGCGCGCCGCATTGTGCTGATCCGGCCGACCGAGCGGCATGAACTGCCCGCGCTCAAGGAGCGCGGCTTCACCGGCTATCTGGTCAAGCCGGTGCGCATGGCGTCGCTGGCCGCGCGGCTCACCGCCGAAGCTGTGTTCGAAGACATGCCGGCGGAAATCTGCGCCGACGCGACCGCCGCCGCCACCGGCGGCAACGGCCTGTCGATCCTGATCGCCGAAGACAACGAGATCAACGCGTTGCTCGCGCGCGCGCTGCTGACAAGGCTTGGCCACCGCCCAAGCGTCGCCGGCAACGGCGAAGCCGCGGTGGATTTTTGGTCCGCCGCGCGCGCGGCCGGCGCCCCTTACGATCTCGTGCTGATGGACGTGCAGATGCCGGGCATGGACGGGCTGGAAGCCGCCCGCCGCATCCGCGCCGCCGAAGCCGCGGCCGGCGAGCAGCCGGTTCGCATGCTGGCGCTCACCGCCAATGCCCAAAGCGAAGACCGCGCCGCCTGTCTCGCCGCCGGCATGGACGGCTTGCTGGTGAAGCCGCTCGACCGCGAGCGGCTGGTTCGTATCTTATTGGCCAAAACAAATCTATCGCTGCAACCACTGGCATCCTAGACATTGGCGAGCGATTGATTGTGTGCTACAATTTATAATTGTAGTCATTGCTTTGGTTCAAGAAAATGAACGATAACGTTATTTTCCGCGCGACTGCCATTTTCCTTTTTGTAATCTGCGTGATTTCGCTGCTGCCTCTGGTGGTACTTGTTTTCGAGTTTGGCGATAGTGCATTTTGCGGTGAAGCAGTCTGGTCTTACGTCGCGAAGCTCTATGGGTCCTATTTTATATTTCCCATCTTCGGTGTGATCGTCGCAGTATTTCTGTTTTACCCGCTGGCCATCGCATTGATGATTCTACGCGAGTACCGCCAGCCGTTG
Organism: uncultured Alphaproteobacteria bacterium; assembly: GCA_963724335.1. Lineage (GTDB taxonomy): Bacteria > Pseudomonadota > Alphaproteobacteria > Rhizobiales > Xanthobacteraceae > Pseudolabrys. The sequence goes on along the minus strand of CAVRUP010000011.1, from coordinate 124,526 downwards.
ATATATATTGCCGCCTTTTGGCTCGTTTTTACTGTAGGCCTTAGCGCAATCGAGTTTTTCGGTTCGCCACGCGCAGTATTCGAGGTCGCACCTCAAACATTTCATTCGGCGCAGGGCGAATTGATCTACGGCAAGCTTGCGACCATCTGCGCGCCCGAAACGTTCGCCTATAAAATGAAATTTGATGCTTACCAAAAGGATCTTGATGATTTGGTCAAAGCGGGCCGATCTTACAGCAGCTACGTATATTACGTTGCGATCCCTGCGCAGGTCGGGCTCCACTCGACACTCTTGTGCGTATTCTTGCTGATCATCTATTTGAAGAAGCCGTTCATTGACAATTATCTCTCGCAACAGGGTTTCAATCGCTTAAGAGCAAACTTTTTCTTGTGTTTTGGGCTCGCCTTATCGCTTGGCGCTGTGTGGTGCATTTATCGATTGTCATACAGATTCGATCATGCTCTCGCATTTGGTGGCATGGACCAGACTAATAAGCTTTACGTTGACTATCTGATTTTTGGCCTCTACTTCGTCGTCATTGCCATCTACATCGTCTTTGCGGGACTTGATCTCGAAAAAACTGCCAAGACCATGTCACAGATTGCGCTAGTCGTGGGCGTGCTTGGGTTTTCGGCGGCGGTGCCGACTGGATATGCCAGCGCATTTTTCGGAACTAAGGCATCGATTTTTAATTTCATTGGAATGTTTATCCTATTGCTAATTTTGATCGCGCTGGGGTTGCTGATTGGTACGCCGCCACCGCCACTAAGGCAGCGGCCAGAGCCCGAAGATGGATGACGCGCTCAACAGTCGTCACAATCGCCGCAGCGACACTTCCTCGACCTGGTGGCTCGCGACCTTCTTCAAAATGAGGTCGGAGCGCTGGCGCGTCGGAATGATATTCTCGTGCAGATTGACCAGGTTGATGCGCGTCCAGATCGACGACGCGGTCTCGACCGCTTCCGCATCGGACAAATTAGAATAGCGATGGAAGTACGATTTCGGATCGCGGAACGCGGTGCTGCGCAGGGTCAGAAAGCGATCGACGTACCAGGACTTGAGCACGTCCTCGTCGGCGTCGAGATAGACCGAGAAATCGAAAAAGTCCGACACGAACGGGATCGCCTTGCCGTCCTTCGGCAGGCGGCCGGTCTGCAGCACGTTCAAGCCTTCGACGATCAGGATGTCCGGCCGGTCCACTTCCACCCATTGGTTCGGCGTCACGTCATAGGTGAGGTGCGAATAAACCGGCGCCCGCACCGGCCGCCGGCCGGCCTTCACGTCGGTGAGAAAGCGCAAGAGCGCCGGCAGGTCGTAGCTTTCCGGAAAGCCTTTCTTCTCCAATAAGCCTTCGCGCTCGAGGATCGCGTTCGGATAAAGAAAGCCGTCGGTGGTGATGAGATCGACCTTGGGCACGTTCGGCCAGCGCGCCAGCAAGGCCTGCAGCACGCGCGCGGTGGTCGATTTGCCGACCGCCACCGAGCCGGCGACGCCGATGATGAACGGCATCTTCACGTCCTCGGTGCCGAGGAAGCGTTCCTGCGCGCGGAACAGCCGCTGCGTCGCCGCCACATAGAGCGAGAGCAAGCGCGACAGCGACAGATAAATTTCCTCGACTTCCTTGATGTCGAGCCGGTCGTGCAGCGAGCGCAGGCGCGTGACCTCCTCCGAGGTCAGCGTCATCGGCGTGTCGTCGCGCAACGCCGCCCATTCCGCGCGCGGGAACGTGCGGTAGGGCGAAAGCGTTTCTTCGGTGCGCTGTTCCATCAAGTTTTTTCCCGCGACGCCTTTTCCTGGTGTCCCGATTGCGCCGTGCGCTTTTCCAGCTCCGCCTCGACCTCGGCCAACGTGACGCCGCGCGCCTCCAGCACGACCATGAGATGATAGAGAAGGTCGGCGGCTTCCGCGATCAGGCGGCCGCGATCTTCCTGCACGGCAGCCATGGCGGTTTCAATAGCCTCTTCGCCTAATTTTTTGGCGCAGTGGGCGACGCCCTTGTCGAGTAGTGCGCGGGTATAGGATTCCGCCGCGCTCGCCTTGGCGCGCTCGTGCACCCGCTTTTGCAGATCGGCGAGCGTGAATTTGCTCATGCGGCGTCCCTTGCGGCGAGCTTTATCATGGATCGAGCCGCATCGGCAGGCCGGCTTTGGCCATATAGGTTTTGGCTTCGCGCACGCTGTGCTCGCCAAAGTGGAAGATCGAGGCGGCCAGCACCGCGGTGGCGTGGCCGTCGCGGATGCCCTCCACCATGTGCTCGAGCGTGCCGACCCCGCCGGAAGCGATTACCGGCACCGTTATGGCGTCGGCGATCGCGTGCGTGAGCGCGATGTCGTAACCGCGCCGGGTGCCGTCGCGGTCCATGGAGGTGAGCAAAATCTCGCCGGCGCCGAGCGCGACCACGTCCTTGGCGTAGCCGACCGCGTCGATGCCGGTCGGAATGCGCCCGCCATGGGTGAAGATTTCCCAGCGCCCCGGCTCGCCGTCTTGCGACACCTGCTTGGCGTCGATGGCGACGACGATGCACTGGTCGCCGAATTTCTCCGCCGCTTCCTTGACGAAGGCGCGCCGGTTCACCGCCGCGGTGTTGATCGAGACCTTGTCGGCGCCCGAGGCCAGCAGCGCGCGGATGTCCTCGATCGATGCGCACGCCGCCGCCGACGGTGAGCGGCATGAAGCACGCTTCCGCCGTGCGCCGCACCACGTCGAGAATGATGCCGCGGTTCTCGTGGCTCGCGGTGATGTCGAGGAAGCAGAGCTCGTCGGCGCCGGCCGCGTCATAGGCGATCGCCGCCTCCACCGGATCGCCGGCGTCGCGCAGATTGACGAAATTGACGCCCTTGACCACGCGGCCGTCTTTCACGTCGAGGCAGGGAATGACGCGGACCTTGAACATGGCTTACGCCGCCGCCCTTGCGTCACGGATCAGCTTGAGCGCCTCCGCCGCGTCGAGCCGCCCGTCATAGAGCGCGCGGCCGGCGATGGCGCCTTGCAGCTTCTTGGCGCGCGGCTCGAGCAGCGCCTTGATGTCCTCGATCGAGGCGAGGCCGCCCGAGGCGATCACCGGGATGGAAATCGCATCGGCCAGCGCGATGGTGGCGTCGAGATTGAGGCCCTTGAGCATGCCGTCGCGGGCAACATCGGTATAGACGATGGCCGCGACGCCGGCGTCCTCGAAGCGGCGCGCGATATCGAGCGCCGACAGTTCCGAGATCTCCGCCCAGCCCTGCACCGCCACCTTGCCGTCGCGCGCGTCGAGCCCGACCGCGATCTTGCCGGGATATTTTTTCGCGGCGTCCATCACCAAGGCGGGATTGCGCACCGCCGCGGTGCCGATGATCACGCGGTTGACGCCCTTCTCCAGCCAGGCATCGATGGTCGCCATGTCGCGGATGCCGCCGCCGAGCTGCACGCACAAGCCGACCGTTTCCAGAATGCGGTCGACCGCGTCGCCGTTCATCGGCTTGCCGGCGAAGGCGCCGTCGAGATCGACCACGTGCAGATGCTTGAACCCTTGCATCTCGAAGGCCTGCGCCTGCGCCGCCGGATCGCGATGGAAGATGGTGGCGCGCGCCATGTCGCCCTGCTGCAGCCGCACGGCGAGACCTTCTTTCAGGTCGATGGCGGGGAACAGGATCATGGCGTCCACTTCAAAAAATTCGCGATCAGCTTCAAGCCCAGCCGCTGGCTCTTCTCGGGGTGGAATTGCGTGCCGACCATGTTGTCGCGCCCGACGATGGCCGTGAGCGGGCCGCCATAGTCGGCCTGCGCCACCAGATCGCCGCGCTGCGCCGGTTTGAGCTCGAAGCTGTGCACAAAATAGGCATGCAGCCCATCGGGCCCGAGCGGAATATCCTCGAGCAGCGGGTGGGTTTTCAGCATATTGAGCGTGTTCCAGCCCATATGCGGAATTTTCAAAGATGCATCGCTGGGCGTGATGCGATCGACTTCGCCCGCGATCCAGCCGAGGCCCGGCGTCACCTGATATTCGCGCCCGCGCTCGGCCATCAACTGCATCCCGACACAAATACCGAAGAACGGCCGTCCTTGCCGCCGCACGCTCTCATTCAATGCATCGATCATGCCGGGAATGGCGTCGAGCCCGCGCCGGCAGTCGGCGAAAGCGCCGACGCCGGGCAGCACCACGCGGGCGGCCGCGGCGACCTGTTTGGGATCGCTGGTGACCACGATCGGCTGCTCGTGCCCGCTCTCGCGCGCGGCGCGTTCGAAGGCTTTCGCCGCCGAATGCAAATTGCCGGAGCCGTAATCGACGATGGCGACGCTCATCGCTGGCCATCCGGTTCAGGAAACAGGCCGATCACGTCGGACGGCGTGGCGCGCCGCACCGGCGGGCGTAGACCGGCTCCGGCGCGAGCGGCGGCAGCGCGCTCGCCCGTTTGTTCGCGTCTTTGCTCCATTCGGCGAAGAAACGGCGTTCCGCCATTTCGATATCCTCGCCGACCACGAAGCCGAGCATCTGCCAGCCGCGCCGCGTCAGCTTCCAGCGCCGCAGCGTCGCTGCTTCGAAGCCGATGAGCAGCGCGACCAATAGCCCGGCGAGCAACTGCACGGTCGTTCCCGCGCCGATCAGCCGCAAGGCAACGCCGAGCACGATGCCGGCCGCGAGATAAATCGCGAAGGCCAGCCACAGCCGGTAGCGCAGCAGCCAGAACGGCGTCAGCGCAAAGGCCCAGAAATGGAATCCGTCGCGCACGAACACGAAGCGTTCCGGAGCGCTTGCGGCTTCGCCCAGTCGCGGCGGCGGTTGGTGCACGGTGAATGTGGGCATCGATGTTCTCTACACCCTCCCCCTTGTGGCAGGGTCGCTTGCCGAGCGTCAGCGAGGCAAGCGGGTGGGGGTCCTGGTTACCTAAGGTCTCTCGCCATCAATCGCAATCACCCCCACCCGCTCGCGACCTTCGGTCGCTCGCCGCCCTCCCCACAGGGCGACGGGCAAGTTCACCCGCCGAGCGAGCCCTTGGTGGACGGCACCTCGTCCTTGGCGCGCGCATCGATCGCGACCGCCGCGCGCAGCGCGCGCGCCAGGCCCTTGAAGCAGGACTCGGCGATATGGTGATCGTTCGTGCCATATAAAGTCTCGGCGTGCAGCGTGATGCCCGAATTCATGGCGAAGGCCTGGAACCATTCCTGCACCAGCTCGGTGTCGAAGCTGCCGACCTTGTCGCGCACGAACTCGGCCTTGAACACCAGAAACGGCCGCCCGGAGATATCGAGCGCGACGCGGGTCAGCGCCTCGTCCATCGGCACATGCACGTCGGCATAACGCGTGATGCCCTTCATGTCGCCGAGCGCCTGCTTCACCGCCTGCCCGAGCGCGATGCCGACGTCCTCGGTGGTGTGGTGGTGATCGATATGCAGATCGCCCTTGGCCTTGACCGTGATGTCGATGCGCGAGTGCCGCGCCAGAAGATCGAGCATGTGGTCGAGAAAGCCGATGCCGGTCGCAATGGACGAACGCCCGGCGCCGTCGAGATCGACTTCGACCTCGACGTCGGTTTCCTTGGTCTTGCGCTTCACGGCCGCTTTGCGCATGGCATTATCCTTCGCTCGCGCGCCTTTTATCAGGGGTTGCCGGGATTCGCCACCGTCGTTGCGACCCGTTTGCAAACGCCGCGCGCCGTGCCTAGATGATGCCGATTGCAGGGGTTAACGCGTATGCCAACCAACGAACTGCCCACAAGTCCACTTTGGCACGGCACCACCATCCTGACCGTCCGCAAGGGCGGCAGCGTGGTCATCGGCGGCGACGGCCAGGTCTCGATCGGGCAAACCATCGTCAAATCCAATGCCAAAAAAGTGCGCAAGCTCGGCAAAGGCGACGTGATCGGCGGCTTCGCCGGCGCCACCGCCGACGCGTTTACCTTGTTCGAGCGGCTGGAAACCAAGCTCGAGCAGTATCCCGGCCAGTTGCTGCGCGCCGCGGTCGAGCTCGCCAAGGACTGGCGCACCGACCGCTACCTGCGCCGGCTGGAAGCCATGATGATCGTCGCCGACAAGCAAGGTCTCGCTGGTCTTGACCGGCACCGGCGACGTGCTGGAGCCGGAGGCGGGCGTCGCCGGCATCGGCTCCGGCGGCAACTATGCGCTCGCCGCCGCCCGCGCGCTGCTCGACGGGCCGCTCGACGCCGAGGCGATCGTGCGCAAGTCGCTCGACATCGCCGCCGACATCTGCGTCTACACCAACCGCAATGTGACCATCGAGAGTTTGAAAGGATAGTTGTCATGTCCGGGGCGCGCCGAAGGCGCGAACCCGGAATCCAGAGCCAAGCATTGTGACCGTATCTGCGATTCCGGGTCCGGCGCTTCGCGCCGTCCCGGAATGACGAGGAAGAAAAGACTATGACCGACTTTTCCCCGCGCGAAATCGTTTCCGAACTCGACCGCTTCATCGTCGGCCAGACCGACGCCAAGCGCGCGGTCGCCATCGCCCTGCGCAACCGCTGGCGCCGCCTGCAGCTCGACGAAAAGCTGCGCGAGGAAGTGCTGCCGAAGAACATTTTGATGATCGGCCCGACCGGCGTCGGCAAGACCGAAATCTCGCGGCGCCTCGCGCGGCTGGCCGCCGCGCCGTTCCTCAAAGTCGAAGCCACCAAGTTCACCGAGGTCGGCTATGTCGGCCGCGACGTCGAGCAGATCGTGCGCGACTTGGTCGAGATTTCCATCGCGCTCACCCGCGAACGCAAACGCAAGGACGTGCAGGCGAAGGCCGAGCTCGCCGCCGAAGAGCGCGTGCTCGATGCCCTGGTCGGCCCCGGTTCCGGTCCCGCGACGCGCGAGAGCTTCCGCAAAAAGCTGCGCGCCGGCGAACTCAACGACAAGGAAATCGAGATCGAGGTGCAGTCGGGCGGCGGCATGCCGATGTTCGAAATTCCCGGCATGCCGGGCGCGCAGATGGGCGCCATCAATCTCGGCGATATTTTCGGCAAGCTCGGCGGCGGCCGCACCAAGACGCGCAAGGTCACCGTGCAGGACTCGCACGAGCATCCTGGTCAACGAGGAGAGCGACAAGCTGCTCGACAACGAGCAGCTGATCCAGGAATCGATCAAGGCGGTCGAGCAGAACGGCATCGTGTTCCTCGACGAGATCGACAAGATCGCCGGGCGCGAAGGCCGCATGGGCGCCGACGTGTCGCGCGAAGGCGTGCAGCGCGACCTGTTGCCGCTGATCGAAGGCACCACGGTCAACACCAAGCACGGGCCGGTGAAGACCGACCACGTGCTGTTCATCGCCTCGGGCGCCTTTCACATCTCCAAGCCGTCCGACCTGTTGCCCGAGCTGCAAGGCCGCTTGCCGATCCGCGTCGAACTGAGCGCGCTCTCGCGCGACGACATGCGCCGCATTCTGACCGAGCCGGAAGCCTCGCTGATCAAGCAATACGTGGCGCTTCTGAAGACCGAGGGCGTGACGCTCGATTTCACCGAGGACGCCATCGACGCCATCGCCGACATCGCGGTGGCGGTGAATTCCACGATCGAGAATATCGGCGCGCGCCGCCTGCAGACGGTGATGGAGCGCGTGCTCGACGAAATCTCCTTCGCCGCCACCGACCGCTCCGGCGAGACCGTCAAGATCGACGCGGCTTACGTCGAGAAGCACATCGGCGATCTCGCCAAGAACGCGGATCTGAGCCGGTTTATTCTTTAAGCGCGCGCTATCTCTTCGCCGTCATGCAATCCATGACGAATTTGGCGCGCTCGTCCATCTTGATGTTCTGATCCGCCGCCTGTTTTTCGCAGTCGTGCATTTTTTGCGCTTCCGCGGGCGACATCATTTTTTGCGGCGCGCTCGGCTTCATCGACGATTGCGCATAAGCGCCCGCGCACACCAGGCTCAATGCCAGTGCCGTAAGCAATGCGACCGGACGCGGCATGACGGATGCTCCTGAGGCCGATTATTTCTTCTTGTCGCGCTTTTTGTGATCCGGCGCCGGCTCGGTCACCGCGACCGGATCGGACGCCGGGAACGTCTCTTCCAGCCCTTCCTCGAGCTCGCGCTCGAGCGTCTTGTCCGGCTTGTGGCTTTTTCCGGCGGGCTTCGGCTTGCTGGTCATGACCGATACTCCCTCACTCCGCGCATCAACGCGCTTAGCCGCCGCGTGCCCTGCGCAGGCGCACGTAAAGCGCGCCTTCGCCGCCATGTGCGACATGCGCGTCCTCGAACCCGATCACAAGCGAGCGGAATTCCGGCAGGCCCAGCCACTGCGGCACCTGGCGGCGCAGCACGCCGGGCTCGGACCCGCGGCCCTTGCCGGTGATCACCAGCACCAGCCGGGCCTCGCGCGCATGCGCATTGTGCAGGAAATGCAGCAATGCGGAATGCGCTTGCGCTTGCGTCAGCCCATGCAGGTCGAGGCGGGCGTCGATCGCCTCTTTGCCGCGCGCCACCCGCTGCTTCATGCGGCGGCCGAGCGGCGCCAAAGGCGGCGGCGCAGCCGGCTTTGCCGGCGCGGACGCCGACGCATCAATGCGCTGCGCCGGAGCCGCCGGCTGAGCGGCCTGCGCGATGGCTTCGTCTCCGGTATCGAAATGCGCGCTCGCGCGCAGCGGTTCGATCGCCTTGGTGACGGTCGTCCACAGCACGCGCTCTTCTGAGGTGAGAACGCGGCGCCGGCTGCCGTCGTGCGCGCTCATGGCCGCGGCTTGCGCAGGGCCGCCGCTTGCGCCGGCCTATTGTCGGCGATGATTTCCTTCGGGCGCGGCCGCGGCAGCGGCACATCGACCTTCTCCAGCGCGGTGCCGCTCACCGACACGTCCTTCGGCACCAGCATGACGAATTTGCCGAACTGCTTGATGCGGCCGGCGATGTGCGGGATATCCGGGCCGTGGCCGAAATAGATGTCGGCGCGCGCCGCCCCGCGGATGGCGGAGCCGGTATCCTGCGCCACCATCAGATGCTGGAAGGTGTCCTGCGGCAGCTCGCCGGTGAGCGGGAATTTGGCGTCGATCCAGATCGGCGTGCCGTAGACGTGGATCGTGGGATCGACCGCGAGCGAGCGCCACGGCGTCAGCGGGATGCCCTGCGCGCCGACGCATTCGTCGCTCGGCCCGAGCTGCGTCGCGGAAAAGAACACGAAGGAACGGTTCTTCTCGCGCAGTTCCTTGCCCTCTTCCGGATTGGCTTCCATGTATTCCCGAATCTTGTCCATCGACATTTCTTCGGGCGTGTAGATCCCTTGGTCGATCAGAAGCCGGCCAACCGGCGTGTAGGGTTTGCCGTTGCTGGCGATGTAATTGAGCCGCAGCAATTCGCCGTCATCGAGCTTGACGCGCGTGGAGCCCTGGATCTGCGCAAAGAACGCATCGATCGGATTTTTGATCCAGCAAATCTCTAGACCCTTGCCGGCCAGCGCGCCTTTATCGATTTCGGTGCGGTCGTATTGCGAGAACACCCTGCTCTTCTTGCCCGCGAGTTTGGCCGGCACGCCGTAGAGCGGGACGTCGTAGTCCGCGGTCTTGATGCGCGAACCCGCGACCTCGGCCTCGTAATAGCCGGTGTAGAAGCCGTCGGCGCCGGTGTAATAGCCGTAGCTGTGGACGGCCGGCAAAATGCGCACCGGCTTGAAATTGTCCTCGAAGAACTTGCGCGCTCGCGCGCGATCGACCGTGCCGGCGGCGGCGAGCGTGGCCGCTTTCTCGCAGGCATTGTACAGCCCGCCATAGACCGGCCGCGCCTTGCGCATCGCGCGGCTGCCCTGCAGGATCGCGCTGCAGCTTTTCAGGTATGCCCCGAAGGCGGCCGCGTGGTCGTCGTTCTTCCAGCCGTCGAGCTTGGCGAAGCTGACCGGTTCGACCTGGGCGTGGCGAAATTTCATCTCGTGCGCCGTGGCCGGTCCACCCGCCGCCGCGATCAGGCACAAGGCCAAGCCAGATGACAGCAAGCCGGCGCCGATCTGCGAGCGAGGTGGTAACGCCGCCATGCGGTCATTGCCCGGCTTCGGTTGCGACCAGTTTCCAGTTCGGATCGCGCGACGACAGATCGCGGGCGAAGGTCCATACGTCGGTGACGTCGGTCACCTTCTCGGCATTGCCGTCGATCACATTGCCGTTCTTGTCGCGCGTCGCCGATACCAGCTTGGAGTGGAAGCGCACGGTCAACTGCGCGGTGCGCCCGCGCAACTCGGCGGCGCTGATCTCGGCGTTGTCGATGGAGACGAAACGGCTCTCGACCGTCTCGCCGCGCTTCTCGCGCTCGGTGATGGCGGCTTCGAAGCCGTCATAGACTTCGCGCGACAGCAAATTCTTCAGCATGCGGCGGTCGCCTTCGGCAAAGGCGTTGACGATCATCTCGTAGGCCGCGCGCGCGCCGGTGAGGAAATGCTTGTGATCGAAATTGGCGTCGGCGGCGACGATCGCGTCCAGCCCCGCCGCGAGCGGCGTGCCGGCCTCGGCGACGTCCTTCCAACGCTCGCCCGGCGCGACCGGTTCGGCCGGCTTGGCCGCCACCGCTTCCGGCGTGCGGTTGGGCAGGGCGACGACTTTTTCCGTCGCCGGGCGCGCCGGCTCGCGCGCCGCGTAAGGATCGTAAGGCGGCCGCTCGCGCCCGGTGCGCTGGCCGAGCACGCTGCGCAGGCGCAGGAAGATGAATACCGCCAGCGCCAGGAATATGATGGTGTAGATATCGAACACGTCTCGCATGCTTTCGATAACCGTAACGGCAGATCGGCCAGCGCGGCCCTTAAGCCAGATTGGCGGCGTGGCGACCGGGCTCACGGTACCTATCTATGCCGGTATCGGCGCCAATCCATAGGCCCGGCGCCGGTATTTCGGCGCCATGGTGCTTCGCGAACAAAGCTTAAACGATCGGGACGCCGACGCCAACCTCGACGCAAGGGATAGAAGCGCTGATGAATGTGGCAAAATGGCTGCTGTTGGCCGTGCTGGCGCTGCCGATCATGGAATTGGCGGTATTCATCGCGGTCGCCGGAGCGATCGGATTTCTGTGGGCGCTGCTGCTGGTGGTGGCGACGTCCATGGCCGGCGCCATGGTGCTGCGCCATGCCGGCGGCAACCACATCGCCCGCGTCCGGGTCGCCATGGGCGCAGGCGGCTTCACCGCCCTGCAAGCCGACAGCGCCGGCACCATGACCCTGTTCGCCGGAATTCTCCTGCTAATTCCGGGGTTTATAACGGACATCCTGGGCCTTTTGCTGCTGCTGACGCCGCTGCGGCGGGCGCTGGGCGCGTTGCTCGGACTGCAAGCGGCGCCCGCGCGCGCCGACGGCGTGGTCGATCTCGAGCCCGAGCAGTGGCATCAGGTGCCCGACGCCGCGCTCACCGACCGGCGCGACGACGAGCGCGCGCGGCGGTAACCCCGCATCCTTGTTCGCCCCAGGACCCTGTGTTAGCCAACCGCCGCGTTAGCGCATGATCCCGCAAAGCTTGTCCTCGACTGGATCAGGGATGGGCACCGGTTTCCCGCTCCACCGCTTCGACGGCGAAGCAAGGTCGGACAAGATCATGCGCAAAAGCGAAAAGTGTATCGCGGCTAAGGAGTTTTCATGTCCACCACCAATGGCGGCCCGGCGCCGGCCCCTCAACAGCAGCCGCAACTCAACGTGGTGGCGCAATACATCAAGGATTTCTCGTTCGAGAACCCGAACGCGCCGCAGTCGCTGACCACCGGACCGACGCCGCCGCAGATCGCCATTCAGATCAATGTCGCCGCCAAGCCGCTGGCGGAAAACGACATCGAGGTGACCCTCAAGCTCGACGGCAAGGCGGAAAACGCCGGCAATCTGATGTTCCGTTTCGAGCTGGAATTCGCCGGCGTGTTCCGCATCCAGAACGTGCCGCCGGAAAGCCTGAACGCGGTCGTGCTGATCGAATGTCCGCGCCTGCTGTTCCCGTTCGCGCGTGAGATCATCGCCACCACCGTGCGCAATGGCGGCTTCCCGCCGCTCTGCTCGATCCGGTGGATTTCGTCGGCCTCTATCGCCAGAAGATGAGCGAGATGCCGGCCGCCGGCGCGCCGATGCCGCAGAGCTGAATTACAGGTACTCCCGCCACAAGGCCTTCTCGCCGAGCGTTGCGACGAATTGGCGGTGCGCCGCCCGATCGGCATCGGTGAGGCGCGGCGTCAGCGCCACGCCGCGTTCGCGTTGCACCGCGCCGCCGTCGCGGCCCTGGCCGCGCCGCTCTGCGCTCTCGGCCAGGCCGAGCTGCGCCTGGCGCGCGCCGATCAGCTCCAGATAGACCTCGGCCAGGATCTCGGCGTCGAGCAGCGCGCCGTGCTTGCTGCGCCGCGAATTGTCGATGCCGTAGCGCGCGCACAGGTCGTCGAGCCGGTTCGGGCCCGCCGGGATGCTTGCGGCGCGCCAGCAGCAGCGTATCGACCAGCCGCTCGCGCGCGATCGGCGGACGCGCCGCGCGCTTGAGTTCGGCAATCAGGAAGCCGTGGTCGAAGCCGGCATTGTGAATCACCAGCGGCGCGTCGCCGATGAAGCTAAGGAAATCGTCGGCGATATCGGCGAACAGCGGCTTGTCCTTGAGGAAATCGGTGGCCAGCCCGTGAATGGCGAAGGCCTCGGCCGGCACCTCGCGCTCCGGATTGAGATAGCGGTGGAAGGTCGCGCCGGTCGGAATCCGGTTGAGCAGCTCGATGCAGCCGAGCTCGACCAGGCGGTGACCCTGGCTGGGGTCGAGGCCGGTGGTTTCGGTGTCGAGGACGATTTCGCGCATCGATTATCTATCTCTGTTGTCGTCCCCGCGACAGGCGGGGACCCAGTAATCACGGCGACTGAATGTGTTCTACTGGATGCCCGCGCTGCGCGGGCATGACAGGAACAACTCATCGCCGCCGTTTCGGCATCTTAGCGACGCTTTTAAGAATATCACGCACCTGGGCGCGCGCGGCGTCGAATCCCTGCGAGGTATCCACCACGAAATCGGCGCGCGCGCGTTTTTCCGCGTCCGGCATCTGCTTGGCGAGGATGGCGGAAAGCTTCTCCTCGCTCATGCCCGGGCGCTCGAAGGCGCGCGTGCGCTGCACGTCGGCCGGCGCCGAGACCACCACCACCGCGTCGCAGCGCTTATCGCCGCCGGTCTCGAACAGCAGCGGCACGTCGAGCACCGCGACCGGAGCGCCATTGCGCTCGGCTTCCGCCAAAAACCGCGCCGAGGCGGCGCCCACCAGCGGATGCACGATTTGCTCCAGCCGCTTGATGGCGGCGGCATCGCCGAGCACGCGCTTGGCCAGAGCCTCGCGGTCGACCTTGCCGTCCGCGGTGGTGCCGGGAAAAGCGGCTTCGATCGCCGGCGTGGCCTCGCCGTCATAGAGCCGGTGCACGGCGGCATCGGCATCGTGCACGGGCACGCCCTCCTCGGCGAACATCTTCGCCGTGGCGGATTTTCCCATGCCGAGCGAGCCGGTCAGGCCGAGGATGAACATTATGCGCTAGCCATCCACAAACCCGTTCTGCCGCAAGATAGGCCAGCAGCGGCAACAGCGGCAGGCCGAGAATGGTGAAATAGTCGCCCTCGACGCGCTCGAACAGATGAATGCCGATGCCTTCGAGCTGATAGGCGCCGACGCTCGCCAGCGCCGCCTCCCCCGCCATGTCGAGATAATCCTCCAGAAAGCGGTCGGAAATATTGCGCATGGTCAGCCGCGCGCTGTCGACGCAATCGAACAGCACGGCGCCGTCGCGCACCAGCGCCAGCGCGGAATGCAGTTCGTGCGTGCGCCCGCGCAAGCGGCGCAATTGATCGGCGGCCTCGGCGCGGCTGGCCGGCTTGCTGAAGCGCGTCGCGCCGCGCGCCAGCACCTGGTCGGCGCCCAGCACCAGGCGTCCCGGCAGCGAGCCCGCCACCGCGCTCGCCTTGGCGCGCGCGAGCAGGCGCGCGACCGCGGCGGCGTCGGTGGTGCCGGCTTTGGCTTCGACCGCGCGTTCGTCGATTTGCGCCGGACGGATCTCGAAGCGCAGGCCGACCGCCGCCAGCATCTTGCCGCGCACGTCGCTTTTCGAGGCGAGCACCAGCGGTTGCGGGCTAAGCCAGAGCGCCATGACGGTTTCCTTATCCGCTCCCGCCTTACGGCGGAGCGCGCTTAAGTCACCGGTTGCCGCCGGCGTTCGCTCAAAAGCTTCATCACCGCGGCGGCGGTTTCCTCGATCGAGCGGCGCGTGACGTCGATAACGGGCCAGCTAAACTTGGCGCAGAGCCGGCGCGAGAACGCCACCTCCTCGGCCACCGCGGCCTTGTCGATATAGCGATCGTCGTCGCGATGCGCCTTCAAGCCCAACAGCCGGTTCTCGCGGATCTGCACGATGCGCTCGGGGCTGGCATAGAGCCCGACCACCAGCGGCTGCGTCAGCTTCTCCACCTCGGGCGAAAGCGGCACGCCCGGCACCAGCGGCACGTTGCCGGTTTTGATGCCGCGATTGGCGAGATAGATCGAGGTCGGCGTTTTCGAGGTGCGCGAGACGCCGACCAGCACCACGTCGGCGTCGTGCAGCCCTTCCACGTGCTGGCCGTCGTCATGAAACATCGTGTAATTGAGCGCGTCGATGCGCTGGAAATATTCGGCGTTGAGCACGTGCTGGGCGCCGACCCGGTGGATGGTCTCGGCGCCGAGATAGGACTGGAACAGCCGCAGCACCGGCCCCAGCACCGACATGCACGGCAGTGCCAGGTCGCGGCATTTCTTTTCCAGCGATTGGATCAGGTCTTCCTCGAGCAGCGTGTAGAGCACAAGACCCGGCGACTCGGCGATTTCCACCAGCGCATTGTCGAGCTGCTTCTTGGAGCGCACCATCGGGTAAAGATGCTCGACCGGCGACACGTTGGCATATTGCGCCGCAGCGGCGCGCGCGACCGTGATCAACGTCTCGCCGGTCGCGTCGGAGACGAGATGCAGATGGAAATAACCGGTGTTAGGCATCTGTATAGCTTCAGGACCGCGTGTGGACAGGGCGGGAGAAGGCCACGGCTTTACCCGCCGCGCAAGCTCGCCCTGGCAATGAGTTCATTTTCCATCCACATGGCTGGCCGCGGGAGACTTTCGGCCTGACGGCTTGCGATTCCATACGCGGATGTGGACAGAGACTGGGGACGAATGGGGATAGGCCGTCAAAAGCCAGCAAAACGGACTTTATAACTGTTGATGATCGCTAGCGGATTAAGCCCGATTCTGAATCCATACCGTGTCATGCAGTGGACAGATTGTCGATCGGAAGGCATGAGTCCAATTCACCGTCCAACAACCACTACAAAGAAACTTATAAGAGTCTTTATGGAAGAAGCCGGTAAAACCGATGGTCTGGGGATAAAGCCGCTGTTGCGCGTGCTTGGCAGGCATCGCGAAGCCGTGCCGCCGGTCTGGATGATGCGGCAGGCGGGGCGGTATTTGCCGGAATATCGTGCGGTGCGGGAGAAAGCGGGCGGCTTTCTCGATCTCTGTTTCAATCCGGAATTGGCGGCGGAAGTTACCCTGCAGCCGGTGCGGCGGTTCGGTTTCGACGCCGCGATCCTGTTTTCCGACATCCTGGTGATACCGCTCGCGCTCGGGCGCAAGGTTGAATTTCAGGTGGGCGAAGGACCCAAGCTCGAGCCGCTCGCGGATGGCAAGGCGCTGGCCACCATGCGCGAGACTATCGATGGCAAGGTGCTGGCGCCGGTCTATGAGACGGTGCGCCGGGTCAAAGCGGCGCTGGACGGCAAAACCGCGTTGATCGGATTTTGCGGCGCGCCCTGGACCGTTGCGACCTACATGGTGGCGGGCGAAGGCAACGCCGGATCAGGCGCCGGCGCGGCTGTTTGCCTATCGCGATCCGGAGAATTTTCGCAGGCTGATCGACCGGCTGGTGCGAGGGTTCGATCGATTATCTGGTCGGCCAGCTCAAGGCCGGCGCCGAATGTGTGCAGATCTTCGATACCTGGGCGGGCGTGCTGGGGCCCGACCAGTTCGCGCGCTGGTGCATCGAGCCGACCCGGAAAATCGTCGACGGCGTACGCGCGGCAGATGCCGGGCGCCAAGATCATCGGATTTCCGCGCGGGGCCGGCAGCAAGCTATGGCGTTATGTGCAGGACACCGGCATCGATGCCGTCGGGCTCGACTGGACGGTGGGACTGGTCTATGCGCGCGAGCACATCCAGCCGCTGAAGCCGGTGCAAGGCAATGTCGATCCGCTGGCGCTGCTCGCCGGCGGCGCCGCGCTCGATCGCGAGGTCGACGACGTGATGGCGGCTCTGGCGGGCGGACCGTTCATCTTCAACCTCGGCCACGGCATTTTGCCGGAAACGCCGATCGCCCATGTCGAGCAGATGCTCAAACGCGTGAGGGGTACTTAATCCCTCCCCGCAGGGGGAGGGATAGCTAGAACCGATGTACCTCTATCTCAAAGCCCTGCACATCATCGCGGTCATCTCGTGGATGGCCGGCATGCTCTATCTGCCGCGGTTGTTCGTCTATCACTGCGCCGCCGAGCCCGGCTCCGAGCAGTCGGAAACCTTCAAGGTGATGGAACGCCGGCTGCTCAAGTCCATCATGATGCCGGCCATGATCGTCGACCTGGCTGCTCGGCATCGTGCTGGTGCTGCAGGGTCATTGGCTGGCGCCGTCTGGTTGCACGCCAAATTGGTGCTGGTGCTCGCCATGACCATTCTGGACGGCTTTTTTGCGCCTGTGGGCGAGGATTTCGCCGCCGACCGCAACCGGCGCATCGCAGAAATTCTATCGTATTATCAATGAGATACCGACAGTTCTGATGATCCTGATCGTGCTGCTGGTGACGGTCAAGCCGTTCTAAGCAAAGCGCTCATTTGTGCGCCGGCGCGCGGCGCGCCACTTGCGAAAGCGCGCTTTCCCGCCTATGTTGCGTGCTTCCCACCGAACGCAGGCGGATGCTAGTCGCGTTCCGGCTCCCATGTTTGGGCCGGTCGCAGCATCGGGTTCCGGGCACTTTTCCAAAACTCCCTCGTTACCCTAGACCTGCGATCTCTCTCTCTCAAGTCCATCGGTCACGAGTCTTCGCATTTTTCCGAGACTCCACCGGTCACTCTCCCAAGGATCAATGCCCCCCATGCGGGAAATGAAACTCCAGGACCTCAAGTCCAAGACGCCGGCCGAGCTGGTGCAGTTCGCCGAAGAAAACGAGGTCGAAAACGCCAGCACCATGCGCAAGCAGGAGCTGATGTTCGCCATCCTCAAGCAACTCGCGACCCAGGAGATCGACATCATCGGCGAAGGCGTCGTCGAAGTGCTGTCCGACGGCTTCGGCTTCCTGCGCTCGCCGGACGCCAATTACCTGTCCGGCCCCGACGACATCTACGTCTCGCCCTAGCAGATCCGCCGCTTCGGCCTGCGCACCGGCGACACCGTCGAAGGCCATATCCGCACGCCCGAAGGAAGGCGAGCGCTATTTCGCGCTGCTCAAGGTCAACACGCTCAATTTCGAAGACCCGGAGAAGGCCAAGCACAAGGTCAATTTCGACAACCTGACGCCGCTCTATCCGGACGAGCGGCTGAAGATGGAGCATTCGAGGATCCGACCAAGAAGGACCTCTCGGCCCGCGTCATCGACATCGTCGCGCCGATCGGCAAAGGCCAGCGCGCGCTGATCGTCTCGCCGCCGCGCACCGGCAAGACCGTGCTGCTGCAGAACATCGCGCACGCGATCACCGCCAATCATCCCGAAGTGCTATCTGATCGTGCTGCTGATCGACGAGCGGCCGGAGGAAGTCACCGACATGCAGCGCTCGGTGAAGGGCGAGGTGATTTCCTCGACCTTCGACGAGCCGGCCTCGCGTCACGTGCAGGTCGCCGAAATGGTGATCGAGAAGGCCAAGCGCCTGGTCGAGCACGACCGCGACGTGGTGATCCTGCTCGATTCGATCACCCGCCTCGGCCGCGCCTACAACACCGTGGTGCCGTCATCCGGCAAGGTGCTGACCGGCGGCGTCGACGCCAACGCGCTGCAGCGGCCGAAGCGCTTCTTCGGCGCCGCGCGCAACATCGAGGAAGGCGGCTCGCTCACCATCATCGCCACCGCGCTGATCGACACCGGCAGCCGCATGGACGAAGTGATCTTCGAAGAGTTCAAGGGCACCGGCAATTCCGAACTCATCCTCGACCGCAAGGTGGCCGACAAGCGCACCTTCCCGGCCATGGACATCACCCGCTCCGGCACGCGCAAGGAAGAGCTGCTCACCGATCCGGCCGTGCTCAAGAAAATGTACGTGCTGCGCCGGATCCTGAACCCGATGGGCACCATGGACGCCATCGACTTCCTGCTCGACAAGCTGCGCAACACCAAGAACAACGCCGAATTCTTCGAGAGCATGAATACGTAAGCTCTTAATCCCTCCCCGCACGCCAAAGTCGGATATATCCGACTTTGGCCAACCACCCGACCGCTCGCTTCGCTCGCGGCCACCCTCCCCTTTCAGGGGAGGGATAAATGCGCCTACTCGCCCACCTCGCTTGCCGCCAGACGCATATGGCCCGTCTCATCGCGGCGCAAGCTGGCGAAGCCCGGATCCGGCATGCAATAGGCGTTCTTTTTGTCGCCGAGCGATTGCTTGCATTCCGCCAGGCTGGAATAGCCGCAATGCACCGGCGCATGCTCTTTGTCGATGAAGCCGCACCATTCGTCGGCGCGGGCAGCAGAGATGGTGATGAGGGCGAGCAAAGCGGCGAGCGGGATCGTATGACGCATGAGCTACTCCGTTCGTTGTCGCCCGGCGGGAAAATTATAACGCGTAGCGCGCGTAGGTAAATGCCGCTGAGCACGGGTGCGCGATGATCCCCCTTACGGGGGAGGGATCAAGAGCGCATCTGCGCCACCGCTTCCGCGATCTTGCCGGGCTCCGTCACCGGCAGCGAGCAGCGCTCGCCGACGCAGACGAAGGCCGCGCTGCCCTGGACCGCCTTGATTTTCTCCTGCGCCGGGTGCGCGGCCGGCAGATCGGCGGCGCTCGCCGCGCGCAGCACGATGCGGTCGAGGAATGGCAACTTGAGCGCGGCCTGCGCGAAGCGGTCGGCCTGGGGGCCGGTCAGCACAATCTCGGCTCCGCGCAAACGCAAATCGAGCGCATTGAGCAGCGCCACGTGGCCGAACAGATTGCGCTCGGCCGCCGAAGAATCCCCTCGATCAGCCGGTCGGCTTGCGCGCGCCAGCGGTCGTCGCCGGAAAGCACCGCCAGCCGCAGCAAATTTTGCGCCGCCACCGCGTTCGGATTGGGCGTGGCGTCGTCGACGGTGGAATGCGGTCGCAGCAGCAGGTCGGAGGCATCGTCGGCGGAAAGGTAATAGCCGCCGGTGTCGGGGTCGGCGTAATGGGCGTCGAAGGCCCGCTGCCAGGCCAGCGCCCGCTCGAGATAGGCCCGCTCGCCGGTCGCCTCGTAGAGCGCCAGCGCGGCGCGGATCATGGCGGCGAAGTCGCTGGCGAGGCCGGGAAACAGCAGCTTGCCGGCCCGCCAGGAATGTCCGAGCCGGTCGCCTTGGGTCATATTAGTTGCAATGAAATCAAAGGCTTGCCTGGCCATGGCGAGCCAGCCCGGCTCGCTCCAGCATGATCCCGGCATTGACCAGAGCCGCGATCATCAGCCCGTTCCAGTCGGCCAGCACCTTGTCGTCGAGTCCGGGCCTGACACGCTTCTCTCGTATTTCCAATAACTTACCGCGCAGCATGGAAAATTTTGCTGCATCTTCTTTGCTGCGCTCCAGCCCCGGTCCGGTCTGTCCGGTCTCGGCCATGCTGCGCGGTAAGTGCTTGAGCCGATTGAGGATATTGTGTCCTTCGAAGTTGCCCTCGGCGGTCACGTCATATTGCGCCGCAAAATCGGCGGCGTCGGAGCCCAGGGCCTGTTCGATTTCGGTCAGCGACCAGACGTAGAACTTGCCCTCCTCGCCCTCCGAATCGGCGTCGAGGGACGCGGCAAAGGCGCCCTCCGGGGTGGTCATTTCGCGTTTGAGCCAGCCCACGGTTTCGCGCGCGCGCTGGGCAAACAGCGCCTTGCCGCTGTGCTGAAAAGCCAGCGCCAGCAGCTCGAGCAATTGCGCGTTGTCGTACAGCATCTTCTCGAAATGCGGCACCAGCCAGCGCTCGTCGACCGAGTAGCGCGAAAAGCCGCCGCCGAGATGGTCGTAGATGCCGCCCTCGCACATGCGTTCGAGCGAATGCTCGACCGTCTCGAAAAAGCGCGCGTCGCCGCTGCGCAGGCCGGCGCGCCAGAGCATTTCCAGAATCGCCGGTTGCGGAAACTTGGGCGCCCCGCGCAGGCCCCCGTTGACCGGATCGAACATATTGCCGATCTGCTGCGCGGCGCCGTCGAGCTCTTTGAGGCCGATCGTAACTTTGCCGGCCGGCCGCGCCTTGTCGGCGAGCCGCGCCAGAAGCGCGACGCGGTTCTGCTCGATCTTTTGCGGCTCCTCGCGGAACAGCCGCGCCACCTCGCGCAAGATGTCGGTGAAGGCCGGCCGCCCGAAGCGGCTCTCTTTCGGAAAATAAGTTCCGCCCCATACCGGCTCGGCCTGCGGCGTCAGAAACATGGTCAGCGGCCAGCCGCCCTGCTCGCCCAGGAGATGCAGCGCGTTCATGTAGATCTGGTCGATGTCCGGCCGCTCCTCGCGGTCGACTTTGATGTTGACGAACAGCTCGTTCATCACTTTGGCGGTTTGTTCGTCCTCGAACGACTCGTGCGCCATCACGTGGCACCAATGGCAGGCGGCGTAGCCGACCGACAGCATGATCGGCCGGTTCGAACGCTTGGCCTCGGCGAGCGCCTCCGGTCCCCACTGCCACCAATCGACCGGATTGTGTTTGTGCTGCAGCAGATAGGGCGAGGTTGCAGCGGCCAGGCGATTCTCGTGCGCGCTGTCGGGGGATGCAGACATCAATGCAAACTCGTCATGCCCGGGCTTGACCCGGGCATCCATGATGCATCGCGGGTTGCGATTACCTTACGTAAGGCCGTGGCCGCCGAAAGTCATCATGGATTGCCGGGTCAAGCCCGGCAATGACTGCGGAAAGGCCGCCGTCAATCGAAATCCAACTTTACACCAAAAGTTTCTCGCAAGCCGCGGCGGCCGGCCGAGGTCACGCGCACCGCGCGGCTACCGCGCTGGCGCACGAGCCAGCCGAGTTCCATCAGCCGCCGCCAGATTTCCGCGCCGACCAGACCCGCCATGTGGTAGCGCCGCTCGCTCCAGTCGAGACAAGCGCGGCAGAAAAGCCGCCGGCTGCCGGACTTCGATTCTAACGCAACGCCGAACTTGGCGAGAAACCGCGCGCCGGCCGGCGTGACCTCGCCGCCCTCCTCGCTCAGCACGACATAGCGCTTGGCCACCAGCGCGTCGGCGAGCGCCACCCCAAGCCGGCCGGCCAGGTGATCGTAACAGGTGCGCGCGAAGCGCAGCGCGTCGTCCTGCGCCGAGCGCGGCTGGTAGCGCGCCGGCGTCTCCAGTGCCGCCACCGCCTTGATGCTTTCCAGCATCTTGGCCACCAGCGGCGAGGCGATGCGGTAATAGCGGTTGCGGCGTTTCTGGGTGACCGCAAGCAGCCGCGCGGCGGTGAGCTTGCCGAGATGTCCGCTGGCGGTGGAGCGCGAAACGCGCGCCAGCGCGGCAAGCTCGCTTGCGGTGAGCGCCTGCCCGCCCATCAGCGCGGCCAGCATGGTGGCGCGCGCGGTGTCGCCGACCAATGCCGCCACCTCGACCATGTTCGCCGCCGCGACCATCGCGCGATTCTATCGTGGCCGGTGCGCCCGCGGCAAGCGGCGACAGTTCGGTATCGGCCGAACCATTCGGGCGCCGCCGCGCGCTAGGCTGGCGCCATCGAATTCAGGAGGCGCGCGATGAAGCGATTACGCGTTGAGCCGATATCGAGCTATCTGGAACGGCGGCGCAAAGGGCCGATCTTTCCGGTCGTCATTGCCAATGGCTTTGTCTATCTGTCGGGCCTGCCGCCGTTCGATCCGCAAACCGGCGATATCGCGCCGGCGCCGTTCGAGCGGCAGGCCGAGCTCGTGCTCGAGCAGATGAAGCTGTGTCTGGAGGCCGCCGGCTCGTCCATGGCGCAGGTGGTCAAATGCAATGTCTATTGCACGCCCGACCCTTCGCACTTCGCCAAATTCAACGCGGTCTATGCGCGCTACTTCCCGGCCGAATCCCCGGCCCGCATTTTCCTGCAGGTGCCTTCGTGGCCCGGCCCGTTCGATGTCGAGATCGATTGCGTCGCCGTGACGAATGTCGAGGCGTGATATCGCGCACGCTGCGGCCGCTCAGGCCGCCCGCACATGCTGCAGGAACTTGTCGACCTGGCGCCGCAGCGTCGCGGCGTGATCGAGCAGGCGCTTGGCGCCGGCCAGCGCCTGGCCCGAGGCGTCGTCGTTTTCGCGCGTCTTGTTGTCCAATTCGACGATATTGCTGGCGACGATGCGCGAACCGGTCGGCGGCCTGTTGCGCGTTCTTGGAGATTTCCTGGGTGGCGGCCGCCTGCTGGCCGACCGCCGAGGCCATCTCCATGGTTCCTTCGCCGAGCCGGCCGATCGCGCTGATGACCTGCTCCATGATGCCGACGACGGCGCCGCACGAGGCGTTCACCGCGGTAATCTTCTGATTGATTTCCTCGGTGGCTTTCGCCGTCTGCTGCGCCAGCGATTTGACTTCCGCCGCGACCACGGCAAAGCCCTTGCCGGCGGCTGCCCGCGCGCGCCGCCTCGATCGTCGCATTGAGCGCCAAGAGATTGGTCTGCTGGGCGATCGCCTGGATGAGGCCGGTGATCGGAACGATCTGGCTGACCGCGTCGAGCAGTTGCTGGACATTGGCGCTGGCGTTCGCCGATTCCGCCACCGTCTTGTTGGTCAATTCGCGGGCGTTGTGGGTTTGCGCCGCCAGCTGCTCGATCGATTTCGCCAGTTCTTCGGCGGCGTTGGCGACGGAATTGACGTTGCTCTGCGTGTCGATGACGATGCCGGCGGTCGATTGCGACTTGTCGCGGGTTTGCGCCGCGATCAGCGACATGGCCTCGGCATTGCTGTGCATCGCGCTGACCGCCTCGGTCAGCTCCTCGGCGATTTGCTGAACCGACTTCTCGAATTCGCCGGCCAGCTCGTGCATGGCGGCGCGGCGCTCGGCCACGCGATGCTGCTCGGCCAGATGGGTGGCCTGCTCCATCGAACGGATTTCGATCATATTTTTGCGGAATACGTCGATGGCCTGCACCATTTTGCCGATTTCGTCGCGGCGATCGCGATGGCTGATTTCGACGTCGGTCTTGCCGGCGGACAGCTGCGCCATCACGTCGGTGATGGACTTGATCGGGCGCACGATCGAGGCGCCGACCATGAAGCTCACGAAGGCGCTGATCATAAAGCCGAGCACGGTGCCCAGGATGATGATTTCCTTGGTTCGCTCGGCGTCGGCGTACAGGCTGTTGCGCACCGCGTTGGCGGCGCCGATGGTTTTCAGCGACAGTTTTTGAATGTCGGAATAGACGGCTTTGAAGCTGTCATCGGTCTGCCCGAGCATCATGGTGGCCATGGCCGCGTCGGTTTGGCCGACGTCGATGGTGTCCTTCGCCTGGCTGATGCACTTTTTCCATCGGGCCTGAAGGTCGCGCAGGCTCGCGCGTTCGGCGTCCGACAGATCCGGCCGCCGGCTGAGTTCGTCGATGCGGCGCGACAATTCGGCGAGGTTGGCGTTGATCTCCGCCTGCAGCGAATCGAGCAGCTTCTTGCTCACGCTGTTGCTCGCCCACGACACGTAGCGGAAGATCTTCAGGTGGGTGGTGACGATGGCGTCGCTGACGTTGGACACGGCCTGCAGTTTGCCTTCGATCTCGTGCGAGAGCATGCGCAGGCCCTCGGCGGATTTTGTCGAGGTCATGTAGGCATTGGCGCCGAGCGCCAGCAGGCAGATCAGCAGCACCGCCGATGCCGCCGACGCCTTGATCTGGATGGACAGGTTGTTGAAGATGCCGAACACGGAGCGCGGGCCCCAAAAAGCCTTGCGGCTGGTGACCGGCGCCCGTGAAACGGCGAGTGCATCCATGGCGGATTACTGCTTGTAGACGCCGACGCCGACGAAATAATCGCCCATCTTTTCGATGTAGCTCGACTTGTCTTCGATCTTGTTGTTGAGCGGATTGGGCCATTTGTAGTCGATCCAGCCGCTGCCCGGTCCCTTCGCCATCGTCACCATCTCGCGGATGAGGAATTTTCCGTCCTGGTCCTTGAGGTCGATGAGATTTTTTCCGATCAGCGCCGGGCGGGCGCCGTGCGCCACGCACTTGCCCGACATGTCGTAGATGAAGGGATAGAGATCGCGGTCGTGGAATTGCTTGACCGTCTTGTCGGAGACGTCCTTGAAGGTGGCCGCGGGGCCGGCCTTCTTGAACTCGGCCTGCACGCGCTTGACCATGGCGACCGCTTCGTCCTTGGAACCGAATTCGGCGGCCGGTGACGCCGGTGACGCGATTGTGATGAGCGCGGCAAAAGCGAGGAATGCGAGGAATCGCATGCTTTCCCCCCATGGGTCGATGAGTAGAGCGGATCATGGGAGATCGGGACTAATGATTTATTAACGCTCCGCTGCCTGGGCGGCCCGTCACTTGATTTTGCTCCAGGTCTCGCCCTTGCACAGGATGCCCGCGATGCAGCCTTTGAGATTGAGGGCGCTCGGTCCCTCCAGCGTGACGTAGCCCGAATAGATCTTGCCGGTCTCGGCATCCAGCAGGTCGCCTTGCCATTTGTTGTCGCCGGATTTCACCGCCCCCTGCATGATCACGGTGCCGATCTCTTTCTTGCGGGCCTGATCCTTGACCGCGACGATCTTGCCGCAGAGCTTGCCGCCGCAAGCGTAGAAGTGCACCTGCGTGCCGGTCGACGGGCGCAGCCAGACCCCGTAGGGCTCGGCGGCGCGCGCCGTGCCCGGCAGCGCGAACGCCGCCAAGGCGATGCCCGTGACCAGCAGCGATGCGATCCTGGCGCGCATATTTTCCTCCCGGGCGAAACGGTCGGGCTATTTTAGCCCGTGCAACTGGCCAATGTCCCGTCGCCATGGCTCGCTTCCAGGCGGGCACGATGCGTCCCCAAGCGGGAACCGGCCGGCGCGCGCGGCGTTGACCGCATCGTGGCTTGGTCCGCAAGTGGGCGCCGCGCTGGCCTTCGGCGCGCGATTATTGCTACAGTGAATTCGAGCAGACGACGGGAACGGCCCCGATGACGCATTTCGGCATTCCTCGGCGCTCCTTGAGCGCGAAGGACGAAGAGATAATGGCGTTGAATTGGCGGCGCGGCTTGTTCCGCGTCTGGCTGTTGTTTTGCGCGGCCTGGCTGATGGGCTGGATCATCTATCTGATCATGTACGGGCTGCACGGCGGCTTCAAGACGACCGGCGATTTCCTGGTGATCCCGGTGCTGCTGATCGGCCCGCCGATCGCTTTGTTGCTGTTCGGGATCGCCGCCGGCTGGGCCTTTCGCGGCTTCAAGCCGGAGAAGCCGTCGGGGGAATGATCGGCGCGCGTTTGCGCCCTCCTCTGTCGTCCCCGGGCGAGTGCGCGTTGCGCCGCCCCACGCTTGGCGTCATGCCCGCGAAGGCGGGCATCCAGTAAACATAAACGGCGCCCTGATTACTGGGTCCCCGCTGGAGTTTCGTAGTTTCGTAGCCCGGATGAGCGAGCGCGAAGCGAGCGAAATCCGGATTCGGTTCGATGCGTCGAGCCCGATGATGACGGGCCTTTCGCTGTCGTCCCGGCCGACCGTAGCGAGGGCCGGGGCCCATACTCCGCAGCCCTATCGTTAGTGCAGTGGCTATGGGTCCCCGCTTTCGCGGGGACGACAGCGGAAAAGCCTCTGCTATCGGTCGGTCCGCCACCACGGCGTCGGAGGCTCGCTCTTTTCCAAAGCAGCAGCTTCCTCCGAATTCGACCACGACATTGCGTCCACCCAAGCCTGATCTTCAGCTTCGAAGCGGCTACATGCGATGGCACGCGAGCTTCGGTACGCCAGCCATCGGAAGGATGGCGAGTGAGCGATAACCCGCACTTGCCACTTGAATGGCAACGCTTGCTTGCGCTGCTTGGGCTTTGGGTCGGTCAGCTTCTTTCGCATTGCCGATCATTAGGCCCGAATACAATTTTGTTTCAAGAGACTGCAAACTTGTCATGGCCGGCCTTGTGCCGGCCATCCCGCTTAGGTTGGCACAATGCGTCCCTAAGCGGGATCGCCACCAAGCCCGGTGATGACAAGGTTTGCGGTCGTCGATCCCGGGACGGCGCGTTAGCGCCGGGACCGAAATCCATACTACGCAGTTTTCACCCGCCTCATCCTGAGGAGCCGCGCGCAGCGCGGCGTCTCGAAGGATGCGGCGGCCACATGGTTCGAGACGCGCTGCTGTGCAGTGCTCCTCACCATGAGGCCGAGAGAGATTGCGGTTCATCGCAAATGGCGTGACATCCGCGCTTCCCTCTCGCCTTGTGGGAGAGGGTGGCTCGTATGGTAGGTGGGTTCGCCAATTCGCGGACGCACAACTATCGCGGATTATTATTGGGCTTTTCTTTTATGCCGCAATGGGTGTTTTTGATCTTTGTAAGCATCGGTTTTGCGCGAGCCATACGCTTGTGATTTTGGCACAGGCGATTTCAGTTGCAAGAATGTGACTTGGCATGGACGGTCAACCAATGGAGTCAGTTTTATTGGGATTTGACCATGATTGGCGATTTCAAGAACAATTGGACCACTCCATCCAGGCTAAATCCAAGGAGCGGTTTGGTGCATACTTAAGCCGACACGCGCGTAAGTGCTGCGCCCTTCGACAAGTGCAATAAGATTATAGGGCTATGCACTTAACTCAAGTTGCACAATTTGTTGTGGCTGGGTCATGGCAGAATATCCGCGCACGGTGCTGGAGTTCCGCGATTGGTTTGCGGACGATGCGGCGTGCCGAGATTATCTCGCCAAGCTGAGGTGGCCGGAAGGGTTCCGCTGCCCGATATGCAGCACGCCGGATCATTGGGTCACGGCGCGGGGATTACGTCACTGCCGTAGGTGCGGTCGGCAAACCTCGGTAACTGCAGGAACCTTGTTCGCGGACACGCATTTGCCGTTGCGGTTGTGGTTCGAGGCGCTCTGGCACGGACCAGTCAGAAAAGCGGGGCCAGCGCCCTGGGCCTGCAGCGGGTGTTTGGTCTAGGGAGCTATCGGACGGCTTGGAATTTGCTGCACAAGTTACGCCGGGCGATGGTTCGCCCCGGACGCGACCGGCTGCAAGGTGTTGTCGAAGTCGATGAAATTTTCATCGGCGGACCGAGACCGGGCAAGCGAGGACGCGGGGCGCAGGGCAAGGTGCTGGTCGTGATTGCAGCACAACAGGCGGCCAAAGGAATCGGCCGCATCCGGCTGACGCGCGTGGCCGATGCTTCGGCCAGCAGCCTGGAGCCAGCGATCGCCGCCGCCATCGAGCGCGGCAGCCAGGTACGGACGGATGATTGGAAGGGTTATAGCGGGCTGGACCGGCTGGGGTATCGGCGCAAGATCGTCCGCTCCAGTGCCGAGGTGGGCGAGAACCTGTTGCCACTGGCCAACCGGGTGGCGTCGCTATTGAAGCGATGGCTGCTGGGCACGCACCAAGGAGCAGTTAGCGCCACGCACCTCGACTATTACCTGGATGAGTACACCTTCCGCTTCAATCGCCGAACATCGGGGTCGCGTGGCCTGCTATTCCTGCGGCTAATGCAGCAAGCCGTCGATCTCAGTCCGGTTCCTGCGAAAGAGCTTCTGGGTGGGGGGCGACTTAGAAAAAAGCCCCACCAAATTGATAGAACTTGAGTCAAGTGCATAGCCACTATAAGATTATTTGGAACGGTAATAGATTCATGGGTGAGCGCGAGAACGAGTTCTCCGGGCACTAAATCAAACGAATCTTTTTCTTCCGTGACCCATAAATTGAGGTCACCAAGAGATCCGAGGCCCTCAGCGACTGAAAGAGTAACGCCAGTTATATCCTTACGATATAGAGTGAACTGGCGACCGAACTCGTAGGTCGACCGATGCTTCACCCCATTGCTTTTCTTCCAGCTCGGGGGAAAAGGAAATCTTTTTGGCTTTAACGAGACTTCGAATGTCCTTTGGGACAGAATCATCCACCCGCCTTTAAGACCTGCGCGCTTGGAACATCAGCGAGCCCGGTGGTTGTAAAAAATGATCCAGCTAGTTTTACAGTCAAAGTCTTAGCGGTCACCGTTTTCACTTCCGCAACGATATATTGTCCGGTGCCACGGTTTACGATTGCGTCTGATTTTGTAAATCCGGAAATTGGCCCCGCTGCCGTGCTAACTGTCACCAGTTTTTCCCCGGGAAATGCGCCGGCCTTTACGTTGGTCGGAACCAAAACCTTTTCTCCGGGTCGCGGCATGCTAGAGGCTCCCAATCTGTGGTTGAGCTTATTGTTTCCCATCGTAATCCGATGTCTCCGGCATTGATTTAGTGATTTGCTGATTCGTGAATCCCCACTCGGGTTTTCCCCGCTATTTGATTTTGGCTGTTGTTGATTGCCAATGAAAGAACAAACAGGGAACATAATTACCGAAATGTCAAAGTATGGCAAGCAAATACGGGTGCACGACGAAAAGCAGAAACGTTCGATAGGTCCTTAGTTTCGAGTTTACGCTCGTCGCATGGTCCATCACCTACATATACATTCTCGTAATGGCCTCCGCTCCCGCCACCATCTTCGCCCTCTCCTCCGGCCGCGGGCCGGCGGCGATCGCGGTCGTGCGCATTTCGGGCCGCGCGCGGGCGACGCGCTCAAAGCCCTCACCGGCAAAATCCCCGCCCCGCGCCAGGCCGCGCTCGGCCGCGTGCGCGATCCCGCCTCAGGCGACATCATCGACGAGGCGCTCATCCTGTGGTTTCCGGCGCCGCATAGCGAGACCGGCGAGGACGTGGCCGAGCTGCAGTTGCACGGCGGCCGCGCGGTGATCGCGGCGGTGCTGGCCGCGCTCGCGCGCGTCGAGGGCCTCAAGCCCGCCGAGGCCGGCGAGTTCACCCGCCGCGCCTTCGAGAACGGCAAGCTCGATCTGACCGCGGTGGAAGGCCTCGCCGACCTGGTGGCGGCGGAGACGCAAGGCCAGCGCCGGCAGGCGTTCCGCCAGATGAAGGGCCTGCTCGGCAATCGCGCGGAAAGCTGGCGGCAGAAGCTGATCCAGGCGCTCGCTCTGGTCGAGGCGCGCATCGATTTTTCCGACGAGGCCGATGTGCCGGAAAATCTGCTGGCGCCGGCTTTGGCGATGGCGCGCGAGCTGGAGGCGGAAATCGCCGCGGCGCTCGCCGATAGCGGGCGCGGCGAGCGCTTGCGCGAAGGCCTGGTGGTGGCGATCGCGGGGCCGCCGAATGCCGGCAAATCGACGCTGCTCAACCGGATCGCGCGGCGCGAGGCGGCGATCGTGTCGCCTTACGCCGGCACCACCCGCGACGTGATCGAGGTGCATCTCGATCTCGCCGGCTGGCCGGTGACCCTGCTCGACACCGCCGGCATTCGCGACACGGAAGATCCGGTCGAGCTCGAGGGCGTGCGGCGCGCGCGCGAACGGGCCGAGGCAGCCGATCTGGTGCTGTGGGTGGTGGACGCGCGCGAGCCGAATTGCTGCAAAAAATGCTGCAGCAATCGGGTGCAGCAAAATCATCGCTCGGGTCATTCCGGGCAGGCCTCTCCCCCCGTCATTCCGGGGCGCGAGCGAGGCTCGCGAACCCGGAATCCAGAGACGACTCTGAGCTTGGCTCTGGATTCCGGGTTGCGGCCTCCGGCCGGCCCCGGAATGACGAGTCTGCCCCGCCAACTTGGCTGATCCGCAACAAAATCGATCTGATTCAAGGCATTGCGCAAAGAAATGAATCTGAAGTGTCGAATATAGAAAGGAATGAGGACAGATTCGATCCTAATAAGCCATTAAAAAACATGGTTAAAAATGAGTTAACACAAAGAAATGAATCTGTATCCACTACAAATGAATTTGAGTTCAGTCTATCAGCCGTCACTGGCGAGGGTTTTGACGCATTTATTGGCTCAACTGGCCCGCCAAGCCGAGCGGTTCCTGGCGGGGTCCGAGTCCGCGCTGCTGACCCGCGAACGGCACCGGCACGCGCTTGAACAGGTCCTGGCCGCCCTGCGGCGGGCCCAAAGCCGCGACGTGGCGGCCCGCGAGGATCTGCTGGCCGAGGAGCTGCGCATTGCCGCCACCGCGCTCGGCCGCCTCACCGGCCGGGTCGATGTCGAGGACATCCTGGACGTGATTTTCCGCGACTTTTGCATCGGCAAATAGCGGGGGCAAATAGCGGGCCCGCTACCCCACTGTGGCAAACCGCCGCCGTGGCAACCGGTCGTCTCGCGCGTTTCTCCGCGGTCCAGGAAACTTGTGCCGACGGACGCGAGGGAGCGACATGTCCGATTTGCCGGAATGGAAAAAGCTGCTGCAGGAACCCAATGCCATTGGCTGGATCGGGTTCTTCGTCCTGGTCGTCGCGATCGGGGTGGGCACCCTGTATTTCCACGAGGCGCCGGCGGCGCCCAAGGGCCATGCGGTGCCGGCGAGCCATGCCAGCCAGGCGAAATAGAACATCGCGGGCGGGAAATCCGGGAAGAACATCGAGAATTGCTATATTCTGCCGAGAATAGCCCCTGTTCTGGGTTGCTCCCGGCACCGTCTGACGGCATTTCGGGCCAAATCCGGAATGTTTCACGTGAAACATCGGCCTAAAGCGGTTGTTTTTGACCCCTTCCCCCGCCTCCGCTACAAGCTTCGCATCCGAGGCGAAAATGCAGGCTCGATTCGACCAAAAATTCGATGTTGTCGTGATTGGCGGCGGCCATGCCGGCTGTGAGGCCGCGGCCGCCGCTGCCCGCATGGGCGCGCGGACCGCGCTGGTGACGCATCGATTCGCCACCGTCGGCGCCATGAGCTGCAATCCGGCCATCGGCGGCCTCGGCAAGGGCCATTTGGTGCGCGAAATCGACGCCTTGGACGGGTTCATGGGCCGCGTCGCCGACCAGGGCGGCATCCAGTTTCGCGTCTTGAACCGCCGCAAAGGCCCGGCCGTGCGCGGCCCGCGCGCGCAGGCCGACCGCAAACTCTATGCGGCGGCCATGCAGGCGGCGATTTCCGCAACGCCGAATCTCACCGTCATGGAAGCGGAAGCCGACGATCTCGCGATCGCCAACGGCCGCGTGTGCGGGGTGAAATTCGCCGACGGCCGCGAGCTTTCCTGCGGCGCGGTCGTGCTCACCACCGGCACGTTTTTGCGCGGCCTCATTCACATCGGCGAAAAACAAATTCCCGCCGGCCGCGTCGGCGAGGCGCCGGCGCTCGGACTTTCGTGCACGCTGGAAAATATCGGCGTCGCGCTCGGCCGTTTGAAAACCGGCACGCCGCCGCGGCTCGATGGCCGCACAATAAATTGGAGCGCGCTGGAAATGCAGCCGGGCGACGATCCGCCGGAGGCGTTTTCGGTTTTGACCACGCGCATCGAGAACCGCCAGATCGAATGCGGCATCACGCGCACGAACGAAGCCACGCACGAGATCATTCGCGCCAACGTGCATCGCTCGCCGATGTATTCGGGACAAATCGCGAGCCGGGGTCCTCGTTATTGTCCGTCGATCGAAGACAAGATCGTAAAATTCGGCGAGCGCGACGGCCATCAGATTTTTTTGGAGCCGGAAGGCCTCGACGACACGACCGTTTATCCGAACGGAATTTCCACTTCGCTGCCGGAAGAAGTTCAGCACGCGCTGGTCGCGACCATTCCCGGATTGGAAAATGCGAAGTTCGTCCGTCCTGGCTACGCGATCGAATACGATTACGTCGATCCGCGCGAGCTCAATCCGACGCTCGAAACAAAACGTCTCGCTGGGCTTTATCTCGCCGGCCAGATCAACGGCACCACAGGCTACGAAGAGGCTGCGGCACAGGGACTTCTTGCCGGTCTCAACGCGGCGGCAAAAGCCGGCAGCGGCGCTGAAATTATTTTCGATCGCGCGCAAGCTTACATCGGCGTGATGATCGACGATCTCGTGACGCGCGGCGTTACCGAGCCGTATCGCATGTTCACCTCGCGCGCCGAATATCGTTTGCAGCTGCGCGCCGACAACGCCGATCAACGTTTAACCGATCGCGGAATTTCCATCGGCTGCGTCGGCGCCGTGCGCGCGAAATTCCACGGCGAAAAAATGTCTGCGCTGAAGGCCGCGCGCGAATTCGCCAATTCGGTTTCGCTCACGCCGAAAGAAGCGGAGCGCCACGGACTTGCGCTCAACAAAGACGGGCAGCGGCGCACGGCGTTCGAGTTGTTGTCGTATCCGAATATTTCGATTTCGGATCTCGCGAAAATCTGGCCGCGCTTCGGCGAGCTCGACGCCAACAATCGCCGAGCAGATC
Source organism: uncultured Alphaproteobacteria bacterium (assembly GCA_963724335.1). GTDB lineage: Bacteria > Pseudomonadota > Alphaproteobacteria > Rhizobiales > Xanthobacteraceae > Pseudolabrys. The sequence goes on along the minus strand of CAVRUP010000011.1, from coordinate 92,137 downwards.
GAGATCGACGCGAAGTACGATGTCTATCTTTCGCGCCAGGCCGCCGACGTCGCCGCCTATCGGCGCGATGAAAGTTTCACGCTGCCGGACGATCTCGATTACGAAACCATGCGCGGGCTTTCCAATGAAGCCAAACAAAAGCTGCAGCAAAATCGGCCGCGCACGATCGGGCACGCGAGCAAGATCGACGGCATCACGCCGGCGGCGTTGACGCTGTTGGTCGCGCACGTCAAACGCGGCCGAAAAACCGCGAAGCGCGCTTGAAAAAAAGCGGGCAGGGCGCGCTCGACCTCGCAAGCGACAAAAAACGCGCGCTCGCGCTCACGCCCGTTTCACGTGAAACAGAACAGCGCCTCATAACGTTCGTTGAAACGTTATTGCTCTGGCAAAACAGGTTCAATCTGGTCGCAGCGTCGACGCTTCCCGTTATTTGGACCCGCCATATCGCCGACTCGCTCCAGCTCCTGCCGCTGGCGCCCGGCGCGAAGGTCTGGGTCGACTTCGGCTCGGGCGCCGGCTTCCCGGGTATCCCGATTGCCTGCGCGCTGGCGGACAAGCCGGGCGCCATGGTGCATCTGGTTGAAAGCGTGGGGAAAAAGGCCAATTTCCTGCGCGAAGTGGTGGGCAAGCTTGGCCTGCCGGCGAAGGTCCACCAGGTCCGCGCCGAGAAATTTGGGGAAAGCTGTGCAGAAACCGTCGATGTGGTGACGGCGCGCGCGCTCGCCCCATTGAAAGTCCTTTGCGATCAGGCGTTTCCTTTGATCGCCCAGGGCGCGGTCGGATTGTTCCCCAAGGGACAAGATGTAGCGTCCGAATTGACCGAAGCCGCTAAATATTGGAGACTTCAGGCCTCGACCGTAGCCTAGCGTTACCAATCCGGCCAGCAAGATCGTCATCCTGCGGGGCCTGAAGCGCCTCAGAAAATAGCACCTAAGCCATTGAATTAAATACGGAAACACAGAATGACCGAGCAGCCGAGCGAGCATCCGGACGTGGTTGTCTTCCCGAAGCCGGGGCCGCGGCCCGACGGCGCCCGCCCGCGCGTGCTGGCGATCGCCAACCAGAAGGGCGGCGTCGGCAAGACCACGACCGCCATCAATCTCGGCACCGCGCTCGCCGCCATCGGCGAGCATGTCCTGGTGGTCGATCTCGACCCGCAGGGCAACGCCTCGACCGGGCTCGGCATCGAGCGCAAGTCGCGCCGCACCTCGACCTATGACGTGCTCACCGGCAAGGCCTCGATGCGCGCGGCCGTGCTGCCGACCGCGGTGCCGCAGCTCGACATCGCGCCCTCGACCCTCGACCTCACCGGCTTCGAATTGGAGATCGGCCGCGAGCGCGACCGCGCCTTCCGCCTGCGCAACGCGCTCGCCGACCTCAACAAGGGCGCGCGCGCCTACGATTTCTCCTACGTGCTGGTGGACTGCCCGCCCTCGCTCAATCTGCTCACGGTCAACGCCATGGCGGCGGCGGATTCGATTCTCGTGCCGCTGCAATGCGAGTTCTTCGCGCTGGAAGGCCTCTCGCAACTTTTGAAAACCGTCGAGCAGGTGAAGTCGAGCCTCAACCCGACGCTGTCGATCCACGGCATCGTGCTCACCATGTACGACTCGCGCAACAATCTCTCCAACCAGGTGGTCGCCGACGTGCGCCAGTTCATGGGCCGCAAGGTCTACGACACGGTGATCCCGCGCAACGTGCGCATCTCGGAGGCGCCGTCCTACGGCAAGCCGGTGCTGGTCTACGATTTGAAATGCGTCGGCAGCGAAGCTTACCTGCGGCTGGCGACCGAGATCATCCAGCGCGAGAAGGAATTGAAGGCGGGGTAGCTGTCGTCCCGGCCGACCCCCGACCTGATCAGGGGGAGGGTCGGGATACCCTGACCTGTCCCGACCTCATGCGAGGAGCGTCCGAGGAGTGCGGCTCGAAGCAGGAGGGCCACATGCTTCGAGACGCATCGCTACCGCGTGCTCCTCAGCATGAGGCGCGAGCGCCAGGGCGCCTGGGTCCCGCTTGCGCGGAGGGATAAGACAGAACGTGCGAACCGAAGCAAGGGCAAACTGATGGCACGGTTCAGGAGCGGCGGCGATGGCGGATCATTCGCGATTGGGACGCGGCCTCGCATCGCTGATCGGCGACGTCGGCGAGGAAAGCACGGCGCCGGAGCAGGGGCGCAAGGCCCGCCGCGCGCCGATCGAACATCTCACCCCCAACCCGCGCAACCCGCGCCGCGCCTATAGCGAGGCCGAGCTCAACGAGCTGGCGGAATCGATCCGCGAGCGCGGCATCATCCAGCCGATCGTGGTGCGCGAGCACGGCGGGCCGGGACAATACGAAATCGTCGCCGGCGAGCGGCGCTGGCGCGCGGCGCAGCGCGCCGGCCTGCACGAGGTGCCGATCGCCATCGTCGATGCCACCGACGTGCAATCGCTCGAATTCGCCATCATCGAGAACGTGCAGCGCGCCGACCTCAATGCGATCGAGGAGGCGTCCGGCTACGTCGCGCTGATGGAGCAGTGCAACCACACGCAGGAGCAGGTGGCGCAGATCGTCGGCAAGAGCCGGCCGCATGTCGCCAACATGATGCGGCTGTTGAAGCTGCCCGAGCCGGTGCAGGCGCTGGTGCGCGCGGGCAAGTTGTCGGCCGGGCACGCGCGGCTCTTGGTCGGCCACGTCAATGCGCAATTTCTCGCCGAGATGGCGATCGACGAGGACTTCAGCGTGCGCCAGCTCGAGGAGTGGGTGCGCGTGGAGGAGGGCCAGGCGGGCGATACGACCTTCGACGCCATGCAGAAGAAGATCCGCGCCGGCGCCGCTTCGGCCAAGGACGCCGACACCCGCGCGCTGGAGCGGCGGCTGTCGGACGCGCTCGGGCTCGAGGTCAAGGTCGATCACCGCGGCGAGGGCGGGACGCTGCATATCAAGTACAAGGATTTGGATCAGCTTGATGCGGTGTTGAGGAAGTTGGGGGGCGGGTGATTTTTTTGTAGGATGGGTTGAGCGATAGCGAAACCCATCGCGGCGCGGCCGTCATTTTGTTCGGTGGGTTTCGCTTCGCTCAACCCACCCTACGATTTCGATTGCCACGATCACGCAACGTATTACGATCGTTCACCAAACTCGCCCTTAAACTCTGCTGCATCGCCAGCCCAATCTTCGGGATAGGTGCCGTCTCGCACCATGCGACGAAACGAGGAATAGGGCCAGTCGCGCACGCGCGTGACATAGCCATGCTTGACCGGATTGATGTGAATGTAGTCGACGTGGCGGGCAAAATCGGTTTCATCGCGGATGGTGTGTTCCCAATAGCGCCGCTGCCAAATGCCGCGCTCCGCTTTGCGCTTGCGGCTCATCGAGATTCGCTCGTCGCGCGGCAGCGCCCGCGAGAACGACGATTTAATCAGACGCCACCGTGTCGCAAAATCTGAATCGTTCGGCGGCAATGTCCAGATCGTATGCAGGTGATCCGGCAACACCACCGTCGCCGCGACTGAAAACGGATGGCACGACCGTATCTCGCGAAATGCACGTCGCAGCAGTTCGATATGCTCGGTCAACAGAAGAAGCCGTCGCTCCGCCAAATTGACGTGAAAAAGAACGTTCCTCCAGGAATGAAATTGCGTCGATAGCTGGTCATGACGCAAGCTCGTAGGATGGGTTGAGCGATAGCGAAACCCATCGTTCATCGTGTTGATGGGTTTCGCTGCGCTCAACCCACCCTACAAATTCTTCGGCGACCAGCGATAGGCCTTGGCGCAGGCGCCGCCCATCAGCATCGCGCGCTCGCTGTCGCTCAGGCGGTCGGTCTTGCGGAAGGGCTCGACGGCCTGCTCGTAGTTGACGACGGCGAAGGCGCGCGTCCAGTCGGTGCCCCACAGGCAGCGCTCGAAACCCCAGGCGTCGAACACGCGGGCGAGCGGATCCCAGATGTCCGCGAACGGATACGGCTTCTTGCGACAGCGTGCAGGCGCCGCTCACCTTGATCACCGCGTTCTTGCGCTTGGCGAGGTCGAGCACCTTCGGCAGGTCGGCCCACGGCTGCGGCGGCGCCGGCGGCGTGCGCGGCTGCAGGATGCCCAGATGGTCGATGATGAAGCGCGTGTCGGGATGGCGGTCGATCACCGCCGTGCCGGCGTCCAGGTTGCCCCAGCACAGGATGTTGACCGGAAAGTCGTGCTTCACGGCCGCGCGCGCGATGCGGTCGAGGCCCGGGTCAGTCGGGTCGCGGTCGCGCTCCGGCTCCTTGTGTCAGCATGATGCGGATGCCGACCGTGCCCGGCGTCCGCTTCCAGTCGGCGATGACATCGGCCACGGCCGGATCGTCCGGGTCGACCGGCTTGACGATCGCGAACCGGCCGGGATGGGCCCGTTGCACCTCCACCGCATAGCTCGCGTCGTAGCGGTACATGGAAAAGGCGGAGATGAAGATCGCGCCGTCGACGCCGACCTTGTCCATCGCCGCCACCATCTCGTCGCCCGTCACGTGAGCGGGCCAGTTCGGCACGCTGTGCCAGGGCCGCTTCGGGGTGTTCGCCTCGTAGGCGTGGACCTGGGAATCGATGATCGTCACGGGAAAACTCCTTTGCTGAGGGAGTTCGTTATCGCAGCAGGTCGCGCCGGCCTTGTCCAGATGGATTGCCGGGCTTGACCCACGGCTGTCCGGTTTAATTTTTGTGGACGTGGCGCATGGCATGGATTCTTCTGTGTTTTGACGTTTTGCCGACGTTCGAGACACGGAAGGAACCCACGCCATGCTGCACCAGAATAGCGTCTTTCACAGCGTTTTGAAGCATGTTCCCTGGCCTGGCTTCGATCGGCTTGTGGATGAGTATAATGCCGACAAGAGATGTGCGCACGCTGACGACGAAGGACCAATTCATCGCACTGCTTTACGCGCAGCTTGTCCGGGCGCGCAGAGCCTGCGCGAGATCGAGGCGGGCCTGGAAAGCCACAGCGCGAAGCTCTATCACCTCGGCGCGCGAGAGGTGGCGCGCGCCACGCTCGCGGACGCCAACGCGCCACGGCCATGGCGGTGTTTGGCGGCTTGTTCGGGCAGCTGATGGCCAACCCATGCGCGGCCTGCAAGCGCAAGGCTCGCCGAGGCGGTGCATCTCATCGATTCCACCAGCCTTCGCCTGAACGCGCTGAGCAAGGATTGGGCGCAGTTCTCGACCGGCGTGTGCGGCGCCAAGCTGCATATGATCTACGATCCCGATGCCGATTGCCCGATTTATGCCGCCGTGACGGCGGCCAATGTCAACGACATCACCGCCGCCAAGGCCATGCCGATCAAGGCCGGGCGCAACTTATGTCTTCGACCTTGGCTATTACGATTACGGCTGGTGGGCCAAGCTCGATGCTGCCGGCTGCCGGATCGTGACCGGTTCAAAGTCAACACGCCGCTTCAGGTCGTTACCGAAAACGCCGTTGCAAAGGGCTCGGCTATCCTTTCCGACCGCATCGGCCATCTGCCCGCCCGCCAGGCGCAGAACCGCAAGAACCCGTTCAGGATCCCGTCCGCGAACTCCGTGTGCGCATCGAGACCGGCAAGATCCTGCGGATCCTCAGCAACGATCTCGACGCTGCCGGCAAGCAAATCGCCGATCTCTATAAGCGCCGCTGGCAGATCGAGCTGTTCTTCCGTTGGGTCAAGCAGACGCTCAAGATCAGGCACTTCCTCGGCCCCTCGGAAAACGCCGTGCGCATTCAGATCGCCGTCGCCCTGATCGCTTTCTTGCTGCTACGTCTGGCACACGTCGCTCAACGCACCATTCCAAGTCTGCTTATCTTCGCCCGCCTCGTGCGCGCAAATCTCATGCACCGACGACCGCTCGACCGCCTACTTGATACCCCTCCACCGCCCATACAAAATCAGCGACAGTTGAGCTTCAATCTATGCCAAATTTAAACCGGACAGCCGTGGGTCAAGCCCGGCAATGACAACGCTTCCGCTACGGCTTCCTGCCCCAGAAAATCTCGATGCCTTTCCAGACGAAGCTGCCGGTGTCCTTGACCAGCCCGGCAAACGCTTGTCTCCAGATCCTGCGGGCTGTAATAGGGAAACTCGTCGAGCTTCCAGCCGACGCGCGAAAGCAGCTTATTGAAGACGTACTCGATGTGCATATCGAGCTCGATCTTCATCGCGGTCTCGGGGCTGTAGGCGATCTCGGCCAGCACGACGTTGCGCCCGGGCTTCATCACGCGCAGCATTTCCGCGCCGGTCTCGCGCCAGTCGTCGGTGTGCTGCACGCCTTGCAGGCAAGCGGCGCAGTCGAACGCGCCGTCGGCGAATTCGCGCGTGTAGCTCCACTGCCAGGTCGCGAGCTGGCCGCCGCGGCCGCGCTTCTTGGCGATGTAGTTGTCGCGCGCCTCGTCGGTGATGTCGATGACGCGCACCTCGCCCTTCGGCCCGATGCGCGCGCGCATGTCGTCGACGAAGCCGCACGGCTCGATGCACTCGCCGATGACGAGCACCTTGTCGCCCGCGCGCAGCTCGAGCTTGTCATAGATCAGGTTGCGCGCGACCTCGGCCTTGCGCCACATGAACGGCAGCCCGCCGAGCAGCACGGCGCGGCACCAGCGCTCCTGCTCTTGCGGTCGAGGATGACCTCGCCGAAGCGGCGCACGTCATAGGGCTGCATCCATTTCCAGGGGTCTTCGTTGTCCATGCCGCTCATTCGGCGCCTCGGTTCTGCCGGCTAGTCCTCCGACTCCGGCGAGCCCGGGGGCTCCAATTTGCGGTGCAGGCGTTCGGCGTCGGTCAAAGTGTCGAGCACGGCTTCAACGTCGGCAACGATCGTGGCGACGGCGCCCTTGGGCTTGGCCTTGCGGGCCGCCTTCTTTCTGGCCGCGGTCTTTTTCGCCGCGGATTTGCGGTTTTTCCTTGCGCGCGCGGCGGGTTTTTTCTTCTTCTTCGCCTTCGCGGCGGATTTCTTATGCGCTTCCTTCGCCATCGGACGCCCCCAGGTTATGCAGGTTTGCGAGGCCTCAGCCTAAGCGGCGTCTTGCTCCTGCGCCAGGGGTTATGGCCGCGCTCACGCCGGCTCTTGCGATTGTCCGGGATGCTTGCCGGCGCGCTGCGGCAGCACGAGCAGGCACAGCAGAATAAAGGCCGCGATCACCGCCGTCGCGATCGGCCGGCTCAAGGCGAGCCCGCCGTGGCGTACCGGCTTGTCGAGGAAGTCGCCCACGGTCGCGCCCAGCGGCCGCGTCAGGATGAAGGCGATCCAGAACAGCAGCACGCGCGATAGGTCGCTCCAGTAATAGGCGGCGGCCACCACCGCCAAGGCGGCGGCGAAAACCAGCGCGCCGTATTCGTAGCCGAGCCCGGTCGAATTGGCCGTCCAGTCGCCGAGCGCGGTGCCGAGCGTCTGCGAAAACGTGATGGCGGCCCAGTAGAACGCTTCCACCTTCGGGGTGTTGACGGTGTCGACCGAAATCGAGCCGCGCGACCAGTACCAGAGCGCGAGCACCGCCAGCAGGCAGCCGAGCAGGATCGAGGAGCCGCCGGCGTAACCGATGCCGAGCGAGCGGTCGGCGAAATCCGCCATGGTGGTGCCGAAGGTGGTGGAGGCGACGATGGTGGCCCAATACAGGAACGGGTGAAATTTCCGTGCGACGGTCTGCAGCACCACCAGCATGACGAGCAGCGCCAGAAACAGCGCGGTGCCGTCGAGGTAACCCCAATGCAGCGTCATGGTCACCGAGTCGCCGCCGGTTTCGCCCAGCGTCGTCGCGGCGATCTTGATGAGCCAGAAAGTGAGCGTCACCTCCGGCACTTTGCTGAGCGCGGCTGGCGCGGCTCGATTCATGTCGACATTCATGCCGACCATTCAATGCGCCGCGAACGTGGCGAAAATTCGCTGCAGCCGATGGAAGAGCCGGCGCCGGCCTAACTCTTGCGCAGCATGGCGGTGAGTTCCTTGACCGCCGCGGTCAGGTTCACCACCTCGGTCTCGCGCAGCTGATCGATCTTCTGATGCAGCAGCTCGATCTCGAGCTCGGCCTTCACGTTGACCTGAAAATCGTTCTCGGCATGCTTGCGGTCGATGTCCTGCTGCCGGTTCTGGCTCATCATGATGAAGGGCGCCGCATAAGCGGCCTGGAACGACAGCGCCAGGTTGAGCAGGATGAACGGGTAGGGATCCCATTGCTTAATGTAGGCGGTGACGTTGAGGATAATCCAGATCACCAGAATGGCGGATTGGATGATGATGAATTGCCAGGAGCCCATATTGGCGGCGACGGTATCGGCGATTTTCTGCCCGACGGTGAGCTTATACTGGCTCGGCGTCCGGCTCGCGCGAGCGCTGCGGCGCACGGTTCGCAGTTCGGCGAGTAGCCGCTGCTCGGTCTCGTGCAGCTCGGTCTTCAAGGCGACGGAATTGTCCATGGTCTCGGTCCTCCCGCAGGTCCCCATCCGATTCGAATTCTATCGGCAATTTCTGCGGCGGCTACCCCGCAACCGGGCAGGCGGTTCGCGTTTCCCCGCTGGATCGCGGGGCGAAAATGCTGCTAATCATGCGCGGTAACGCGAGGGAGGAACCCGGTGCCCGCTTCAATGCAAGGTGACATGCAGCCGACCATCTACCGCTTCAAGCTCGGCGGCTTCGAGGTCGCAACCATCATGGACTCGAAAGTGATCCGCTCGGGGCTTACACCCGCCTTCGGCGGGGAAGCCGGCGCGGCCGACGTGAAGGCGCTCGCGGCGGCCAACCGCATCGAGGCCGACCGCTACGAACACCCGTTCACCCCGATCGTGGTCAATACCGGCAAGGAGCTGGTGCTGTTCGACACCGGCAACGGCTCGCTCTCGGCCGAGCACGAACAACTCAAAGGCAGGCTGCCGCCGGGCCATCTGGTCGCGCGCATGGGCGCCGCCGGCTATAAGCCGGAAGACGTCGACGTGGTCGTGCTCACGCACGGCCATCCCGATCATATCGGCGGGCTGACCAAGGGCGGGGTGCCGGTGTTTCCCAACGCGCGCTACGTGATCGGCGCCGCCGAGTTCGATTTCTGGCACAAGGGCGAGAACGTGCGCGAGGCGCGCAAGTTCAACCGCGAACTCTACGTGAAGATCGTGGTGCCGCTCGCCAACCGCGCCACGTTCATCAAGCCGGGCGACGAGGTGGTGCCCGGCATCCGCGCGGTGGACGCGGCGGGTCACTCGCCCGGGCTGCTGGCCTTCACCATCGAGAGCGAGGGCAAGCGGCTGATCAATTGGGCCGATACCTGCAATCATTACGTGGTGGCGATCCAGCGACCCGATCTGCATCTCGACGTCGATGACGACAAGGAGAAGGCGGTGGCCACCCGCAAGCGCATCCTCGATATGGTGACGACCGACAAATTGTTCGTCGCCGGCTTCCATATGCCGTTCCCCGGCATTGGCTGGGTGGACAAAACGGCCGGCGGCTATCGCTGGGTGCCGCACAGTTATCAGATGAATTTGTAAACACTGTCATTCCGGGGCGCGGCCTTCAGGCCGCGAACCCGGAATCCATAACCCCAGTGCTGCGGAGTATGGATTCCGGGTTCGCCGCTTCGCGGCGCCCCGGAATGACGAGTTACGATTCCCGCCGCCTCGCGTTCATCGCGATCGACAGCAGCGCGCGCTGAGCGATCGCTTCGGCGAGCGCCGCGTTGCGCCGCGCCTCGAGCGAGGCGTCGGCGAGCTGCGCCATGGCGCGCAACAGCCGCGGCGGCGTCCAATTGCGTAGCGCCGCGCCGACCAGCTTCTCGCGGCTAAAATGCACCGGCGGCGCGCCGCGCTTCATGGTCCATTCGACGCTGTCGCCGGCTTCCACCGCCAGCTTCATCTTGTGCAGACTGGCGACCTGGCGGATCGCGGCGGAAACGATCGCGGCCGGCGACGACCCGCTGCCACGCGCCTTGCCGAATTTGGTCTCGACGTCGCGGGTCTCGCCGGCAAAGGCCGCGTCGATCACGCCGTCGAGCGCCTGCTCGGAGGCATCAGCTACCACCGCCATCACGTCGGCGAGCTCGACTCGGTCGCGGCCCGTGACATAGACGGCGAGTTTGCGCAGCTCGCTGCGCGAGGCCAGGCGGTCGCCGCCAAGCAAAGATGATAGCGCCGCACGGGCATCGGGCGCCAAGGTCAATTTGGCCGCGCGCATCTCCTCGTCGATCAGGCTGGAAATCGCCTGCGCGTTGTCGAGATAACAGGGCAGCGCGGCCGCGGTTTTGGCTTTCTCGCACAGCGTGCGCAGCGGCGAGGTCTTGCGCAGTTCGCCGGCCTCGACGATCACGCGACAGTCGGGCGAGGGCGACTCGATCAGTGTCGCCAAGGCCGGCGCCAGATTGTAACGCGGGTTGACCCGCACCAGCACGGCGCGGCGGCCGCCGAACAGCGGGATGGTGTTTGCTTCTTCGATGAGCCGCGCCGGATTGGCGGAAAGCTCCTCGCCCTCGATGCGCACGAACGCGAACGGGTCGTTGGCATCGTCGACCGAGGCGCGCACCAGCGCGTCGACGCGCTCGCGCACCAGACCTGCGTCCGGCCCGTATACCAGCACGATCGGCTGGGCTGGATCGGGACGGGCGATAAAGCGGTCGATCTCGGAGGGTTTGATGGCGGTCATATCAATTCGCTGTCGTCCCCGCTTTCGCGGGGACGACGGCAGCCTACGTCCCCGCCACGAAATAAGACGCCAGGCGGGAACGGATATTGTCTGCGATCACCTTAGCGGCGCGATTTTCGGCGTCGCGCAAGCCGCGGTCGCCGGCGAAGCGCTGCTGCTGGCCGGGAATGTCATAAGACACGCGCGAGAAAGTCTGCCCGGTGACGACCGTCTTGCCGGTGGTGATGTCTTTCAGCGTGAAGGTGGCGTCGATGCCGTAGTTCTGGATGTCCGGGCGTGCGCTGTTGATGTCGACGATCACCTGCGTCTGGCCGGCGCTGAGACGGACGTCGAGTTTGTAGTTGGCCGCGGCGGCGGCCCCGCCGCCGGTGAGACCGTAGATCAGGCTGTTGCGCACCTCGACGCCGACGCGGGACAGGCGGGTGCCGTTCGGCACATCGATCGGCGCGACTTCGACGCTGCTCAGCTTGTCGACGATGCCAGCTCCGCCGACCGAGGCTTGGCTGCCATAAAGCGGCTGGAAGCAGCCGGCGGTAAGCCCGCCCAGCACCAGCACGGCCAGCAGGCGGGTCCACCTCGTCATTCCGGGGCGCGAGCAAAGCGAGCGAACCCGCAATCCAGATGCCAACACGGCGGTTGTTTCTGGATTCCGGGTTCGGCCCTTCGGGCCGCCCCGGAATGACAGGTTCTGATCAAGCCACCACATTGACGATCCTCTGCGGGACGACAATGACCTTTTTCGGGCTTTTGCCGTCCAGGGCCTTTATTACCGCATCGAGAGCCAGAACGGCAGCCTCTATATCGTCTTTTCCGGCATCCCGCGCCACCGTGACGTCGGCGCGCTTCTTGCCGTTGATCTGGACCGGTAAAGTAATGGTGTTTTCGACCAAAAGCTCGGGCTCGAGCTGCGGCCAGGCCTCGGCGGAGACCAGGGTCCGATGACCGAGCGCCGCCCAGCATTCCTCGGCCAGGTGCGGCATCATCGGGTGAAACAGCCGCACCAGGATGTCGCCGGCCTCCCGCAAGCTCCAGGCGAAGTCGGGGGAAGGCGCGGCCTCGGCGGAGCCGATCGCGTCGGAAAGCGCGTTGGCGAATTCGTAGATATGCGCGACGCAGCGGTTGAAGCGCAGCTTCGCGATGTCGTCGGACACGTTGGCGAGCGCGCGGTGGGCGGCCTTGCGCACTTTTTGCGCTTCCGGACCAAAGGTTGCTGGGCGACTTTGTGATCCGGTGATCTCCGCGATCTCGCCGATCAGCCGCCACAGCCGCTGCACGAAGCGCCAGGCGCCCTGCACGCCCTCCTCGGTCCAGATCACGTCGCGCTCGGGCGGACTATCGGACAGCATGAACCAGCGCGCGGTGTCGGCGCCGTAGGCGGCGATGATGTCGTCGGGGTCGATGGTGTTCTTCTTCGACTTCGACATTTTCTCGATCGAGCCGATCTCCACCGGCTCGCCGGTCGCGGCGAGCGTGGCGCGGCGGTCGTCGCCCATGCCATCGATCTTGACGTTGGCCGGCTCGACCCAGTCGCCGTTCTTGGCGCGATAGGTCTCGTGCACCACCATGCCTTGGGTGAACAGGCCGGCGAACGGCTCGTCCATGCCGATGTGGCCGGTCTTGTGCATGGCGCGGGTGAAAAAGCGCGAATAGAGCAGATGCAGAATCGCGTGCTCGATGCCGCCGATGTACTGGTCGACCGCCATCCAGTGGTTGGCCATTTTCGGATCGGTCGGCGCGCTTTTGATCCACGGATCGGTGAAGCGGATGAAGTACCAGGATGAGTCGACGAAGGTGTCCATGGTGTCGGTTTCGCGCCGCGCCGGACCGGAGCATTGCGGGCACTTCACGTGCTTCCAGGTCGGATGGCGGTCGAGCGGATTGCCCGGTCTGTCGAAGGTCACGTCCTCCGGCAGCGTCACCGGCAGATCTTTTTCCGGCACGCCCACCACGCCGCACTTCTCGCAATGGATGATAGGGATCGGGCAGCCCCAGTAGCGCTGGCGCGAAATGCCCCAGTCGCGCAGGCGATAATTGACCTGGCGCTGCGCGATGGGGCGGTTGCCGCGCGATTCCTTTGCCAGCCGCTTGGCGACTTCGTCGAATGCTGCGGCGGATCGTCAGCCCGTCGAGGAAGCGCGAATTGATCATGCGGCCGTCGCCGTCATAGGCGACGTCGGTGATCACGAAAGTCGCCGGGTCCTGCCCGGGCGGGCAAACCACCGGCGTATTGCCGAGGCCATATTTGTTGACGAAGTCCAGGTCGCGCTGGTCGTGCGCCGGGCAACCGAAGATGGCGCCGGTGCCGTACTCCATCAGAATGAAATTGGCGACATAGACCGGCAGTTTCCAGGTGGCATCGAAGGGGTGCACGGCCTTGATGCCAGTGTCGAAGCCCATCTTCTCGGCGGTGTCGATCGCCGCCTGCGAGGTGCCCATGCGGTGGCACTGCTCGATGAATTCCGCGAGCTTCGGATTCTTCGCGGCGGCGGCGAGGCTAAGCGGATGATCGGGCGACAGCGCCATGAACTTGGCGCCGAACAAAGTGTCCGGCCGCGTGGTGAAAATCTCCAGCTCGCTCTCTTTATTGGGCGTGGTCGCCGGATCGAGCATGAAGCGTAGCAACAGGCCTTCCGAGCGGCCGATCCAGTTCTTCTGCATCAGCCGGACTTTGTCCGGCCAGCGGTCGAGCCTATCGAGCGCCTCCAGCAAATCTTCCGAATAGTCGCTGATCTTGAAGAACCATTGGGTGAGCTCGCGCTGCTCGACCATGGCGCCCGAGCGCCAGCCGCGGCCGTCGATCACCTGCTCGTTGGCCAGCACGGTGTGGTCGACCGGGTCCCAGTTCACCTTCGACTGCTTGCGCTCGACCAGCCCGGCGCGCAGAAAATCGAGGAACATCTTCTGCTGGTGCTTGTAATAGGCCGGATCGCAGGTGGCGAGCTCGCGCGCCCAGTCGAGCGACAGCCCCATCGACTTGAGCTGCGCCTTCATCGCCGCGATGTTGTCATAGGTCCAGGCCTTGGGGTGCACCTTGCGGTCGATCGCCGCGTTCTCCGCCGGCATGCCGAAGGCGTCCCAGCCCATCGGGTGCAGCACGGCGTTGCCCATCGCGCGCTTGAAGCGCGCCACCACGTCGCCCATGGTGTAGTTGCGCACGTGGCCCATATGGATGCGCCCCGACGGGTAGGGGAACATCTCCAGCACGTAGTATTTCGGTCGCGGGTCGTCGTTTTGGGTCGCGAAAATGCCGCGCTCGTCCCACGTCTTTTGCCAGCGGGCCTCGGCCGCGCGGGCGTTGTAGCGCTCGTTTTTGCTCGAATTGGGGGGCATTTCGCGCTCTTTTACGGCGCGCGGACCTGACATGAAAGGGGTTGGAGGGTCAACCGGCGGCTTGACGGAGTGGCCCTTTTCGCTGGCATTAGAAGCATGAGCCAGGTTTCACCCCATACCGCCGCCGGAACGGCAGCAGGCCTCGCCGCCGTGCGCGCCGAGATCGCGCGCGCCTGCAAGGATGCCGGGCGCGATCCGGCGGAAGTGACGCTGGTGGCGGTGTCGAAGACTTTTCCGCCCGAGGCGATCGAGCCGGCGATCGCCGCCGGCCAGCGCGTGTTCGGCGAAAACCGCGTGCAGGAGGCGAAAGCCAAATGGCCGCCGCTGCTGGCTAAACACCCCGGGCTCGCGCTGCATCTGATCGGCCCGCTGCAATCCAACAAGGCCAAGGACGCGGTGGCGCTGTTTGACGCCATCCATTCGGTCGATCGGCCGAGCCTCTGCCGAGGCGCTGGCGAAGGAGATCGCCAGGCAGGGGCGCTCGCCGCTCTTGTTTGTCGAGATCAACACCGGCGCCGAGGCGCAGAAGGCCGGCGTGCTGCCGCAGGACGCCGACGCGTTTCTTAGCCAATGCCGCGAGACTTACGGGCTGACGATTTCCGGCTTGATGTGCATTCCGCCGCTCGAGGAAGCGCCGGGACCGCATTTCGCGCTCACCGCCAAGATCGCGCGGCGCAACGGGCTCAAACTATTGTCGATGGGCATGAGCGCGGATTTCGTCACCGCGATCCAGCTCGGCGCCACCCATGTGCGGGTCGGCAGCGCGATTTTCGGCGAACGGCCCGTCATGTCGTCCCGGCCAAGCGAGCGTTAGCGAGTGCGAGCCGGGACCCAGTATCCCCTGTCGATGTCATGCGGACAGACCGGGGTTACTGGGTCCCCGCTTGCGCGGGGACGACAGCAGAGAAACTACCTGAAGCGCGGGGGCGGTGGCGGGAAGCCCGGCTTGCCGGCTTGCAGGCTGCCCAGCGTGGCGTCGAGCGGCTTCTTCAGCAGGCTCGAGCGCAGCGCCTCGCCGCGCGGCGAGGGTGGCACCGGCATCGGCGGGGCCTGCGGCGGCGCCGGCTGCAACGGCGCGGCATCGAGCGACGAGGTGTAGTCCGTGAAATCGTCGTCGCCGCCGCGATGGCTCATGCTGGCGCTGCGCCAGCGCTCGATCACGGTGGAGATCAGATCGCGGCTGATATTGGTGCCGGCGTCGGAGCGGGTATTGCCGGACGCCTCGCTGTTCGGCCGCAGTTCCGGCGGCAATTGCTTGAAGCGCATGCGCGTCGGCAGCGCCACGCCGGGGCCGAAGGTGAACACCTCGCGGGTGCCGAGCGAGGGAATGAACGACAACAGGTTCACCGCCGCGTCGGACACCGCCGAGCGGATCAGCGCCTGGTCGCGGTCGTTCGACAGCCGCATGACGAAAAGCGTCGAGCACTGCGACACGATGGTCGGATCGATTTCCGCCGGCCGCTGCGTCACCAGGCCGAGGAACACGCCGTATTTGCGGCCTTCCTTGGCGATGCGCGAGAGCGCGCGTTTGGTCGGACCGAAGCCGACATTCTTGTCGGCGGGCGCGTAGCGGTGCGCTTCCTCGCAGACGAACAGCAACGGCGCGACGCCGTCGCTCCACAGCCCGAAGTCGAACGCCATGCGGCAGAGCACCGACACCACCGAATCCACCACTTCGGCCGGGAAGCCGGCGAGCTGCATGATGGTCATCGGTTTGCCGTCCGGCGGCAGCCGGAACAGATGGGCGAGAATTTCGCCCATGGTGTCGCCGCCGATATTGGCGTTCTCGAACATGAAGGCGTAGCGCGGATGATTGCGGAAGGTCTGAATCCGCCCGATCAGCTTGTGATAGACCATGCGCGAACTACGGTTCTCCAACTTGCCCATGCGCTCGTCGAGCAGGTTGATGAGATCCTCGATGCGGTAGGGCACCGGCGTGTCGGCGGTAAATCCGGTGTCGCGCGGGTCGCGTTTCTTGGCGAGCGCGCGCTCGTTGTTGACGCGGTATTGCAGATAGGCCGACTTCGCCAGCGGAATGACTTCCGAGAGGATCTCGACTTCCTCGTCGACGCCGGGGCGGCCGCCGAAAAAGGCGTCGACCGTCTCCTCGAAATTGAACAGCCAGAACGGCAGGCGCAGGTTTCGCGGCGTGAGCACCTGCGCCTTGTCGCCGAAACAGCGGCCGTATTCGTTGTGCGGATCGACCAGGAAGATGCGCAGGTTCGGGCGCGTATCGAGAATCTTTTGCAGGATGATGGCGACGCCGCTCGACTTGCCGACGCCGGTGGCGCCGACGATGGCGAAATGCCGGCTCACCAGTTGGTCGATGTCGATATGCACGCCGATATCGGTGTTCTGCTGCAGGTCGCCGACATGGGCATGGTCGGCATCGGCGCCGCCGTAGACCAGCCGCAGCTCGCGCTCGGTGAGCAGCAGCGCGCCGTCGCCGATGTTCGGATATTCCATGACGCCGCGCTGGAAGCGCGCCGCGCCGCCGTCTTCGGATCGAATCTCGCCGACCAGATCGAGGCGCGCGACTTTGCGATACGAAGGTCCGCCGGCCGGCGCCAGCATCGCCTGC
The DNA here is from genome assembly GCA_963724335.1 of uncultured Alphaproteobacteria bacterium. Classification (GTDB taxonomy): domain Bacteria; phylum Pseudomonadota; class Alphaproteobacteria; order Rhizobiales; family Xanthobacteraceae; genus Pseudolabrys. The sequence continues at coordinate 75,625 of CAVRUP010000011.1, read as the reverse complement.
TCGCCGATATCGGTGACCAGCCCGATGATCACGGCTTTGCCGGCCACCATGCCCATGAATTTTCCGACCGTCGGATGTTCGCCGCCGGCGCTGCGCGCGGTGAGCTCGACCGTGGCCTGCGAGCCGGAGACGGCCGCCACGCGGCCGACCAAATCGGGTCCCGAGCGCGCCGGCGAATGGGCATGATGGGCATGTATGCGCGGTTGATGTGTCCATGATCACCCCGGCGCGGCTTTGTTTTGCACTTCTTGCGTGACCGCCGCGCCGTTATCGAAATATCACAGCGCGATGCCCGTTCAGTTAATGCGTCGGTTACGCGGGCGGCGGCGCGCGACTATGCTTAAAAAACGGTGGCTTTCCAATTCCGTCATTCCGGCTTTGCGTTTTCAGCGCGCCCCGGAATGACGAAGAGTTAGTAACAATTAATCAACCATGATCCTGGTGCGCGGGCCGATGCGCGCGAGCAGCCGGCGCAGCGAATTCATCGCCAGCGCGACGCAGCCCGCGGTCGGCGCCAAGCCCGGCCGCGCGACATGGATGAACACGGCGCTGCCGCGGCCGGCCACGCGCGGTCGCGTGTTGTGGTCGATCTCGACGATGAAGTCGTAGAGGCCGTCCTTGCGCGCCAGCCGGTCGGCCTTGGCTTGCGGCGGCAGCTTGACCGGCCGGTTGTAATGGCGGTCGGACGGATTTTCGCACCAGCCGTCGTCCGGCGTTATGCGCCGGACCGGCAATAATGTCGCCGGGCGCCGATGGCGGTCGGCGCGCCACCACAGCCGCCTGAGGCGGAAGCCGCCGCGCGGGGTCGCGCCGTCGCCTTCGCGTTTGTTGGCCTTGATGCCGGCGCGCCCGAGCGCCACCGGTAGCGCCAGCGGGCCGGCTTGCAGCACGCCGCGCGCGGGCTCGCCCGGCTTGCGCCGCACGGTCAGCCGCCGCAACGATGTTTCGCGTTTTGCCCGCGGCACGCTCCAAAACTCCACGTATCTCGGCTAAAACCAGTTCACGCTTGCTCTTTTAGCCCCGAATGCTCTACTTCGCGAATATTCCCGCGAGGCGGCCATTAAGCGATGCCCAACCGACGGACCATCCTGATCGTGGACGACGATGCCGAGCTGCGCGAGGCGCTGGTCGAGCAACTGGCGCTGCACGAGGAGTTCGACGCCATCGCGGTCGACAGCGGCACCAAGGGGGTGCAGGCGGCCAAGGGCGGCCAGATCGACCTGGTGATCATGGACGTGGGGCTGCCCGATGTGGACGGCCGCGAGGCGGTACGCATCTTGCGCAAGAACGGCTTCAAGGCGCCGATCATCATGCTGACCGGCCACGACACCGACAGCGACACCATCCTGGGGCTGGAATCCGGCGCCAACGATTATGTCAGCAAGCCGTTCCGCTTCGCCGTGCTGCTGGCGCGCATCCGCGCGCAGTTGCGGCAGCACGAAGCGAGCGAAGACGCCGTCTTCACCATCGGTCCCTACACCTTCCGTCCGAGTTCCAAGCTGCTGCTCAACCCGAAGGGCAGCAAGGTGCGCCTGACCGAAAAGGAGACCGCCATCCTGCGCTATCTCTATCGCGCGGCGCAGAAGCCGGTATCGCGCGAGACGCTGCTGCAGGAAGTATGGGGCTATAATTCCGGCGTCACCACCCACACGCTGGAGACGCATATCTACCGGCTGCGGCAGAAGATCGAGAAGGATGCCGCCCAGCCGGCGATCCTGGTGACCGAAGCCGGCGGCTACAAGCTGGTGCCGTGAGTATCGTGCGCCTCGCCATATTGTCGTTCCGCGGCGCGCTGAAAGCGCGAACCCGGAATCCACAAATAGATTCTGTTCATGCCTCTGGATTCCGGGTTCACGCGCAGTCGCGCGTGCCCCGGAATGACTGCTGAACCATGTCCCTCGAAGACGACATCGCCTTCTTCGAGCAGGTGCCCACCTTCGCGGCGCTCGGCAAGCAGGCGCTGCGCATCCTGGCGATCGGCGCGGAAACCAAGCATTTGCCAAACGGCGCGGTGCTGTTCTACGCCGGCGAGCTCGCCGATGGCGGCTATGTCGTGCAGGAAGGCTCGCTGCTGCTGGAACCGAACTCGCCGTTGGAAGGCAAGCAATACGTCGCCGGTCCCGGCACGCTGGTGAGCGAACTGGCGCTGCTCACCGACACGGTGTGCGCAACGACCGCGATCGCGAAAGGGCCGACGGTGGTGATCCGTATTTCGCGCAGCCTGTTCCGCAAGATGCTGGAAGGCTACCCGGCCGCCGCCCAGCAATTGCGCGACATGGTGGCCGAACGCGTCGACGGCTGGACGCGCGAACTCGACGGCGTGAAGACGCAATTGAAAAAAATCGAGTAACTCGTCAGGACCGGGTCAAGCCCGGCCATGACAAATTTAAATCTCCACCGTCGCCGTCACCGGCACGTGGTCGGAGGGGCGCTCGGCGCCGCGATAATCCTTGGCGATTTTGATCTTGGAGACGCGGTCGGCGAGCGCATCCGAGGTCCAGATGTGATCGAGCCTGCGGCCGCGGTCGGCCGCGCGCCAGTCGGCCGCGCGATAGCTCCACCAGGTGTAGAGCCTGGCCGGCTCCGGCGTCAGCACGCGCATGCTGTCGATCCAATTGCCCGCCTGGCGCGCCGCATTGAGCTTCTCGCATTCGACCGGCGTGTGCGAGACCACCTTGAGCATCTGCTTGTGACTCCATACGTCGTGCTCGAGCGGCGCCACGTTGAGATCGCCCACGAGAATGGCGCGCTCGGCTTTCGCCGGACGCAAGCCCTCATGCGCGCGCAGCTCGTCGAGGAAATCGAGCTTGTGCCGGAATTTCGGATTGATTTCGGGGTCCGGCTCGTCGCCGCCGGCCGGTACGTAGAAATTATGCAGGGTGAGGGGATCGCGCAGGAACGCGCGCTCGCCCAGCGTCACCGCAACATGGCGGCAGTCGGTCTTGCCGCAGAAGCTCTGCACATCGACGCGCTCGAACGGCAGGCGCGAGAGCACGGCGACGCCGTGATAGCCCTTCTGCCCGTTGAGCGCCGCGTGCGCGTAGCCGAGCCGCTGGAAGCGCTTGAGCGGAAAGGCGTCGTCCGGGCACTTGGTTTCCTGCAGGCAGAGCACATCCGGCCGAACGCTTTGGAGAAACTTGGCGACCAGATCGATGCGCAGGCGGACGGAATTGATATTCCAGGTGGTGATCTTGAGGGGCATCTCTGACTCGTCACCCCCGGGCTTGACCGGGGGGTCCATGAAGCATTGCCGTTCAATGAAGCTTTAGATGGATTGCCGGGTCAAGCCCACGGCTGTCCGGTTTAAATTTGGCATAGATTGAAGCTCAACTGTCGCTGATTTTGTATGGGCGGTGGAGGGGTATCAAGTAGGCGGTCGAGCGGTCGTCTGTGCATGAGATTTGCGCGCACGAGGCGGGCGAAGATAAGCAGACTTGGAATGGTGCGTTGAGCGACGTGTGCCAGACGTAACAGCAAGAAAGCGATCAGGGCGACGGCGATCTGAATGCGCACGGCGTTTTCCGAACGGCCGAGGAAGTGCCTGATCTTGAGCGTCTGCTTGACCCAACGAAAGAACAACTCGATCTGCCAGCGGCGCTTGTAGAGGTCGGCGATTTGCTGTGCCGGCAGGTCGAGGTCGTTACTGAGGATACGCAGAATCTTGCCGCTCTCGCTGCGCACACGGAGCTCGCGGACCGGGTCCTGGAACGGGTTGTTGCGGTTGCGCGCCAGGCGCTGCGGCAGATGGCCGATGCGGTCGGAGAGAATATTGGAGCCCTTTGCAACGGCGTTTTCGGTAACGACCTTCAGCTTGGTATTGACCTTGAGCCGCGTCACGATCAGGCAGCCCGCGGCATCGAGCTTGGCCCACCAGCCGTAATCGTAATAGCCAAGGTCGAAGACATAAGTTGCGCCGGCCGTGATCGGCATGGCCTTGGCGGCGGTGATGTCGTTGACATTAGCCGCCGTCACGGCGGCATAGATCGGGCAATCGGCATCTGGATCATAGATCACATGCATCTTGGCTCCGCACACGCCGGTCGAGAACTGCGCCCAATCCTTGCTCAGCGCGCTCAGATGAAGGCTGGTGGCGTCGATGAGATGCACCGCTTCGCCGGCCTTGCGCTTGAGGCCGCGCGTGAGTTGGCCGACCAGATGCCCGAACAAGCCGCCAAACACCTGCCATGGCCGTTGCGCGTTGGCGTCCGAGAGCGTGGCGCGGGCCACCTGCTCGCCGCCGAGGTGGTAGAGCTTCGCGCTGTGGCTTTCCAGGGCCGCTTCGACCTCGCGCAGGCTCTGCGCCCCGGACAACTGCGCGTAAATCAGTGCGATCAATTGGCCCTTCGTCGTCAGTCTGCGCACATGCTTGTCGGCATGGTGCTCATCCACAAGCCGATCGAAGCGATGCCAGGGGACCTGCTTCAATACGCTGTGAAACACGCTATTCTGGTGCAGCATGGCGCGGGTTCCTTCCGTGTCTCGAACGTCGGCAAAACGTCAAAACACAGAAGAATCCACGCCATGCGCCACGTCTACAAAAATTAAACCGGACAGCCGTGGGTCAAGCCCGGCAATGACAGCGCTGAGGTTGCCGCGCGCTAGTTGTGATAATTTGTGAGATCGATCTTGAACATGCTGGGATCGGGACGCTGGCTGGTGTTGAGATCGTACACCGCGACCGTGGTGTCGTAGCCCTGCGGGTCGGTCACCGTCCACTGCTTGAGCTGCATGTCCTTGGCGCTGAACATGATCATCAGCCGGCTGGTGCCGACCACGCCGTTTCTCTCCTCGACCACCACCGTGACGAACACGTCGTCGGCAGAGACCGCGATCACGTTGGCGTCCTTCATCAGGTCGACATGATCGGCGAGCAGGAAGCGCAGCGGCGTTTGCGACAGCGGATAGACGTCCTGCGTCGCCAGATTGCGGTCGCGCACCACCACCGATTGGCCGTCGGCGATCAGCTCGATCGGGCTCGGGTCGTCGTATTCGAAGCGCACCCGGCCGGGCTTGGAAATATAAAACTCGCCTTGGGTGCGGCGGCCGTCCGGCGCGACCTGTACGAACTTGCCCGACAGCACCTGCATGTTGGACAGATAATTGTTCACCCGCTCGATGATGCCGCGTTGCTCGGGGCTGAGCGCGGTGGTGGAACCGGGGCGGCCCAGCAAGGCGGCGAACGGATTGGAAACCGGATTGGGCGGCTGCGTCGTCTGGGCCTGCGGCGGCTGCGGCGCCTGGGCGCGGGCGCCGAGCGCGGCATTGGGAAGCGCGGGCGCCGCGATCGTGCCGGTAATCATCGGACGCGGTTTCGGCAGCGGGATGCCCTGTGCAAGCGCCGGTGCGGCCGCCAGGCCGGCGACCAATGTCGCTATCGCCAGTTTGTGGCCGGTTTGCGCATTGAAGTGTCCCGCCATCACGATCTCCGCCTCGTGCTCCTGCTTATCGTGAAAACCTAGGGTCCGGCTGTGGCTATTTCGCGGCCCCAATCATGCGCTGATTCGGCCGCCATCGCATCTCATCAGTCATTCCGGGACGCGCCGAAGGCACGGGCCCGAAATGACAAAGGAAGGGTTCAAAACCGATCATCGGCCGGATTTTCCGGGACCAGGATCTCGCGCTTGCCGGCATGGTTGGGCTGGCCGACGATGCCTTCCTGTTCGAGACGCTCCATCAGCGAGGCGGCGCGGTTGTAGCCGATCTGCAGCCGGCGCTGGATGTAGGAGGTGGAAGCCTTGCGGTCGCGCTTCACGATGGCGACGGCCTGGGTATAGAGGTCGCCGCCTTCGGCCAGTCCCATGCCGGTCGCATCGAACACCGCGCCGTCCTCGCCCTCTTCCGGATCGCCGGCGGTCACCTCGTCGAGATATTCCGGGTGCCCTTGCGTCTTCAAGTGGCGCACGACCTTCTCGACTTCGTCGTCCGAAACGAACGGGCCGTGCACGCGGCTGATGCGGCCGCCGCCGGCCATGTAGAGCATGTCGCCTTGGCCGAGCAGCTGCTCGGCGCCCTGCTCGCCCAGAATGGTGCGGCTGTCGATCTTGGAGGTGACCTGGAACGAGATGCGGGTCGGGAAATTCGCCTTGATGGTGCCGGTGATGACGTCCACCGACGGGCGTTGCGTGGCGAGGATGACGTGGATGCCGGCGGCGCGCGCCATCTGCGCCAGGCGCTGGATGGCGCCCTCGATGTCCTTGCCGGCGACCATCATCAGGTCGGCCATCTCGTCGACGATCACCACCAGATAGGGCAGCGGATCGAGTTCGAGTTCTTCCTTCTCGTAGATCGCCTCGCCGGTTTCCTTGTCGTAGCCGGTGTGCACCGTGCGGGTGAAGCGTCTCGCCTTTCGCCTTGGCCTCGGCGAGGCGCGCATTGTAGCCGTCGACATTGCGCACGCCGAGCTTGGACATGCGCTTGTAGCGTTCCTCCATCTCGCGCACCGCCCATTTGAGCGCGACCACCGCCTTCTTCGGATCGGTGACGACCGGCGTGAGCAGATGCGGGATGCCGTCATAGACCGAGAGTTCGAGCATCTTGGGGTCCACCATGATCAGCCGGCACTGGTCGGGGCGCAGCCGGTAGACCAGCGACAGGATCATGGTATTGATGGCGACCGATTTGCCGGAGCCGGTGGTGCCGGCGATCAGCAGATGCGGCATGCGCGCGAGATCGACGATCACCGATTCGCCGCCGATGGTCTTGCCGAGGCAGAGCGGCAGCTTGGCGGCGCTTTCGTTGTAGTCGTTGCCGGAAAGCAATTCGCGCAGGTACACCTTCTCGCGCGTGGGATTGGGCAGCTCGATGCCGATGGCGTTGCGGCCGGAAACGACCGCGACGCGCGCCGACACCGCACTCATCGAACGGGCGATGTCGTCGGCAAGCCCGATGACGCGCGACGACTTGATGCCGGGCGCCGGCTCGAGCTCGTACAGCGTCACCACCGGGCCGGGGCGCGCATTGATGATTTCGCCGCGCACGCCGAAATCGCCGAGCACGCTTTCGAGCGCCACCGCGTTGGCGTCGATCAGCTCTTTCGACAGCGTGGTGCGCTCGGAGACGCGCTGCGCGGTCAACAGATTGAGCGAGGGCAGCACATAGCCGTTGGCGGAGCGGCGCGCCGGCACGCGCGGCGCGGCGCGGCGGCGCGGAGTGGGCGGGGCGTCGTCCTCGTCCGCCTCGGCGGCGAAGGCTGGCTCGGCCGGCAAGTTAGCTAAATTGGCAGCGCGGCCATAGGCGTCGAAACGCGGCTCCTGGCGCGGGCCGCTTGCGGCCGGCAAGGTGGCGGGCCGCGGCATGCGCGGCGGCCGGCGCAACAGGCGGCCGGCGCGCGCCTTCCAGCTCAACAGCGCGTGCGCGATCATGCCGAGCCAGGCCGAGGCGCGATCGCCCTCGTCTTCATCGCTGTCTTCTTCGCCATCGCGCGTGACCTCATGCCCGGCGCGCCGTTTCCAGCCGATGCCGGCAGCGAAGGCGATCGTCACCGCGGTGGCGAGACCGAGCAAAACGGCGGCAACGAGCAGCGTCACGCCGTGCAGCGGGTGGCCGAAAGCCAACGCCGGCGCGTGCAGCATGGCGTCGCCGAAGACGCCGCCCAAGCCGGTCGGCAGCGGCCAGGAGCCGATGCGTGGCAGCGTGGAGATGAAGGCGGCGGCCAAGAAGGTGGCGAGGATCCACAACAGGCCGCGCCATTTCTCGCCGACCGGCTTATGCGAAAGCAATCGCCAGCCGAGCAGCATTTCCGGCAGCAGCAGCATGACGCTGGCCAAGCCCAGCAGCTGCATCGCCAGATCGGAAAAGATTGCGCCCGGGTAGCCGAGCAGATTGCGAATCGGCGTTTGCGTGGCGTGGCTGAGCGAAGGATCCTGCACCGACCAGGTGGCGAGCGCGATGGCCGCGAGCAGCGCCAGCGTGATCAGCGCGAGGCCGGCCAGTTCGCTGAAGCGCCGCCGCAAGATGTCGCGGAAATGCTCGGAGACGAAAGCGACGGCGTCGAGGCTGCGGTCAATCGCGGGCATGTCACCTTCCCCTGCGCATGATCTTTACCGAAAACCGGTGCCCACTTTTCGGGATCATGCGCTACCTCACCCGAGCACCGCGACGAGGCGATGCAGCGCCTCCGCCGTGGTCGCCTTGTCCTGCACCATGGCGACGCGGATGTAATCCGCGCCGGGATTGCTGCCGTCGGCCTGCTCGCGCGCCAGATAACGGCCGGGCACGACGCGCACGCCGGCCTCCCGCCACAGCTGCTTGGTGACGATCTCGCCGCCGCCGTATTTCGACACGTCGAGCCAGAGAAAAAATCCGCCGGCCGGACGCTGGTAGCCGTAGCGGTCGCCAATGATCTGGTCGGCGAGATCGAACTTGGCCGAATAAAGCTTACGATTTTCCTGCACATGGGCTTCGTCGCCATAGGCGGCGACCGCGACATGCTGCGCCGGGCCCGGCACCTGCGGCGCCGCGATATTGCGCAGCTCGAGAAAGGCCGAGAGGAAGCGGCGGTCGCCGGCGGCGAAGCCGACGCGCAGGCCGGGCAGGTTCGAGCGCTTGGACAGCGAATGGAACACCACGGCGTTGGCGAAGTCGGGTCCGGCGGCTTCCAGCATGCCGGCCGGCCGATGCTCGCTATAGATCTCGCAGTAGCATTCGTCGGCGAACACCAGGAAGCCGAAGCGGCGGGCGAGACCGGCGAGCTTGTCGAGATAGGCGCGGGTCGCGACCGCGCCTTGCGGGTTCGACGGCGAGGCGATGTAGCAGGCGACGGTGCGCGCGAGCAGCGCGTCGTCGAGCGCGTCGAGATCGGGCAGGAAGCCGCTTTGTCTGCGCGCCGGCATATAGACCGGCTCGCAATCGGCGGCGAGCGCGCCGGCGGCATAGGCGGCATAGAACGGATTGGGGATCAGCACGGCAGGTTTGCCGGCGCGCGGCTTGACCCAGCGCTTGGCGGCGATGGCGGCGAGGAACAGGCCTTCGCGCGTGCCGTTGAGCACCAAAACTTCGCTGTCGGCATCGACCGGCCGCGCCAGTTTGTAACGGCGGCCGAGCCATTGAGCCACCGCGCGGCGAAACGGCTCGCTGCCCTTGTTGGCCGGGTAGCGGCCGAATTCGTCGAGATGGGCGGCAAGCTCGGGGCCGACGAAGGACGGAATCGGATGTTGCGGTTCGCCGACCGACAGATTGATCGCGGGCTTGCCCGGCTCGATGCCGGCAATCAATTCGGTCAGCCGCACGAACGGCGAGCGGCCTTCGGCCGCCGGAGCAGGGACGCTGGAAGGCTCGCGCTGGGCGGTCATCATGGGCATGGCGGTACTAGCTGTCGCTGACGCATGATCCCGAAAACCGGTTGCCATCCCCGATCAAGTCGAGGACAGGCTTTTCGCGATCGTGCGCCTGGCGGGAACGGCCCGCGGCACAATCGTGAACCACAATACTGAGGGCGAGGTTAAGACCCGATTAACCATCGGTAACTGGATTTGCGGCGGATTGAACCGGCGTTAAGCCTGCGCCCCTAGGCTGCCCCCGATATAAACCTGGGGGAGACAATGACCGATCAACTGAAGCCTTCGATGTGGGGCGTGGCGTATTGCTGCTTCGCGATCGTTATGGTCGCGGCTTTCGTGAACATCGCCGGTGGCATCGATATGATGACATTGGCAATGCCCTGATCCGGCACCCGTTTCGATTGGACGAATGAAGCCCGGCCAGCGCGCCGGGCTTTTTCGTTGCCGGGCCGGCAGAAAGAGAGAGGCCCCCGGCTCTTGCGAACCGAGGGCCTCGACGGAAGGGACAGTGCCGGGTTTCCGCCCCTACCGCTAGGGTGTTAGCGCATGATCCCGAAAAGTGGATACCGGTTTTCGGAGCAGATCATGCGCCAAGTTAGTCTTACTGTATCACCTCGCCATGCAGCGCGAGATCGAGACCGTCGCGTTCCACCTCTTCGGTGACGCGCAGGCCGATGATCGCGTCGATGATCTTGAGGATGATCAACGAGACGATGGCATCGTAGATGAACACGATGCAGATGCCTTCGATCTGGTTGATGACCTGGCCGGGATTGCCCTCGATCAGGCCGGAGGTGCCGCCGTATTCGTTGATCGCGAACACGCCGGTGAGCAGCGCGCCGACGATGCCGCCGACCGCGTGGACGCCGAAGCAGTCGAGCGCGTCGTCGACGCCGAGTATGCGCTTGAGGCCGGTGACGCCCCAGTAGCAGACCACGCCGGCGGCGACGCCGATCACCATCGAGCCGACCGGGCCGACGAAGCCCGAGGCCGGAGTGATGGCGACGAGGCCGGCGACCGCGCCGGATGAGATGCCGACGACGGTGGGCTTGCCGCGGATCGCCCATTCCACCAGCATCCAGGTGAAGGCCGCGACCGCGGTGGCGATCTGCGTCACGGTCATCGCCATGCCGGCTTGCAGGCCGGCGGTCACTGCCGAACCGGCGTTAAAGCCGAACCAGCCGACCCACAGCAGCGAGGCGCCGATCAGCGTCAGCACCATGTTGTGAGCGGGACCGCTGTCCTTGCGCTTGCCGAGGCAGATCGCGCACATCAAACCGGCGACGCCAGCATTGATATGCACGACGGTGCCGCCGGCAAAGTCGAGCACCTTGATCATGGCGTCGGAATTGCCGGAAGACAGCATGCCGTCCGAGCCCCAGACCCAGTGCGCGACCGGCGCGTAGACGAAGATCGCCCACAGGCCGATGAACCAGAGCATGGCGGAGAACTTCATGCGCTCGGCGAAGGCGCCCGCGATCAGCGCAGGAGTGATGATCGCGAAGGTCATCTGGAAGCACATGTACACGGTCTCAGGGATCGTCACCGCGAGCCCGTTCGGATTGCCCGCGCCCGTGGATATGTCGCTGAGGATGCCTTGCAGGAACACGCGACTGAGCCCGCCGATATAGGGCGAGCCGGGCGTGAACGCCAAGCTGTAGGTGAGGATCGCATAGACGATGGTGACCAGACAGGTGATGGCGAAGCTGGTCATCACGGTGTCGCCGACGTTCTTCTTGCGCACCATGCCGCCATAGAACAAAGCGAGGCCTGGAACGGTCATCATCAGCACCAGCGCCATGGAGGTGAGCATCCAGGCGGTGTCGCCTGAGTTGGGTGCGCATTTGCTGGTGACGGCCTTCTTGGGATCGGGATCGCTGGCGCAGGCGGGCGCCGGCGTCGGGGCGGCGGGAGCCGCCGCCGCGGGTGCGGCCGCCGGCGCAGCCGCCGGTGCAGCCGGAGCGGCGCTGGGCGCCGGCGTCTGGGCGTAGGACGTATTATACGCCGCCACGCTCAGAAACAGGCTGAGCAGAACTCCAAGGGCGAGAGCCGCGAGTCCCGCACGGGAGGATTTCTTCAACGTCATGGTCTAACTCCTGTCCGTATTGTTTTGCGGTGCGGGTTACTAGAGCGCCGCAGCGTCGGTTTCGCCGGTGCGGATGCGCACGGCGTGATCCAGGGCGAAGACGAATATCTTGCCGTCGCCGATCTGGCCGGTCTTGGCGGCTCCGGTGATGGCGCCGATGACCTTGTCGACTTGGTCGGTCGCCACCGCCACTTCCACTTTGACTTTCGGGAGGAAGCTCACCGCATACTCGGCTCCACGGTAGATTTCCGTGTGACCCTTTTGACGCCCGTAGCCCTTGACCTCTGTGACAGTCAGCCCTTGCACCCCGATCGAGGTCAGAGCGTCGCGGACCTCATCGAGTTTGAAAGGCTTGATAATGGCCATGACGATTTTCATGGATTCGATCCCCGCTTGAGCCCGTTTTCTACATTCACGCAGTGCGGGCGGGTTCACTGAGCCCGACCCGAAAAGCGTGCTTCGCGGGCATGGCCGGGACAGGAGAATCAAACGCCGTGCCAGATGCCCGACTTCGGCGTATCCGGCTGATTCGATGAACGAATTTTTACGATTATGGCGGGGGGCCAATAGCCCCTATTGGGCATTAGCCCAAACTCGCGCCAAGACTCATTGGCTGTGCATAAATTTTAATCAGCCGCTCGGAATGGTAAAAGAGCACCCGCCGATAAGGCGGATGCGGCTTGTTTTGGCGCTATTGCAACGCCTCGCCGTGCTGGGTGACGTCGAGCCCCATGACCTCATCCTCATGGCGTACCCGCAGCGGCACCATGGCACCGACGATCTTGAGCACGATGAAAGTCATGGCCCCCGACCACGCCAGGGTAACGACGATGCCATAGAGCTGGGTCAAGACCTGCCGCGGATTGCCTTCGAGCAGGCCGGACACGCCGCCCGGCAATTCGGGACTCGCGGACAGCGCGCCGACCGCCAGCACGCCGGCGAGCAATGTGCCGGTCAAGCCACCGATGCCGTGCACGCCGAATACGTCGAGCGAGTCGTCATAGCCGATCTTGAGCTTGAGCCAGGTGCAGGCCCAGAAGCAGACCGCGCCGGCGATCAAGCCGATCAGCACGCCTTGCATCGGCAGCACGAAGCCGGAAGCCGGCGTGATGGTGCCGAGCCCGGCCACCGCGCCGGAGATCATGCCGAGCACCGACGGCTTGCCGCGCGTCCACCATTCCAACGCCATCCAGGTGAAGGCGCCGGCGCTGGCGGCCAGATGCGTCGCGGTGATCGCCATGGCGGCGCGCGAATTGGCGGCGAGCGCCGAGCCGCCGTTGAAGCCGAACCAGCCGACCCACAACAGACCGGTGCCGATCACCGCCAGCGTGAGATCGTACGGCGACAGATTTTCGCTGCCATAGCCGCGCCGCTTGCCGACCACATAGGCCGCGACCAGGCCGGCGACGCCGGCATTGAGATGCACCACCAGCCCGCCGGCGAAATCGATCACGCCATGGCTGCCGAGGAAGCCGCCGCCCCACACCCAATGCGCGATCGGCACATAGACCAGCAGAAGCCAGAATACGCAGAACAATAAAAATGCCGAGAAACGCAAACGATCCGCGACCGAGCCCACCACCAGCGCCACCGTGATGATGGCGAAGGTCATCTGATAGATCATGAACAGGCTTTCGGGGATGGTCTTGGCGTGCGGCGAGATTGAATCGAGCGTCAAACCGTTGAGGAAAATGCGATCGAGCGTGCCGATGAAGGCGCCGTCGCCGGTAAAGGTGAGCGAATAGCCGATCACCACCCACAAGATGGAGACCAGGAAGGTGGCGGCCATGCACTGCGCCATGGTGGCGAGTACGTTCTTCTTGCGCACCATCCCGGCGTAGAACAGTGCGAGGCCCGGTATCGTCATCATCAGCACCAGGCCGGTGGCGCCCAGCATCCAGGCGGTGTCGGCGGCGTCGATCTTGCCGCGGCTTGCGCGAAAGCCGGCGAGGCCACCAGCATCGCCGACGCCGCGGTCGCGCATGGCGAGGCGTAAATGCGCCCGTGTCATTTCGTTTTCCCCCGGTCTCAATTAATATTTCTAAAGCGCGTCGTCGTCGGTCTCGCCGGTGCGGATGCGCACGGCTTGCTCAAGCGGCGCGACGAAGATTTTTCCGTCGCCGATCTGTCCGGTCTTGGCGGCGGCGGCGACCGCTTCCATCACCCGGTCGATCTGCTCGCTGGCGACGGCGACCTCGATCCGCAGCTTGGGCAGGAAATTCACCGCGTATTCGGCGCCGCGATAGATTTCCATGTGACCCTTCTGCCGCCCATAGCCTTTGACCTCGGTCACGGTCATGCCGTGAACGCCGAGACGCGTGAGGGCGTCGCGCACCTCGTCGAGCTTGAACGGTTTGATGACCGCGATGACCAGCTTCATGATTTTCCTTCCCGGCAACGTCTTTGGTTGGCGCTAGATCTAGTCCGAAAGCCGGTCCCCGCCCTTGACTTATTTAGGGCGTTAGCCGTCTCCGGCTCACGCAAAAGCCTGCCCGTGGCCTCCGGCGCGGCTGATTTGCCTAGCGTATCGACATCGAGACCACAAACTAAGCGGCATTTTTGCCGAATCCAAAGGCATTCGCCGCATTCGAGGCAATTTATGACAGAATGTCTGTCCTATTTGCCCTGGGAGCGCGCGGCAAGCCCAAGATCATGGATCAGACCGGGCAGCGCGGCGCGCGCCTGGCGGGCGGTCATGCCGGGCTGCAGGCGCGGGTCGTACAGCAAAGTGAGCAGCGCGCGATCGTAGACCGTGAGGTAGCCGACCATGCGTCTCTGGTTGAGCGTGGTCCATGCATTGCGCTGGTCGTGGTTCGACAGGCCGAAGGCGTGCAGCAATTCGTGATAGGCGCAGTCGAGGAAGACGTCGTCGCCCTTGTCGACGATGATGAAGGAGACCGAACGCACGATGCCGCCGTCGGCGCTCGATTGCACGCTGGTCATGCACTGCGGATCGGTGCGCGCGATGAATGTCTTGGCGATCTTGGCGCCGAACGCGGCCTTGAGCGCCGTGGTGAAGTCTTTTTGGTCGATCAGCCGCAGCTCGAGGTCGGCGGGAACCGTGCCGGCCGCCATGTTCAAGTGCAGGTTGGGAACCTGTTGCGCGAATTCATCGAGCACGCGTTGCATCGCCGCTGCGCGATCGACGCTACCGCCGGCGATCACGGCGGCATTTATCGGATGATCGAAGCGGCGGATGCCGCGCGGCACCGCGCCGATGCGCAGATCGGAGCCGAAGGCGAGCGCGAGAAATCCGCGCATGAGTTCGGCGCTGGAGAAATGCGTGTATTGCGGCGGTGCGCCCTTGAACGAACCGGGCGGCGCCGGCTGTCTGCCGGAAGCGGCGAGCGCAGCCGTCAGCATCGAAATCAGTAAAACCAACGTCGCGAGCGATCGCTTCATTTTAGCTTTGGAGGGAGCGCCGCAGGCGCACCAGACCTTCCTGCGCCACCGAGGCGATCAGCGTGCCGTCACGGGTGAAGATAAGCCCGCGCGAGAAGCCGCGCGAGCCGTGCAGATTGGGCGAATCCTGCGCATAGAGCAGCCACTCGTCGGCGCGGAACGGGCGGTGCAGCCAGAGCGCATGATCGAGGCTCGCCGCCATGAATTCCTTCTCGAACAGCGTGCGCCCGTGCGGCACCAGCGCGGTATCGAGCAACCCCATATCGGAGGTATAGGCCAGCACGCATTGATGGATTGCCGGATCGTCCGGCAGCCGGCCGGTAGTCTTGATCCACACGTTGAAGCGGCCGTCGGGATATTTCTTGCCGAGGTAGCGTTCGAACTCCACCGGGCGCAATTCGATGGGGCGCTCGCGCTCGTAATAGCGCCGCACCGGATCGGGCATCATCGGCAAAATGGTCTTGCGCATCTCCGTCTCGCTGGGCAACTGCTCCGGCGGCGGCACCTCGGGCATGCTCGCCTGGTGATTGAGCCCGGGTTCGTCGGTGTGAAACGACACCAGCATGGAGAAGATCGGCTGGCCATGCTGGCGCGCGGTGACGCGCCTTGTGGAGAAGCTCTTACCGTCCCGCATCCGATCCACGTCATAGATGATCGGCACCTTGGGATCGCCCGGCAGCAGGAAATAGGCGTGCATGGAATGCGGCGGCCGCGTCTCCACCGTGCGCACGGCGGCGACCAGCGCCTGGCCGATCACCTGGCCGCCGAACACGCGCTGCCAGCCGACCTGCGGGCTGCTGCCGCGGAATAAATCCAAGTCGAGCCGCTCGAGGTCGAGAAGATTGAGCAAGTCCTGGACGGCGGAGGTGGTGGCGGTCATGGATCGCGATTTTTGTGCCGGGCTGCCGCCAATGACGCCGGGGCGGGGCGCGAAGTCAAGGCGCGCGGGCGCTTTCGGCCTCGCATGGCTGCGGCTCGAAAATTTTTCGGGCGGCAGTTGGCCTGCCGCCCGTTCCGCCTTTCAGACGCCGGCGATCGCTACCACACGAAATAATACGCCAGCACGATGATCGCCACGATTGCGACACCCAACCAGATCATGGGTTGGGTCATGCTTCCTTGCGATTGGGTTTCGGTTGTCATGGGATTCGCCCTTCCTCGGGGGCGGGACCGCAGGGCTGGGACCTCCCGGTCCTCGGCGATCCCTACGCGACATTGAACTTTCGTCTAATGGAGCGGCTAAGTTTTTGATCCAGATCAAAAAAGCCCCCCGGATGGCACAAGTGCCTGAATAGACTAGGAAGCGGCGGCTGGCCGATGCGCAGCGCTCGGGAGCGCCGGCGACGTTCACGCCCGAGCAGATCTGCGCTCTGGTCGCGATGACATGCGAGAAGCCGTCGGAGAGCGAGCGGCCGATCAGCCATTGGAGCCAGCGCGAGATTGCCGACGAAGCCATGCGACGCGGCCTCATCCCGAGCATCTCGCAGCGCTCGGTGGGGCGCTTTTTAAAAAAGAGGCCGACCTCAAGCCGCATCGCGTCCGCTACTGGCTGACCCCGAAGCCCGATCCCGCCTTCGATGCCAAGTGCGCAGACATCTGCGCGGTCTACAAAACTGCGGCCACCCCCAATGACGCCCGTCGCACCATCTCCATCGACGAGATGACCGGCATGCAGGCCCTCGAGCGCATCGCGCCGGGACTGCCGATGGCGCCGGGCAAGGTCGAGCGGCGTGAGTTCGAGTATCGCCGCCACGGCACTCAAACCCTGATTGCCGCCTTCGATGTCGCCACCGGCAAGGTCGAAGGCGTGATAGAGCGGCTGCGGGCGGCCGCCCGGGACGATCCGGCGGCGGCCATTGGCCCAAGGAAACCTATGGCGCGAATCGGAAACCAACGGCGCGACGTGACGATCGGCGGGGCCGGCTTTGCCGGTCTGGCGCTGGCGATCGCGCTGCGCCAGGGGTTGGGCGAGGGTTTCACGGTGACGGTCGTGGACCCGGCGCTGGCGGCGGCGCAATCGAAAGACCCGCGCGCCTCGGCAATCGCGGCGGCGGCACGCCGGCTGTTCGAAGCGATCGAGGTCTGGGACGCGGTCGCTGAGCAAGCGCAGCCGATCCTCGACATGGTGGTGACCGATAGCAAGCTCGACGACGCGGTGCGGCCGACCTTCCTCACCTTTGACGGCGACGTGGAACCGGGCGAACCCTTCGCGCATATGGTCGAGAACCGGCATCTGGTCGATGCGCTGGTCAAGAAGGCGAAAGAGCTCGGCATCGAGCTGCGCGCGGGCGCGGTCAGCACTTTTGAAAACGTGGATAATGCGGTCGACGTTACGCTCGCCGGCGGCGAGACGATTTCCACGCGGCTCTTGGTCGGCGCCGACGGCGCGCGCTCGCAAATCCGCGAACAGGCCGGCATCGCCACGCAAGGATGGAATTACGACCAGTCGGCCATCGTCACCACGGTGGCGCACGAGCGCGCGCACAACGGCCGCGCCGAGGAGCATTTCCTCCCCGCGGGCCCGTTCGCGATCCTGCCGTTGACGGGAAATCGCTCGTCCATCGTGTGGACGGAAGACACGCGCGAGGCGGAGCGCATCATCGCGCTGCCCGATGAGGAATTCCACGACGAACTGGAGAAGCGTTTCGGCCTGCAGCTCGGCGATATCGCGGTCATCGGGCCGCGCCGCGCCTTTCCGCTCGGACTGTTCACCGCGCGCAGCTTCATCGCCGAGCGGCTGGCGCTGATCGGCGACGCCGCGCATATCATTCATCCGATCGCCGGGCAGGGACTCAATATGGGTCTGCGCGACGTCGCGGCTTTGGCGGAGGCGATCGCCGACGCCGCGCGGCTCGGGCTCGATATCGGCGGCGCCGACGTGCTCGAACGCTATCAGCGCTGGCGCCGCTTCGACACCATGACCATGGGCGTCGCCACCGATGGCTTGAACCGGCTGTTCTCCAACAGCTCGGACGTGCTGCGGCTGGTGCGCGACGTGGGGTTAGGCGTGGTCGAGCGCCTGCCGGCGCTCAAGCGCGTGTTCATCCGCGAGGCGGCGGGCTTTACCGGCGAGGTGCCGAAGCTGCTGCGCGGCGAAGCGCTCTAATCCCTCCCCGCTCCGCGGGGAGGGTGGCGAGCCTTAAGCGCGTTTACGCGCGTCTTCGACGCGCTATGGCGAGCCGGGTGGGGCGCGCTCACCGGAAAATTCGGTGTAACCCCACCCCCGGCGCGGAGCCTGTCATCGGGCCGCGCTTCGCGCGGACCCGTTGGCGCCGGACCCTCCCCTTTCAGGGGAGGGATAAGGAAGAATTCACGACAGCGGAATACTGCCGACGTGATCCTGGAACGCCTTGCGCTTGGCGATCGCGGCGAACCAGCGCTCGAGGTTCGGCGTCGACGGCCGACCGGGCACCAGCTGGCGGTAGCGGTAGGCCATGACGCCGACCGGGATGTCGCCGTAGGAAAACGCCGGGCCGGCCACGTAAGCGGTCTTGGCCAGTTGCGCATCGAGGATTTTCATCGCGTCGGTGGTCTTGTCCTGCGACGCCTTGATGGCGGCCGCGTCGCGCTTTTCCGGGGCTGTGCGGATCAGGCCCCAGAACGCCGGCGTGATCGCCGGGCCGACCACCGACAATTGCCAGTCCATCCACTGACTGGCGAGCGCGCGCTGATGCGCATCCTTCGGCTCCAGCGCGCCGGTCTTGTCGTGCTTGCCGGCGAGGTAGCGCACGATCGCATTGGATTCCCACAGCAGGAAGCCGTCTTCTTCCTCCAGCGTCGGCACCAGCCCGTTCGGGTTCATCGCCAGATAAGGCGGCTCCTTGTTCTTGCCGAAGGCGCCGCCGACGTCGATGCGCGTGTGCTGGAGCCCGAATTCGCCCACCGCCCACATCGCCTTTTGCACATTGGACGAGGTGTTGCGGCCCCAGATTTTGATCATGAGTCTTTTCCTTCCCTTACTCATCTGTCATGCCGCGCGAAAGCGGGCATCCAGTACTCCCTGCTTTTGAAATAACGCGATGGCGGTGGTTACTGGGTCCCCGCCTTCGCGGGGACGACAGCAGACGTCTACTCCAACCGCCGCGCCTCTTCCGGCAGCATGATCGGGATGCCGTCGCGGATCGGATAGGCGAGCTTGGCCTTGCGCGAGATCAGCTCCTGCTTGGCGGCGTCGTATTCGAGCGTCGTCTTGGTCAGCGGGCAGACCAGGATTTCCAGCAGCTTGGGATCGACGCTGCCGGCGGGCTGTTCGGTCGGCGGGGTGGTGGGCATGGAAGGGCTCCCGGCGGGTTCGGCGGCTTTATAGCACAGCTCAAAGCTCTGTCGTCCCGGGCGAGCGCAAGCGAGGCCCGGGACCCATACGCCGTGCACTATCGACAGACTGCGGCGTATGGGTCCCGCCTTCGCGGGGACGACAGGTCACTGCAGCTGCGGGTCGCCTTCGGTGTTCTTTTTGGCGAGCTCGATCTCGGTGATGGCGACCAAGAGTTCGGCGCGGGTCTTCAGGTCGGGCGCCTCCAGCAGCGCCTGCTTTTCCGGCGCCCCGTAGGGCGACATCATCGACAGCGCATTGACCAGCGCCTCGTTCGGCGCCTGGTCGATGCCCTCCCAATCCGCTTTCAGATCGTTGGCCTTCATGAAGGCGCGCAACGCGCCGAGCACCGCCTCGCGATCGACCGCTTCCTCGCCCTTGCGCGCAACGAAATCGTCGGCGAACGTCGCGTAGCTGACGCGGCATTGCCGGTATTCGGTCTTGACCGGCAGTTCCTGCTCGATGCGGAAGCGCGCGACGCCGGTGAGCTCGATCAGATAACGGCCGTCGCCCGACTCGGCGAGCTGGGTGATGCGGCCGACGCAGCCGACCTTGAACAGCGCCGGCTTGTTGGCGGCGCCCGCGTGCGCGGCATCGGGCTGGATCATGCCGATCAGCCGGTGGCCGTCGCGCAGCGCGTCGTCGACCATGGCGAGATAGCGCGGCTCGAAAATATTGAGCGGCATCTGCCCGCGCGGCAAGCAGCAGCGCGCCCGGCAGCGGGAACACCGGGATGACTTCGGGCAGATCGATCGGCCTGCGATATTGGGCGTTCATCGGCATGGTGCGTTACTCCGCCCCGTCATTCCGGGGCGCTCGCGCAGCGAGCGAACCCGAGAATCCAGAAACAGGCACTCGAGATTCGTCATCGTCGGATTCTCGGGTTCGCGCCTTCGGCGACGCCCGCGGAATGACAAGCATTACGAAAACAAAATCGACGACAGCCGCTTGCGGCCTTCCACGGTGGCCGGGTCGGTCGGACCCCAGGCCTCGAAAAACTGCACGAGCTGCTTGCGCGCGCCGTCCTCGTTCCATTTGCGGTCGCGCTTGACGATCGCGATCAGATGATCGGCCGCTTCCGCGCGCTTGCCCTTGGCGTTGAGCGCGGCGGCGAGATCGAAGCGCGCCTGGTGGTCGAGCGGATTGGCGGCGACTTTCTTTTCCAACTCGTCGATCGGTCCGACCGACTTGGCCAGCTCGGCGACGTCGAGCGCGGCGCGCGCGGCGGCGACCGGCGCTTCGTTGCGCTTGGCCTCCGGCACCATGGCGAGCGTCTTCTTGGCCTGCTCGATATTGCCGGTGGCGACGTAGCAGCGCGCCAGCCCGGCAAGCGCCGCGACATTGCCGCAGTCCTCCTTCAGCAGTTGCCCGTAGAGATTGGCGGCCTCGGCGGCGTTGCCGGCGGCGAGCGCCTGGTCGGCCGCCTGCATCAGATCTTTTTCCTCGGCGCCGATCTTGCCCTTGGTCACGCGCTCCAAGAACGCGATGACCTGGCTCTCGGGCAGCGCGCCCATGAAGCCGTCGACCGGCTGGCCGTTGGCAAACGCGATCACCGCCGGGATCGACTGGATGCCCATCTGGCCGGGAATCTCCGGATGCTTGTCGATATCCATCTTGGCGAGCTTGACCTTGCCCTTGGCCGCCTTCACCGCCTTTTCCAGGACCGGGGTGAGCTGCTTGCAGGGCCCGCACCAGGTCGCCCAGAAATCCACCAGCACCGGCTGGCGCTTGGATTCCTCGATCACGTCCTTGACGAAGCCTTGTGTCGTCGTCTCGACCACCAAGCTGTCGGCCGTCGCCGTCATTCCCCCGCCATTTTGCAGCATATTCGCTCACCTTTGCGGGCCTAAGGCCCGGTTCCATGCCCGATTAAATGGGTCATCCGGCCGGCGATTGCAATCGGGTCAGGACGTCCCGGCGGCGCGGCCGGAGACCCGCTCGATGCGGGGGCTATGGCCGGTCGCTTGCAGGAACTTCACCAGATCGTCGCGCGCGATCGAGGTGGTCATGGTGTTGACCAGCGGATGAAAATTGAGCGTCGCGTGCTCCATCATCCGAGCGTCGAGCACCACGGTGACGCGGGTTTGCGCGTCGTTGATGGCGCCGAACGGGGTCACTGCGCCGGGCTCGACCCCCCACACTTCGCGCAGCAGGTCGGAGGCGCCGAACGAGAAGCGCCCGCTGGCGCCGAGCCGCCGGTGCAGGGTTTTGAGGTCGATATCGGCGTCTTCCAGCGCCACCACCAGGTAAAGCTCGTATTTCTTGTCGCGCAGGAACAGGTTCTTGGTATGGCCGCCGGGGATTTGCCCGCGCAAGGCTTGGCTTTGCTCGACCGTGAACAGCGGCGGGTGCTTCACCGTTGCGTGGGCGATGCCGAGGCCGTCGAGAAAAGTGAACAGCTGGTCGGGAGTAATGGGCATCGGCGCAGGGTTTATACCGGTGTCGGCGTTCATGTCATTGCGGGCGAACCCGGAAAGAGGACCGCCATGCGCATCGTGCTCGTTACCGCCGTCGCGGCGGCGCTGCTCGGCGCAAGCGCGGCGAGCCGGGCCGAGGAAGGCCCCTGGTGCGCCAATTTCACCATCGGATTCAGCGGCCTCATCTCGGAGTGCCATTATCGCACGTTGGAGGAATGCGTGCCCAACATCCTCGCCGGCAATCGCGGCTTTTGCGGTAAAAATCCGCGCTGGCCGGCGCTGCAGCGGCAGCGCGCCGCGCATCCCAAGCGCCACCGCACAGCGCCACGTTAATCGGGATTAACGGCCTAGCCGGGCCGAGGTTGCAATGTGGTCAACCTTTTGGCTATAGCTTCGCCCTTGGCGGCCGGAATGCCATTTCGGCCTTATATCTAACGGATGCGGGTGTAGCTCAGGGGTAGAGCACGACCTTGCCAAGGTCGGGGTCGAGGGTTCGAATCCCTTCGCCCGCTCCAACCTTCGCTCCTTCGGAGCTTCGGTTGGCAAGCCAGTTTCGTACGAAGGTTGCCCGCCGTAGCTTTAGCGAAGGCGGGCTTTTCATTTTCAATACCCCGCCGCCAGCGCGCCGCGGGTGCGCGTGTCGGCGGCGCCGACGTAGGCCTGCGGCGTGAACTCGGTCTTCGGCACCACCTCGATGGAATTCGCCGCGGTGTGCGGTTCGGTCGCAACGATTTTGTGGCCGCGCGCCTTCAGCGCGTCGAGCACATCGGGCGCAAAGCCCGGCTCGACGAACACTCTCGTCCGGCTGCCACTGATTATGCAGGCGCGGCGCCGACACCGCCTGGTCGATCGGCATGTGGAAGTCGATCACATTGACGATGACCTGCAGCACCGCCGAAATGATGCGGCTGCCGCCGGGCGAGCCGGTGATCAGGAACGGCTTGCCGTCCTGCAAGACGATGGTCGGCGTCATCGACGACAGCGGGCGCTTGCCCGGCCCCGGCAGATTGGCGGTAAAGCCGACCAGCTCATAAGCGTTGGCGGCGCCCGGCTTGGCGGTGAAATCGTCGAGCTCGTTGTTGAGCAGCACGCCGGTGCCGTCGGCGACCAGGCCGAGGCCGTAGGAGAAATTCAGCGTGGTGGTGTTCGACACCGCGTTGCCGTCGCGGTCGATGACGGAAAAATGCGTGGTGTTGCGGCCCTCGAAATCGGCCGGCTTGCCGGGGCGGATATCGGCCGCCGGCGTCGCCTTCTCGCCGATGTTCGCGCGCAATGCGGCGGCGTATTTTTTCGAGATGAGGCCGGCGAGCGGCATTTTCACCGCGTCGGGATCGCCCAGGTAGACGGCGCGGTCGGCATAGGCGCGCTGCATCGCCTCGATCATCAAATGGAAAGACGCCGCCCCGCGGCCGAGCTTGCCGAGATCGTAGCCTTCCAGGATGTTGAGCATCTCGATCAGCGCGACGCCGCCGGAGGAGGGCGGCGGCATGGAGACGATGTCGTAGCCGCGATAGGTCCCGCGCACGACCGGGCGCTCGATGGCGCGATAATTTTTGAGGTCGTCCGCCGTCATGATGCCGCCGGCGCCGCGCACGGCATCGGCGATCGCGTTGGCGATGCGCCCTTGGTAGAACGCGCGCGGACCGTCTTGTGCAATTGCCCGCAAAGTATCGGCAAGATCGAACTGGATCAGCCGGTCGCCTGCCTGCGGCGGCTCGCCGCCGTTGAGGAAAATCGCAGCCGAGGACGGCCAGCGCGCCAGCCGCTCTTTGGCGCGCGGCAGCGAGTTGGCGGTGTCGTCCTCGACCTGGAAGCCCTGCTGCGCCAGCTCGATCGCCGGCGCCATCAGCTCGGCGAGCGAAAGCTTGCCGGAGCCGTATTTCCGTTGCGCCAGCGCCAGGCCCGCCACCGTGCCGGGCACGCCGACGCTAAGTCGCGCTGTCGCGCGACTTTTTCGGATCGGGATTGCCCTTGGCATCGAGGAACATGGTCGGCGCTCGCCGCTGCCGGCGCGGTCTCGCGATAGTCGATGGCGGTGTCGCGGCTTGCCAAGTTACGATTCTTGGCGAGATGGATCAGCATGAAGCCGCCGCCGCCGAGATTGCCGGCGCGCGGATAGGTGACCGCGAGCGCAAAGCCGACCGCCACCGCGGCATCGACCGCGTTGCCGCCGCGGTCGAGGATTTCCACGCCGATGCTGGCGGCGCGGCTCTCCTGCGCCACCACCATGCCGTTGTGGGCGAGGATCGCCGTCGCCGGCGCAATGGCCGGCGCCCGGTCGCCGGGCGCGACTTGCGCTGAGGCGAGCGCGCTTATCAGCAGCGCGACGGCGAAGAATGAGATTTTGGCGAAGCGGTTCATTGTTCACACGTCATGCCCGGCTTTATGCCGCACACGGAGCTCGCGGACCGGGTCCTGGAACGGGTTGTTGCGGTTGCGCGCCAGGCGCTGCGGCAGATGGCCGATGCGGTCGGAGAGAATATTGGAGCCCTTTGCAACGGCGTTTTCGGTAACGACCTTCAGCTTGGTATTGACCTTGAGCCGCGTCACGATCAGGCAGCCCGCGGCATCGAGCTTGGCCCACCAGCCGTAATCGTAATAGCCAAGGTCGAAGACATAAGTTGCGCCGGCCGTGATCGGCATGGCCTTGGCGGCGGTGATGTCGTTGACATTAGCCGCCGTCACGGCGGCATAGATCGGGCAATCGGCATCTGGATCATAGATCACATGCATCTTGGCTCCGCACACGCCGGTCGAGAACTGCGCCCAATCCTTGCTCAGCGCGCTCAGATGAAGGCTGGTGGCGTCGATGAGATGCACCGCTTCGCCGGCCTTGCGCTTGAGGCCGCGCGTCAGTTGGCCGACCAGATGCCCGAACAAGCCGCCAAACACCTATGGGGCATCCACGTCTTATTTTCCGAGAGCAAGTTAAAGACGTGGATGGCCGGGACAAGCCCGGCCATGACGACGCATCACCTTGCCTGGCCGTGATAGACCGTGTTCGGCCGCATGTCGGTGGCGGACGCGACGCGGTTCGACATGTTGAAGAAGCCGGCAACCGCGGAAATGTCCCAGATGTCGCGATCGGAAAATCCGGCGCGGCGCAGCCGCTCGCGGTCGGCCTCCTCGACGCTGCCTGGCGAGGCCGTGAGCTTGACCGCGAAATCGAGCATGGCGCGCTGGCGCTTGTTCACGCGCGCGGCCCGGTAATTCATCACCATCTGCTCGCCGAGCAGCGGATCGCGCGAATATTGCCGCACCGCGGCGCCGTGGGCGGTCAGGCAGTAGTAGCAGCGGTTCTGCGACGAGACCGCGACCGCGATCATCTCGCGCTCGAGCTTGGTGAGCCCGCTCTCGCCCAGCATCAGATCGTTGTACATGGCGACGAAGGTTTCGAGCTTCACCATGTCGAAGGCATAGGCGACGAGCACGTTCGGGATGAAGCCGAGCTTGTCCTGGCATTTCTTGAAATAGGCGGCCATGGAAGGTGTAAGCGGTGCCGTGGGTAGCTTGAGTGCGATCACCGGCGCGTCGTCCGCCGCCGGCGGCGCTGCCTTGAGCGGGATCGGCTTGGATGCCTTGGCGGCGGGCTTGGTCGCGGGCGCCTTGACCAGCGCGATTTTGACGGATTTTCCAGCCTTATTCATTGCGCGCGTTCCTTCCTACCGGCCGATCCGCTCAGATTACAATGTTCTCAAGCGCCGCGATACGACCGCGGGGCCGTGTTTTTACCTTTTACGTCAGCATCTTAAGCCGGCATCGCGCGCCATTTGCGTGGCCGTCACGCCCGCGTCACCAAATGGTGTGTTGCTCTCGACGGCCCGCCGCGGAAGGTGAAAACTCCAGTCCATGCTCGACCGATTCCCGCCACCCACACGAGGCGCCATGGCCGCTGAATTTCCCGCCAGCGAGCACGAAATCGCCGCCCGCGCGGTGATCGCGCAGGCCGGCGCCGCACTCGCCGCGCGCCGCAGCGACATCCCGGCCACGTTTGTCGCGCAGCTCTACGCCCGCGCGGTGGCGGACGACGTGCTGTGCTATGCGGCCGGCGATCTCGCCGAACTGGCGGAACGGGCGTTCGATTTTCTCAAAGAGCGGCAGCCGGGCGCGCCGAAAATCCGCTGCGAAACCGTGGCGCTGAAAGAGTCGGGCGAGCGCAAGTCGGTCACGGTGATCGAGATCGTCAACGACGACATGCCGTTCCTGGTCAACTCGGTGATGGGCGAGATCGGCGAGCGCCGGCTCACCGTGCAGCTGGTGGCGCATCCGGTGTTCGGCGTGCAGCGCGACGGCGCAAAGCTCGTCGCGCTCGGCGCCAATGCCGCCGGCGGCGCGCGCGAGAGCTTCATCCATATCCATCTCGAGCCGATCGCCGACGAGGCAGCGCGCGCCGATGTCGTGCGCGCGCTCGCGGGCGTGCTCGGCGAAGTGCGGCTGGCGGTGCACGACTGGCGCGCCATGCTCGAACGCGTCAACAGCGTGGTCGCCGATCTGAAGACCAATCCGCCGCCGCTGCCGGTGGACGAGATCGCCGAGGCGGTTCAGTTCTTGCAATGGCTATTGGCCGACAATTTCACCTTCCTCGGCGTGCGCAACTACACTTTCGACGGCAATGAGCTGGAACCGGATTTCGACAGCGCGCTCGGCATCATGCGCTCGCCCGATCTGCGCGTGCTCAAGCGCGGCGAGGAGCTGCTCGAATACACGCCGGAAATCATGGCGTTCCTGAAGGAACCGCGCCTGCTGATCATCGCCAAGGCCAACATCCACGCGCGCGTGCATCGGCGCGTTTATCTCGATTATGTCGGCATCAAGCGTTTCGACGCTTCCGGCAATCTGGTGGGCGAGCTACGCATCGTCGGGCTGTTCACCTCGACCGCCTATACCCGCGCCCCGCACAGCATTCCCTATCTGCGCCGCAAGATCGCGGGCGTCGAGGCACGCGCCGGCTTCGACGCCAACAGTCATTCCGGAAAAGCTCTTGCCAATGTGCTGGAGCATTATCCGCGCGACGAATTGTTCCAGATCGAAGAAGACACGCTCTATCATTTCGCGCTCGCCATCCTGCAGCTCGACGAGCGGCCGCGCGTACGCGTGCTGGCGCGGCGCGACCGCTTCGACCGTTTCGTGTCGGTGCTGGTCTACGTGCCGCGCGAACGCTACGACAGCCATATCCGCGCGCGCATCGGCGATTATCTCAGCCGCGCCTTCATCGGGCGCGTCTCGGCGTTCTATCCGTTCTTCCCGGAAGGCCCGCTGGTGCGCGTGCACTTCATCATCGGCCGCTCCGGCGGCCAGGCGCCCGCGATCGACAACGCCACGCTGGAGCGCGAAGTCGGGACGATCGTGCGCTCGTGGACCGATGGGCTCGGCGACGCGCTGGCGCTGCTCAATCCGCCGGATAAGGCGCGCGAGCTGTTCGGCCGCTACCGCGACGCGTTCTCGCAAAGCTTCCAGGAATTCTACGCGCCGACGGTGGCGGCGAGCGACATCCGTACCATCGAAGCCCTCGCCGAGGCGCGCCCGCTCGCCGTCGAGTTGCGGCACCGCAACGAGGAAGAACAGCGCAACGCCAGCTTGAAGGTGTGGAGCTACGGCCGGCCGTTGCCGCTGTCGGAACGCGTGCCGGTGCTGGAGAATATGGGCTTCAAGGTCGTGGACGAGCGCACCTACCGCATCACGCCGCAGGGCGCCACCGGCTTCTGGCTGCACGACATGCTGCTTGAGCGTCACGACGGCGGCATGATCGATCTCGACCCCGGCAAGGCGCGCCTGGAAGCCGCCTTCTTGATGGTTATGCGCGGCGGCGCCGAGAACGACGGCTACAACGCGCTCACGCTCGCAGGCTCGCTGGCCTGGCGCGACGTTGCGCTGATCCGCACGCTGTCGCGCTTCCTGCGCCAGGTGCGGGTGCCCTATTCGCAGGATTACATGTGGGCGACGCTGGTCAAGCACGCCGGCATAGCGGGCAATATCGTGGAACTGTTCCACGCCCGCTTCGATCCGCGCTCCGAGGCCGCGCAAGATCGCGACGCCAAACAGAAAGCGATCGCCGCGCGCATCGAGGAGGAGTTGCAGAAGGTCGACAGCCTGGACGAGGACCGCATCCTGCGCCATTTCGTCAATGCCGTGCAGTCGGCGATCCGCACCAATTTCTTCCAGGTCGACAAGGACGGCCACCTCAAGGCGCTGATCGCGGTCAAATTCGAGAGCGGTAAGATCACCGATCTGCCGCTGCCGCGTCCGCTCTACGAGATCTTCGTCTATTCGCCGCGGGTGGAAGGCGTGCACATGCGCTTCGGCAAGGTGGCGCGCGGCGGCATCCGCTGGTCCGACCGGCCGCAGGATTTCCGCACCGAGATCCTCGGCCTGGTGAAGGCGCAGCAGGTGAAGAACGCGGTGATCGTGCCGGTCGGCTCCAAGGGCGGCTTCGTGCCCAAGCTGATGCCGAAGGGCGCCGCCCGCGACGTCGTGCAGGCGGAAGGCATCGCGACCTACAAGCTGTTCATCTCGACGCTGCTCGACATCACCGACAACATCCACCATGACGGCACGATCATTCCGCCCGATGCGTGCGTTCGCCACGATGGCGACGATCCCTATCTGGTAGTCGCCGCCGACAAGGGCACCGCGACCTTCTCCGACATCGCCAACGCGATTTCGATCGAGCACGACTACTGGCTGGGCGACGCCTTCGCCTCCGGCGGCTCGGCCGGCTACGACCACAAGACCATGGGCATCACCGCGCGCGGCGCCTGGGAGGCGGTGAAGCGGCACTTCCGCGAGATGGACGTCGATATCGGCAGGACGCCGTTTTCCGCCGTCGGCGTCGGCGACATGTCGGGCGACGTGTTCGGCAACGGCATGCTGCGCGAGAGCACCACGCGGCTCTTGGCGGCGTTCGATCATCGCGACATCTTCATCGATCCCGACCCCGAACCGGCGGCGAGCTTTGCCGAGCGCAAGCGGCTGTTCGCGCTGCCGCGCTCGAGTTGGCAGGATTACGACAAGAAACTGATCTCCGCCGGCGGCGGCGTCTATCCGCGCTCGTCAAAGGAAATCCGGCTCAGCCCGGCGGCGCAAAAGCTGTTCGGCGTGGCCGAGGCGGTGACGCCGCAGGAATTGATGAAGGCGATCCTGAAGGCGCCGGTCGATCTGTTGTTCTTTGGCGGCATCGGCACCTATGTGCGCTCCTCGAACGAAAGCGACGAGGCGGCCGGCGACCGTGCCAATGACGCCATCCGTGTCAGCGGCGCCGAACTGCGCTGCAAGGTGATCGGCGAGGGCGCCAATCTGGGAATGACCCAGCGCGGGCGCATCGAGGCGGCGCTCGCCGGCATCCGCCTCAACACCGACGCCATCGACAATTCCGCCGGCGTCAACACCTCCGACGTCGAGGTCAATATCAAGATCGCGCTGAGCCGGCCGCTGCGCTCCGGCGCGCTCACGTTGCAAGCGCGCAACGCGCTGCTCTCCGAGATGACCGACGAGGTCGCGCGCCTGGTGCTGCGCAACAACTACCAGCAGACGCTGGCGCTTTCCTTGGCGCAGCGGCGCGGGCTGGAGGACCTCGGCTTCCAGCAGCGCCTCATGCAAACGCTGGAAATGCACGGGCAACTCGACCGCGCGGTGGAATTCCTGCCCGACGAAATGGCGATCGCCGAGCGGCGCAAGCGCAATCTGGCGCTGACGCGGCCGGAGCTCGCGGTGCTCTTGGCCTATGCCAAGCTCTCGCTCTACAACGAATTGCTCGACAGCGCGGTGCCGGACGACCCCTATCTCGGGCGCGAGCTCGAACGCTATTTCCCCAAGGAAATGGCGGAGCGCTACGACGACGCGCTGCACGCGCATCGCCTTCGGCGCGAGATCATCGCCACGCAACTGACCAACTCGATGATCAACCGCGGCGGCGCCACGCTGATCGTGCGCATTGCCGACCAGACCGGCGCTTCCGCCGCGGCCATCGCCGCCGCCTTTGCCGCCGTGCGCAACAGCTACGACATGATCGCGCTCAATTCCGAGATCGACGCGCTCGACAACAAGGTGGCGGGCGAGACCCAGCTCGGTCTTTATGCCGCCGTGCAGGACCTGCTGCTCGACCGGCTGGTTTGGTTCCTGCGCAATGCCGATCTCAAGCAGGGACTCGAAACCATTATCGCGCATTATCACACGGGCATCGCGCAGGTCGCGGCTGCGCTCGACGGCGCGCTGTCCAAGCCGGCCTTAGCCGCGCGCGCCGCGCGCGAAGCGGAGCTCGCCAAAGCCGGCGTACCGGAGCAGCTTTCGCGCCGCATCGCCAGCCTGCCCGTGCTCAAGGCCGCGCCCGACATCGTGCAAGTGGCGGACCAGGAGAAGAAGCCGGTCGCCGAAGTGACCGCGACCTATTTTGCAAACGAAGCCTTCTTCCAGCTCGACCGCGTCATCGGCGCGGTGCCGGGCATCGTGGTGTCGGATTATTTCGACCGCCTGGCGCTCGACCGCGCGCTCGATTCGATCGGCGACGCCGAGCGGCGGCTCACCGCCGCCATGGTCGGCAATGGGATGGCGGGGGCCGGCGCGGTCGAGGAATGGATCAAGCCGCGGCGCACGGAAGTCGAGCGCATCCGCGCGGCCATCCACGAGATCGCCGGCTCCGGGCTGACGCTGTCGAAGCTCTCGGTGGCGGCGAGCCTGCTGGGCGATTTGGCGCGGCAATAACTGTCATTCCGGGACGCCGCGAAGCGGCGGGCCCGGAATCCATAGTCCGCAGCGCTGGGGTTATGGATTGCGGGCTCGCGGCCTTCGGCCGCGCCCCGGAATGACAAACTCTAATGCCTGAAATGCCTTGCCCCGGTGAACACCATCGCGACATTGTGCTCATCGGCGGCTTTGATCACCTCGGCGTCGCGCATGGAGCCGCCGGGCTGGATCACCGCGGTGGCGCCAGCCTCGATCGCGACCAATAGACCATCGGCGAACGGGAAGAACGCGTCGGAAGCGACCACCGACCCTTTGGTCATGGGCGCGGGCAGTTTCAATTCCTTGGCGGCGTCTTCCGCCTTGCGCGCGGCGATGCGCGCGGCATCGACCCGGCTCATCTGTCCGGCGCCGATGCCGACGGTGGCGAGCCCCTTGGCATAAACGATGGTGTTCGACTTCACGTGCTTGGCGACGCGGAAGGCAAACGCTAAGTCGGCCAGCTCTTTCTCGCTCGGCGCGCGCTTGCTGACGGTTTTGAGCTGCATCTCGTCCACCACCGCGTTGTCGCGCGATTGCACCAGCAGCCCGCCGGCCACCGACTTCACCGTCAGGCCGGAAGCACGCGGATCCGGCAAGCCGCCGGCCAGCAGCAGGCGCAGGTTCTTTTTCGCGGCGACGATCTTGATCGCCTCATCGGTGGCGTCCGGTGCGATGATCACCTCGGTGAAAATCTCGGTGATGGCCTTGGCCGCTTCGGCGTCCAATTTTCTGTTGAGCGCAACGATGCCGCCGAAAGCCGACGTGGAATCGCAGGCCAATGCCTTGCGATAGGCATCGAACAGACTGGCGCCTTCCGCCACGCCGCACGGATTGGCGTGCTTGACGATCACGCAAGCCGCGGTGCGTTTGGCGTCGAACTCGGCCACACATTCATAGGCCGCGTCGGTGTCGTTGATGTTGTTGTAGGACAGTTCCTTGCCTTGCACTTGCCGCGCCGTGGCGACGCCGAAACGTTCGCCGGGCGCGCGATAGAAGGCCGCGCTCTGGTGCGGATTTTCGCCGTAACGCAACGACTGGAGCAACTTGCCGCCGAAGGCGCGGTAGTCCGGCGCGCTGTCGTGCAGCGTGTCGGCGAACCAGTTGGAAATCGCCGCGTCATAGGCGGCGGTGCGCGCGTAGGCTTTGGCGGCGAGCTTCTGGCGCAGCTCGAGCGAAGTCATGCCGCTGTGCAAAGCGAGCTCCGCCAGTACTTTTTCATAGTCGGCAGGCTCGACCACCACGGTCACGTCGGCGTGGTTCTTGGCGGCGGCGCGGATCATCGCCGGCCCGCCGATATCGATGTTCTCGATACAGTCGTCGAAGGCGGCGCCTTTGGCGACGGTTGCCTCGAACGGATAGAGGTTCACCACCAAGAGATCGATCGGCTTGATGGCGTGCTTTTCCATCGCCGCGGCGTGCTGCTTGTTGGCGCGGATCGCCAGCAGGCCGCCATGTACTTTTGGATGAAGCGTCTTGACGCGGCCGTCCATCATCTCGGGAAAGCCGGTAAGCTCAGCGACGTCGATCACTTTCAGCCCGGCATCTTTCAGCGCCTTGGCGGTGCCGCCGGTCGAGATGAGCTCGACGCCATAGTCGGCGAGCATGGTGGCGAAATCCACCAGACCGGTCTTGTCGGATACCGACAGCAGGGCGCGGGTGATGCGGCGGGGATGTGTGGTCATGGGTGAGGGGCTAGCACAGGAAGCGGGCGGAAGTGTATGCGGGATTTCCCTAGCCCTGCCGGGCATCCACAAACATTGCCACGAATGCGGCCGGACTCCCTCTCCCACCCGAACTCGGGTTTACCCGAGTTCGGGAGTTATAAAGTGGTCGAAGTCGGATATATCCGACTTCGACTGGGGAGAAGGTTGGGGTGAGGGGGCAAGTGACTCTCGATAGTCGGTAACCCCTCACCCGGCGCACTTCGTGCGCCGACCTCTCCCTATGGGAGAGGTGAAGCGGACCATGCCACGCAGCTCTGACTACAACGGCAATTCCGGCTCTTCCGCCCGCTCGGGTCGGCTACCCGGCGGCGCCGGCGGGGTGTGGCGGAAGCTCCAGCGCACCTTGGCCGCGCTGCCGGCGCGGCCGTAAATCACGATCTGCACGGTGCGGCGCGGGCCATCCGAGCCGGCCAGGAACACGCTTTCCTCGATCTTCACGGTCTCGCCATAGCTGATGAACGTCCACAGCTCGCGGTCGGGCAGCAGCAGGATCACGCCGCGGCCGTCCGACAGCCGGTTGGCCTTGATCGCAGGGTGCAGGTGAAAGCGCACCGCGAATTCGTCGCGCTTATTCGCCGGCAGTGTGCCGCCTGCGGCCGATGTGAAGCTGTCCTCGCCGTCGAGGGTGCGGCCGTCGGGGCTGAGCCGCAGCGCGCGGTGGTGGATCGCGTCGAAGGCATCGGCATAACCGTCATGCGATACGGTCAAATTCGTGCCTTCGGCTGAGTCTTCGCGCGCCACCCGCACCTCGCGCGGTCCGCCGACGATCGGCGTGCCGAACAACAACCGCCGCAAGCGGCGGGATTCGACGAAACGGCAGGACGACGCGTCGTTGAACGTGACGGTGGAATGCGCCGCGGTGGCGCGCGCCACTTGCCGCCAGTTTTCCTTGTTCACCGCCGGCAACCCGCAATTGACCACCAGCCGTTGCTGGTTGCACGACAGCTCGAACGACAGACAACCGGCGTGCGCCTCCTGGCTCAAGGCCAGCGGCGGCGGCCGGCCGGTATCCATCAGCACGGCGGTCGATCCGGCGTCGATGCGCTGATAGCCGGAGTGCGGCGCATTCGACACCGGCGCGCCGCGCGCGTCGTCGTAAGCGAGCACGGTGGCGAGCTGATCGACCGGCGTCGGCCCCATGCCGTTGAATTGCGCGAAATTGCCGTCGGCATGGCGGAAGAAACGCAGCATCGGCATCATACGATCGATGGCGTTGTTGAGCGCCTGCGGCGGCTGCAGGTGGCGCGCGGAGAACAATTGCCGTAGCGGCAGCAGGTCCACCAGCAGTTCGATCAGCGCGCCGGGATTGCGGCTGATATGGCCGCCGTCGGGCAGGACCTGCAGCCGCAGTTCCTCGATCAGGCGGCGCGCATTGCCGCGCAGGCTGCCGGACTGCCTCTGCATGCACAGCGTCGCATAGTTGAGTGCGATGACTGCTTGCAGCCGCGGCAGCCCGTCGCGCGACTGTTTCAGCGCGCGCCGCAGATAACGCACCTGCCGCGACAGGCTGCGCAGGAAGCGGCGGTAGAAGCGCGCGTCGGCATCTTGCAATACGAACGGCGCCTGGCTGAGCCAGCAGACAACGCGGCGCGAGAGAATATCGACGCGCCAGCCGACCGGATGCCAACCACCTTGCAAGTTGATCCAGTCGTCGATCAGCGAGCGGGCATTGGCGCGGGTGATGGCGCTGTCGGCGGCGCGCAGGTGGCGCAGCCAGGAGAAGGAGAGCAGCATCACCGCCCATTCGTCGGACGGCGGCGTCATTTCAAAGGGAGATCTGCGGTCGCAGATCACCACCTTGCCGGCGAAGGCGAAGTGGCCGGCGTAGATTTCGCTGGCGCGCGTGGCGTCGGCGGTGCGCAGATCCTGCGGCGCGATCACTAGGCGGTCGGTCTTGGCCGAGCCGAAGCGCCAGCGCAGCAGCGGATGCGTGGCGATGCGGCCGAGCAGGCTGCGGAATGCGCGGCGCCCGATGAGCACGGAGAGCCTGGCCCGCTCCGCGACCGAAACCCGCATCATGAAGGCGCTCGTCCCCTGCGGCGCGGCCCGA
Source organism: uncultured Alphaproteobacteria bacterium (assembly GCA_963724335.1). Lineage (GTDB taxonomy): Bacteria > Pseudomonadota > Alphaproteobacteria > Rhizobiales > Xanthobacteraceae > Pseudolabrys. Next base: position 41,638 of record CAVRUP010000011.1, on the reverse strand, counting down.
TTCTCGCGCACATTCCATAAGATAGCGAAGGGTCGCCAAAGGTCCAATATGCCCGTCCCGTCTTAAGCTTTGCGGGCGAGCCGGGCGGCATAAAATCCATCGAGCCCACCCCAGCGCGGATCGGGGTCGGGCAGTTGCTGCGGCAGCGTGCGTAAGTCGCCCTCCGCGGTCAGAAAGTCAGCCCGGCCGGCGACCTCTTGCGCTGCAACAGGCATGCGGGTGACGCGGCGGTCGCGCGTCAGCAGCGCCGCGATCTGGTTCTCGGCTTCCTCCGGCTCCAGCGAGCAGACGCAATAAACCAGCGTAGCGCCGGGTTTAAGCAGTTCCACCGCGCGGTCGAGCAGACGCTGCTGCAAGGATGTCAACGCGACAATGTCGGCTTCGCTCTTGAGCCAGGGTAAGTCGGGGTGACGGCGAATAGTGCCGGTCGAGGAGCAGGGCGCATCGAGCAGGACCGCATCGAATGGACCGCCCTGCCAGTCCAATACATCGGCGACGACGGTCTCGGCCTCGAGTGCAAGCCGCGTCAGATTTTCGCGCAGGCGATTGACCCGCGCCGGCGAGCGATCGACCGCGCTGACGCGCGCGCCGGCAAACGCCAGTTGCGCGGTCTTGCCGCCGGGCGCCGCACACAGATCGGCGACCGCTTTGCCGCGCACGTCGCCGAGCAGGCGGGCGGGCAGCGAGGCGGCGGCGTCCTGCACCCACCAGGCGCCTTCGGCAAAGCCGGGCAGCAGCGAGATCGCGCCCTGCGCCAAGGTGCGCACGGTTCCGGTCGGCAGCACGCGTCCGCGCAGGCGCTCGGCCCACGACTCGGCATCGTATTTGACGGTGAGATCGAGCGCCGGCTCGATCCCGTTGGCAGTTGCGATCGCGCGCGCGGTCTCGGCGCCGTAGCGCTTGCTCCAGCGCGCCAGCAGCCATTTCGGCGTGTCGCGCGTCGCGTTGTTGGCGAGCGCCGCCGTCTTGCTCTGCGTCACGCGGCGCAGCACCGCGTTGATCAGGCCGGCATAGCGCGCCGCGCGCCGGTCGGCCTGCGCCAGGCGCACCGACAAATCGACCGCGGCATGATCGGGCACTTCGAGCCAAAGGATTTGCGCGGCGCCGATCAGCAGAATGGTTTCCACGCGCGGCGCTTCGGACGGAAAGCCCTTGTCGAGAAATCCGCCGAGCAGGTGGCGCAAGCTGCCGAGCCGCCGCAACACGGTGGCGGTGAGCCGGCGCATCAGCGCGCGGTCGCGGTCGGCGAGCGAAGCGAGGCCCGGATGGGCGGCCTTGCCGGACAGTTGCTCGTCGAGCGCGATCTTCCGCCGCAGCACGCCGTCGAGAATGTCGGCGGCGATCCTTCGGGCGGCGAGGCCGGGGACTTCCGGCTGCGGGGAGGTGCGCGGACGCGCCATAACGCGATCATTGCCACGAATTGTGGCTGGGGCACGAAGGGAAACGAAAAAACCTCAACAACACACAGGATTTAGCCCTCAGGCTAATCGCCAAGTGATTGTGCAGTATAATAATACAAGTGTAGATTTACGTCCGCCCGAACCGTTAGGGGCGTCAAGGACGCCGCCGTCGGCAGTATCGCGCAGGCTATCCGTGTCACCGTTCCACGACGACCCGTGTGCCGATAGCGACCAGCCGATAGAGCGCGCGGATGTCGCCGTTGTACATGCGGATACAGCCGTGCGAGACGAAACCGCCGATCAAATCCGGGCGGTTGGTGCCATGGATGGCGTATTCGCCGCCGCGCATGGTGAGCGCGGCTGCGCCCATCGGATTGTGCGGCGAGCCGCCGGGGATGACCTTGGGCAGACGCGGGTTTTCGCGGCGGATGGAAGCGGGCGGCGCCCAGGCCGGGCGAATATATTTGCCTTCGACCCGCGCGGTGCCGGCCCAGGTCATGCCGGCGCGGCCGACGCCGACCGGGAAGCGCAGGGCATGGCCGCGATCGAGCACGTAATAAAGCCGGCGCTCGTGGGTCTTCACCACGATGGTGCCGGGGGCAAAGCCGGAGAAGCTGACGACGTCGTGGGTGGCAGCATAGGCGGGCATCGCTGCCGGTAACGTCAAGGCCAATATGATGGCGATAAAAAGTGCCGCACGCCGAAGCACAGAGGTCATTGCATTCGCTCGCGGTTGTTAAGTGCCGCAATAATAATGCGGATCGCGAGCGGCACGGGCGAAAGTTCGAAATAACGTGAATGACGGTTAAAACTTAACGCGGCTCGGGCCGGCAGAGCCGGGCCCGAGCGCATTCGCTAGCGGAGAATTGTTTACGCCCCCGCTTTGGCGCCGGCTTTCTTGTTCTGCCGATTGTGCACCAGGTCGTCGACCACGGCCGGCTCGGCCAGCGTCGAGGTGTCGCCCAGATTGCCGAATTCGTCCTCGGCGATCTTGCGCAGGATTCGCCGCATGATCTTGCCCGAGCGCGTCTTCGGCAGGCTGGGCGAGAACTGGATCAGATCGGGCGAAGCAATCGGCCCGATCTCCTTGCGCACCCAGGCGACCAGCTCCTTGCGCAGGTCTTCGCTGGGCTGCTCGCCCGCCATCAGCGTCACATAGGCGTAGATGCCCTGGCCCTTGATGTCGTGCGGATAGCCGACCACGGCGGCTTCCGACACTTTCGGATGCGCCACCAGCGCGCTCTCCACTTCGGCGGTGCCGAGGCGGTGGCCGGCGACGTTGATCACGTCGTCGACGCGGCCGGTGATCCAGTAATAGCCGTCCTCGTCGCGGCGGCAGCCGTCGCCGGTGAAGTAGCGGCCGATGTAAGTCGAGAAATAGGTCTGCACGAAGCGCTCGTGGTCGCCATAGACCGTGCGCATCATTCCGGGCCAGGCGTCGGCGATGCACAGGTTGCCGGAGCCGGGGCCTTTAAGCTCGTTGCCTTCGGCATCGACGATCTGCGGGATGACGCCGAAGAACGGCAGCGTCGCCGAGCCGGGCTTCTGTGCGATCGCGCCGGGCAGCGGCGTGATGAGAATGCCGCCGGTCTCGGTCTGCCACCAGGTGTCGACGATCGGGCAGCGATCCTCGCCGACCACGTGGTAGTACCACTCCCAGGCTTCCGGATTGATCGGCTCGCCGACGGTGCCGAGCAGGCGCAAGGATTTGCGCGAAGTCCGCTTCACCGGATCGTTGCCGCCTTGCATCAGCGCGCGGATCGCGGTCGGCGCGGTGTAGATGATGTTGACCTGGTGCTTGTCGCACACTTCCCAGAAGCGCGAGGTCGGTCGGATAGTTCGGCACGCCCTCGAACATCATGGTGATGGCGCCGTTGGAGAGCGGGCCGTAGACGATGTAGCTGTGGCCGGTGACCCAGCCGACGTCGGCGGTGCACCAATAGATGTCGCCGTCGTGATAGTCGAACACGTATTGGTGCGTGATCGAGGTGTAGACCGCGTAGCCGCCGGTGGTGTGCAGCACGCCCTTTGGCTTGCCGGTCGAGCCCGACGTATAGAGAATGAACAGCGGGTCCTCCGCGTTCATCTCCTCGCACGGGCAATCGGCCGGCACGGTCTTGGCGATCTCGTCGTAATAGACGTCGCGACCGGCCTGCATATTCACTTTTTCGCCGGTGCGGCGCACGACGATGATGCTAGGTGACGCCGCCGGCCTTGTCGGCGGCGGCATCGGCATTTGCTTTCAGCGGGATCTTGCGGCCGCCGCGCACGCCTTCGTCGGCGGTGACGATGATGGGCGACTTGCAGTCCTCGATGCGGCCGGCGAGCGAGTCGGGCGAGAAGCCGCCGAACACCACGGAATGGATGGCGCCGATGCGCGCGCAGGCGAGCATGGAGATCGCCGCTTCCGGAATCATCGGCATGTAGATGGTGACGCGGTCGCCTCGTCTGACGCCGCGCGCTTTGAGCACGTTGGCGAAGCGGCAGACCTCGGCGTGCAACTGCTTGTAGGTGATTTTCTTGTCGTCTTTCGGATCGTCGCCTTCCCACAGGATGGCGACCTGGTCGCCGCGCTTGGCGAGATGCCGATCGACGCAGTTGTAGGCGAGGTTGAGCGTGCCGTCCTCGAACCATTTGATCGAGACGTTGTGCGGATCGAAGCTCGTGTTCTTGACCTTGCTGAACGGCTTGATCCAGTCGATGCGCTTGGCCTGCTCGGCCCAGAACCCGTTCGGGTCCTTGATCGAGCGCGCGTACATCTCCTGGTATTTGGCCTTGTCGGCGAAGGCGCGTTTCTGCCAGGCAGGCGGAACGTCATAGATCTTGTCGGACATCGCAACTTCCTCCCCGCCCGCTCATACGCCGCGGGCACCCGTTCAGTTTCTCGTTGGCCCTATTATGCGACGGCGCTTGCGCAACCGACAAGGCGCGCGAGGCCCCACTTTGGTGGGGTTCTAGACCCCCCAGGCGCCGATGATCGCGCCCATCAGCAGCAGCACGGCCAGCCAGTGACCGCCGTCGATGGCGATCAATTTGGCGCTGCGCATGCCGAAGGTGTTGTTGACTACCAGGGTAGTGAAAACGAAGCCGAACCAGAGGAAGGCGGCGGAGATCACGCCGTTCTTGATGGTGACGTCGCCGAGATGGCCGATCACGCCGGCCAGCATCCAGGCCATGATCAGGTCGGCGGCGAGCGCGATGATGAGCGGCCAGGGCGCCGCGCCCTTGCCGTGATGGGCGCGGATTTGCTCGGTCGTGAAACCGTGCGCCGCCTTCCAGGGTTCGGCCAAGAGGCGATACCAGACGCCGCCGAAGGCAAAGCCGATGGCGCCCGCCACCAGCACCGCCCAGTAGTTGATGCCTGCGAAGGTCATGGCCCTTCCACTCCTCATTCGTCATTCCGGGAGCCGAGCGAAGCGAGGCTATCCGGAATCCAGAAACACATGCCGACTATGTATCTGGATTCCGGGTTCGCGCCTTCGGCGCGCCCCGGAATGACGATTACAGCCCGCCCATCTTGCACACGATCTTCCATTCGGCGTCGGTCACCGGCTGCACCGACAGCCGCGTATTGTTGACCAGCACCATCGCCTTGAGCTTCGGCTCGGCTTTGATTGCCGCGAGCGTGACCGGCTTCGGCAACGGCTCGACCGCCTTCACATCGACCACCACCCAGGGCTCGCCCGGCTTGGCGGTCGGGTCGGGATAATGCTCGCGCACGATCTCGACGATGCCGACGGCGGCCTTCTCCTCGCCGGAGTGATAGAACAGCGCGCGGTCGCCCTTTTTCATCTTCATCAGATTGAGCTTGGCCTGATGATTGCGCACGCCGGTCCAGGCTTCGCCCTTGGCGCCGCTTTCATCTGCTGCGCCCACGACCAGGCGCCGGGCTCGGATTTCATCAGCCAGTAGGCCATGTTCCCTCGCTGTCATTCCGGGGCGCCGCGCAGCGGGCGAACCCGGAATCCATAACCACCAAATCCTCGGCTCAATCGCAAGACAGGGGATATGGATTTCGGCTCTCGCTTCGCTCGGCCGGAATGACAAGAACTATTCCTCCGCTTTGATCGGGCGGGTGAGCAGGGACTCGATCGCTTTATCGACGCTCAGTGTTCCCGCCAGCACGGCGGCGACCGCGGCCGAGATCGGCATCTCGATGTTTTTCTCGCGCGCCATTTCCAGCAGCACCGGCGCGGTGAAGGCGCCTTCGGCCAGTTTGCCGTGCGCGGCGCTATCCGGCTTCGCGCCTTTGCCGAGCGCGATGCCGAATGAAAAATTGCGCGACTGCGGGCTGGAGCAGGTCAGGATCAAATCGCCGAGCCCGGACAGGCCCATCATCGTTTCGGTCTTGGCCCCAAAGGCGCGGCCGAACCGCACCAGCTCGGCGAAACCGCGCGTGGTGAGCGCCGCGAGCGCACTGGCGCCGAGCCCGCGTCCCGTCACGATGCCCGCGGCGATCGCCAGCACGTTCTTGGTCGCCCCACCGAGCTCGACGCCGCGCACGTCGGTCGAGTGATAGGGCCGGAACGCGCCCGTGTTCATCGCATGCGCGAGGTCGCGGGCGATCGCTTCGTCGCCCGCCGCGACCGTCACCGCGGTCGGCAGTCCGCGCGCCACGTCGGCGGCAAAGCTCGGGCCCGACAGGATCGCCGGCACCGCGTTCGGCGCGCATTCGGCGATGATCTCGGACATGAATTTGTGCGTGCCGTGCTCGATGCCCTTGGCGCAGGCGATCAGCGGCGAACCGGCGACGAATCGTTTGCGCCAGCGACTTGACCACCGAGCGCATCGCCTGCGCCGGCACCACCAGGAGGATCGCTTCACTGCGCGAGGCCTCGGCCAGCGCGCGCGTCACCTTGATGCTGTCTTCAAGGCGTACGCCCGGCAGAAAAAGGCTCTCGCGTTTGGTCGCGAGGCTCTCGGCATTGCCGGGCTCGTGCTCCCACAACGTGACGTCGCGCCCGGCGCGCGCGCAGGTCTGCGCCAGCGCCGTTCCCCAGGCGCCGCCGCCGAGCACGGCGATGCGTTGAATGCTCATTTATATGCCGCCGTGCGTTGCAGCTTGCCCTTCGGCCGCCGCGATCTCGTCGAGCGGCCAGCGTGCGCGCGGCGCGACCTCGAGCGTATCGGTTAAGCCCAGCGCCAGCCGCTCGCAGCCGGCCCAGGCGATCATGGCGCCGTTATCCGTGCACAGCTCGAGCGGCGGCACCACCAGCACGCTGCCGATCTCGAAAGCGAGGCGATGCAGCACCTTGCGGATGGCCTGATTGGCGGCGACGCCGCCGGCCGCGACCAGCGCGGTGGGCGCGCCATATTTGGCGCGGAACAGCCGCAAGCCCGCGCGCAGCCGGTCGAGCACGACTTCCACCACCGCCTGTTGGAACGAAGCGCACAGGTCGGCGATATCTTGTTCGGACAGCGGCGCGATTTTTTCGGCTTCCAGGCGCAGCGCGGTCTTCAAGCCGGACAACGAGAAATCGGCCTCTTTACGTCCATGCATCGGCCGCGGCAGCGCGAAGCGGGCGGCGTCGCCACGGGCTGCTTCCTTCTCGACCTGCGGTCCGCCCGGATAGCCGAGCCCGAGCAGCTTTGCAGTCTTGTCGAAGGCCTCGCCGATGGCGTCGTCTTGCGTGGTGCCGATCCGCACATAGTCGCCGACGCCGCGCACCGCGACGATCTGGGTATGGCCGCCGGAGGCGAGGAACAGGCAAAAAGGAAACGGCGTGGCATCGGTCAGCCGCGCGGTGAGCGCGTGGGCTTCCAGATGATTGATCGCGATCAGCGGCTTGCGCTGGACCAGCGCGATCGCTTTGGCCGTGGTCAGCCCGACGATCACGCCGCCGATCAGGCCGGGGCCGGCGGCGGCGGCGATGCCGTCGATGCGGTCGAAGCCGCAACCGGCCTGTGCCATGGCCTGGGCGACGATGTGATCGAGCGCCTCGACATGGGCGCGGGCGGCGATCTCGGGCACCACGCCGCCGAAGGCCGCGTGTTCGCCGACCTGGCTGAGGATGACATTGGACAGGATCTTGCCGCGGCCGTCCTCGAAACGTTCCACCACCGCCGCCGCGGTCTCGTCGCAGGTCGTCTCGATGCCGAGGACAACCATTCGTCCCTCATTTCTTGCCTCGGCCCGGCAGGGGCGAGGTGACGGCGGGTGAAATAATAGCTAGTCAAGTGACCCGAAAGCCCGGACCCGGTCCGGCCTAGCATCGCGAGGTTACATGGTGCAATCCTCGGCCGCAGCCCCCTTGCGCATCGGTTCGCGCGGCAGCCCGCTGGCGCTGGTGCAAGCGCGCACCGTGCGCGCGCGGCTGGCCGCCGCCCTCGGGGTGGACGAGGCGGCGATCGAGCTCGTCATCATCCGCACTTCCGGCGACGCCATCCAGGATCGCCCGCTGGCGGAGGTGGGCGGCAAGGGCCTGTTCACCAAGGAGATCGAGGAAGCGCTGCTCGATAACCGCATCGATCTGGCGGTTCATTCGGCCAAGGACATGCCGACCGTGCTGCCGGCCGGACTGATATTGACGGCCTGCCTCGAGCGCGAAGACCCGCGCGACGTGTTCATCAGCCGCAAAGCGCCATCGCTCGCCGAATTGCCGCAGGGCGCTACGCTCGGCACCGCCTCGCTGCGCCGGCAGGCGATCGCCAAGCGTGCGCGCGGCGATCTGCGCGTGGTGCCGCTGCGCGGCAACGTGGAGACGCGGCTGCGCAAGCTCGACGCCGGCGAAATGGACGCGACCATTCTCGCGCTCGCCGGCATGAAGCGGCTCGGGCTGACCGCAGCACGCGACCAAGATCATGAGCGCGGAAGAGTTCCTGCCGGCGGTCGCGCAGGGCGCCATCGGCATCGAGACACGCGCGGACGATGCGCGCACGCGCGACTTGCTGGCGCGCATCGATCACGCCGATACCTCCACCGCGATCGCCTGCGAGCGCGCTTTTCTCGCGGTGCTCGACGGCTCCTGCAAGACGCCGATCGGCGGCCACGCCGATATTTCCGGCGATACGATTCATTTCCGCGGGCTGCTCGCGCATCCGGATGGCAACCCGTCGTGTGAACACAGAACGCACGGGCCGCGCGCCGAAGCCATCGAGATCGGCGCGGAAGCCGGGCGCGCGATCAAGCGCGATGCGCCAACCGGTCTCATCGGCTAGCCATGCGTCTGGTCGTCACCCGTCCGCAGGCCGATAGCGAACGCACCGCCGCCGCTTTGCGCGCGCGCGGCCATGAGGTACTGGTCGCGCCGTTGATGCGCGTCGAGCCGGTCAAGGCCGAACTTTCCGGCACGTGGGGCGGGGTCATCATCACCAGCGCCAATGCGGCGGGCGCCATCGCCGGCCATGCGGCATGCGAGGCCTTGTTCAAGCTGCCGGTGTTCGCGGTCGGGCGGCGCAGCGCGGAGGCCGCGCGGCAGGCGGGATTTGCCGACGTCACCTCGGCCGGCGGCGACGTGCGCGATCTGCTGCGCCTCATCGCCGCGCGCCGCGCCGATACGAAGGCGCCGTTGCTGTATCTCGCCGGCGAGGACCGCGCCGCCGATCTGGTGGCGGAACTCGCCGTGCACGGCATCGCGGCGGAGATGGCGGTGGTTTATCGCGCCGCCACCGCGCCGTTTCCGCCCGAGCTGATCGCGGCGCTGGCGGCCGGCGAGGTCGACGCCGTGTTGCATTTCTCCAAGCGTAGCGCCGAGAATTACCTCGCCGGCGCGGCGCAAGCGGGCGTGGCCGGGCCGGCGCTCGGCGTGCGGCATATCTGCCTGTCGGCGCAGATCGCCGAGCCGCTCATGGGCGCCGGCGCCAACCGTATCGCCATCGCGCCGCGGCCGGACGAGGCGGCGCTGATCGCGAGCCTGGAACGGCCGCAGGCTTGATTGGCGCCGCTGCGCCATTTGCGTTATTTGCTGCGGTCGGGTGGGCCGATTCGCCGAGGAGCTGCATGGCAGACAAGCGCACGACGCCGCAAACGCCCGAAGCAACGCCGCAAGCCGCGCCACAAGACGCGGCCCAGGGATCGCGCCGCAAGAAGCGCGCAGCGCCGACCATCGATCTTACCGCCACCGAAATGCCGCCGCCGGGCGATTCGCCGCCGGCTCCCGAGCCCACGCCGCCGCCTGAGACCGAAGCGGCAGCCGCTGCGTCGCCAGAGCCACCCCCCGTCGCGCCGCCGCAGCATGCGGCCGGTTATGCGGTCGTTAGGATCGCGATCGCCGCCGGTTTTGCCGGCGCCGTCATCGCCGCCGCGGTGATTGCGGCGCTATGGTCCGTCGGCGTGCTGCCGGCAGGCTCCGATTCCGACGAACCGGATGCCGACATCGTCGCGCTGCAGAAGCAGGTGCAAGCGCTGCAGAACCGCCCGGCGCCCGCCCCCGACGCCAAGGTGCTCGACGTGCTGCGCCAGAGCGTGCGCAAGCTCGAAGGCGAGATGGCTGCCATGGCCAAGCTGCCGGCGGGCGATGCCGGCATGGCGGAGCGGCTCGCCGCCGCCGATGGCGCCATGAAGTCGCTCGGCATCGCGCTTGCCGCGCTCAACCGCCGCGGCGACGACATCGCCGCCACCGCGGCGCAGGCGCGCCAAAGCGCCGACGCGGCCGTCAAGGCGGTAGCGGAATTACAAGCATCGATGAAAGCAAGCGGACCCGCGGGCGCTTCGGGCGCTGACATCGCGGCATTGGACAAGCGCATCGCGGCGCTGGAGAACGCGATCCAGGCAGCGCGTGCCGACATCGCCAAGATCTCCGCCAAAAGCAGCGGCAACGACAGTGCGGCACGGCTGGCCTTGAGCGCCGAGGTGCTGCGCGATGCCGTTCTGGTCGGCGCGCCGTTTGCGGACGAGCTGGCGGCGGTCAAGCAGCTTGGCGGCGACGACAAGGCGCTGACGCCGCTCGCGCCGTTCGCGGCGACCGGCGTACCGGCGGCACAGACCTTGGCGCAGGAGTTGCGCGCGCTATTGCCGGCCATGCTGAAGATTTCCGGCGCACAGGCGCCGCAAGGCGGCTTCCTGGAACGGCTGCAGGCCAATGCCGGCAAGCTGGTGCGCATTCGCCCGGTGAACACGCCGCCCGGCGACGATCCGTCCGCGGTACTGGCGCGCATTGAAATCGACGCGGCCAAGGCCGACATTGCGGGCGCGCTCTCCGATCTCGGCAAGCTCGCCGCGGCCACGCGTGCGCCGGCGCAGGCCTGGATTGAAAAGGCGAAAGCGCGTCAGGCCGCGCTCGCGGCCGCCCGTCAATACGCCGCCGATACGGCGCGCGCACTCGGGTCAAAGTGAGGGCGCGATGATCCGGGTGATCCTGTTCCTGCTGGCGGCCGCGGTGCTGGCGTCCGGTTTTGTCTGGGTCGCCGACCGGCCCGGCGACGTTGTCATCACCTGGATGGGCTACCACATCGAAACTTCGGTGATGGTGGCCGCGCTCGCCTTGGCCGGGCTGGTGCTCGTGCTCATGCTGTTGTGGGCGGTCGTTCGCTTCATCCTGCGCTCGCCCGAACAGGTGTCGCTGTTCTTCCGGCATCGCCGCGCGATGAAAGGTTATCTGGCGATCTCGCGCGGATTGATCGCGATCGGCGCCGGCGATTTGCGCGGCGCGCGCCGGTCCGCCGACGATGCGGCGCGACTGTCGCCGGGCGATCCGCTGGCGCTGCTGCTCACCGCGCAATCGGCGCAAATGGCCGGCGACCGCAGCGGCGCCGAGCGCGCCTTCCGCGCAATGACCCGGCGCGACGACACCAAGCTGCTGGGTCTACGCGGGCTCTATATCGAGGCGCAGCGGCGCGACGATCCGCAGGCCGCGCGGCTCGCGGTCGAGGAGGCGGCAAAAGCGTCGCCGGCGCCGGCCTGGGCCGGACAGGCCGCGCTCGACTATCGCTGCGCCGCCGCCGACTGGGCCGGCGCGCTCGATGCGCTCGATCACATGAAGGGCGCACTGGAGAAGGCCGACTACCGGCGCAAGCGCGCCGTGCTGCTGACCGCCCGCGCGCTGGCGCTGGAAGAGATCGACCGCGACGGTTCGCGCGCGGCGGTGCTGGAGGCGGTGAAGCTCGCGCCCGATCTGGTGCCGGCGGCCGCGCTCGCCGGGCGGCGGCTGGCGGAAGCCGGCGAGCAGCGCAAGGCACGCAAGGTTCTGGAAAGAGCGTGGACGCTCAATCCGCATCCCGATATCGCCGAGGCTTATGCCGATTTGCGGCTCGGCGACTCGGCGCGCGAACGCCTCACGCGCATGCAGAAGTTGGCCGCCCAGGTGCCGGGCCAGCTCGAAGGCGCGCTGGCCGTGGCGCGCGCCGCGCTCGATGCGCGCGAGTTCGCCGTCGCGCGCGCGGCGCTGGCGCCGTATCTCTCGGCGCCGACGCGGCGGGTCGCCACGCTGATGGCGGATATCGAGGAAAGCGAGCACGGCGACGAAGGCCGCGTGCGCGAATGGATGGGCCGCGCCATGCGGGCGGCCGGCGATCCGGTGTGGACCGCCGACGGCGTGGTGTCCGAGCGCTGGCTGCCGGTATCGCCGAATGGGCGGCTCGACGGTTTCATGTGGAAGGTGCCGCTGGCCGAGATCGGCGTCTCGCGTCCGGTGATCGAGGTGGCCCCGCCGCCGCCCAAGCCGGCCGCCGAGCCGAGCGAGGTCGCACTGTCTGCGCCGACAGTGGCTGAAGTCGAGCCGGAACCGCCGGTCCGCAAGTCGGCGAAACCCGCCGCCAAACCGAAGCCGGCCGAACCGGTGATCCCGCTGGTGCATGCCCCCGACGATCCGGGGCCGGATTCCGGCTTGGAGAGCGATCCGGTGCCGGAACCCACCTCGCCGCCGCCGCGCGCCCCCTGGCAGCGCTTCATGCAGCTGTTTCGGTAAGCGGCCTAGGCGCGTATTGCTATTCCGGGCTCGCGCGCCGATAGTAGTGGCGCGCGTTAGGGTCTTTAGTTTGCGCATGATCTTGTGCCGAAAACCGGTTCCCGACTTTTCGGGATCATGCGCGCTTCAGCCGGCGTAGCTCAGCGGTAGAGCATCCGCTTCGTAAGCGGGTGGTCGGGGGTTCAAATCCCTCCGCCGGCACCACCCGCCTTCGCTCAAAGCTTCGCCAGTCCGTAGCGCGCTGAAGGGCGAAGCCGGAGCGAGATATCTCACACATCCCCCGGGCTGAGCACTTCCGCCGACGAGTGCGCCTTGATCTCGCGCGCCGGTATTCGCCCGCGGATATCGCGGCCGGTCGGCTCCAAGTGCAGATCTGGCTGTCGTCCACCCAGATCGTCTTGAATTCGCCGGGCGCGAAAAATTCGGCGAACACCAGTTCCTCGTCGGGCGCGGCCTCGAGATAGTGCCGCTCCAGGTCGGGATAATAGATTACGTCGCCCTTGCGCACCGGAAACGGCTGCTCGTTGGCGTAGACGGTGCCGCGCCCGCGCAGCACATACATGAAATGCTCGGCGCCGACGTGATGATGATTGGCGGCCGCGGTGCCGGGCGGATAGATGATCATCTCGCCCTTCACCGCCTTGGTGCCGAACAATTTCGGCGTGACCAGATAGATGCGCTTGCGCGCGTCGTGCTCGGAATCGAGCACCGGCTCGCGCGTCCAGTCGACCACGCGGAATGTGGGCGGATTTTTTGTGAGCGCGGGATCGAGGCGCGCGGCATCGGGAATTTCGCCATAGAGCAAAGCCGCGCCGCGGCCCGATGAAATGTTGGCCGAATACCCCGGCGGCAGGAACGCCACTTGCGCGTCGGTCAGCGTTGCGCGGCCGCCGTCATGCGCGAGCACGGCTTCGCCCTCCAGCATTTGGAACCAGGCGAGCCCTTGCGCCGGCACCGCCAGGCGCGCCGTGCCGCCCGGCTCAAGCGTCAGCCGGTCGAGCAGAATGCGGGTTCCCGCGACACGTTTCTCGGTGAGCAAGCGTTGGCGCGCGGCACCGTTTTGCGCCGGCTCGGCGGCGACCGTGCTTTCGTTGAAGATTGTTGCCACATCGCACCCCCGGAACCTGACGCTCAGCTTTAGTCATTATGGCGAATAATCTTACGCTTCTAGCTCGCCGATTGGTCATCAAAAATCCGCATCCCCTGCCGGAAACCCAGGAACCAAAACCGGCCTGCCGCGTTGGACCGGCCAGACTTCCCCGCGCGCGTCGCGCCAACGAGGAGGCTATGCCATGTGGACCTCGCTGTTTGCCATTACCTTCGCGATCGCCATCGCGCTGAGCATGGCCGCGATCGTCGTCGATTCCGCCAATGGAGGTAAGTTCCGCCTGTAACTGCGTCCTGTCTGAAGCGAGTCTCCTTGGGCGGCCTTTGAGCCGCCCATTTTATTGCCGGTAGAGTGCTACCCGGCGCTGGAACTTTGCAATAATAGGGGCCATGCCGCCGCCCCTGATGCTGTCGAGGCGTTTTGCGCCGTTGTTCTGGTGCCAGTTCTTCGCGGCATTCAACGATAATTTTCTCAAGACCTCGCTGGTATTCCTGATCCTGTTCCGCAGCGCCGACGCCGACGCGGAAGCCCTGATCACGCTTGGCGAGCGCGATTTTCATCGCGCCTTATTTCTTTTTGTCCGCGCTCGGCGGCGAACTTGCCGATCGACACGACAAGGCGCGGATGGCGCAACGGCTGAAATTCTGCGAGATGTTCGTCGCCGCGCTGGCGGTGTTGGGCTTCGCGCGCCAGTCGGTGCCGATCTTGTTCTGCGCGCTCGCCGGCTTCGGCACTATCGGCGCGCTGTTCGGGCCGATCAAATACGGCATCCTGCCCGATCATTTGCGGCGCGAGCAATTGCCCGCCGGCAATGCACTGGTCGAAGGCGCAACCTTTATCGCCATCCTCACCGGCACCATCGTCGGCGGCTTGGCGGCGCGCGGCGGCGGCAGCGTGGCGGGTTTCGCGGCGCTGGTCATGGGCTTCGCGTTGCTCTGCTGGCTGTCGGCGCTGCTGATCCCGCCGACCGGGCAGGGCGCGCCGCAATTGAAGATCACATTCAATATCGCCGCCTCGACCTTGGGCATGATCCGTCATTTGCGCGCCGAGCCACGGCTGTGGTGGGGCGCCATGGTGACGAGCTGGTTCTGGCTGGTCGGCATCGTGGTGCTGTCGCTGTTGCCGCCGCTGATCAAGACGCTGATCGGGGGCAATGAGGACACCGTCACCGTCTATCTCGCACTGTTCACGATCGCGGTCGGCTTAGGCTCCGGCCTGGCGGCGGCGATCGCGCGCGGCCGCATCGTGCTCAGGACGACGCTCGCCGGCGCCGTTTTGATCGGCGCGTTCGCGCTCGATCTGGGGCTGGCGACTTTCGGCGCCGCGCCGGCGCTTTCGCCGCAAGCGCCGGGCGCGGTGTTTTCATCCGCGCTCGGGGTTCGCGTCGCGATCGATCTGGTCGGGCTGGCGATCGCCGGCGGCCTGTTCATCGTGCCGGCTTTCGCCGCGGTGCAGGCTTGGGCCGGCGCCGACTACCGCGCGCGTACGGTGGCCGCGGTCAATGTGCTCAACGCGGCTTTCATGACCGGCGCAACGGTCGCCGTCGCGGTGATGCAGAAATTCGGCGTCACCGTGCCGGCGTTGTTTACGATGATCGGCGTGGCGACGTTTCTGGTGGCGCTGGCGATCTGGAAAACGATGCCGAAGGCGCAATGAGCGGTCGTCCCCGCACACGGGTCCGGCTTCGCCGGCCCGAGTGCAGGCTCCAGCGGGGACCCAGTAAACACAGACGCTTCGACTTAAATTCAGACCGGGGTTACTGGATACCCGCTTGCGCGGGCATGACAGAAACTCACTTCTTCCGCATCCTCAACACGCGATCGACCATCTCTCCGGCAACGCCGAGATAGTTCGCCGGGTCCACCAACTTCTCCAGTTGCTTGCGGCTGGCGTGCTTGCCGATCTCCTTGTCGGCGGCCAGCAGATCGACCAGCGGGCGGCCGGTCTTCACCACCTCGCGGCAAATGTCGTAGACCACGTCGTGCGCGCGGTTGCGCCCCATGGCGGCGCCGAGCCCCATCATCACCGCTTCCGACATGATCAGGCCCTTGGTGATGTTGAGATTCTCGCGCATCTTCTTTTCGTTCACCTGCAGGCCTTCCACCAGGAAGCGCGTCTGCGCCAGCGCGCCGGCCGACAGCATGAAGATTTCCGGCAGCGCGATCCATTCGATTTCCCACGGGCCGGTGGAGCGCTCATGATCCTCGACCTGGGCTTCCAGGAGCGCGGCGGTGAGCTGCTTCACCATGGCGGTCTGCGCCGTGATGTAAACGGATGAAATCGGGTTGCGTTTCTGCGGCATGGTGGAGGACGAGCCGCGGCCCTGGTGGAACGGCTCGTATACCTCTTCGACTTCGGTCTGCATCAGCAGCTTCACGTCGAAGGCGATCTTGCCGCAGGTGCCGGTGACGAGGCCGAGGAAGCAGCCGACCTCGGCGATGCGGTCGCGCACCGTGTGCCAGGAAATGTCCGGCTGGCCGAGCTTGAGTTCCTTCATCAATTCGGCCTGGCACTTCAGCCCGTTCTTGCCGAGCGAGGACAACGTGCCGGCGGCGCCGCCGAATTCGCCGACCAGCACGCGCGGCCGCAATTCCTTCAGGCGCTGTTTGTGCCGCTCGAAGGCGCCGAGCAACGTCGCCATCTTGTAGCCGAAGGTGATCGGCACCGCCTGCTGCAAATTGCTGCGGCCGGCCATCGGCGTGTCGCGGTATTTCCTGGCGAGCTTGGCGAGCGCGTCGGCAATGGCGTTTAAGTCGTCCTCGACGATATCGAGCGCCTCACGTATCTGCAAAATTGTAGCGGTGTCGGTGATGTCCTGGGTGGTGGCGCCCCAGTGGCTCCATTCGCCGAACCCGTCCTTGCACAGCTTCACGAGCTGCTGCACCACCGGCAGCACCGGATAGCCGATGCGCTCGGTCGCCTCCTTCAGCTTGGCCATGTCGATCTTGCCGGCGTCGCAATGGCGCACGATCTCGGCGGCGGCGTTCTTCGGGATGATGCCGAGCCTGCCTTGCGCGCGCGCCAGCGCCGCCTCGAAGTCGAGATATTTCTGCACGCGGTTCTCGTCCGACCACACCGCGCGCATCGCCGGCGTGGTGAAAATGTCGCGGAACACCGCGGAATCGAGGATTGTCGAGGGCATTCTTGGCTCCTGGGCGCGTTGCCATGCTGTGCTAACCTGAGCGGGATAGCCGGGACAAGCCCGGCCCTGACACGCCCGGGAGACCCGCATGAACGTGAGAACCGAGCCCCAGCGCGGCTTCAAGCTCGAACCCGTGCACCCCAAACCGGAAGAGGCGCACACGATGCCTTACGCACCGGCTGTACGTATCGTCGGCGCCTGCGACCTGATGTTCCTGTCGGGCGCGACGCCCTCGCCGCTTTACCACAAGCATCCGCATGTGGAGGCCGAGCACGTGCATCCGCACTCGATCGAGGAGCAGACCACGCGCGCGATGGAGGCGATCAAGTCGATCCTCGACCACACCGGTGCGAGCTGGCGCGACGTGGTGAAGGTCACGAAGTATTTGACCGACTTTCGCGAGGCCGACGCCATGCACGCCACCATGGCGAAATATTTCGGCGACTGGCGGCCGGCCTCGACCACGGTGTGCATCAACCAGCTGTCGTCGCCGGGCGCGCGCATCGAGCTCGACATGATCGTGGCGCTGCCGAAAAAAGCCTCGTGACGCTTCCTCCCCTTCTCGCCCGCATCGTCGAGGCCGAAATCCCGCGGTTTTCGGACGCCGAGATGGCGCGCCGGCGCGCGGCGGTCGAGGCGCTGCTCGCCGAACACGAGTGCGATCATCTGGTGTTCTGCGGGCACAACCGTTTCGGCTCGGCGGTGCAATGGTTGACGCAATGGCCGGTGACCGCCGAAGCGGTCGGCGTGCTCACGCCGGGGAAACGTGACGCGCTATTCGTGCAATGGGTCAATCACGCGCCGCAGGCGCGCCTCATCGCCGATAAGGCCGACGTCGCCTGGGGCGGCGAGTCCTCTATCGCCGCGGCGATCGAGGTGCTCGACCAGCGCGGCTCGCGCAGCGGGCGGATTGCCTATATCGGGCCGCTGACCGCGGAGCAGCACGCGCGGCTTTCCGCGCGCTATCCGAACATCGCCAATCTCACGCGCGCCTACACCAAACTGCGGCAGGTTAAGTCAATCGAGGAACTCGACTGGCTGCGCATCGGCGCGCACTTCACCGATCTCGGCATGGCGGCGCTGCGCGACGGTCTGCAGCCGGGATTGAACGAGCGCGAATTGGGCGACCTGATCGAGCGCGCCTACATTGCGCAAGGCGCGACCAATGTCATTCATTACATCGGCACCACCTCGATGAGCGCGCCCGACCTCGGCGTGCCGCGGCAGTTTGCGATCCCACGGCGCGTGCAGAAAGGCGATGTCGTTGTCGCCGAGATCAGCGCCGCGTTCTGGGAACACCCCGGCCAGGTGCTGCGCAGCTTCGCGCTCGGCGAGCCGACGAAGCTTTATCGCGATTTGCATGCTACGGCCGATGCTGCCTTCGATGCCATCGCCGCGGTGCTGAAAGCCGGCGCCATGCCGGCCGATGTGATCGAGGCCTCAGGGGTGATCGAGGACGCCGGTTTCACCATCATCGATGATCTGCTGCACGGCTACGGCGGCGGCTATCTGCCGCCGGTGCTCGGCTGCAAGAGCCGCCCAGCCGGCCCAATTCCGCAGGAGGCGTTCCGCGCCGGGCAGACGGTGGTGATCCAGCCCAATGTCACGACGCGCGACGGCAAAGCCGGCGTGCAGACGGGAGAGATGGTGGTGATTACGGAAGGCGGGATTGAAAGACTGCACGCGATCCCGCGCGGCTTCCAAGTTATTTGAGCTGCTCCTTCATCCAATCCGCGCTTTGCGAGCGCCAGCGGTAGGCGCGGTTGGTGGCGATGTGGTTGCCGTCCTCGATCATCATCAGCGTAACCGGGCCCTTGACCTCGCGCGCCAGGCGCTCGGCGTCCTTGGCCGGCACGATGCGGTCGAGCCGGCCGTTCACGATGAAGATCGGGACAGGTGATGTTGCCCGCGACGCCTTCGAGCGAAAGCGTCGCGGCATTCGCCCGCGCGTCCTCGTCGGTCTTGCAATGGCTGCGTACGCGGAAGGCGTCGCGCGTCAATTGCGGCAGGCCGCTCCAGGCTTCGCCCCAGTTGAACGGCCCGCCGAGCGCGATGCAGGCCTTGATGCGCTTGTCGAAGGCGGCCGCGCGCGGCGCGTAATAGCCGCCGAGGCTGACGCCCCACATGCCGATGCGCTCGGCATCGAGATCGCGCCGCGTGCTCGATATAGTCGAGCACGGCCTTGACCGGCACCTCGTAGTCGCCGCGGATGGGGAAATCGTATTGCGCCTCGCCCTGGCCCGGCCCTTCGAACACCAGTGTCGCCATGCCGCGCGCCAGGAACGGCGTCTCGTAGGCGTCGGTTTCCTCCTTGGTCGAGTCGAGCCCAACCGCCATCGCCACCACCGGCGGCTTTTCGGCGCCGGCAGGTTTGCGCAAAATGCCGGCGAGCGTCTTGCCCTGATAGGGGATTCCGACGCGCTCGCCGGGCGGCCTTAGATGCGGCAAGCGCCGCCTGCCGGCATTCGATCGCTTTCAAGTGCGCGGCCTTCATCTGCGCCTGGTCGTGCACGAACAGAAACGAGGCGAAATGGTAGTACACGCCGGCGCGCTGCAAACATTCGCCGGCGGTGAGGAAATGTTTCTTCGCCAGCGCTTCGCGGCCGAGCTGCTCGTGATGGGCGGCGCGCGCCGACCAGGCGCGGCACCAGTCGTCGTAGGACGCGAGCGCGCCGGTGACTTCCTCGAAATCGGTCAGCACCACGCCATTGGCGACGAAGCGCGGGCCCCAATGCGCGATCGCGGCCTTAACTTGATTGTCCATGAGTTTTCCTTGGAGGTTCAGGCTTTTTCGTCGCGGCGGTACCAGGGCAGGAAGCGCCGCGTGCTCCAGTTCACCAGCAATTCGAAGCCGACGCCGAAGCCCGCCAGCAGCAGCACAGCGACGAAGGCCTCGTTGTGATGGTAGGAGCGCGAATTGATAGAGAATGAAATAGCCGAGCCCGCCGACCGACAGGAAGAACTCCGCCACCACCGCGCCGATCAGCGCGCGCCCGGCCGCCAGCCGCAAGCCGGCCAGGAGATATGGCATCGACGCCGGCAGCACGATCTCGATCAGCGTGCGCAGCCGGCCTGGAGCGGAACGAGCGCGCGACCTCGAGATACTCGCGCGGGCACCGAGCGCGCGCCGTCGGCGACGTTGATGATGATGGAGAAGATCGCCGCGAAAATCGATGGTGGCGATGCGCGCGGCGCCCGAATAGCCGAACCACAGCGAGAACAGCGGCAGCACCACGATCATCGGCATGGCGTAGAAGCCGTTGATGTAATGCCGGATGCGCGCGCTCGAACCGGCGCTGCGCCCCATCAGCAAGCCGATCACCGTGCCGGCGACGAGCGCGATGGCGAGGCCTTCGGCCACCGCGGCCAGCGTCTGGCCGGTGGCGGTGAGGAAGGCGGGATCGACGATCACGCGCGGGATTGCCAGCACCACCGTCGCTCGGCTTGGCGACGTAAGCCGGCGCGAAGGCGCGCACGACCAGTTCCCACGCCAGCAAAATCACGAGACCGGCGGTCAGCCGCGGCACGAAAGTCTCGGCGAGCGGCGAAGCCTTGCGCTCCGCGGCAACCGGGACCGAAAGGGCGGATTCGGTCATGGCCGTTTTCCCGGCGCATGATCTTGTCCGACCTTGCTTCGCCCGCCGAAGCGGGCTTCGCGAAGGCGGAAACCGGTTCCACTTTTCGGGATCATGCGCTATTGCCTCCAGCGCGCGAAATGCTGCTCGATCGCAAGGCCGAGCCGCATCAAGCCGACGCCGATCAGCCCGATCACCAGGATGGAGGCGAACACGCCGCCGGTGTCGAAATTCTGCGACGCGCCCATGATGAGCTGGCCGAGGCCAGTCGACGACAGGAAGAACTCCGCCGCGATCATGCCGACCAGCGCGCGGCCGATCGCCTGGCGCACGCCGGTCATGATGTAGGGCAGCGTGTAGGGCAGCATCACCTCGCGCCACAGCGCCCATTCGCTCGAGCGGTAGGACTTCGCCACCTCGATCAGCTCGGGCTTGATGCTGCGCGCGCCCTCGACCGTGTTGTAGAGCACGGGAAACACCGCGAACAGGAACACCACCAGCACCTTGGGCGCGAAGCCGAAGCCCATCAGCGACAGGATGAAGGGGATCAGCGCCACCATCGGCGTGGCGTAGAGCATCATGATGTAAGGCTCGAGGCCGACGCGCAGCACGCGCACGCGCGCCAGCAGCAGGCCGAGCGGCATGCCGATGAGCGAGCGCCAGTACGAAGCCGGTGAGGAACAGCTGCGGCGGAATCGAGGAACTCGCTCGAGGAATTCGCCGCCGGCGATCAGCTGCCACAACCGCACCAGCGTCTCCGAGAACGGCACCATGAAGGCCGCGCTGGTCGAGCGGCCGGCGATCTCCCAGAGCGCGATGCCCGGCCAGGATGCTGAGCCAGAATGGCGCGTGGCGGCGGAGCGTTTGTTGCACTTACTTCGATCCAATAAGCGGCATTGTCGAGCCTTTCGCCCGTCATCCTGAGGTGCGAGCGAAGCGAGCCTCGAAGGATGAAGGGCCCGGGCCGTCGCCCTTCGAGGGCCGCGCTTTGCGCGGCCGCCTCGGGTGACGGAGCTAGTCGGCGTCCACGACGTCTCATTTCACCATCGCGTTGGCGTCTTTCCAGACGCTTGGGTCGACCAGCGCGTCGTAGGTCACCGGCTCCTTGTCCGGCTTGATGGCGCCGATCTTCTTCATCAGCTTGGCGACCGCTTCGAGCTTGTTGCGCGGCAGGCCGTCGTCCTTGGCCGCCCAGAAGTCGATGGCGAGGAATTCCTTGAGCGCCAGCTTGTTGACTTCCTTGCTGTGGCCGGTCACGCGCGGCCGCATCCGCCACCGCGTCGGCGTTCTTGGGGTCCTGCATGAAGTGCGCGGCCTCGATCAGGGCGGCGACCGTGCGCACGACGGCGTCGCGGTTCTTCGCCAGATTGTCCTTGCGCACCACCAGCATCAGATAGTGGCTGGTCGGGTTGGTCTTCTTCATGGCCAGCAGGATGTTGACCTTCTTGCCCTGCTGCTGCGATCTCGGCGAGGTCGTCGAGATGCAGCACGGCGAAGTGCAGTCGGCCGGCGATCATCGCCGCGCCCGAGCTCGAGCCGAGCGCGACCTGCTTGACCTTGTCGAGCTTCACCTCGGGCAGCCGCCGGCCAGCATGGAGCGCAGCGCGACCGAGCGCGCGCCGCCGATCGAGTCGACGCCGACGTCCTGGCCGGCAACGTCCTTGCAGGTCTTGCCTTGGCCTCGGTGGTGCCGATCACCAAATCCGGGTTCGGCATGCCGTAGACCGCCGACCAGCGGCACGCCGGCATTGGAGATCTGGTTGATCACCGGCGGCGTCGGCGACCATGCCATGTCGATATCGCCCGCGACCACCGCGCGCGCGGCGGCGGTGCCGTTGTCGAACGGCCGGATTTCGACGTCGGCGCCGTATTTCTTGAAGAAGCCCTGCTTCTGGGCGACGTAGGCGATGGTCGAGCCGAATAGATCGGCGGAATGCCCGGAATAGCCGATCACGATCTTCTTGTCCGCGGCGGATGCCGGCGCGGCGCCGGCCGCCAGCAGCGCGGCCAGCAGGGCGCCGCCGGCCATCAAGCCAAACACTCTGCGAATCATGAAATCCTCCCTTTTTCGATGCAGTTTCTTGTTTAGCGTTCGAGTACGAATTCGGCTTCGCGCGCCTCCCGCATCAGCGTGCCCCAGACCCGCTCGCGCAATTCGGCAAAGCGCGGCTCGCGCAGCGTCGCCCGCGTGCGCGGACGTCGGCAAGTCGATGGTGATGGTCTCGTGGATGCTCGAAGGCCTGCCCTTGAGCACGATCACCCGGTGGCCGAGCAGCACCGCTTCCTCGATCGAGTGGGTGACGAAGATCATGGCGGTCGGCCGCTCGTCCCAGATGCGCAGCAGCTCGAATTGCAGAATCTCGCGCGTCTGCGCGTCGACCGCCGCGAACGGCTCGTCCATCAGCAGCACGTTCGGCTCGATCGCGAGCGCGCGCGCCAGCCCGCAGCGCTGCTGCATGCCGCCGGACATCTGATAGGGGAACGCGTTCTCGAAGCCGGTAAGGCCGACCAGCTTGATGAACTCCGGCACCTTGCGCTCGATCTCCGCCTTCGGCGCGCCGGCCATGCGCAGGCCGTAGGCGACGTTGTCGTACACCGTCTTCCACGGGAACAGGCCGAAATGCTGGAACACCATGGCGACGCCGGCGATCGGCTCTGTCGACGCGCTGGTTGCCGACCCAGATTTCGCCGGCGTCGTGCGGCAGCAGGCCGTCGATGCAGCGCAGCAGCGTGGTCTTGCCGCAGCCGGACGGCCCGACCAGCGCGACGATCTCGCGCTCGGCCGACGTCGAAGTCGATGTTGCGGAACACTTCGAGCGCGCCGTAACGCTTGGCCAGTCCTCTGACCCGGATGCGGGGCTCGCTGCGTTTGCGAGGCGGAGGTGCGAATGGCGGATACCGCCGTTGGCTGGCTTGTCACTCGGCGGCCTGTGTCGCGGGTTTGCTGTCGATCTTGGCCCAATAGTCGGCTGCCTGTTTGGAACGTGCAAGCGCTTCCGCGGTCTCGAAACCGGGCGCCATCGAGCCGTCGGTGCCGGCCAGAATCTGGTGGTGTTCGATGTTCAAGGTGCGCAACCAGCGCTGCTGGCCCATGGTGATGGCGACGAAATAGCCGATCTCGACCAGTTCCGGCTCGCTGAAATGCTTGTGCAGGCGCGCCCAGAACGCGTCGTCGGTCGGCAAATCCCAGGTAATAGCCTCGGCATAGGCGAGCGCGGCTTTTTGCCGCTCGTCGTAGCGTGTCGAACTCTCGAAATTGATCAGGTCGGAATAGTCGGCTTCCTTGAGGCCGGCCTTGGCCGCCTTGATCGAGCGCTGATTGCCGCAGAACTCGCACAGCACCGAGCGCGAGACATAGATGCGGCACAGCTCCTTGATGCTGTGATCGGCCACGCCGTTCTTGAACACGTCGCGCCAGGTATTGGCGAACGACCAGAATGCCGCCGGCACATGGGCGCGGATCGCTTGGCTTTCCGGCCGCGGCGTTCCCTCGCGCGCGCAACGTTCGAACTCGGCGATCATGGCGGGGTCTTTGACCGTCGCTGGATCGACGTAGCTAATGCGCGGTTTAGGCATCGACGATTTCTCCCAGCAAGGATTGTTATGCGCAACCGGTGCGGATGCGGCTTTTTTGTTCCCTTGCTTGCATGTTGCCGCAACCGCGCGGGGCGGGCAACGCCGGTTATGTCATTCGGTAACCCTAGTTTTGGCGCGACAATGTCCCGCCGCGGCGGCGGGCCGCGACGCGGCGTGGGCGCGAGCCCCGTGGTTGCAGGCTTTTCGTCGCCCGCAACCGATCGTTAGGCTCAACCAATCGTTACAGGTTGAGCGTGGTTACCATGTAGTATTCTTAATGTTGCGAAAGGTTACTCTAAAGTTATGTGTGACGGACACCGACCGTAAACAATAGTAATTCAGCCGCTCTTCAGCATAGTCCCAGATGCGCTCGCGAAATTAGCAATTGAATACTTTGTCCCTCTTAGTGTTGTAGCGACCAAAACGGCCAAGTTTCAGGTCGCGTCAAACGGGACAAAAGCCTTGCGTACGAGCACCATCGTCATGATCGGGTTTGCCGTCGTGTTCGGCCTGCTCGCCGTGTTCATCGCCCAGGCCTGGCTCAACAACCAGGCCAACATGCAGGCGATGAATTTCGAGGCGAACAAAAAGCCGGTGGCGATGCAGACCGTCGTCGTCGCCAAGCGGCCGCTGCGTTTCGGCACCGAGCTTAACGCGTCGGAGCTGCAGGAAGTGCCGTGGCCGGCAACTTCGATGCCGGCCGGCGCCTTCACCAAGATCAGCGACGTCTTGCATGGCGGCCGCCGCGTCGTTCTCACCGCGATCGAGCCGAACGAGCCGGTGCTTGCACTCAAAATCACCGGCCCCGGCCAGCGCGCAACTCTTTCGGCGCTGGTGAAGCCGGGCATGAAGGCGGTGACCATCCGCGTCAATGACGTGGAAGGCGTCGGCGGCTTCGTGCTGCCGGGCGACCACGTCGATGTGGTGCTCACGCGCCAGATCGACAAAGGTTCGGCCACCACCGAGGTGGTGTTGCAGGACGCGCGCGTGCTGGCGGTCGACCAGATCGCCGACGAGCGCGCCGCCAAGGCGACGGTGGCGAAGTCGGTGACGCTCGAAGTGAGCACGGTGGAAGCGCAAAAAGTCTGGCTGGCGTCGTCGGTCGGCAATTTGTCGCTGCTGCTGCGCAAGGCGGGCGAAACCGCCGAGACCAGGACGCGCAAGATCACGCTCAACGATTTGGGCAGCAACGAACCGGTCAGCGCCGGCAAGGTCGCGACCGCGACGGTGGTGGTCACGCGTGCGGCGGCGAAACAGGAATACACCGTGCCGGTCGAAGGCAGTCGTGGGGACATAACGACCGGTCAGGATTTGGGCGCCCGGTAATTCCGGGCATGGGGTCAATCAAGGGTGGGGAGTGTGTCGTGAATAGCAAAAACGAATATGTCGCCGGCTTCGCCTGGCGGCGCGCGGACAGGACCACGCAGCGCGGCAACTGGCTGCGCGATCTGGCGATCGCCTTGGCGACCGCACTGGCGGCGACGCTGCTGTGCATGGCCGGCGACGCCCATGCGCAGGATCGCGTCATCCAGATCAGCGGCAATAGCCACACCGCCATGGTGACGGTAACCATCGGCAAGTCGCAGGACGTGCGCACCGCCACCAGTTTCGTCGACGTCATGGTCGGCGATCCGGACGTCGCCGACGTCAATCCGCTGACCGATCATACGCTGTCGATTCTCGGCAAGAAGATCGGCACCACCCGCGTGTCGGTCTATGCCGAGGGCAAGAAGCTGATCGGCATTTTTGACGTCGAAGTGCAATACGACATCAGCCGGCTGACCAACGAGCTCAAACGCCGCTTCGCCGGCTCGCATCTGCAAGCGTCCTCGGTCAACGGCCGCATCATGCTGTCGGGCGAGGTGGTGGACGCCGCCACCCTCGACAAGGCAGTCACTATCGCGCGCCAGTTCGGGCCGGAGATCATCAATTCGGTGTCGGTGATGTCTCCGCAGCAGGTGATGCTGGAAGTGCGCTTCATCGAAATCTCACGCACCGCCGGCCGCGAGCTGGGCGTGCAGTGGAACACCTTCGGCAACCCCAACATAAATATCGGCAATGGCGTTGCGGCGTCCGGCCTGCCGATCACGCAGGCGGCGGCCGTGGGGGCCGCCGGCGTTATCTCCGGCTCCTCTCCGTTCGGGTTCATGATTGCCAACCTGACGAAGGGCGGCGTGTCGGCCGACGTGGCGATCAACGCGCTCGAGCAGAAGGGCATCGCGCGCAGCCTGGCCGAGCCCAATCTGGTCGCGCTGTCCGGCGACACCGCGAGCTTCCTGGCCGGCGGCGAATATCCGATTCCGGTAGCCGGCAGCTTCGGGCAGATCACCGTCGACTATAAGAAATACGGCGTCGGCCTCGCCTTTACGCCGACCGTGCTCGGCCACAACCTGATCAATCTGAGGATCGAGCCGGAAGTGAGCCAGATCGACACCACCCACACGGTGTCGGTGGCGAACGGCATTTCGGTGCCCGCACTGATCGTGCGGCGCGCCTCGACCACGATCGAGCTGCGCGACGGTCAAAGCTTCATGATCGGCGGCCTGCTGCAGACCAACAACCAGAACCTGATCGATCAGCTGCCCTGGCTCGGCAGCGTGCCGGTGCTGGGCACCCTGTTCTCCTCGAAATCCTATCAGCAGAACCAGACCGATCTCGCCATCATCGTGACGCCGCACCTGGTGCGTCCGACGCGGCCGGGCGACGTCGTCAAGACGCCGGCCGACGACGCGCTGCCGCCCAACGACCCGGACTTCTTCCTGCTCGGCAAGGCCGAAGTCACGCGCGCGCAGGCGCTCGCGCTCACGCCCGTTACGGCGCGTTTTGCCGCCGCCGGCGACCATCCATTCACCGGGCACATGCTCGATATGCCGAAGGGGGCTTCCGATGCGGCCATCCAGTAACCTGCTGCGGACGCTCGCGCTCGCCGCTTTGCTCGCCGCGCTCGCCGGCTGCTCGGAATATCTCGACCGCCGCGACACCATTTCGCTCGCCGGCGGCAATTCGATCGCGACCGACAAGGTCACCCAGATGGTCGATCCCTGGCCGCGCGACAGCGCCAATAAAAATATCGCGTTCAACGGCGAGAAGATGCAAACCGCCGTCGAGCGCTATCGCACCAATCGCGTGATCCCGCCGCAGGGTATGGACACGTCCTCCAACTACCAGCAGGGCTCGAACAATCAGAACAATCCGGCCCCGGTCGGACCGACGGTGACACAGCCGGCGGCGCCGGTGAAATAAGCGGGATCGATTGACGTCATGCGTTTAGGCCGCAGCCCGAGCCCCGATTCAAACCGGACCCGCGTGGTGGTGCTCACCGCCGACGCCGAGTTCGACCGTTCCGCGCGCGCCACATTCGGCGCATCGAGCGCGATCGAACTCACCATGGTGCCGGGGCGGATCGTGGAGCATGGCGACACGCTCGATGTCGCAAACGCCACCGTCGTGGTGGTCGATCTCGACGCCGGCAGCGACGCGGAGATGGCCGCGCTGGTGCGGCTGATGGCGCGCGTGCGCGCCTGGCCGCCGGTGGTCGCGGTGACGCAGAGTTTCGACGAGAACGTCGCCCGCACGCTGCTGCAGATGCGCGTCGCCGATTTTCTGGTGAAGCCGGTGGCGGCGATCGATCTGGTGCGCGCCTGCGCGCGCGTGTCGCAGAATCATGCCGGCAGCGCCGAGCCGACCGAGGCGCAGATCTACACCTTCCTGCCCGCCGTCGGCGGCGCCGGGGTGACGACGCTGGCGGTGCAGACCGCAATGCTCATGCTCAACAGCGGCGGTCCGCGCGTGAAACCGTCCACCTGCCTGCTCGATCTGAACTTCCAGAACGGCTCGGTGGCCGACTATCTCGATCTCGAGCCGCGCCTGAATCTGGCGGAAATCGAGCCGCGGCCGGACCGTCTCGACCGCCAGTTGCTCGAGGTCATGCTCTCGTATCACGCGTCGGGTCTCGCCGTGGTCGCTGCGCCAAATAGGCCGGCGGAAATGCGCTCGTTCGATCCCGACGTGGTGACGCGCCTGCTTGACCTCGTTTCCACCAATTTCGACTATGTCGTGTTCGACATGCCGCGCACCTGGTTCTCCTGGACCGACAGCGTGCTGCTCGGCTCGAACAAATTGTTCATCGTCAGCGAGACCACCGTGCCCAGCCTGCGTCAATCCAAGCAACTGGTGGCCGCGATCAGGGAGCGGCTGGGCGAGGGACCCAATCCGCAGGTCATCGTCAATCGCTTCCAGCACCGCATGTTCTCGTCCGGCCTGCGCCGCAGCGACCTCGAGCAGACGCTCGGCGAAGCCTTCGTGGCGGCGATCCCGAACGATTACGCCTTGGTGCGCGAGGCGATCGACCGCGGCGTGCCGCTCGACGAGGTCAAGCCCGGCAACAAGATCACCGTGGCCTTGAAGAAGCTGATGCTGGAACCCGCCGCCGGCAAGCCGAAGGCCGAAGAGAAGGCCGCGGCGCCGGTCAAGAAATTCAAGCTTTCCGTCGCGCAGTAAAAAAGGAAGAAGCGATGGCCGGCCGTTTCTCATTCCGACGCGCTGCTCCGCCGGAGACCCCGGTCGCGGAAGAATTGACGCCCGCGTTCGGCGGCGCGACCTGGACGGCGCTGCCGGAAGTGCCGGCGGAACAAGCGCCCCCGGTGCAGCCGCATGCGTCGGCCAATCCGCTGCTCAGCGACAAGCTGCTCGACGCCAAAGTGCGCCTGCATCGCCGGCTGATCGAGGAAATCAATCTTTCGGCGCTGGAAAAGCTGCCGGAAGAGGAAATCCGCAGATCACGTCCAGCAACTGTGTCGCGAAATACGTGATGGCCGAACGGCTGGCGCTCAACACCCAGGAACTCGCCGAATTCGTCTCGGAAATTCTCGACGAGATGACCGGCTTGGGTCCGCTCGAGCCGCTGCTCAAGGACGAAAGCATCAACGACATCCTGATCAACGGTCATGAATGCGTCTATGTGGAACGCCGCGGCGTGCTCGAACCGCTGTCGGTACGCTTCAAGGACGAGCAGCACCTGCTGCGCATCATCAACAAGATCGTTTCCGCGGTCGGCCGCCGGGTCGACGAATCCCATCCGCTCTGCGACGCGCGCCTGCAAGACGGCTCGCGCGTCAACGTGGCGGTGCGGCCGATCGGCGTCGACGGACCGCTGGTCTCGATCCGCAAATTCTCCAAGAAGCCGCTGCATCTCGGCAAGTTGGTTGAAGTCGGCGCGTTGCGCCCGCCCATGGCCGAACTGCTGGCGGCGGCGGTGAAAGCGCGTATCACCACGATCATTTCGGGCGGCACCGGCTCCGGCAAGACCACCATGCTGAACGCGCTCTCCGCCTTCATCTCGGAAAAGGAGCGCCTGATCACGATCGAAGACGCCGCCGAACTTCAGCTGCAGCAGCCGCATGTCGGCCGCATGGAAACGCGGCCGCCCAACATCGAAGGCAAGGGCGAAATCCGCCAGCGCGAACTGGTGAAAAACGCCCTGCGCATGCGACCCGACCGCATCATCCTCGGCGAGTGCCGCGGCGAGGAAGCCTTCGACATGTTGCAGGCGATGAACACCGGCCACGAAGGCTCGATGGCGACGATTCACGCCAATACGCCGCGCGACGCCATTTCGCGCCTGGAGCAGATGATCGGCATGGCCGGCCTGCCGATGACGGTGGCCTCGATCCGCGGCCAAATCGCCGGCGCCATCCAACTCATCGTCCAGCTGTCGCGCCAGTCCGACGGCAAGCGCAAGGTCACCTCGATCGCCGAGCTCACCGGGCTTGAGGGCGACATCATCCAAATGCAGGAAATCTTCAAATATGTGCGCACCGGCATCGCGCCGGATGGCACCGTGCAGGGCCATTTCACGGCCACCGGCGTGCGCCCGCGCTTCCTCACCCATCTCGTCAACCAGGGCGTCAAGCTCCCTGGCAATTTCTTCGATCCCTCGCAGCCGCTATGACGCACATTTTCGATTTCAACCCGGTCTATCTGATCTATCTCTTGGTCGGCGTCTCGGCGGCGATGTTCGCGGAAGGCGTCTATCTGCTGTTCTACAACAAGGCGTCCTACCGCAATAACATCAACCGCCGTCTCAAGGTGATGGACAGCAAGCCGGACCGCGAGAGCGTCCTGGTGCAGTTGCGGCGCGAGCGCGGGCTGACCAGCGGCGGCGATTACCGCCTGCCGCTCATCAACCTCAACAAGCTTGTGCTGCAGTCCGGCCTGACCATCGGTTTCGGCCGGCTGATGCTGATCGTCCTGATCGTCATGATCGGCGCCTTCGCCGTCACCATGGTGTTCGAGGAACGCGTGTTGCACGCCGTTTTGGCCGCTTTGTTCAGCGGCTTGGTATTGCCGTTTATGGCGCTTAGGTTCTTGCGCTCGCGCCGGCAGAAGAATTTCGCCGCGCAGTTCCCCGACGCCATCGACATCATCGTGCGCTCGTTGCGCGCCGGGCATCCGGTTCCGATCGCCATCAACATGGTGGCGCGCGAACTGCCCGACCCGATCGGCAGCGAGTTCGGCACCGTCACCGACGAGATCACCTATGGCGCCGACTTAGAGACCGCGATGCGCAATCTGTATTTCCGCGTCGGCACCGACGACTTGCCGCTGTTCGTCACCGCGGTCGCGATCCAGGGCTCGACCGGCGGCAATCTCGGCGAAATCCTGGAAAACCTCTCGGCGGTGATCCGCCAGCGTTTCAAGATGCGCCGCAAGATTCGCGCGCTGGCAGCGGAAGGCCGCGCATCGGCGCTGATCCTGTCGTCGCTGCCGATCGGCATGTTCGCGGTGATCAATTTTTTGGTGCCGAATTTCTACGGCAGCGTCTGGCATGAGGACCTGACCAAGATCGCGCTGGTGCTGGCCGGCTGCTGGATGGGCGTCGGCAACTTCATCATGTACCGCCTGGTCAATTTCAGGATCTGACCGATGAACATGATGTCCTCGGCTTTCAGCCACGTATTTCACGACAATGCCAGCATGATGATGGCGATGCTGGTATTCCTCGCCGCCGGCACCATGGCCTTCTCGGTGATGGCGTTCGCGCGCGTGCGCGGCTCGGTCAAACGGCGCGCCTCGCACATCCTGGACGAGAGCGAGCGCGGCGCCAATCCCAAACGCTCGTTGCGATATTCCAGCCTGAAGGCGGTGTCCCAGCTCATCGAATACACCACCAAGCATTATTCCGCGACCAACGACGAGAACATGAAGGTGCTGCGCCGCCGCCTGATCCAAGCCGGCATTTACGATCCGCGCGGGGTCGCCTTTTTCTTCATAGCGCGCACGGCGCTCGCCGTCGGTATCGCCGCCGCCGTGTTCCTGGCGCGGCCGATGATCGCGTCGCACGGAACCACGTTCTTTTGGCTGATGGTGATCGTCGGCGGCATCGCCGGCTATGTCGGTCCCAGCATGTATATCGACCGGCGCATTGCCGCCCGCAAGGTCGAGCACCGCGCCGGCTTTCCGGATTTCATGGACTTGCTGGTGGTCTGCGCGGATTCCGGGCTGTCGATGGAGGCCGCGCTCGAACGCGTCGGCCGCGAGCTCGGCGACAGCTATCCGTCGCTGTCCGCCAATATCCATATGACCAATCTGGAATCCCGCGCCGGCCGGCCGCTCAAGGACGCGCTCGAGCGTTTTGCCGACCGGCTGGCATTGGACGAGGCGCACGCTTTCGCGACGCTGATCAACCAGTCGATCGATCTCGGCTCCAGCATCACCGATGCGCTGCGGGTCTACAGCGACGATATGCGCCATAAGCGGCTCTCGCTCGCCGAGGAAAAGGCCTATGCGCTGCCCGCCAAGCTGTCGGTGCCGATGATGGTGTGCATCTTCCCGGTGCTGTTCGTCGTCATCTTGCTACCGGTGTTCGTGCGCCTGCATATCGGGCACTTCATATGATTTGCCTGCGGCAAATCACAGGGTGAAGAATTTCTTAACTAACCTCTCCTAGCTTAATCCTTGTCCCGATCGCGGGCGCTTCCGCCAGGCTTTGTCATGCGTATTGGATTTGCCCGAGCCCTGTTTGTTGCGGCGGCCGGTCTATGGCTGGCGGGATGCAGCGCCGGAAAATTTTCCAATCCGTTCGAATCGAAAACGCCGGGCGCGGACGCTTTCGCCGCGGCGCCGGCGACCGACGCCGCGGCCACGGAACAGGTGCCGCCGCCGCTCGGCGCGCCCGCCGTCGCCGAACCGGGCCTGTTCGGCAGCGATCCGAACGACTCCTTGAGCCTGGGCAAAAAGCAGTACCGCGCCAACAATTTCGGACTGGCCGAGAAATATTTCCGCCACGCCGCCGAACTGCATCCGCGCGACGCGGAGGCTTGGCTCGGGCTGGCCGCGGCCTACGACCGCTTGCGCCGCTTCGATCTCGCCGACCGCGCCTATGCGCAAGCTGTCGGCATCGTCGGGTCGACCACCGAGATCCTGAACAACCAGGGCTATTCCTACATGCTGCGCGGCGACTACAAGCGCGCGCGCGAGAAGCTCGACGCCGCCCTGCGCAAGGATCCCGGCAATAAATACGTGCAGAACAATCTGCAGCTCTTGGAAGACAGCTACCGCAAGGGCAAGGCCATCGAATAGGCCTTGCCTTGCCGCGCCCGATAGACATCTGGCCGGCGGGATTGATTCTCAACATTCAAGATTCTCGATACGAGCGCGAGAATTTCGCGGCCGGCCGCTCATGCGGTGGCGCCTGCGCGCCGTCTCGACTACGATACGGCGGTGGGGCAACAAGGCCGGTGGTTCAACATCCGGTCAGCAGGGGGGAATCAAATGGCTAGCGCAGTGAACGCCGGCGCACGTCTCGACCGGCTCCCGATCTCGTCGTTTCACTATCGCATCTTCTGGCTGGTCGGCGCCGGCATGTTCTTCGACGGCTACGATCTCTACGTCGCCGGCGGCGTGCTGGCGTCCACGATCCAGACCAAATTCTCGACGCTGCCGCAGAACCTGCAATTCCTCTCCTTGACCTTCGTTGGCATGACGCTCGGCTCGCTGATCACCGGCTTTATCGGCGACAAATATGGCCGGCGCTTCACCTATCAGATCAACCTCTTGATCTTCGGGCTCGCCTCGCTCGCCGCCGCCTTCGCGCAGGATATGGGCCAGCTCATCGTCTGCCGTTTCGTGCAGGGGCTGGGCTTGGGCGCCGAGATCGTGGTCGGCTATTCGACGTTGACCGAGTTCGTGCCGCCGAAGACGCGCGGCCGCTGGCTCGCTCTCATGGCGTTCCTGGTGGTGGCGGGATTCCCGGTCACCGCCATTCTTGGCTATCTGATCATTCCGAGTTTCGGCTGGCGGCCGATGTTCGTCATCGCCGGCATCGGCTCGCTGATCGTCTGGTATCTGCGCAAGAATCTGCCGGAATCCCCGCGCTGGCTGGAATCGGAAGGTCGAAGCGCGGAAGCGGAAGCCTTGATGCAATCGATCGAGAAGGAAGCCGCCGGCGGCGGTGCGCTGCCGCCACCGGTGATTGCCGCGCCGGTCACGCAGCTCACCGCGTCGGCCATGCTGCGGCCGCCGATCCTGCAGCGCATGATCGTGGGCAGTTGGGTTCTGATCACGATCAACACGCTGATCTTCGGCTTCGTGATCTTCCTGCCGCAGTTCTTCCTGCGTCAGGGCCTCACTATCGCCCATTCGCTCGCCTATACGGTGGTGCTGTCGGCGGCCTCGCTGGTCGGCTGCGCGCGTCGGCGCCTGGAGTTCCGACGCTATCGGACGGCGCTGGAGCATCATCGGCGCGTCGATCGTCACCATCGTGTTCGGCTATGTCTATGCGCGCTTCAATGCGGCTTCCGACCCGGCGACGGTGCTCAGCGTCGGCTTCGTGCTGATCGTGGCGATCTATGTGCAGACCGCGCTCTTGTTCGGCGTCTATACGCCGGAGCTGTTCCCGACCGAAATCCGGCTGCGCGCCAATGGGATCTGCAACACGCTCGGCCGGGCGGCGACCGTCGTGTCGCCCTTCGTGGTCGGCTACCTGATGGTGCACTACAAGCTGCCCGGCGTGGTCTGGCTGATGATCGCGCTGGTGGTCATCCAGATCGTGGTGGTCTGGGCCTGGGGCGTCGAGCCGCGCAACCGGGCGCTGGAAGATGTCGCGGTCGCCAAGGCCTGAGCGGCGCCGTGACGTTACGCATCGGCCGTCCGGACTACCGGGCGGCCGATCGCGTTCATAGATGCAGGGGGCGGGGCGCGCCGGTGCAAGGATTAATGCGGTCATGTTCGTTTCGTTGCGAAAGCTGATTTCCGAATTGGGCGAGGGCGGCAAACATCCCAGCCGCTTTGAGGATGACGATTACCGCCTGGCCGCCGCGGCGCTATTGATGCACGCGGCCGCTATCGACGGCGCGGTCTCGGACGCCGCGCGCGACAGATTGCACGCCGTGATCAAGCAGCGCTTCAACCTGGACGATGCCGCGACCGACGAACTGGTCGCCGCGGCCGCCGAAGCCGAGCAGAAAGCGATCGATCTCTATCACTTCACCGCCCGGCTCAACCGCTCGCTTGACGAAGCGGGCCGCGCGCGCATGGTCGAAATGATGTGGCAAATTGCCTATACCGACGGGGTCATCACCGAATTCGAGGATAATTTGATCTGGCGGGCGGCCGATCTGCTCGGCGTTTCGCAGAGTGAGCGGATCGCGCTGCGCGAGCGGGTTTCGGCGACCCTCGTGGACGGAGGCGATGCAAAGCAATGAGCGGCTTGCAACCTGTCACCGTCATCACCGGCGCCTCGGCCGGCATCGGCGCGGAACTGGCGCGCGTGTTCGCGCGCAACGGTCATGCCCTGGCGCTGGTGGCGCGGCGCGAGGATCGCCTGCACGCGTTAGCCGATGAAATCGCGGCGGCCGGCGTCGTCAGGCCGCTGGTGATCGTCGCCGACCTGCAACGCAGCGATGCCGCCCGCCTGATCGGCGAAGCGCTGGCCGCGCAAGGAGCCGAGCCGCAGTTCATGGTCAACAATGCCGGCTTCGGCCTGGTCGGGACCGCCACGACGCTCGACCGCGCCGAGCAACTGGCAATGATCGGCGTCAATGTGCGTACGCTCACCGAGCTGTCGCTCGCCTTTGTCGATAGCCTGGCGCGCCATCGCGGCGGCATCCTCAACGTCGGCTCGATGGCCGGCTATCTGCCCGGTCCGGGCATGACGGTCTATTACGCCACCAAGGCCTTTGTGCTGTCGTTCAGCGAGGCGCTGCACAGCGAGCTCAAATCGCGCGGGGTGCGGGTGACCGTGCTCTGCCCGGGTCCGGTACCGACCGAATTCGGGGCGCGTGCCGGCATTTCCGGCAGCATGGCCCCGGCCATTCTCATCCAAAGCGCGGAACGCGTGGCGGAGGCGGGCTATCGCGGGCTGATGCAAGGCCGCCGGACCGTGGTGCCGGGGTTGATCAACAAGCTGATCATTCTCCTGGTCCGTTATGTCCCGCGCAGCCTGGTGCTGGCGCTGATGGATGCCCGGCAGCGCCGGCGCCGGTCCGCGTAAACCACATAGCCGCCTCCCGCGGGTCATATTGCAAACGCCGGCAAAGCGGTTAGTACTCGATACCAGCGCAGAATCGCGCGTCGAACCGCCATGTTGAAGCCGGTCCTTCTCATCCTGCACCAGGAGCATTCCTCGCCCGGCCGGGTCGGCCAGGTGCTAGGCAAGCTCGGCTATCCGCTCGACATAAGGCGCCCGCGTTTCGGCGATCCGCTGCCGGAGAGCATGGACGAGCATGCCGGCGCCGCGATTTTCGGCGGCCCGCAAAGCGCCAACGACGAAGAAGATTTCGTCAAGCGCGAGATCGACTGGATCGGCGTGCCGCTGCGCGACAAGAAACCTTATCTCGGCATCTGCCTGGGCGCGCAGATGATGGCGCGCCATCTCGGCGCCCGCGTCTATCCGCATCCGCAAGGCCATGCCCAGGTCGGCTATTATCCGATCCGCCCGACCGCGGCCGGGCTCAAGCTCTGCCCCGAGTGGCCGGATCACGTCTATCAATGGCACCGCGAGACCTTCGAATTGCCGGCCGGCAGCGAATTGCTGGCCGAGGGCGACGATGCTTTTTCCGTGCAGGCGTTCCGTTACGGCACCGGCTATGCGCTGCAATTCCACCCCGAAGTCACCCACGCCATGATGTATCGCTGGCTGGTGCGCGGCGCCCATCGCATGGAACTTCCCGGCGCCAAGCAGCGCGAAGAGCATGTCGCCGACCGCGCGGTGCATGACCATGCCTCGCGCAACTGGCTTACCGCCTTCATCGATCACTGGATCGGGCGGGAAGCCGTCAATAATTAAAAAGCCCGTCTTCGCCCTGCGGGCTACGACGGGCAACCTTCGCGGTTCTAGGCTGGCTTGCCAACCGAAGCGGCGTTAGCCGCGAAGGTTGGTGGAGCCGAGGGGAGGCACGCCCACTGCTCTGAAATTCAATAAAATCAGGACGTTTCGCGTTGTGGTCCGCTTGATGTATGCCAGTTTTGTGTACCACCGCAAAGTATTTAGTCACAAAATATTATTGCAGTTGCCTGAACGCGAGGTTGACGTACCGGATAGTCATCGTTGATCGGCCGGAACAGGAGGCGGCGCTATGGCAGAAGATATTCAGCCCAAAGATAAGTTCATCGCCTTTATCGACATCCTCGGCTTCCGAGCGATGGTCCATTCTGCGGAAACCGGCCACAGGATGTCCATGCATGAGCTTGTCGATATAGTCAAAATGCTTGGCAGCGAAAAGGACCGTGAGCACTTCATAAAATTTGGTCCTACGATTTGTCCCCGTTCCCAGTACGAAAGAAGGGATCTAGATTTTCAGGTCACACAGGTTTCTGACTGCGTCATCGTATCTGCTGAAATTTCACCTGCGGGTGTAATCAATCTTATTAATCACTGTTCGGGGGCGGTTCTTCGGTTACTGACTAAGGGTATCATGTGCCGCGGCTACATTAAGCGCGGCATGATCTATCATAATCGAGATCAGTTTATGGGCTCTGGGTATATCGATGCATATGAGCGCGAGCACCAAGTAAAAGTGTTCAGGCAAGATGCCGATGAGCGGGGGACGCCCTTTGTTGAAATTGACACAGAAGTGGTCCAGTACGTGACAGCGGCTGGCGACGAATGCGTGAAGAAAATGTTTTCGCGGTACGTCAAAACTGATGGCGCGCTAACTGCGATCTTTCCGTTTAAGTCCTTCTCTCACTCATTCATGCTTGCTGGTCATGGCGTAAAGTTTGATCCAGAAAAGGAAAAGACTTCAAATCAAAATCTTCGCAACTGGCTGCAAGACTTTAAAGCCAATATTCTGAAGTTTGTTGACCAATCAAACGCGGATGTGGTTCGCAAAAGCCAACATTACATTCGTGCACTCGATGCACAGTTAGCACAGTGCGACAAGACGGATGCTTTCATTGATCACTGGGCGGGCATCAACACAGAGCGTTGAGACGATTTATATGGGATCGGTCGGGCACGAGTAAGATCGGTGCAGGTTCCTGCACAAACTAGCAGTTATGATTGCGGCCCATATTTGAATTAGCGCCCTTCAGAATAAAATATGAGCCGCGAATAGCAGGATTTAAGTTTTCATTGGTTTCGACCGCAATTAAATAATCGAGGTAACCCCTAATACGTCTGTAAGACGTGTCCGCTCTTTTCCGGTGCTTTATGGGTATACTCGTCTTATACGGGGCCGTTTTCTATTGCGTATTACAGGATCATTTTTGTAAATTTTTCCCGGAATTTTTCGGACAGTTAAAAATGGGGACCCGTTTTGCACTCGTGCGGTTTTCGCAGCCACTGCTCTCCGGAAGTGGCACACAGCGGCACTGGGCCTGCATGGCTCGGTAGCGAATGACCGACAGCGGACATCAGAACTCTCAACGAGCTGCGCCTGAACTCACACCAAAATATTTCATGTTGACTTTCTACCTATGTAGAGATACATAGTTGATATACATAGTAAGGCTATTCGAAAATTATGGTGCAAATAATGGCGAAAAAAGATCCCCGCTTGTCCCATCAGATGCTCCGGGTGATGAGCATTTTCATCGACGACCGAAGGCCAGTCTTGCCGGCTCAGACATCTGGAAGCAAACGGATGCTCTCCGGCACCCTGTATCCAATCCTAATGCGGCTTGAACGCGCAGGATGGCTAAAGAGCCGCTGGGAAGTGCTCGATCCAAGCGAAGCTGGCCGTCCCCGAAAACGCCTCTACAGTCTCACCGGCGTTGGATACAACAAGTCACGCAATGCCTTAGCGACGCTTGGCGTTCCGAATGGGAGCCCGATATGGAACTCATAGTCTCTGTTCTTGCAGGGTTCCTAATCGTCGAGGCTTACTCTTGGCTTCCTTATTTCTCGAAACGGTTGCTTGAGCGGGCTGTGCGCCGGGTAAGTGCCGAGGTCCGAGATCGATGCCGGGAGGAATGGAACGCAGATTTGGATGCTCTGCCGAATACAATGGTAAAGATATTTTATGCATTTCGACACTTCAGCATTGGTGCTGCAGATTTGATCAATGCCGACTTCTTCGAAGACAAATGCAATGAAATAGACGATATGTTTGAAGATTTCGCCTCTCAACATCAGAGGCTTGTTGAGGACTTCCGTAAAGTTACAGTGGAGCACAACAGATCACAGGGCAAGGTAGAGCTTGCTGTAGCGCATGCGCTTTCGTCTTTCAATTTGAAACTGAGCGACACCCAAAATGCGCTGCTAAATGCACTGCTAGCCAAGCTTGTGAAATCTCTTGATGAGTTAGGCCACAAGCTAATTCGAGCAACAGACCGAAGTCGTGATTTATTGAGTGTGAGGATAAATGATGTGGGTTCGAGGCTTGATGATATTGATAGCTTGTTAAAAATCGTTTCCAAAAAACGTAATGAGGTCACAGAATTATTGCAGAAAAAAAACATATCGTCTGACATCTCGGCGGCCATTCTAAGAAGCATAACCGACGATTTTGGGGATGATAAAAAGCATCTTAGAGGAGGACGAGGATTGGGACGATGATAAGTCGTGGAAAGAATATAATAAGATCAACGCTGTAATTAAGAGCGTGTGTCGAGAATTGCGGTATTCAATGCTGATTGTCATTTTTTGTTGTCACTGATAAGTCGGGAAGGAGTTATCTGCACTGGTACGGTTTTCGCAGGCACAGCTCTGAAGCTAAACGGCTCTGAACCCAATGACAACGCACGGCACGAGGCGGTCGCGGCTCAGATCAATGTGAGATCCTGCTGACCCACGGCATTGAGGATTCCGGTGATGGCAACATTGGCCGTGGTCGGGTTAGAGTTCACCCCATAAATGACCGTGATCGCCGCGTTAAAGGCCGCATCGCCAACATTATGTGCATTAAGGATGCTGCCGCTGGGCTGCTGCGAGGCGTTCAAGTAGGCTAGCGACACCGCAATCTTGTTATTGATCCCCTCCTGGCGCTGCTCCGCTGCCAAGAGTTGGTCTGGCGTCAGGGTTGTAAAGAGCGCCAGATTGACACCGATCAGGTCATGCACAAACTGTCCCAATAGAGCAAGCACGTGCGGCCTGCACGCTTTCACCGCTCGCCTCGGCCTGCTGCAACAAGCCCTCCCAATAGGCAACCCCGCCAGGATCGCCGGCATTGCCGCCGATGTTGACATAGAGCGCATTGATAAAATCGCTGTCGGTCAAGCTGCCATAGGCTTGATTAAAGTACGTGCTCTGCGTGTTGACAAAGGCTTGGCCGAGTACCCCCGCGTCGTTGAGCGTGACCGCGGTGGTATTGGCATTAGCGACTGTTACTCCGCCTGAGTCAGATTGCTGACCATCGATGCCGACCCAATACGGATCACCGAAGAAATCGGCAGCGCGGTCGTAGAGCGCCGCATAAAGGCCGAGGATCTTCTTGCTGCACTGAAGTGGGAGACGTCGGAGGTGTTGCGAGGAAGCCGTGCGTCGCGGCGTTGGTGTCGGTGTCTTGCCCAACGATCTGGCCAGCGTCATTGATGCCAAACGCAGTGGTGCCATACGTGCCCAACGGATCGTCGACCGTGATGTAGGTCCCGCCGCTATAGAGAAAGCCGTGCGGCTTGCTGTTGCTGTCAATGTAGGTGCCGACGATCTGGCCCAAGTCGTTGATGCCATACGCAAAGGTACCCTTGGTGCCCAACAGGTAGTCGATAGTGGTGTAGTTGCCGCCGCTATAAAGGAAGCCGTGCGGAATGTTATATAAGTCCAGATAATACCCGACACTCTGGCCCGCGTTATTGATGCCATACGCGAAGGTGCCATTGAAGCCGAACGGATCGCTGAGCACGATGGCGAAATCTCGGGTAGCGTGCGACATATTGTGGCTAGACGTGTAGTTTCCAACCCAACCCACGTCGCTGATGCCAAACAGTGTTGATCTCATTCCCCTAAGTAGCCCGTGATAGGGCCGAAATTGTATGTAAAGCTCTCCACCATGCTCTTGCTGTCAATGTATTGCCCGACGATACCGCCCGCGTCATTGATGCCATACGCAACGGTGCTACCGATGCCCGACGGATCGTCGAGCGTGGTGTAGATGCCGCCGCTGTAGAGGAAGCCGGTGGATTCGCGCCGCTGCTGTCAAAGTAGTGCCCGACGATCTGGCCCACGTCGTTGATGCCAGAAGCGGCGGTGCCATAGGTGCCATCGTCAATCGGAGAAAACGTATAGGTCGTCATGTCTCCAACTCCTGAAATGAGAAGCCGCGGACCTTGTCAGCGATTTTTGGATTGTGCTGGTTTGCCTGCCCCCAAAACGGTAACGCTGGGATGCCTTTCCGGCCGGCATCATGGTAGCGATTTTCTCGATTGCCCGTAAGCACAAATTCGAAGGGGGCAGTTCACGCGACGGTTTAAAAATGTTCGCTTCTGGGCCGGAAAGCGGGCATTGGCACGTCGATGCGAACAGTATCTGCTTTATGAGTTCACGAGTTGTCGGGGGATTGCTGGCATGCGTTGAAGGGCACGCCGAACTTGCGCCGCAGTCCATAAGCCTCCACGAGGCGCTGCAATAGCCAGTGCATTTAGACCGGTGGCGATAGACCGAAGCGAACGCCCACCGCCCTCACGAATAGCTTGGATTGTCGGCGCTAGATCGGATGCCCGCCGATTGGCTTTGGCGGTTCTGGTGGCGCGGGCGCGTGCACAGTCGGCGCAAGTACCCGCACGTCCTCTGAACCCACCGAGAGCTCTTCCCCGCTCTTTTGCAGCGGCCAATGCAGCGCGGGTACGTTCGGATATCATTCGAGCTTCATGTTCGGCTACTGCACTCAAGATATGGATGGTGAGCCGGTTTGCGGTCGGATAGTCCACAGCAACAAACTCCACCCCAGCGTCCATAAGGTTCGAGACAAAGGCCACATTTCGGGCAAGCCGGTCCAGCTTTGCAATTACCAAGGTGGCCCGCTGTAGACGACACGCCGCTAACGCTTCGGTGAGCTCCGGACGGTCATTACGACCGCCGCTTTCGACCTCGACGAACTCGCTGATGAGTTTTGCGCCGTTTAGGTAGGCTAAGACCGCTTGCCGCTGAGCATTGAGCCCGAGGCCGCTTTTGCCTTGCCGCGCCGTACTTACGCGATGGTCGGAAATATACCTAGGTTGGTCAGTAGTATTCACGGCGGTGTTTCGTTGTTTGCAACGTCGGATGCATATAATAGTACGATATTTAAATGACTTAGGCAAGTCTTATCGGTGCAGGTTCCTGCACCGATATGTATAATACAAATATAGGTGTCAGTATATCAGTGTAATATACGGGACACATCTACGTATAGTATTGATATTATTGGGATTTTCGGCATTTTTGCTTGCGTCTTGTTGTAAAAAGGCGTAAATATACTTACCGGCGAACGCCACAAACCAAAGGGCGGCTTGGCATGTCGGGATTTTTCGAAAGAATGCTTAGTGGGCTCGCGGCGGAGGCAATTGATCCCGCATCGATACAGCTAATTGATCAATCCGGGTTGTTTAAGCATTGCCGCGCCGTTGTGCGGCAT